>NZ_JBYTST010000013.1:0-132690 GCF_058111565.1 Telluria sp. AZSoR62
CGCTTGCCGCTCATACCTTCTCCTTGAACCTACAATTATAGGCTCAGGAGTGTCTACTGAACTCGTGGCGATTCAGTTTTGTTCGTACAGGATGCGCATTCATTAGCCTAAGGATAGTTTGTGCAGGGTTCAGTTTCCAAGAAGCCAACCATATCTTTGCAGCACAACATTATTAACAGCACCCCTCATCTCGTCCATTCATCCATTTTTACATCAACTGCGACGTCCGTTTCTGGCAGACGGCGGCCGTTGAGCTCAGCATAGCAGCTCGCCAAGGGCGAAAAATCGAAGACTGTCACGGACGACTGGATCCGACCCAAAGCAGCCATCGACAACCCGTCGATTCCGTAGCTGGGAGGGCCAGGGCGCTCAGTCTGAAGTCCATTCCGCTAACTGTGCAGCACGTTGTTGCGCGTGCTCTCGGCGACATGCCATCGGATACCACGAACGCAAGGTAGCATCGGGACGCAATTCATATTTCGCGTTGCAGTCGAGGTCTCGGAACTTTATCCATACACGCTGCGCGTGGACCAATCCGGCCCGAGCCTTTGAGTCTCTAAGCTCAGCAAGCAATCGCGTGTATGCAGAATTCAAATTCCGCTCAGCGGCATTCAACTTAGCTTCCTCGCACCTGAGCGAGTCGTGAGATGTGCCGTCATTCAGACAAGTAGGTGTTTGAGCAAGCGTGCTAGCCGACAGCACGGTAAATGTGATTCCGAAGAGCCAAACTAAGCGCGGCATACATCCCTTAAAAAATTGTTCACCGACAGCTTTTGGCCGACTGTGACCGCTCAGCATATGACAGCTGTCGACCTATTGCGGACCTTGGACGATGCGTGGTTAGTCGGACGCGAAGGACAGGGTTCGAACAGTTTGATCACTGGACAGTAGTAACTCGATTTGGTTCTCGACCGAAGGCACAAGATCGTATTCTTCTGCTAACCACGATACGGTTGTCGCTGCATCCCACGGGCCCAGAGAAGTTTTGTAGTCATCAAATTCAGCTTGGATTTCTTGCCACGAGGCGTAAGGCTTCTTGGACACCAAGACTTGCTCTTCAGTGAAGATGATGTGCAGTTCTTCCATGAGTCCCTCTCCTAAACGTTAACGTCTGCTTCTGGCCGATAGCGGACAGTCGTTACAAGCAAGTGTATGAGGTCGTATGTGCTTGAGCAAGAACTGGGTTTGTGAACGTGTTTCGCCTACCCCACTACCACAGCCCACTCCTGAACAAAGGCAGGGCCAGCGTCGCCTTGGGGCCGCTCTTCCCCATCAAGCATCTTTTAGAGTCGTTTGCGAAAGCCCCGCTGAGCCAGATCCGGCCGATGCACATCAAGAACTTCCTGGAAGACCATGCAGATAAGCGCACGACGGCAAACCGGTGCAAGCGCGTTTTCTCGACCATGTGGAATCACGCCCGCGGCTGGGGCTATACCGATTTGCCAAACCCCTGTGAAGGCATCCAGGGCTACTCGCTGAAGAAGCGAACCGTGTACATCAGCGACATGGTCTTCAAGGCTGTCTGGGCCGCTGCAAGTGCACCGCTTCGGGACGCTATGGACTTGGCGTACTTGACCGGCCAGCGGCCAGCGGATGCGCTGAAGATGACGGTGCACGACATCGTTGACGGACATCTGATCGTCACCCAGGAGAAGACGAAGCAGCCGCTGCGGATCAAGTTGGTCGGCGAGCTGGCCACGCTGCTCGAGCGCATTGAGGCGAGAAAGGCTGGACACAAGGTTGTGACTGCCGCACTGCTGGTCAACGAGCATGGGAAGCGGCTCACGGCGCCGACGCTGCGATCGCAGTTCGACAAGGCCCGGGCGGCCGCTGCAGCAAAGACTCCGGGGCTGGCGAACGCAATCAAGGAATTCCGCTTCTACGACCTGCGTGCGAAGGCGGCTGACGATACTGCTGATGGACGGGGAGAGGAAGCTGCGCGCGACCTGCTAGGCCATGACAGTGTAAAGACGACACAGCGGCACTATTTACGGCGGGGGAAAATCGTCACGCCGACGAAATAACGAGATCTATTGAGGCTCAGCTCGCGACTCTACTATGCGCGAACCGAATGAATATGCGACACTTACTTATACAACTTCGAGGTTCGCTATGAGTAAAGTAATGCTGATGTTCGGCGCTGGAGCTAGTGCATTTTCAGGGAACTGCTTTCCCAAATGCCCACCGTTGGGAAACATGCTATTCGACGAACTAGTCAAGCGCAACGCAGTCCCCAAAGCTATTTCTAATGATTTTGCGGAGGTATTCGCCACGCAGGGATTTGAAGCTGGAATGGCAGCTGTGGCACATTTGGGAAGTAATGTTGTCTTGCCTATGCAACGCGAAATTGCGTTGCTTCTATCCTCATATATAGTAAAACATGGGAATTATTATCTTGAGCTACTGCAGCAGCTTGGTCCGGATTTGATTAAGAAGGTCACTTTTGCTTCGTTGAATTACGACCTGCTGCTAGAGCAAGCCCTAGGAAGTTTAGGCTATCCAGTAGCGTATGGAACAGAATACACGCTGCCGAACAGGGTTGGCGTCCTAAAGCTACATGGCTCGTCGAATTTTCTGCCAACGCTCCCTCCGGGCATCTTAATGCAGAACAACCAATATTTTGGCAACGATAGATATTTCAACGGCCTCTCATTTAAGGCTGTTAGGAACCATGATGACATCCGAGCGTGGTGTGGCGACCCTGCTAATTCAGACCTCTCGCCAATTCTTTCGGTGTACGGCCCAAGCAAAGTTTCGTCAGTAAATCAAGGCACGATTGAAGGCATACAAGAAATTTGGCGGCAAAAGATTGACGAGGCATCTCTTATTATAATTATCGGCATTGCGTATATTCCGCATGATGAACATATTTGGGGAACCTTGGCTAGTGCGAAGAGCATCATTGGCATAGTTAACCCCTCAATGGAATCGTTTTTGCAATGGTCGGAATCGGATCGAAGCTCAGCAACCTTCCATCTTGCTACCGGATTTTCCGATGTCAAACGAATCGCCGCTGCGATCAGGTCGCAATATTGATTTACATTTCACATGCAGAAGCTGGCCCAGCCGAACATCCTCCGCTGAGCGGCTCGAGAGGTCGCGTGCTGAATCTACCTTCTAGGAGCGAAGGCAAGCCAGCGGTACGGCGGAGGGTGAGGAGAGGAAGCCGCGCGCGACCTGCTAGGTCATAACAGCGTTAAAACGACGCAGCGTCACTATTTAATAGTGACGCTAACCAAGTAGCCTTATGCAGTCTTTTGACCGCCGCTTTCATCGAACAAATTCAATTTTTTTTCTAACTCACGATGTTGCGCGGACTGGTTGACCGCAATGCTTTTTTCGAATGGGTCGTTCAACTCGTAGTCTGCAACCGCCCGAATTTTTTTCATTTCAATCAAAATATACGCGATTGATTTTGCAGGGCGTGACCCTTCAAGCTTGAAACTATCGGTAACCCGTTCGTGACTCGCCATAGCGAAATGCGAATTATCGGGACAGAATTGAGTACTCAATTTCGCACGATGATAGCTCGCGTAATACGATCTGGCCGCCGACATTCGCCAGTCAATTTCCTCATCGGACGACAAAAGCTTTTCAGCAAAACTCGCGAACTCCTGATGAGTAACGCTCATAGCTGCTCCACTGGGATATGGTCCATCGTCGCCAGATCTGACGAAGGGCGGCAGGAGAAGGACACGAGCTCTCCACAAGGGTCTTCAAATTGTTCAACCAATGCATCGGCGATGTCAAAGTTGAGCTCTGCACATATATCCGCACTTGCATTTATATGCATGTACTGCACGAAGGAACCATCGCTAAGAGTCCGTCGTGAGCTACGGAAAACGTCAAACCCTTTCGCCCGAAGGGCTCCAGCAGCGGTATTGACGCGCGCCGCCATATCGTCGTCAGTAAGCCCATACCGATTCATGAGGTTGAGAGCCCGTTCGCAAGAATGCCGACGCAAAGACACCACTTCAGCGTCGTTGATAGAAAGCGCATCCAATCGCTTGAAGAGCTCGCTCACTAAGTTGAACTGCATGAGGTCAGCCCCTTTGATGATCAAGTCTTTCAAGATGTTCTTGTTGTCTAGCTGAGTAGAGGCCAGGGATTTCAGCAGAGGCATGGCTTGGTCTACTTCGACGATTGCAACAAAAATGGTCAACGCGTTGAGTCGGGCGATTGTGTCGCTGGGTGCCAGGCGCACAACGTTGATGGCTGCATCCAACGCATTATTAAGTTGCTGCTTCCCAACCGCAAAAAAGGCCTTCGTTGAATAGTACTCAACAGGGGAAATAGCACTGGCTTCCCACAACCGTTGTACAGCAATCTCCAAACGGCGGAGCTGCAACAGGTCAAAGTCAGGCTTTCGAAGCAGCTGACTTAGCTCCAACATGATCTCGCCGATCTGCCTGGCTGGAGCTGCTGTGGACATGCGTATACCTTTCGCTTTGGACTCGCCCAATTGTACAGGTTGGCGAACCAACAAGTCTGTCGCGTGAGCGCGACAGAAAGAACATTAGGCGTAGTCCATAATTTTTGTGGAGCGGCGCGTATTTTGTGGAGCGGAGAGCTCTCGTTTTTGTGGCGCTTTTCATTGGAGCGGGTGAAGGGAATCGAACCCTCGTCGTAAGCTTGGGAAGCTTCTGCTCTACCATTGAGCTACACCCGCGGTGCCCTCGCATTCTACGCGTGTTCGGGTTTCTTTGACAAATTCCTAATGTAGCCAATGGAAAACAAGACGCCCGGTGAGGTGGGCCGGGCCCTGGCTGGACTACTCCGGCTGCTCGACCTTGTACCCCTTCGCCGCCAGCATGGCCACCACGCCCTTCGGATTGAGCACGTCCTTCATGGCCAGCACGGCGAAGGTCGAGGCGTTCCGGGCCAGTGCGGCTTCCGCATTGGCGACCCACATGGCGCGCAGGCGCGGCTCGGCGTCCTGGAAGGATGGGTTGTCGCGGACGGCGGCGCTGTTCATGATGACGTTGGTGCAGCTTTCCTGCTGGTCCACGAAATTGAGCTTGCGGATGACGTCGATGTCGCCCTTGGCCCAGGCGTTGGCGCGCAGGCGCATCGCTTCGATATCGGTTTCCAGGCGCGTCAGGGTCGCCGAGAAGCAGGCCGCATCGTCGAGCGGCGACTTCTTGAAGTCCTTGATCACGCGGCGGGCGTTTTCCACCGGCAGCGTGAGGACGGTTTTCGTGACCTTGAGCTTGTTGGCGTCGACGATCTTCTCGACCTGCTTGCGCACGTCGGTGCTGGTCGTCAGGCCGGCCTGCTTCAGCGCCGCGCTGAACAACTGGCCGCCCACGAAGATCGGCCGCTCGCGCTCCTTGTTCTTGGGCAGGTATTTTTCCTTGAGCGGCAGCCAGCGCGCATACACGTCGGCCGGGAGCACGTCGCGCAGGGTAGCGCCGTCGGGGTTGTCGTTGATGCCGATGAGCAGGGGCAGCGCCATCAGGCCCTGGAGGTAGCCGATATCGACCTTGCCCATCGGCGGGGCCAGGTATTCCTGCGAGCGCTTGACGACGGCTTCGACCTCGTGCGAGCGCCAGTCCATCTTGATGGGCAGCGGCGAATAGGTGCCGAAGATCCACAGCACGTGGTCGTCCTTCGACACCTTCCACATGCCGGGGCCGGGCTTCTGGCCGACCACCAGGATCTGTTCCGGCGCGGCCTGCGGGTCGACGGCCGGCTCGGCGGATACCGCGGGCGCCGGCGCCGGATCGGCCGACTGGGCACGGACAGGGGCTGCGACGAGGGCCAGGCACAGCGCCGGCAGGAAGGCGAATTTCAGCATGCAGGACATCCTTGTTGTTGGTTGTCCGTCAAGCTTAGCTCTGCAATATGAGCCAATCCTTAAAGCCGGTGGCCTGCCCTCACTTCATGCTGCCTGCATGGCCAGGCGTGCCTGCGCAGGGCGCGCGGCCAGTTGCGGGCGGGCCTCGCTTTCCAGCTTGAACTCGCCGACCAGCGCGACCAGCGTTGCGGCCTGCTGCTGCAGGCTTTCCGCCGCCGCCGCCGCTTCTTCCACCAGCGCCGCGTTCTGCTGGGTCACGCCATCCATCTGCACGATGGCCTGGTTGACCTGGCCGATGCCGGTGCTCTGCTCGGCGCTGGCGGCGCTGATCTCGGCGACGATGTCGCTGACGCGGCGCACGCTGGCCACCACGTCGCCCATGGTCTTGCCGGCTTCGGCCACCAGGTCGGTGCCGACGCTGACCTTCTGCACCGAGTCGCCGATCAGGGTCTTGATTTCCTTGGCGGCGGCGGCGCTGCGCTGCGCCAGGTTGCGCACTTCCGTGGCGACGACCGCGAACCCGCGACCCTGCTCGCCGGCGCGCGCGGCTTCCACCGCCGCGTTCAGCGCCAGGATATTGGTCTGGAAGGCGATGCCGTCGATGACGCCGATGATGTCCACGACTTTTTTGGAGGAGTCGCTGATCGAAGCCATCGTATCCACCACCTGGGACACGACCTCGCCGCCGCGCACGGCGATCGAGCTTGCCGATTCGGCCAGCTGGTTGGCCTGGCGTGCGTTGTCGGCATTCTGCTTGACGGTGCCGTTGAGTTCTTCCATCGAGGCCGCGGTTTCTTCCAGTGCGCCGGCCTGCTGCTCGGTACGCACCGACAGGTCGGCATTGCCCTGGCGGATTTCGCTCGATGCCGTGGCGACCGCCTCCGAGCTGATGCTCACGCGCGCCAGCACGTCCTGGATCTTGGCCACGAAGCCGTTGAAGCCGGCCGCGATCTGCGCCAGTTCATCCTTGCCGCGCGCGTCGAGGCGTGCGCTCAGGTCGGCGTTGCCGCTGGAGAGGTCGGTCATGGTGGCGCTGAGTTTGCGCAGTGGACGCGTCAGGCGGCGCAGCACCGACACCATCACGAAGGCCGCGACGATGGCGCAGACGATCGAGACGATCGCCGCATAGCCGGCCAGTTGGCGCGAAGAAGCCGTCGCCACGCTTTCCGGGAAGGCCAGCGAGATCGACCACGGCGCGATGTCCGCATGCAGGCGCACCGGCTGCAGCATGTGGACCATGCCCCTGGCATCGACGTACTGGTAGGTCGTGCCGTTCTTGACGGCGTCGAGCGCCGCCGCCGGCAGGTCGTCCGCTTTCTTGCCGTTGCGCTCCGCGGTCGGGTGGCTGGCGTACATGCCGCCGTTCGACACCAGCGCCAGCGTGCCGCCTTCCATGACCTTCATGCCGGCCAGGATGGCCGACAGCTTGGTCAGCGGGAAGTCGGCGGTGGTCACGCCGATGACTTTGCCGTCGACCTTGATCGGCGCCGCGAGCGACGCGATCAGGACGTTCTTGCCGTCGATCGGATACTGGTAGGGTTCGGTGAAGTGCATGCGGCCGGTGGCCTTGGGCTCGTCGTACCAGTCGTTGGCCCCTGCCGTGGGCAGGAAGACGATCGGCTCGATCTTCGCATTGCCGTCGGCGCCGCGGGTGAAGTAGGGCATGTGGCGGCCGGTGGCGTCGTAATGCGGGGCCTTGCCGGCATATTCCGCATCCTTGCCATCGAGCGCATCCGGTTCGAACGCGACCGACATGCCGATCATGTCGGCATTGGCGCGCAGTGCATGCCAGACCATGTCGTTGACCTGGTCGCGCTGCAGGGGCAGCGCCGAGCCGCGGCTCGCGGCCATGACACCCGACAGGCTGCCGACCGACGCCAGGTTCAGGCCGATGCGGCCTTCCAGCGCCACGGCCGCTTCGCGCGCCGTAGTGTGGGCCTGCTCGAAGGCGCTCGCCTCCGCGCTGGCGCTGCTTTTGATGCCGATGAAGGTCGAGGTCGCACCGAGGCTGAGCACCACCAGCGCCGTGGCGGTGGCGCAAATCTTGGCGGTCAGGGAAAGGGAAACGCCGGGCGAGCGGCGGGACTGCGTCTGCTTGGTCATGGTGGTCTCTGTTCTTAGAAGGTACGCGCCAGGCTCACGGCAAGCGTGCCCTTGGCAGGATTGGAAATCGCGAGACTGCCGCCGGCGCGCGGCACGCCGGTGGTGTAGCGGTCGTAGGCATCGGTGGCGCCCCAGGCGCGGGTATAGGCGGCGGCCACGCTCCAGCCGCCGTCGAAGGTCTTGGTGGCGCCGACCTTGATGTCGCGCCAGTCCCAGATGTCGTTGCCGCGGCCGGCGACGCGGCCATCGCCCGCGTGCAGGTTCAGGGTATAGCCGCCGCCCAGGTCGTGGTTGGCGCCGATGTCCAGGTAGCCGGTGCCGCGTGCATCGGTGATGCCGAAGAAGCCGCGCGACACGGTGCGGGCATACTTGGCGTAGAAGGCGCCGTAGCTCAGGCCCGGCACCAGTTCGGTGTAGTCGTACTTGACGGCGCCGATGCGGGCGCCCGGATAGCGGTAATGCACGGCCATCAGGCTCACGCCCACCGGTCCCGGCGTGCCGGTATAGCCGCCGTACAGGTCCCACTCGACGCGGCCGCCCTCAATGAAGCGGTCGCTGACGGTCGAGGCCCACGAGCCGGCCGACCAGCCGCTCGCGTGTACCGCATCGACGCCGGCCTGGATGGCCGGGCGGCCCCAGCTCTGGCGGATGCCGCGCGATACGTATTGCGAAGCGAGGGTCACCGTGGACGTCACGGCCAGCGCGGCAGGCGCTGCGGCAGTGACAGCCGTATCGGCCTTGGCGGCCGGCATGGCCAGCAAGAGCAGGGAAACCGGCAGCAGCCGGAAAAGAGTGATCATGGTTGTCTCGTGAAAGTCCGGCGAAGGCAAAGGTAAGCGGCACGGCGCCGTTATCTATCTGCTCAGCAATTAATGCTGTACGGAAATTTTACGAGACAAGTGTGGACATTCACTGAATTGTGACGAGTTCGATAACGAGATTTTTACATCTTGCGTCGTCGGCGCAACAGGCTGCTCCAGTTGCTGGAACAGTTCAGGCCGGATCGGGACCCTCGGTCCGCGCCAGCAGGTCATGCGCCAGTTGCAATCCTCGCACCATGCTCGAAAACGCTTCCTGCTTGGCCGTTTCGTCAGGCACGCGCAGCACATACGAGGGATGGTAGATCGTCACCACCCAGCGCCCCTCGTGCCAGACCGGCTTGCCGAGCGTGTCCTTGAGCGTGACCGTGCCCTTGCCCAGCACCGACTTGAGCGCCGTGGAGCCCATGGCGACGATGACCTTGGGCTTGACCGCGGCCAGCTCCTTCTCGAGCCAGTAATGGCAAGCCTCGACCTCGCGCTGGGCCGGGGTCTTGTGGATGCGGCGCTTGCCCTTGGGCTCCCACTTGAAGTGCTTCACGGCGTTGGTCAGGTAGACCGTCTCGCGGTCGACCTCGGCCTGGGCGAAGACGCGGTCGAGCAGCTTGCCGGCCGGTCCCACGAAAGGCTTGCCGGCCAGGTCTTCCTGGTCGCCCGGCTGCTCGCCCACGATCATGATCGGTGCGCGCTTCGAGCCTTCGCCGGGCACCGCCTGGGTCGCGTACTGCCACAGCTCGCAGCGCCGGCATTCGTCGAGGCTGGAGGGCTGCTCGCGGTCGGGCTGGGCCCGTTCGGCCGAAATCGGAATGGTGGCGCCGCTCTTGCGGCCGACAGTCTCGACCTGGCCGATCTTGCGCGCGCCGAGTTCGGCCTGGCTCACCATCGAGGGCACGATCGCGCCTTCCGGCAGGTTCTTCCAGAAGCGCGATGGGATGTGGCTTTGCATCAGCTGGGCGTTCACGCGCGCCGGGTTGAAGATGCTGCGGTAATAGGTGAGCCACAGCGCTTCGCCGGCGTCATCCAGGTCGGCCGCGCTGCTCATCAATGGGCCGGCATTGTGCAGCGTGGCGCCGTCCCACAACACGCTGGCTTCCGGCGTGGCGATCATCCAGCTGGTCCTGCCCATGCGCGCCACGAAATGCTCGGCCACCTGCGGCAGCACGTCGTGGGCCGGCTCGAACCAGGCCACGAAGCGCGGCGCGCCGGCCTCGATGGGACGCTCGCGGAAGCGGATATACGCATGCATGTCGTGCTCCTCGCGGCGCACTGCCTTGACCATGCCGGCCAGGCGCGACCCGTCCGGGTCGGCCGGCGACTGCACGTCGTGCTCGCCCTGCTGCCAGCGCCACAGCACCCGGTAAAGGAAGGCCCAGCGGTCCGGGGCGCGAAAGCAGGCGGCTTTCTGCAGCATCTCGAGCAATGAGCGCGGCACGACGGCAACGGCCTGTTTCGGCGGCTGCGCCTGTTGTGTTGGAATGGCCGAATGATACGACTCCACCACGACCGCCGGCGCACCCGAGAACAGGTCGCCGCTGCCGGCCGCATCCGGCGTATTCCAGGTGACGGCTTCGGGCGGCACGCCGGCGCGCAGGAGCTCGCGCGCAGTGCTGCGCCACTCGCCGAAGCTGTTCACCTGCAGCGGCTGGCCGCTCGCGGCCATGGCGGCCGGGTCGGTCATGCCGCCTGCAGCTCCGGCCACAGGTTCATCTGCTCGGGCGCATCGGCCAGGTGGCGGCGCAGGATGTGCGAGCTGGCCGCGCCCTGCACCGGCTTGTAGTCGGCCGTGATGATGAAGGGCGCGAGCTTCTTCATGCTGCAGCGCAGGCGCGACAGGTCTTCCCAGCGCACCCGGCGGATGCGGCGCAGGTCGATGATGCGCTTGGCGTTGCGCAGGCCGATGCCGGGCACGCGCGCGATCATGGTCTCGTCGGCGCGGTTCAGGTCCATCGGAAAGTGCTCGCGGTTGGTGAGCGCCCAGGCCAGCTTGGGATCGATATCGAGCGCCAGGTTGCCTGCTTCGGGCATGAGTTCGCCCACCGAGAAGCCGTAGCCGCGCAGCAGGAAGTCGGCCTGGTACAGGCGGTGCTCGCGCAGCAGCGGCGGCGGGGCCAGCGGCACGCTCTTGGGGCTTTGCGGGATCGGGCTGAAGGCCGAGTAGTACACGCGCTTGAGCTTGTAGCTGCCGTAGAGCGTCTCGGCCGTGTTCAGGATGGTCTGGTCGTCGCTGGCGTCGGCGCCGACGATCATCTGCGTGCTCTGGCCGGCCGGGGCAAACGCGGGCGCCTTCGGCTCCTCGGCTTTTTCGTCGAGCTTGCGGCGGATCGAGCCCATGGCCAGCTTGATGGTGTGGACGTTTTTTTCCGGCGCCAGGCGGGTCACGCTGTCGTGGGTCGGCAGCTCGATATTGACCGACAGGCGGTCGGCCCAGCGCCCGGCCTCGGCGATGAGCAGCGGGTCGGCATCGGGAATCGTCTTGAGGTGGATATAGCCGCGGAAGTTGTGCACTTCGCGCAACTGGCGCGCCACGGCAACCAGCTGCTCCATCGTATAGTCGGAGGACTGGATGATGCCCGAACTCAGGAACAGGCCGTCGATGTAGTTGCGGATGTAGAAGTCGTGGGTGAGCTTGACCACCTCGTCGACCGAAAAGCGGGCGCGCGGCACGTTCGAGCTACGGCGGTTGATGCAGTACTGGCAGTCGTAGACGCAGAAATTCGTGAGCAGGATCTTGAGCAGCGAGACGCAGCGGCCGTCGGGCGTATAGCTGTGGCAGATGCCCATGCCGGTGGTGGCGCCCAGGCCATCCTTGCCCTCGGAACCACGTTTCGGCGCGCCACTGCTGGCGCAGGACGCGTCGTATTTCGCGGCGTCCGCCAGGATTTCCAGTTTGTCGTTGAGTTCCATCGTGACCGATCAGACTGTATGGGCATACAGTATACTATCGCCTGCGCGGCATCGGTACGCGACGGGTCAATGGTGCGCCCCTGAACCGGTTCAAATCCGGGACACTAATAAAAAAGCCCGGTCACAGGACCGGGCTTTACGGGACAAGCGCTACTTAACGCACGGGCTTGCCGTCTACATCCACCACCGACACTTCGCCCCAACCCAGCGAGCGCACCCCGGCTTCGATCTTGCGCAGGTCGCCGATCACCATCCACACCACCTCGTCCGGCTTGATGAACCTGGCCGAGGCGCCGCCCAGCTGCGCCGGCGTCAGCGCCCGCACGCCCGGCGCATAGCGGTTCCAGTAATCGTCCCCCAGCCCGAGATTGACGGTGGACAGTCCGGCCGACTCCAGCGCATCGAGCGTGGCAAAGCGTCCCGGCAGGCGCGCCGTCATGTTGCGCATGATGGACTCGTATTCCGTCCCCACCAGCGGCCGCTCGCCGGCTACACCGCGCAACTCCTTCTGCACTTCGCGCATCGCCTCGACCGTCTTGTCGGTCTGCACCGGGGCGACCACGATGAAGGGACGCTGGCCGCGCACTTCCGACAGGCGCGCGCTGGTGCCATAGCTCCAGTGCTTGTCCAGGCGCAGGTTGCGGTTCAGGCGCGAGGTCGCGATGCCGCCGAAGTTCTGCATCACCGGCTCCATCGCCAGGTCTTCCGGTTGGCCGTACGGCAGCGACACGTGGGTGGCGACGATGGTCGATTGCGGCGCGTCCGGCTTGTCCACCAGGATCAGGCGCTTGCCGCGGGTTGCCGGCACGGTGGCCATCTGCTTGGCCGGTGCGCTGCCGCCCTGCCAGCGGCCGAAGCTCGCTTCCAGCGCCGGCAGCAGCTTGGCCATGGTGGTGTCGCCGGCGACGACGATGGTGGCGCTGCCCGGCTTGAACCAGGCGGCATGCCAGGCCGCGAGGTCGTCGCGGCCGAGAGCCTGCACGCTGGCCTCGAAACCGCTGGCAGGCTTGCCGTAGGCATGCTCCTGGCCATACAGCAGGCCAGGGACCAGGCGCAGGGCCAGGCCGCTCGGATTGGCCTTTTCCTGGCCGATGTTCGCCAGGCGACGGCTCTTGGACAGCGCGAACTGGTCTTGCGGGAAGCTCGGCGCCAGCGCGGCGTCGGCCATCAGGCCCAAGGAAGGCGCCAGGTTGGCGCTCGTGCCCTGCAGGCGCACCAGCGACAGGTCTTGCGTGGTGGCGGTCGACAGGCGCGCGCCCAGGTTTTCCAGCGCGTCGTTCAGGGCAAACGCGTCGCGCGTCTTGCTGCCCTTGTCGAGCAGGTCGAGCGCCAGCGAGGCGGCGCCCGCCTTGGCGGTAGTGTCCGATGCGGCGCCGGCGTCGACCGCCAGCGCGACGTTGACGATCGGCGCCGAATGGCGCTCGAGCAGCACGACCTTCAGGCCGTTCTTCAGTTGCGCGCGCTGCAGCGCCGGGAGGCTCACGTCGGGCGCCTCGCCCAGCGCGGGCAGCTGCTTGCGGTCCAGCGTCGACTTGACGGCGGCCAGCTTCGGCGACGGGTTCACCGTCATCGTGTAGTGGTTGGCGCGCAGCCAGCGGTTGCCCGCAGCTTTCACCTCTGCCGGGGTGCTGGTGGCGAACATCTCCAGGCGGTCGAGATAGGCGTCCGGCTTGCCGCCATAGGTCATGCTCTCGGCCAGCACGTCGGAACGTCCGCCGAAGCCGCCCACGCGCTCCAGGCTGCGCGAGAAGTCGGCCAATTCGCGCGTCTTCACGCGCTGCAGTTCTGCGGCAGTTGGCCCCTTGTCCAGCAGCTCGGCCAGCACACGGTCCATCTCGCGTTCCACTTCAAGCGGATCGGCGCCCGGCTTGACGGTGGCGATGAGGTTGAAGGTGCCGCCCAGCTCCGCATCGTTGACGTAGGCCGAAACATTGGTGGCCAGGCCCTTGTCGTACACCAGGCGCTTGTCCAGGCGTGCGCTCTTGGAACCGGCCAGCACGGCCGCCAGCAGGTTCAGGCGCTGGGTGTCGGCGTCGCGCCAGGAAGAGACGTGCCAGCTGCGGTAGATGCGCACCTGCGGCACGTGGTCTTCCATCTCGTCGCGGATGTGGCGGTCCAGCTGCGGGATCCATTTTTCAAGGCGCGGCAGCGGAGGACCGGGCGGGATCGCGCCGAAGTACTTGTTCACCAGTTCATAGGCGCGCTCCGGCGTGATGTCGCCGGCCAGCGAGATCACTGCGTTGTTCGGGCCGTAATAGGTGCGGTACCACTCCTTGATGTCGTCCAGCGAGGCGGCCTGCAGGTCTTCCATGCTGCCGATCGGCGACCACGAGTACGGGTGCGAATACGGATACATCTTGGCCGAGACCTCGAGGCGCACGCGCCCGTAGGGCTGGTTCTCGCCCTGGCGCTTCTCGTTCTGCACCACGCCGCGCTCGCGTTCGAGCATCGCCTGCGAAATGTAGTTGCCGAGGAAGCCCATGCGGTCCGATTCCAGGAACAGGGTGCGTTCCAGCGCCGATACCGGCACGTCCTCGAAGAAGTTGGTGCGGTCGGTATTGGTGGTGCCGTTGCGGTTGTTCGCGCCCAGGTCGTCCATCGCCTCGCGGAAGCCGTGCGGGTAGTTCTCGGAGCCGTTGAAGAAGAAGTGCTCGAATAGGTGGGCGAAGCCGGTCTTGCCGCGTTTTTCGTTGCGCGAACCGACGTGGTACCACATGTTCACGCCGACCACCGGCACGCTCTTGTCGGTATGGACCAGCAGCGTCAGGCCGTTGGGCAGCACGAACTTCTTATGCTCGATGCTGTAGGCCTTGCGGTCGAAGATGAGTGGCTTGGTCGTCGGGGCGGCGGCTTGCGCAGGCAGGGCGGCGCAGGCCGCGAGGCCGAGCATCAGCGGCAGGAGGAGGGTCTTGGTCATGGCTTCCGGTGGTGGTCGTTATATATGTATGCCTTCCGCTTGCGCGCCGATGCACGGCATGCCGGAAGCTTCACCGGCCACCCTACATGAAACCCTGCGCCTGCGCCAGTAGTTGCGGCTCCATGCGCACCGCGATCTTCCTCATGTAGCCGGTGGCCGCGCCCACGCCGGCGCCGCCGGCGCGCTGCAGCCAGCCATAGGCTTCGACCAGGTCGCGCTGCACGCCCTGCCCCGCCGAATACATCACGCCGAGGTTGAACTGGGCGCGGGCATGGCCCTGGCGGGCGGCGCACAGGTACCAGAAATGGGCGGCTTCGTAATCGCGCTCGATGCCCTTGCCGCAGTCATGGCGCAGGCCCAGCTCGAACTGGGCCAGTGCGTGGCCCTGGTCGGCGGCCTTGTGGAACCAGTCGGTGGCTTCCACCGGATTGCCGTGGTCGGAGCGGTCGAGCAGCGCTCCCACCATGTACTGGGCCGGGGCGTAATCCTGGTGCGCGGCGCGGCGGTACCATTCCAGCGCCTGCGCCTCGTCGCGCGCGACGCCGACGCCACCCTCGTAGCGCAGGCCGAGGTCGAATTGCGCGCGCAGGTGGCCCTGCTCGGCAGCCTTGCGGTACCAGGACACTGCCTGTTCCGGATCGTTTGCAACGCCCATGCCGGCATCGAACAGCTGTCCGAGATGGTACTGGGCCGAAGGCATGCCCTGTTCGGCCGCCTGGCGGTACCAGTGCGCGGCTAACGCAGGGTCGCGCTCGACGCCCTGCCCGTGTTCGTAGCGCACGCCCAGGTTGTCCTGGGCGCCGGCGTGGCCCTGTTCGGCCGCGCGGCGGTACCAGCCCAGGGCCAGCGCTTCGTCGCGCGCGACGCCGTGGCCGCTGTCGTAGATCAGGGCCAGGTTGAATTGGGAGCTCGTATGTCCCTGCTCGGCGGCGCGGCCGTACCAGAGCACGGCGCGGCTGCTGTCCTGGTCGACGTCCTGCCCTTTATCGTAGCGCAGGCCGAGGTTGAACTGGGCCGGGGCATAGCCCTGCTCGGCGGCCTTGCGGAACCACTCGACGGCGGCGTCGCCGCTGCTGCGCAGCGCGAGGCTGAACTGCGAGCGTGCATAGCCCTGCTCGGCCGCGCGGCGGTACCACATGGCCGCAAGCTCGAAGTCCTGCGGCACGCCCTTGCCGGTCTCGTACATCATGCCCAGGTTGTGCTGGGCGCCCGGCTCGCCCTGCTCGGCGGCCTGGCTGAACCACTGCAAGGCCTGCTGCACGTCGTTCGGCACGCCCTGGCCTTTTGCGTACAGCCAGCCCAGGTTGTACTGGGCCGGGGCATAGCCTTGCTCGGCGGCGCGGCGGTACCAGTAGGCGGCCTGGCCGTAATCCTGGGCCACGCCCTGGCCCTTCTGGAACATCACGCCGAGGTTGTACTGCGCCAGCTCCAGGCCGGCGCTGGCCGCCATGCGGTACCAGGCCACGGCCAGTTCGAAGTTCTGCGCCACGCCCTGCCCGCTGGCGTACATGAAGCCCAGGCTGTGCTGGGCGGCCGGCAGGCCGCGCTCGGCTTGCCCTTTGACGCGCAAAAATTCGGCTGTGAAGCGGTCGGCCGTGTGACGGCCTTCCTGCTCGCTGGGCTGTCCGGGGATATCGAGCATGGCGGCGGCTTACGCCTGGATGGCGCGCAGGCCGAACAGCGTCGGCTGGGTGCGCAGCGCCTTCATGAACTCGCCCAGCGGGATCGGGCGGTAGTACAGGTAGCCCTGCATCGTCATGCAGCCGTTGGCGCGCAGGTAGCGTGCCTGCTCTTCGGTCTCGACGCCTTCCGCGATCAGGTTCAGCCCCAGGCCGCGCGCGATCGAGATGATCGCCAGGATGACCGGGTAGTGGCCGCCCTCTTCGTGGATCTCTTTCACGAAGGACTGGTCGATCTTGACCGTGTGGATCGGGAAGCGGTGCAGGTAGGACAGCGAGGAGTAACCGGTGCCGAAATCGTCGATCGCCACCGACACGCCGAGCTGGCACAGTTTATGGAGCTGCTCGATCGCATACTGCGGATTGCGGATGCAGATGTTCTCGGTGATCTCGACTTCGATCTGCGACGGCGCGATCGCGTAGCGCACCAGCGCGTTGCGCATCTTCTCGAAAAAGTCGCCGCGGTCGAGATATTGCGGCGACAGGTTCAGCGACAGGCGCACATGGTCGTTGCCCGACGAATTCCATTGCAGCATATCGCGGCACAGGGCGCCGATCATCCAGTCCGAGATCGGCAGCATCAGGCCGTTCTCTTCGGCGAAGGGCAGGAATTCGCCGGCCGAGAGCACGCCGCGGGTCGGGTGGTTCCAGCGCATCAGCGCCTCGGCGCCGACGATGCGGCCGGTGAGCGCATCGATCTGCGGCTGGTAATACATCTCCAGCTCGTCCTGCTCGAGCGCGCGGCGCAGCGCCTGCTCGAGGGCGATCTTCTGGTGCGACACGTCCAGCATCGAGGTGTGATAGAAGCTGTGGCCGTTCTTGCCCAGGGCCTTGACCTGGTACATGGCGATGTCGGCGTGGCGCAGCAGCTCGTCGATCGATTCGCCGTCGGTCGGGTAGATCGCGATGCCGATCGAGGCCGAGATGTGCACTTCGTGGCCATCCAGGTCGAAGGGACGCTGCAGGGTTTCCAGGAACTTGTCGGCCACCATGCGCGCGTCGTCGCGGTCGCGCAGCTCGGGCAGCACGATGGTGAATTCGTCGCCACCCTGGCGCGCCAGCGTGTCGCCCTTGCGCAGGCAATCCTTCAGGCGGGTAGCGGCCTGCTGCAGCAGCTCGTCGCCCTTGACGTGGCCCAGCGTGTCGTTCACCAGCTTGAAGCGGTCCAGGTCGATGAACATCACCGCAAGTTCGGTCTGCTTGCGCTTGGCCTGGATCACGGCCAGCCCGAGGCGGTCCTTGAACAGGATGCGGTTCGGCAGGTCGGTCAGGATGTCGTGGTAGGCCTGGTAGGAGATGACTTCTTCGGCGCGCTTGCGGTCGGTGATGTCGCGCGCCACGCCATAGGTACCGAAGAACTCGAGCTTCTTCACTTCCTGGTCCGGCACGTGCATGCCGATCGCATTGAGCGAAATCGTCATCAGGGTGGTGTTGAAGGTGCGGTCGTTGCTGTTGCCGCCGCGGCACTTCAGGCGCAGCTCGACGTTGCGCGAGGCGCGTTCGTCGACGCGGCGCTCGTTGAACACGTAGCGCGCGCGCTCCAGGTCTTCTTCGTGCACCAGCACCGAATAGTGCTTGCCGAGCAGTTCGTCGCGCGAGTAACCCAGCAGCTGGTAGGCGCGGTCGTTGACGAACGTGAAGCGGCCTTCATGGTTGAGCGTGTAGATGATGTCCGGCGACGAGTCCACCAGGTAGCGGTACATCTTCTCGGAGTTTTCCAGCTGGTTGGCCATGCGCTCGTTCTCGACCGCCAGGCGGCGGCCCTTGAGCGCATTGGCTACCGTGGCCAGCAGTTCTTCGCGCGCATAGGGCTTGCGCAGGTAGTCGTAGGCGCCGCGCTTGAGCGCGCCGATCGCCGCGTCGATGCCGACTTCGCCGCTCATCACGATCACGTCGGCGTCGATGCCCTTCTGGTTGATGAAGTCCATGATCTCGTGGCCGCCGATGTCCGGCAGGCGCAGGTCGAGCAGGACGAGATCGAAACGCAGGCGCGACAGATGGGCCAGCGCTTCGCTGCCCGAGGAGGCGGTGGTCAGCTGGAAGCCGCGGCCCTGCAGCAGTTCGTAGAGCGACGAGAGCAGGCGCGGTTCGTCGTCGACCAGCAGCAGGCGTGGCTGGCTGTCGGTTTCCAGGGTAGCGGAAAACGGAGCGGGTTCGCCGGCGTACATGGCGTTGTGCGCGTTCATCATGATCTTATGCGGAGCCGAGGGCGCGGGCCGGCAGCGCGACCGCGGTGCCGGCGCCGGACCATGCCGGCAGGAGGATTTCAAAAGCGGTGCCGGTGCGGCTGCTGCGGCAGGCGATATGCCCGCCCAGCTTCTTCACCAGGCTGTGCACGATCGACAGGCCCAGGCCATGGTGGGCGCCGTCCTTGGTGCTCTTCACCGGCGAGAACAGGTGGGCCAGCACGTCGCGCGACAGGCCGGGGCCGTTGTCGCTGACGACCAGCTCGAGGTAGAGCTGGCGCTCGCGGTTCACATGGCCGCGGTTGAGGATGTCGATGCGCCCACCGGTGGTGCCGAGCGCCTCGATGGCGTTCTTGACCAGGTTGACGAGGATTTGCTTGAGCACGTCGGCGTCGCCCTCGATGCGGGTGGCCTCGTCGTGCATGGTGACGTCGATCGCGACCGAAGCGGGGACGAAACCGGTGCTGCGGAACAGGCGCTGGACTTCGTCCACCACCTTGGCCACGTCGGTCGGGCGCGGGCCGGTGTCGACCGGCTTGAGGTCGGCCAGGCTCTGGACCAGCTGGCCGACGCGGTCGATCTCTTCGTTCAGGATCGACATCTCGCCGCCCACCGGCTCCTGGCGCGCCAGCTTGCTGTCCAGGACACTCAGGTAGTTCTTGATGATGGCCAGCGGGTTGTTCACCTCGTGCACCACGCGGCGCGAGGCTTCGCGGTATTCCTCGGCGACGTGGGCCAGCTGGCGGCGCGCATGGCCGCGTTCGGACAGCATGGTTTCCAGCGCGGTGGCGGCCTGCACGCCGAAGGATTGCATGAAGCGCTCGCGGCGCTGGCAATGCGGCAGCTGCCAGGCGGCGACGCCGCCGATCAGCACACCGAGGCAGCGCGCGCCGGCCACCAGCGGTACGCAGACCAGGCTGTCGGTACCGAGCATGCGCAGCAGCTGTTCTTCGGCCAGGCCGAGTTCCTCGCCTTCGCGCTGCACGAAGGCCGGACGGCGCTCCAGCGCGCTCTTGGCAATCGCCCCGCCCTTGGCCAGCGGCACGGCGAATTCCGCGATGCGCTGGCTGCCCTGGGTGGGCGCGCCGACCAGGGCGTGGCCGGTCGGGTTCTCCAGCAGCACCACGGCATTGCCGAAGTCGAACAGGATGCGCGCCGAGCGCGTCATCGCTTCCAGCAGGCCGCTTTCGCCCTGCTGGCGCGCGAAGCTCTGGCCGACTTCCGACACCAGCACCAGGTTGCGCACTTCTTCGGACAGGCGCTGCTGCACCGGGTCGAGCGCGGGTGCGGCATAGGCCGGCGGCGCCGGGATGTCGTCGGCGCCGGTCAGGTCGATGCCGAGGTGGGCGGCGGCCTTGTCGATCTGACGCGCGGCGCCGGCCAGCAGCTGGCCTACCTGCTGGGCGTCGACGCCGCACAGGCCGGCGGCGTCGCGCACCGCGACTTCGTCGTCCGGGTGGCTCGACAGCACGTGCGCCAGGCGCACGATGCGGATCAGGGGATGGGCCGACTCCAGGCGGTCGCTCGGCTCGTGGTGGTACAGCACTGCGTCGGCCAGGAAGGAATCGAGCTGCCAGCGTTCGATCAGCCAGGCGCCGGCTTCGGCGTGGGTGATCTGGAGCGTGCGCTGCTCGACGGCGCACAGGTCTTCGTCGTCGCGCGCGTTGAAGTTGAACGCGTATTCCTTCGGCGCGGTGGCCAGCAGGGCCAGGCGGCCGACATTGTGCAGCAGGCCGGCCAGGTAGGCTTCTTCCGCGTGCGGGTACTCGACGATGCGCGCGATGTCGCGCGCGATCACGGCGCCGCTCAAGGAATTCTTCCAGAACGCGCGCAGGTCGGTGCTGCCGGAATGCGGGAAGTTGTTAAAGGTCTGGAACACCGAGTCGCTGATGACCAGGGTCTTGATCATGTCGGTGCCGAGGGCGACCAGCGACTGCTCGAGGTTCACGTTGCGCTGCTGGCGCTGGTAGGCCGAGCTGTTGGCCACGGCCAGCAGCTTGCCGGTCATGCCGGCATCCTTCGAAATCAGGGCCGCCAGTTCCGGCATGCCGAGATCATCGGCCTGCAGGTGTTCGATGAGACGCACGAGGATCTGCGGCATGGCCGGCAGACGGGCAATCAACAGGCGATTGCGGATATCCTGATCCGATTGTTGCATGGTCTCAAACGTGGCCGCTTGTCGAGGGTTGTCAGGGCGTCCCGGACGGGAAGCCACATGGTCTTGCTGGTTCATCTAGCAAACAGAACAATGTTTCGTGGTTTATTCTAGGCACGAAAAACTTGTCTTAGCATATAGACATTTCTGATCGGGAACAATACTTTCTGTAAAAAGTGTTGCCGAGACGCCGCTTCAGGAGTAGGTCAGCAATACACTCTGCCACAAAAGGTGAAATAGTATTTCATATATGCATGCAAGTATGAAATTTTATTTCATACAAGTAAAAAACCCCGCCTCCTCCTGGAAGCGGGGTTGTTTTGTTGCGAATTTGTGCCGGACTACGGAACCTGGCGGCCGTTGCGCACTAAATTACGGCGGTAGCGCCGCGCCGTGGCCCAGAAGGCCAGCGCCACCAACGCAAAGCCGGCCTGGCCCAGCGCCAGCGAGAACACCGAATGCGACAGCGCCGGCGCCACCAGGCCGGCCACGATCGCGCCCATCAGGGTCGTCACGAACGACTGGCAGGAGGCCACGGTGCCGCGGATATGCGGGAACAGGTCGAGCGCCAGCAGCGTTGCGCCGGGTGCGATGATCGAGCTGCCGAAGGTGAAGAAGAACATGTGCACCACGCTCCAGGGCAGCGCCGGCGGCAGGAAGGCGTGGTAGCCCACGTTGAAGGCGATGGCGCCGAGCATGAAGAAGAAGCCCACCCGGATCTGACGCGCAAAGGTGAGCTTGCCCGCCATGCGGTTGGCCGCCAGCGCGCCCAGGAAGATGCCGCTCACGGTCGGCACGAACAGCCAGGCGAACTGCGAGGGCCCCAGGCCGAGGTGCTCGGGCAGCATCACCGGCGCGGCCGCGATGTACAGGAACAGGCCGGCGAAATTCATCGCCACCACGCCAGCCTTCATGTGGAACAGGAAGGAGCCGAAGATCGAGCCGTAGCTCTGCGCCAGGAAGCGCGGGTTGAATGGCTGGCGCTTCTCTAACGGCACGGTCTCGGGCAGGTGGCGCCAGCTGAACCAGCCCAGGATCACCGTGTACACGCACAGCGCCAGGAAGATCGCGCGCCAGTCGAAGAAGGTGACGATCCAGCCGCCCAGCACCGGCGCGATGGCCGGCGCGATCGAGAAGATCATCGTGACCATGGACAGCAGGCGCGCCGCCGCCGCATCGGAATACAAATCGCGGATGATCGCGCGCCCGACCACCACGCCTGCCCCTGCCGAGACGCCCTGCATGATGCGGAACACCCACAGCGAATGCACAGAATGCGCGGACGCGCAGCCGAAGGTGCCGATCGCGAACACGACCAGCGCCACCAGGATCACGTTGCGCCGGCCAAAGGCGTCCGACAGCGCGCCGTGCCAGAGCACCATGCCGGCAAAGGCCAGCATGTAGGCAGTCAAGGTTTGCTGCACCTCGATGGCGGAGGCGCCCAGGTTGGCGCGGATCTGCGGGAAGGCCGGCAGATACGCGTCGATCGAGAACGGCCCGAGCATCGACAGTCCGGCCAGCAAGGTGGCCAGGCCGCCGGCCGACAGCACCGCGACCTTCAGCGGTGGCGGCAGGGGAACCGGGATGACCGGGTCCTTCGGCAAGTCGTCGGGTTCGTTCGGCGGCAGCATGGGCAGGTGTTATTCCGGCTTCGGTTTGGCTTCTTCGCGGCGGTTGAAGCCCGCCACCATGTCGAAGCGGAACAGGCGGCATTCCAGCGCGCCGTTGAAGAACGGGGTCTTGCGCGCTTCCTTCAGGCGCAGCAGCTTGGGCAGGCTCAGGTCGGCGGTAAACAGGAACACGGTCCAGCCGGCGAAGCGCTGCTTGAGCGTGGTGCCCAGGGCCGAATAGAACGACACCGCCATCTCGTCCGGCGCCATCGAGGCGTCGCCACGCACGCCGATCCGCTCGCCGTAGGGCGGGTTGGTCAGCAGGATGCCTGGCGCAGCTAGCGGGGGCGACACATGCTGCGCCTCGATCTGCTTGAGCGGCACCTCGAACAGGATGCCCGCGATTTTCAGGTTGTGGCGCGCCATCTCAACCATGTCGCCCGAGATGTCGGAGCCGAAGATGGTCGGCTCGCTCGGCAACGGGTTCGGCTTGATCTCGGCCTTCATCGCGGCCCAGGCTGCGCGGTCGAAGTCGGCGAACTGCTCGAACGCGAAACGGCGGCGCGCGCCCGGCGGGATGCCCTGCACCATCTGCGCGGCTTCGACCAGGATGGTGCCGGAGCCGCACATCGGATCGAACAGCGGCACGCCCGGCTTCCAGCCCGCCACGCGCAGCATGCCGGCGGCCAGGTTCTCGCGCAGCGGCGCGTCTCCGGTCTCTTCGCGCCAGCCGCGCTTGAACAGCGCTTCGCCCGAGGTATCCAGATAGATGATGAAGTTACGCGCATCTAAAAAGCCGACGATGCGCATGTCCGGCTCGCGGGTATTGACCGAGGGGCGCTTGTTGAACTGGTCGCGGAAGCGGTCGCAGATCGCGTCCTTGATCTTGAGCGTGGTGAATTCGAGGCTGCGCAGCGGCGACTTGACGGCGGTGACGTCGACCCGGATGGTGTGGTCGACGCCGAACCAGTCTTCCCAGGGCTGCTCGAGCACCAGGTCGTAGATGTCGTTTTCGGTGGTGTAGCTGCGCTGGCCCATGCGCATCAGCACGCGCGAGGCAATGCGCGAGTGCAGGTTGACGCGGTAGGCGTCCTGCATCGTGCCCGAGCAGTGCACGCCGCCCGGCACCTGGTTGTGCACCTTCAGCGTAGTGCTTTGCTGGGCGATTTCACCCAGTTCTTCGGCGAGAGCCGCTTCCATGCCGCGCGGGCATGGGCAAAAATATGAGGCCATGAGGGGTACCCTTTGTCCGTTGAAAAAAATAAAAACAGTTGGCGCCGACCCTTGCCGGCGCCCTCACATCAGCAAGCAGTGGCGCCCATCAAAATGGTTTTACCACCACCAGAATCACGATCGCCAGCAACAGCAGCACCGGCACTTCGTTGAAATACCTGAACCACTTGTGCGTGCGCTTGTTCTGCCCTGCCTCGAACTTGCGCAGCAGCGAGCCGCAGGCGTGATGGTAGCCGATCGTCACCAGGACCAGCGCCAGTTTCGCGTGCAGCCAGCCGCCGGTGAAACCGTAGCCCAGCCATAACCAGAGGCCCAGCAGCACCGCCGGCACCGACAGGATGGTGGTGAAGCGGTACAGCCGCCGCGCCATGCCCAGCAGGCGCGCCGATGCCGCCGGCTCGGTTTCCTGCGCCAGGTTCACGAAGATGCGCGGCAGGTAGAACAGTCCCGAGAACCACGAGACGACGAAGAGGATGTGGAAGGCTTTAATCCAGAGCATGAAGTTTTTTTACAGTCCTTGTGAATCAGCTGCGCACTTCGCCGTGCCCGAACACGACGTACTTGAGCGAGGTAAGCCCTTCCAGCCCGACCGGGCCGCGCGCATGCAGCTTGTCGTTCGAGATGCCGATTTCGGCGCCCAGGCCGTATTCGAAGCCGTCGGCAAAGCGCGTCGAGGCGTTCACCATCACCGAGGCCGAATCGACCTCGCGCAGGAAGCGCAGCGCGGCGCTGTAGTCTTCGGTGACGATGGCTTCGGTGTGCTTGGACGACCAGGTGTTGATGTGGTCGATCGCCCCATCGAGCCCATCGACGATGCGGACGGCCAGGATCGGCGCCAGGTATTCGGTGCTCCAGTCCTGCTCCGTCGCATGCGCAAGGTAAGGATAACCGGCCAGGATCGCGTGGGCTTCCATATCGGCGCGCAGCTCGACTCGCTCATCCTTGTAGAGCGCCGCCAGCTGCGGCAGCACGGTCGGTGCAATCGCACGCGACACCAGCAGCGTTTCCATCGTGTTGCAGGTGCCGTAGCGGTGGCACTTGGCGTTGAAGGCCACCGGCAGCGCCTTGGCGAGATCGGCCTTGTCGTCGATGTAGACGTGGCAAATGCCGTCCAGGTGCTTGATCATCGGGACGGTGGCCTCCTCGATCAGGCGCGCGATCAGGCTCTTGCCGCCGCGCGGGACGATCACATCCACGTATTGCGGCATCGTGATCAGGGCGCCGACGGCGGCGCGGTCGGTCGTGTCCACGACCTGCACCGCGTCCAGCGGCAGGCCGGCGCCGTTCAAGCCTTCGCTCACCAGCCTGGCCAGCGCGCGGTTGCAGTGGATCGCTTCCGAACCGCCGCGCAGGATGGCCGCGTTGCCGCTCTTGATGCACAGGCCGGCCGCGTCCACCGTCACGTTCGGGCGCGCTTCGTAGATGATGCCGATCACGCCCAGCGGCACGCGCATCTGGCCAACCTGGATGCCGCTCGGGCGCGATTTCATGTTGGTGATTTCGCCGACCGGGTCGGGCAGGCCGACGATCTGGCGCAGGCCGGCGACCATGGTGGCGATCGCGGCATCGGACAAGGCCAGGCGGTCGAGCAGCGCCGGCTCCAGGCCGCCGGCCCGGGCAGCGTCCATGTCCTGCGCGTTGGCGGCGCGCAGCAGGTCCGCGTCGCGTTCGATGGCGTCGGCGATCAAGAGCAGTGCGCGGTTGCGCGTGGCGCCGTCGGCCCGGGCCATGGCACGCGATGCGGCGCGGGCATTGCGGCCCAGGGAATGCATGTGTTCGGTGATGTCCATCATTCAGCCCGTGTAGCGATTTTCGTAGGGTGGGCAGATTCTGCCCACGTGTTCAAACAGTGTTTGCATAACGCGACGGCTGGTTGAACGCGTGGGCAAGAGACTTGCCCACCCTACGGGTCAGCGAGTACTTGACTACCGCGCCACCCTCAGCGCCAGCTGCAGCATCGCATCCCACGCATCCCCCGCGAACGCCTTGGCCCGCAAGCCCTTGACCATGCGGTCCACCTGCGCCGCCTCCTGCAGGGCCGCTTCCAGCGTGGCGATCGAGACGCGCCGCACGGCCGGCTCCATCATGCGTTCGCGCGGGCCCCAGATGCGGTGTTCCTTGAGCAGCGCGCCCAAGGGGCGGCCCTGCTGCATCCCGGATTTCAATTTTAGCAGCGTGCGGATTTCTTCACTGACGGCCCATAACACCAGCGGCAGCGCCTCGCCCTCGCCCTTCAGTCCGTCGAGCATGCGCGCCAGCCGCGCCGGGTCGCCCAGCAGCATCGCCTCGGACAGCTTGAACACGTCGTAGCGCGCCACGTTCAGCACCGCGTCATGCACCTGCTCGAAACTGAGCTTGCCCGGTTCGTGCAGCAGGCCGAGCTTCTGGATTTCCTGGTGCGCCGCCAGCAAATTGCCTTCCACGCGGTCGGCGATGAAGTCCAGGCTCTGGCGGTCGGCGCTCTGGCCCTGGGCGCTCAAGCGCACGCCGATCCAGTTGGGCAGTGCGGCGCGTTCGACGGTCGGGATCTCGATATACACCGCGGCCTGCTGCAGCGCCGTCACCCAGGCCGCCTTGGCGGTCTGCCAGTCCAGCTTGGGCAGGGTGATCAGGGTGAGGTTGTCGGGACTGAGGTCTTTCGCATAGCTTTGCAGCGCGGCGCTGCCATCCTTTCCGGGCTTGCCGGTCGGGATGCGCAGCTCGATCAGCTTCTTGTCGCCGAACAGCGACATGGCTTGGTTGGCGGCCAGCAGCTCGCCCCATTTGAAGGTGCGCTCGACCGTGAGCACGTCGCGCTCGGTATAGCCCTGGGCGCGCGCGGTGCGGCGGATACGGTCGGCCGCTTCCAGCGCCAGCAGGTGCTCGTCGCTGGTAATCACGTACAAGGGCGCCAGGCCCTTGGCCAGGTGGCCCTCGAGGGCCTCAGGCCGCAGCTGCATGGTTCACCTTCACACCGGCTTGATCGCGGCCAGGCGGCGCAGGATCTGCTGCACCAGGTCGGCCTGCATGTCGCGGTAGAGCAGCGCTTCTTCCGATTCCTTGGCCAGCACCTGCGATTCATCGAAGGCGATGTTGCGGCGCAGGGTGATCTCGGTCGGGGCCAGCAGCACCTTGTTGTTGGCGTCGCGCACGCGGAACACCAGCGTATAGCTCAGCGAGTATTCGCGCACCCGGCCCAGGCTGTTCAGCGACAGGATGGCCTTGCCGCGCGATTCGCCCAGCACGTCGAACAGCGCCTCGGCCTTCGAGGCGTCGCTCTCGATGCGCACGGAATCGCCCGCGCGCAGGTTGCGCTTGAGCTCCGTGCCCAGCGGCGAGGTTTCGGCAAAGGCCAGGTAGATGCTCTGGAAGGGCATGTTGTACTGGCCGTTCGAGCCGCGCAGCTGGAAGCCGCAACCGGCCAGGGTTGCAGCGGCCAGCAGCGCCAGGAGAGTCCGTACCACGATCGTCTTCATCGCTTACACCACGATGTTGACGAGTTTGCCCGGCACGACGATGACCTTCTTCGGCGGACCTTCGAGGAACTTCTGCACCGCTTCTTCCGCCAGCGCAGCCGCTTCGATGCTGGCCTTGTCGGCATCCTTGGCCACCTTGACGGAGCCGCGCAGCTTGCCGTTCACCTGGATCATCATCTCGATTTCCGACTGCTCCAGCGCAGCAGGATCGACTTCCGGCCACTGCACGTTGAGGATATCGCCGTAGACGGCGGCATAGCCCAGCTCCTGCCACAGCGCGTGGGTGATGTGCGGCGCGACCGGGTTCAGCAAACGCAGGAAGATCGAGAAACCTTCGGCAATCACCGCGTCCGACGCCGCGCCCTCGGCCAGCTTGGCGGATTCGAGCGTGTTGAGCATCTTCATGCAAGCCGAGACGACCGTGTTGTACTGGATGCGTTTCAGGTCGTAGTCGGCCTGTTGCAGTACCTTGTGCACTTCGCGGCGCAGGGTCTTCTGGGCGTCGTCGAGCGAGCCTTGCTTCTGGCCGGCCAGGGCTGCGGCGATACGCTCGCGCTGGGCGTAACCGAAGGCCCACACGCGGCGCAGGAAGCGGCTGGCGCCTTCGACGCCGCTGTTCGACCATTCCAGGGTCTGCTCCGGCGGCGAGGCGAACATCGTGAACAGGCGCGCGGTGTCGGCGCCGTACTGCTCGATCTGGGCTTGCGGGTCGATGCCGTTGTTCTTCGACTTCGACATCTTCTCGGTGCCGCCGATGTTCACGGGCTGGCCGTCCGCGCGAAGGACCGCGTTCTGCGGGCGGCCCTTGTCGTCGAAGGTCAGCTCGACGTCGGCCGGATTGAACCAGGTCTTCTTGCCGGCAGCGTCTTCGCGGTAGTAGGTTTCGTTGAGCACCATGCCCTGGGTGAGCAGGTTGACGAACGGCTCGTCGAACTTCACCAGGCCGAAGTCGCGCATGACCTTGGTCCAGAAACGCGCATACAGCAGGTGCATGACGGCGTGCTCGATGCCGCCGATGTACTGGTCCATCGGCATCCAGTAATCGTTGCGCGCGTCGACCATGGCCTCGTTCGAGCCCGGCGAGGTATAGCGCATGTAGTACCAGGACGAATCGATGAAGGTATCCATCGTGTCGGTCTCGCGGCGCGCCGGCTTGCCGCACTTCGGGCAGTCGCACTTGAGGAAGGCTTCATCCTTGTTCAGCGGGTTGCCGGTGCCGTCCGGGACCAGGTGTTCCGGCAGCACGACCGGCAGGTCCTTTTCCGGAACCGGCACCACGCCGCACTCGCCGCAGTGGATCATCGGGATCGGGGTGCCCCAGTAGCGCTGGCGCGAGATGCCCCAGTCGCGCAGGCGGAAGGTGACCTTCTTGTCGCCCAGGTTCTGCCCCGCCAGGTCGCCCGCCACGGCATTGACCGCGGAGATGTAATCGAGGCCGTCGTACTTGCCCGAATTGATGGTGCGGCCGGCTTCCTTGTCGCCATACCACTCCTGCCAACCATCGAGCGAGAATTCCTGGCCTTCGACGGCGACGACCTGCTTGATCGGCAGATTGTATTTTTGCGCGAAACCGAAGTCGCGCTCGTCGTGGGCCGGCACGCCCATCACGGCGCCGTCGCCGTAGGTCATCAGGACGTAGTTGCCGATCCAGACCGGAACCTGTTCGCCCGTGACTGGGTGCGTAACGGACAGGCCGGTCGGCATGCCCTTCTTTTCCATCGTCGCCATGTCGGCTTCGATCACGGAGCCGAGCTTGCACTCGGCGATGAAGGCTTGCAGCTCCGGGTTGTTTTTTGCTGCGTGCTGGGCCAGCGGATGCTCAGCGGCCACGGCGCAGAAAGTCACGCCCATGATGGTGTCGGCGCGGGTGGTGAAGACGTACAGCTTGCCCTCGTTGATGGGCTCACCCGTTTCATCCTTGATCTGGTGCGGGAAGGCGAAGCGCACGCCGGTCGATTTGCCGATCCAGTTGGCCTGCATGGTGCGCACGCGCTCCGGCCAGCCCGGCAGCTTGCTGTCGACGTGCTCCAGCAATTCGTCGGCGTAGTCGGTGATGCGCACGTAGTACATCGGGATCTCGCGCTTTTCGATCGGCGCGCCCGAACGCCAGCCGCGGCCATCGACCACCTGCTCGTTGGCCAGCACGGTCTGGTCGACCGGGTCCCAGTTCACGGTGCCGGTCTTCTGGTAGATGATCCCTTTTTCCAGCATCTTCAGGAACATCCACTGGTTCCACTTGTAGTACTCCGGCTTGCAGGCGGTCATCTCGCGCGACCAGTCGATGGCCAGGCCCATCGATTCCATCTGCCCGCGCATGTGCGCGATGTTCGAATAGGTCCACTCGGCGGGCGGCACGTTGTTGGCCATCGCCGCATTCTCGGCCGGCATGCCGAAGGCGTCCCAGCCCATCGGCATGAGCACGTTGTAGCCGTTCATCCGCAGGTAGCGGTACATCACGTCGTTGATCGTATAGTTGCGCACGTGGCCCATGTGCAGCTTGCCCGATGGGTAAGGCAGCATCGAGCAGGCGTAATACTTGCCTTTTGGGAAACGTGGGTCGTGTTCGACGGCTTTGTAGGCCTCGATCGACTTCCAGTAGGCCTGGGCGGCCTGTTCGACTTCGGCTGGACTATATTTTTCTTGCATGGTGATCTGCGGACGGAAAAAGGGAGTGGAGCAGAACATTATACTGGTTCATTTTGCACTGCGGCGAAAGCTGCAGGCCCGGGGCGCGGCGGGCCCCCAATGAAAAACCGCCACCGCCGCGCGAGCGGGGATGGCGGTTCGGCGGGGCGAGCCGGATCTAGCGCAGCACCAGCTCCAGTGCCGGCTCGTCGCCGTAATCCTCGTAGCGCTCGTTGATGCCGCCGACGCAGAAGGCGATTTCCTCGAACAGGTCGGGCACCGTGGCCTTCATCTTGTCGGCATCGGTGATGACGATTTCCAGCACCTCGTTAGGCCTGAGGGTGAACTTGGTCATGTTCTCGTCGTCGCGCAGGTAGCTCAGGCAGTCGACCCAGGCGTCGATGCTGTCGCCGTAGGATTCGGGAAAGCCGAAGGCGCGGCGCGATTCGCGGTGGAAGGAGGCTTCGTCGACGATCGCCGCGCCGTTCAGTTCTGCGGTCGCCATCTTAAGCTTTCAGGCCGAGCACGTCGTCCATGCCGAACAGGCCGTTCGGTTTGCCGGCCAGGTAACGCGCCGCGCGCAGGGCGCCGTGGGCGTAGGTGACGCGGCTGCTGGACTTGTGGCTGATCTCGATGCGCTCGCCCGTCCCCAGGAACATCACGGTATGGTCGCCCACGACGTCGCCGCCGCGCACGGTGGCAAAGCCGATGGTCGATGGATCGCGTTCGCCGGTCACGCCTTCGCGCCCGTAGACGGCGCAGTCCTTCAGGTCGCGCCCGATGGCGCCGGCGATGACTTCGCCCATCTTAAGTGCGGTGCCGGAAGGCGCATCGACCTTGTGGCGGTGGTGCGCTTCGACGATCTCGATGTCGTAGCCTTCGTTGAAGCTCTTCGCCGCCATCTCGAGCAGCTTGAGGGTGACGTTCACGCCCACGCTCATGTTCGGGGCGAACACCACGCCGACCTTCTCGCCGGCGGTGCGGATCGCGGCCTTGCCGGCATCGTCGAAACCGGTGGTGCCGATCACCATCTGCACATTGTTGGCGGCGCAGTATTCTAGGTGGCGCAGCGTGCCTTCGGGACGGGTGAAGTCGATCAGCACATCGGCATCCTGCAAGGCCGCCGCCAGGTCGGACTGGATCGTCACGCCGGTGACCTGGCCGGCAAAGGCGCCGGCGTCCGTGCCGATCGCGGGCGAACCGGCGACGTCCAGCGCGCCGGCCAGCACTGCATCCGGCGCGGCCCCGATGGCCTCGACCAGCATGCGGCCCATGCGGCCGCTGGCGCCGGCAACGGCGATTCTCAATTGCGTCATGCCGCGGTTTCCTTACTGGATGACCGGGGCGCCGCCGACCTTGACCGGCTCGACCGGACGGCTTTCCGGCTTGGTCTTGGTGCTGACCTTGGCCGGGCCGGCGATGCGGTCGATGTATTCGCGTTCGGTCGGCAGGTTGCCGCCTTCGAAGCGCTCCACCTTGTCGTCCTTGAAGAAGATGGTGACGCGGCTGGTGGTCAGCTCGCCGTTGCCGCGCGCGAGGTAGAACGGGAAGTCCCAGCGGTCGGCATGGAAGATGTCGGTCAGCAGCGGCGAGCCGAGGATGAAGCGCACCTGCTCCTTGGTCTGGCCTTCTTTCAGCTGGGTCAGCATCTCCTGCGAGACGAAGTTACCCTGCTGGATGTCGGGACGGTAAGGCGAGAAGATCCACATGAATTTCTGCAGCTTGCTGGCCTGGACCGTCTGGGCGCCGGCGTTGGCGGCGGCAGCCGATTTCTGCGCGTCGGCGGCTACGGCAGCCGGGTCCGTGCTCACCGGCGGCGCAGGACGCGTCTGGTTGCGCCAGGCGGCGCAGCCCGAGAGCATCAGCGTGCACGCCAGGCCGGCCGCAAGGGCTGCCCGGGCTGGAAATCGACGGAGAACGGCTGGTTTGACGCGCATAGGTAACCTCAAAACGTTTGAGCGGGAGCTCCAAAACGCTATATCATAAAGCACTCCGCCAATATACGAGCAACAAACATGAGTAACAATCCCACCGACCTGAAGGCCAGCGGCCTGAAGGCAACCCTGCCGCGCCTGAAAATCCTGGAAATCTTCCAGAACAGCTCCGTTCGGCACTTGACGGCGGAAGATGTCTACAAGATCCTGCTAGCGGAGAACATGGACGTCGGCCTGGCCACTGTCTACCGCGTGCTGACCCAGTTTGAGCAGGCCGGCCTGCTGAACCGCAACCATTTCGAGACCGGCAAGGCCATCTACGAGCTCAACGCCGGCTCGCACCACGATCACCTGGTGTGCCTGGATTGCGGTCACGTGGAAGAGTTCTACGACGAAGAGATCGAGTCGCGCCAGCACGCGATCGCGGCCGAACGCGGGTACAAGATTGCCGAGCATTCGCTGGCGATTTACGGGAACTGCATCAAGGTGGCTTGCCCGCGCAAGGGGTGAGCGCCTGCCTCGCGGCCGAGCTCACGAATTGCTCAGGGCATTCGACAGCAGCTTGGCCGTGATATCCACGATCGGAATCACGCGCTCGTAGGCCATGCGGGTCGGCCCGATCACGCCCAGGGTGCCGACGATGCGCCCGTTCACTTCGTAGGGCGCCGTCACCACGCTCATTTCATCCATCGGCACGAGTTTCGATTCGCCGCCGATGAAGATCTGCACGCCGCCTGCCTTGCTGGACACGTCGAGCAGCTGCATCAGGCCGGTCTTTTGCTCGAACATGTCGAACATCTGGCGCAGGGAGCTCATGTTCGACGACAGGTCGGATACCGACAGCAGATTGCGCTCGCCGGAGATCACCATGTCGTCGCCCTCGGCCATCGCCGCGCTGCCGGTTTCCACGGCCATCGCCATCAGGCGTCCCATGTCGTCGCGCAGCTCGCGCAGTTCGCCGCTCAGGCGCTGGCGCACCTGGTCGAAACTCAGGCCGGCGAAATTCTGGTTCAGGTAATTGGCCGACTGGATGAGTTGCGTCGGCGTGTAGTCGACGTCGGTGAGCAGCAGCCGGTTCTGCACGTCGCCGCGCGGATCGACGATGACCAGCAGGATGCGCTTTTCGGACAGGCGCAGGAATTCGATCTGCTGGAACACCGATTCGCGCCGCGGGCTTTGCACCACGCCGGCGAACTGCGACAGCGAGGACAGCATCTGGGCCGCATTGGCGATGAGCTTTTGCGGCTGCTGCAGGGGCAGGCGCATCTGGTGCGATTCCATCGCGTGCTCGTCGAGGTGCTGCACCGTGAGCAGGGTGTCGACGAACAGGCGGTAGCCGCGCGGGGTCGGGATGCGGCCGGCCGAGGTGTGGGGGCTGGAGACATAGCCCATTTCTTCAAGGTCGGCCATGATGTTGCGGATCGTGGCGGGCGACACGTCGAGACCGGAAATCTTCGACAGCGCGCGCGATCCGACCGGCTGGCCGTCGGCGATGTAACGCTCGACGAGGGCTTTGAGCAGGGTCTGGGCGCGGGGTTCGAGTTGCATATTCCAGGTAGGCGGGAGGGTCCGTACCTATTATGCACGCTCCGGCGCGCCCCGCGCCAGTTATCCGTGCGCGCGCTTGAGCCAGTCGACCAGGCCGTCCAGGCTGTTGACTTCGCCGTCCGGCGCGATCTCGCCGGCGAAGATGTTTTCCTTGGCGGTGCGGTTCATCCAGACCGCGCGCAGGCCGGCGCGCTGGGCGCCCTGCACGTCCAGGTGCAGGTCGTCGCCGACGTAGACCGCCTCGTGGGGGGCGATGCCCAGCTGGCGGCAGGCTTCCAGGAAGATCGCCGGTTCCGGCTTGGCCACGCCGAAGCTGGGCGCCGCGACCGACACCTCGAAATGGCGCGCCAGGCCGATGGTCTGCAGGTCGGCATTGCCGTTGGTGACCGAAGCGATGCGCACCCTGCCCTTCAGGCGCAGCAGGCCGGGCAGCACGTCGTCGTAGGGAATCACGGCGTTGCGGGCCGCAAAGAATTCGGTCATCGCCAGCTCCACCTTGGCCGCATCTTCGCCGGCCTGCTCGAACGCCGCGATCAGGCCGGCGCGGCGCAGGGCGCCCAGGTCGAGCTGGAATTCCGGCTTGCGTGCAAGTAATTCGAGGCGCGCGTGGCGCAAGGTGTCGATCGTGAACTGCTGCGCGACCAGCGGCGCGTGCTCGCGCAGCCAGGCAAACAACTTCTGCTCGGCCTCGATGATGACGGGCGCGATCGGCCACAGGGTGTCGTCCAGGTCGAACAAGACGGCTTTGGGCCAGGGGCGGCGCTGGGTTGTCATGGTGAGGTCTGCTCTGTCAACGGTCAGGCAAGCATAGCGAGCCCGGGAGCAGAAATCAATGCGGGGCCGTCGGTTACACCCCGATACAAAGGCAAACCGTCCAGCAGCTTGCCAAATGGACTAAAATGTTGGGCGATTATCTATCCGCCGCCACCTTCAGTGCGCGGTTGTGCATTCCACCAGTTGTGATTTTTGGAGAAATTATGAAGAGTTCCTACCTGCGTGCCGGTGCTGCGCTGGCGTGCGCGCTGGCCCTGTCCGCCTGTGGCGGCAGCGATGGCGACCTGGGGCTGGGCGGTTCGTTTTCCGGTGTAACCAAGCCAGGCCTGGTGTTGCAGAACAATGGCGGCTCCGACCTGGCAGTTGCGCCAACGGCCAGCGGTTCCGGCAACTTCTTCTTCAGCCAGCTGCAGGAAACCGATGACGACTATAACGTCACGATCAAGAGCATCCCGAGCAATGCCGAGAAATGCGAAGCCTTCCGCAATGTCGGCCGGGTCGCGTTCACCATCACCACGGTGGGTATCGTCTGCACGGTCAAGAACCATGCGCTGACGGGCACGGTGTCCGGCCTGACGGGCAACAACCTGGTGCTGGTCAACGGCGCCGACCGCGTGCCGGTCGCCGCCGGCGCCACCACCTTCGCCATGGCCCGCGTGAACGAAGACGCGCCGTATGGCGTCGCCGTCCTGACCCAGCCCGACAACCAGACCTGCACGGTTGCCAACGGCAGCGGTGTGATGGGCGCGAACGACGTGAACAACGTCGCCGTCACCTGCGTCAACCGTCCCTAATTCTCCTGGAGCTGACCCAATGAAGTTTTCCCTGATTCGTCCGGCCGGCGCGCTGGCACTGGCACTGAGCCTTGCCTCCTGCGGTGGCGGCGGCGACGACAATGATTTTTCGATCAAGGGCGTGGTCGAAGGCGTGGCCTACCCTGGCCTGGTGCTGACCACGAACGGCCAGGACTTGGCGATCGCACCGCCGGCCAAGGCCGCGGACCCGGTGGAATTCACCTTTTCGAAGCGGCTTGGCTACGGCGACGAGTTCAATATCGCGATCAAGTCCAACCCGGCGCATCAGACCTGCGGCGTCAACCCGCAGTTCCCGCGCAGCGTCTATGGCACGGGCGGCGAGCTGACCCAGATTAATGCGCGCTTCGTCTGCTCGATCAACGCCTACAACATCGGCGGCAAGATTACCGGCCTGACCGCGGCCAATACCGGCCTGCAGCTGACCAACGGCAGCAGCGGCGGCTCGATCGTGCCGACGCCCGATGCCAACGGCGCGCCATTCGAGTACATCATGCCGCTGAAGGTCGAATTCGGCGTGACCTATGGCGTCACCATCGTGACCCAGCCGGTCGGCCGCTTCTGCACCGTGTCGAACGCCACCGGCACCATGGGCGATGCGGCAGTCACCAATATCGACGTCAATTGCGTGCCGCGCTAAGGCATTCACGAAACGCATGTCTCGTATTCGAAAGGAGAATTGGACTAATATGCTGTAACGCAGCATACTAACTCCTGTCTCCTCCAACTCTCCTTAAAAAGAATTGGATTTCAGCCCGCCTCACAGCGGGCTTTTTTTTGCCCGCTCGCCGGGCAGGACAGCTGCCTCAGGCTGCGCGCTTGGCGCTGATCTTCACCACCGCCACCTGCGAGGCGCCGACCGACACCTGGGCGTTGTACGCCTCCGCCGCGCGGGTGGTCGCTGCCGTCGCGTAGCCGCTGACGCCGGCCAGGACCAGAGTGGCGAGGAAAATGGCTTCCATGTGCTTGAGGGTGTTCATTGTCGTGCTCCTTCGGTTGAGTGGCGGGCCGTTTCCGGCTGTCGATGGAAGCACTTTAGCCAATGGGCGACATTGGCTCCAGCGAAGTGCGACGGACTGCAGGAATGCGCGCTTGAAGGGCGAAAATGCGCGATGTTCTGCGATGGTGCGCTGCGGCAGAGCGGTGTAGCAGGACGTAAAAAAACCACGGCGCGTCGTCGTGGCGTGAACGCGTGGCCGGAGAGGCCGGCCACGCTAGGCGTTACAGCAAATTGGCCAGCGCCACATACTGCTCCAGCCCGACGGCTTCCGGACGGGCGCCCGGATCGATGCCGGCCTCGACCAGCTGGGCCTCGGTAAACATGCCCGCCACGCAGTTGCGGATCACCTTGCGGCGCTGCGAGAAGGCCTTGGCCACCACTTTCTCCAGCGTCGCGGCGTCGCAGGGGAGCATCTCGCGTTTCGGGATCATGCGCACGATGGCCGAATCCACGCGCGGCGGCGGATCGAAGGCGGTTGGCGGGACGATGAACATCAGGCTCATGTCGTAGCGCCACTGCAGCATCACCGACAGGCGGCCATAGGCCTTGGTGCCGGGCTCGGCCACCATACGCTCGACCACTTCCTTTTGCAGCATGAAGTGCTGGTCTTCCACCAGCGGCGCGAACTCGGCCAGGTGGAACAGCAGCGGGCTCGAGATGTTGTACGGCAAATTGCCGACGATGCGCAGGCGCTGCCCCTCCGGCACGGGAATCGCGCCGAAATCGAATTTCAGGGCGTCGCCCGAGTGCACGGTGAGTTTTTCGCGCGGGTAAGCCTTTTCCAGGCGCGCCACCAGGTCGCGGTCGAGCTCGACGACATGCATCTGGTCGAGCTGCTTGAGCAGCAGCGCCGTCATGGCGGCCAGGCCCGGGCCGATCTCGACCATGACTTCGCCGCGCTGCGGCGCGATGGTGTCGATGATGTCGCCCAGGACCATTTTGTCGGTCAGGAAGTTCTGGCCGAAGCGCTTGCGTGCTACGTGTTTCATGTGTGCTTTCTTGCTTGTCTATTTATTGTGTGGCCAGGCGGCGCGCGCCGGCCATGGCCATGGCGGCGCGGATCGCCTCGGTCATGCTGCCGCAGTCGGCCAGCCCGAGGCCCTGCGCGGCCAGGTCGAGCGCCGTGCCATGGTCGACCGAGGTGCGCACGATCGGCAGGCCCAGGGTGACGTTGATGCCGCGCCCGAAGGTCGCGTACTTCAGCACCGGCAGGCCCTGGTCGTGGTACATCGCCAGCACGCAGTCCGCGTCCTGCAGGTATTTGGGCTGGAACAGCGTGTCGGCCGGGTAGGGGCCGCGCGCGTCGATGCCGCGCGCGCGCGCTGCTTCCAGCACCGGCCCGATGACCTCGATTTCCTCGCGTCCCAGGTAGCCGTTCTCGCCCGCGTGCGGGTTCAGGCCGGTGACCAGGATGCGCGGCGCGGCGATGCCGAACTTGGTTGTCAGGTCGCGCTCGACGATGTCGATGACCTGCGCCAGGCTCTCGCGCGTCAGCGCGGCGGGGACGTCCTTGAGCGGCAGGTGGGTAGTGGCCAGCGCCACCCGCAAATAAGCCTGGTCGCCGGCCGGCTGCCCGGCCAGCATCATCACGACCTGGGGCGTCTGGGTTTTCTCGGCCAGGTATTCGGTATGGCCCGAGAAGGCCACGCCAGCGTCGTTGATCGTGCTTTTCTGGAGCGGCGCGGTGACGATGCCTTCGAACCAGCCGCACTGGGCGCCTTCGATCGCGAGGTCCAGGGTGGCCAGCACGGCACGCCCGTTTTCCGCGTCCAGGATGCCGGGCACCACGTGGGCGGCCAGCGGCACGTCGATCACGGCCAGGCGCTCCTTGCCGAACTGCGGCAGGCCGCCGTTGCGCAGGGCCTGGATCGACAGCGCGGCCAGGCGGATGCTTGGGTCGATCAGGCTGGCGGTGAGCGCCAGGAAGGCGGCGTCGCCGACCAGCACGCAGTTGGCGACCTCGCGCAGCGCCCAGGCCGCGCGGATCGAGATCTCGGGGCCGATGCCGGCCGGCTCGCCGACCGTGATCGCCAGTGTCGGGCGATGCGTCGGCCGGCTCAGCTCCGGCATGGCCATGGGATTACTGCTCCTCGCGGAACTCGACGTAGGCGCGGTCGCGCACCTGGCGCATCCAGTCTTCCATCGCTTCCTGCATCTTGCGCTCGCGCAGCACCTGGCGCGCCACGTTGCGCTCCTTCTGCAGGCTCACGTCTTCGCTCTTGCGCTCGGCCACGCGGATCAGGTGGTAGCCGAACGGCGATTCGATCACATCCGAGACTTCGCCCGGCTTCAGGCCGCCCAGGGCAACATCGAACTCGGGACCGGCGTCGCCCGGCATCAGCCAGCCCAGGTCGCCGCCCTTCGGCGCGGTTTGGGTGTCCTGGCTGTTCTGGCGCGCCAGCTCTTCGAACGTCGCGCTCTTGTTGACGATCTTTTCCCGGAGCTCGGCCAGCTTGCGCTTGACCTCTGCGACCGTCATGGTCGGCGTCGGCTTGAGCAGGATGTGGCTGGCGCGGGTCTGCTGGACCACTTCTTTTTCGCCGCCGCCGGCGACGCTGCGCTTTTCCGCCATCCGCAGGATGTGGAAGCCGACGTTGGTCTTGATGATCGAGGTGATCTGGCCCGGCTGGAGTTTACGCAGTTCGGTGGCGAAGACCGGCGGCAGGCGGTCCGGGTCGCGCCAGCCGATTTCGCCGCCCTTGAGGGCGTCGGGCGCTTCCGAATAGGTGGCGGCCATCTTGGAGAAATCGGCGCCGGTGCGCAGCTGGCGCGCCACTTCCTCGGCGCGCGCGCGGCGTGCCGCGATCTGCTCGGGCGAGGCGTTTTCGGGCACGGCCACCAGGATCTGCGACAGATTCATCTCGACCTTCTCGGCCGCTGCGGCTTTCGAGGCGGCCAGGTAGGTGTCGATCTCGGCTTCGGAAATCTGGATCTTGGCGTCGACCTCGTGCTCGCGCAGGCGCTGCATCATGATCTCGTTGCGGATGTCGTCGCGGAACTGCGCGTACGGCAGGCCCTCTTTCTCCATCTGGTTGCGCAGTTCCTGCACCGTCATCTTCTGGCCTTCGGCGATACGGCCAATGGTGGCGTCGAGGGTGCGGTCGTCGACGCGCACGCCCATTTCCTTGGCCAGCTGCAGCTGCGCGCGCTCGACGATCATCGCCTCGACCACCTGGCGTTCCAGGGTGGCCTGGTCCGGCAGCTGCACGTTGCGCGCCTTCAGGTTCTGCGCGGTCTGGACGGCGCGGTTACGCACCTCGTTCTTGGTGATCACCTCGTCGTTGACCACGACGTGGATCGAATCGATCACCTTGGTGCTGCTTGACGCCGGCGGCAGGAAGCCGCTGCCCGGCTTGGCGGCGGCAGGCGCCGCGGCAGGGGCGGCCTGGGCCAGGACCTGGCCCGTGGTCAGGGCGCACAGCAGCGCTGCTGCGAGCGTGGAAATGTGCAAACGGGTGGAACGCGTCATCTGGAAAGCACTCATTCAGGTGAATAAATATTCAAGTCATCCGGCAGGCAGTGTAGTACCTGCCGGTTAAGACGTCCTTAAGGACGTCCCACATTGGTGTTCAGCTGCGTATAGCCCGGCACGCTCTTGTTGAACGTTTCGAGCGCATTGCCCAGGCCCAGGCGCGACAGGCCGTTGAGCTCGAGCTGGAAGAACGCCGAGGTCGAGGTGTTCTGGGCCGCGGTCACGAAACGCTGGCCGCCCATCCGGAACACCCAGCAATCGGCCTTGTATTCCAGGCCGACCAGGCTCTCGAGCAGCCTGCCCTTGCCGATCGGCGAGGCGCCGCCCACGCCGTACGAGCGCAGCGCATAGCTGACCCGCCCGACCCCGTACCAGCGCGCCGACAACGGCCACTGCGCCGAAAAGTCGACGTTGCGGAAACCGTCGCGCTGGTAACGGTACTCGGCATTGACGACCTTCATCGCCGCCGGCTGCCATTGCATGCTCAGGTTCGAGCTGTACAAGCTGCTGCCGGCGGCATCATATTGTACGCCGCTATCGAAGCTCCAGGTCTTCGAAATACGGCCCGATGCCGCCAGCAGCACGTCGGAACGGCTCTGGTGCAGCGGTTCGCCGGGCAAGCGCACGCGCGGCTCGTCGAAATAGATGCGCTGGCCGAAAGCCATGCGCAGGCGCTCGGCGCCGTCCGATTCGATGTAGCGCGACACCAGGGCCGCGGTCAGCTGGTTGGCGTCGGACACGCGGTCGGGCCCGACGAAGCGGTTCTCGCTGAACAGCTGCGCGTAGTTGAAGCCGGCGCGGCCGGTGTCGAACAGCGGGAAGGCGTCCTGGTTCTTGTACGGCGTGCGCACGTAGAACAGGCGCGGCTCGAGCGTTTGCGTGACGGCGCGCCCGAACAGCGAGGTGTCGCGCTCGAACACCATGCCGCTGTCGAGCGAGAAGGTGCTGAGGTAGCGCGAGAGCTTGCGCTCGCCCGTGTAGTTGGCGCGGTCCAGGTCGTACTTGCTGGCGTGGGCGATGAATTTCGGGGTGATGAAGTAGCCCGGACGCACCCACGGATAGCTGACCTGGCCCACCACCACGGCGCGGTTGCCGCGCACGAAATCGGGGTGCCAGAAGCTCACCGCCTCGGCATCCACCGCCCAGTCGAAGCCCGCCACGTCGTAGCGGCCGGCATGGAAGTTCACCTGCGGCAGCCGGTCGTAGGGACGCGGCACCGCCAGGCGCGGGTCCTGGGCCGCGGCCGGGTCCTGCAGCACCTGGTAGTTCTGGGCGCGCGCGGTCAGGCTCCAGTACTGGCCGCTGTAGTCGGTGCGCACTTCGCGCAGCAGCTGGCGCTCGGCGCTGACGGCCACCGTGCGCGAGAAGTCGCTCGGGTATTCGTCGTCCGACGCGCCATGCAGGTTCCAGCCGAAGGACCAGCCGGGCGCCAGGCTTTGCGTGTGGATCGAGTCGACGCGCCAGCGGTCTTCGCCGGTCTCGCGGTCCTTGCGCAGCCCCTCGACGTGGGTCTCGCCCTGGTAGCCGCCGCGCTCGGTCACACCGAGGTAGCGGCCGGTGGCGCCGAGCTGCAGGCCGCGGTCGAACATCATGCGCGGATAGACCGTCAGGTCGCGGTTGGGTGCGATGTTGAAATAGTAAGGCACCATGATCTCGGCCTTGCCCTTGGAGCCGAAGCCCACCGTGGGCGCCAGCCAGCCGGAGCGGCGCGCGCCCGACAGCGAGAACGACAGGGCCGGGGTGCCGATGATTGGCACGTCCTTGAAATAGATGACGGTCTTGCCGGCCAGGCCGACGTCGCGCCCGCTGTCCAGGCGCAGGGTGCTCGACTTGAGGTACCAGTCGGGATCCGGGCCTTCGCAGGTGCTGTAGGTGCCGTCGCGCACCAGCGCCACGTTCTCGCCCAGGAAGTCGATGCGCGAGGCATGGCCTTGCGCGTTATTAAACTGCAAACGGTATTCGGGGCGCAGCACATAGCCCTTCCCCGTCTCGAGGTTGAGCTGCAGCTCGTCGCCCTTGTAGCGGTCGCCGAAGCGCCACATGTTGACGTTGCCGCTGGCGGTGACTTCGTCTTCCACGCGCAGGTAGCACGCGGTGTCGGCTGTCAGTCGGGTCTGGCCGCGTGTCAGTTCGACATTGCGTTCGAGGTTCAGCTGGCGGTCGGGCCGCCCGTTGATTTCCTCGGCGCTGATCGTGATGGGCAGGTCCTGTTCGTTGGCGGCCGTAGCGGCGGCCGCCGGCGGGGCGGGCTGTGGTGCGGGCGGTACAGTCTGGGCGTGCACGGGTGCGGAAGCAGCAGCAGCCAGTGCATACAGTGCGAGTACCTGCCTTGGGGGAAATGGGTGGGCCGTAAACCAGCTCATGGAAGATCGTGGTGCGCCATAAAGGGCGGTATTTTTGAGATGAATCCCTTATTATATGGGAATTACCTCAACCAACCGGATTCACCAGGCCGCTTCATGTCTTCTTTGTATCAAAATTCCTCCACTTCCGCCGACAAAGACGCGCGCCTGCAAGGGCTGACCGAATGGCTGGCCTCGACCGGCCTGGTGGAAGTCGGAACCGGCCGCCCGGCGTCTTCGGATGCCAGCTTCCGCCGCTATTTCCGCTACGACGTCGTGCCTGGCATGCAGGACAAGCTGGGCGCGACCCTGGTTGCCATGGATGCACCGCCCGAGCGCGAGAACGTGCCGGCCTTCCTGCACGTGCAGAACCTGTTGATGGAGGCCGGCGTCACGGTGCCGGCCGTCGTCGCCCAGAAGGTCGAGAGCGGCTACCTGCTGCTGTCCGACCTCGGCGTGACCACCTACCTGCAGCGCCTGAACCTCGACAACGCGCCCTTCATGTATTCGGACGCCGTCGACGCGCTGCTGAAATTCCAGCTGGCCAGCCAGCCGGGCAAGCTGCCGGAATTCGACCGCGCCTTCGTGCTGCGCGAAATGAACCTGTTCCCGGAGTGGTACATCGGGCGCCACCTGAACGTGACGCTCGACGACAAGCAGCAGGCGCAGCTCGACAAGGTGTTCGAAGCGATCACCGCCAACGTGCTGGCCCAGCAGCAGGTGTACATGCACCGCGATTTCCATTCGCGTAACCTGATGTGGCTGGAAACGGGCAACCCGGGCGTGCTCGATTTCCAGGACGCCGTGTACGGCCCGGTCACCTACGACCTGGCTTCGCTGCTGCGCGACGCCTACGTCCAGTGGGACGAAGACATGGTGCTGGACTGGGTGGTGCGCTATTGGCAAAGCGCCAAGCAGGTCGGCCTGCCGGTCAATCCGGACATCGACGCCTTCTACCGCGACTTCGAGTTCATGGCCCTGCAGCGCCACCTGAAGATCCTCGGCATCTTCTGCCGCCTGAACTACCGCGACAGCAAGCCGATCTACATGGGCGACCTGCCGACCGTGATGGACTACGTGCGCAAGACCGCCAACCGCTACACCGAACTCAAGCCGCTCATCCGCCTGCTCGACGCGCTCGAGGACAAGGCGCCGCAGGTCGGCTATACCTTCTGACGGAGCGCCCATGAAAGCCATGATTTTCGCCGCCGGCCGCGGCGAGCGCATGCGGCCGCTGACGGACGCGTGCCCCAAGCCCCTGCTGAAAGTACGCGGGCGCCCGATGATCACTTACCACGTGCTGAACCTCGTGCGCGCCGGGATCACCGAGATCGTCATCAACCACTCCCATCTCGGCCACATGATCGAGGAAGAGCTGGGCGACGGCAGCAAGTACGGCGCGCGCATCCAGTATTCGCACGAGCCGACGCCGCTGGAAACCGCGGGCGGCATCGCCAATGCGCTGCACCTGCTGGGCGACGAGCCTTTCCTGGCCGTGTCGGGCGACATCTACGCGCCCTACTTCGACTTCTCGCAGGTACTGGACGTGTTGAAGGACAAGGACATGGTGGGCGTGCCCATCCCGGCCGACCGGCGCGACATCGCCTGGCTGTGGCTGACCCCGAATCCCTGGCACAACCCCCAGGGCGACTTCGCGCTCGACATGTACACCCTGCGCAACGACGGTCCGGAAAAGTGGAATTTCGCCGGCATCGGCGTCTACCGTCCCGAGATGTTCGAGGGGATCACGGCGGGCGACTTCGTCAAGTTCGGCCCCCTGATGCGCAAGTTCATCGACCAGGGCCGCGTCGGCGGCGAGTTGTACAACGGCCTGTGGGTCAATGTCGGCACCGCTGCCCAGCTGGAAGAACTCAATGCGCCGCTGGGGTCGGTGAAAACCGGTTCATGACAGGCAGCGCCCTTCGATACGCGGAGCGTCGCGCGCGGCTACTGGAACGCATGCAGCCGGGCGCGGTCGCGGTGCTGGCCACCGCGCCGGAAGTCGTGCGCAACGGCGACAGCGAGTATCCCTACCGGCACGACAGCTATTTCTATTACCTGACCGGCTTCACCGAACCCGAAAGCGTGCTGGTGCTGGTTGCGGCCAGCGGCGAATTGCCGGCGCGTGCGGTGCTGTTCTGCCGCGAAAAGAACGTGGAGCGCGAGATCTGGGACGGCTACCGCCATGGCCCGGAGGCCGCGCGCACCGAATTCGGTTTCGACGAAGCCTATCCGGTCGACGACCTCGATGCACAGATGGGCAAGCTGCTGGCCAATGCGCCGGCACTCTACTACGCGCTGGGCTACAGCGCCGCGCTCGACGCCCAGGTCAGCAGCTGGCTCAAGGCCGTGCGCGCCCAGGGCCGCACCGGCATCACGGCGCCTGCCACCACCCACTACCTGCTCGGCATGCTCGACGAGATGCGCCTGCTCAAGGACGAAGGCGAAATCGCCCTGATGGCGCGCGCGGCATCGATCGCCGGCGGGGCCCACGCGCGGGCCATGCGCTTTACCCGCGCCGGCCGCTTCGAGTACGAAATCGAGGCCGAGCTGCTGCACGAATTCCGCCGCCATGGGGCGCAGTTCCCGGCCTACACGCCGATCGTCGCCTCCGGCGCGAATGCCTGCGTGCTGCACTACAACCAGAACAATCGCCAGTGCCGCGAGGGCGAACTAATACTGGTCGATGCCGGCTGCGAGTTCGATGGCTATGCCTCGGACATCACCCGCACCTGGCCGGTGGATGGGTGCTTCAGCGCGCCGCAGAAGGCCTTGTACGAGCTGGTGCTGCAGGCGCAGGAAGCGGCGCTCGCGGCCATCGTCCCCGGCCGGCCGTACAGCGACGTGCATGAGGCGGCAGTCAAGGTGCTCACGGCCGGCATGCTGGACCTCGGGCTGCTCGACAAGACCAAGTATGGCTCGGCGGACGATGCGATCGCCGACAAGGCCTACCAGCAGTTCTACATGCACGGCACCGGCCACTGGCTGGGAATGGACGTGCACGACGTCGGCCCCTACCGCGATGTCACGCAGGCGGCGCGGCCGTCGCGCCCCTTGCTGGCAGGGATGGCGCTGACCGTGGAGCCGGGCATCTATGTGCGTCCCGCCGAGGGCGTGCCGGAGCAGTTCTGGCACATCGGCATCCGGATCGAGGACGACGTGGTCGTGACCGAGGGCGGCTGCCGCGTGCTGTCCGGGTCGGCGCCGAAAACGGTGGCCGACATTGAAGCGCTGATGCGGGAGCACGGATGAACGAACGGATCGATGTCGACGTGGCGATTTGCGGCGCCGGTCCGGTGGGCCTGGCGCTGGCCGCTTTCCTGGTGCAGCGCGGCGTGGCGGGCGAACGCATTGCCCTCATCGACGGCAAGGCGCTGGGCCAGGCGATCACGGACCCGCGTTCGATCGCGCTGTCCTGGGGCAGCGTGCAGCTGCTCGACGAGGTGCGCGCCTGGCCGCTGCCGGCCACGCCAATCCACGAGATCCACGTCTCGCGCCGCGGCCAGCTGGGCCGCAGCCTGATGGACCGCGCCGAGCACCAGCTGCCCGCGCTAGGTTATGTGGCGCGCTACGGCGATGTGGTCGATGCGCTGGCGCGCGCCTGCGAGCGCGCGAAGGTGATGACGCTACGCCCGGCGCGGGTGGAGTCGCTCGTTGAAGAAGATAGCGGCGTGCTGCTGCACCTGGACGACGGCCGCTCGGTGGCGGCCCAGGTTGCGGTGCAGGCCGAAGGTGGCGTGTTCGGCCAGCAGGCTGGCCAAGCGCAGCAGCGCGACTACGACCAGACCGCGCTGATCGCGCGCGTGAGCGCGAGCGATCCCATCGCCCACCGCGCCTTCGAGCGCTTCACCGACGAAGGCCCGCTGGCGCTGCTGCCCCAGGACGGCGGCGACGGCCACGGCTACGCGCTGGTATGGTGCATGCGCCCCGAACGCGCGACGGATATCCAGCTGCTCGATGACGCAGGCTTTCTCGCCCAGCTCGGCGAAGCCTTCGGTGGCCGCCTCGGCCGCTTCACCGCGACGTCGCCCCGTGTCGCCTTCCCCCTCGGCCTGAACGCCGACGCCCGCGCCACCGCCCGCACGGTCGCCATCGGCAATGCCGCCCAGACCCTGCATCCGGTAGCCGGCCAGGGCCTGAACCTCGGCCTGCGCGACGCCTCGGTATTGGCTCGCCAGCTCGCCCGCGGCGCCGGACCCGACGCCATCGCCGCCTTCATTGATCAGCGCCACCAGGACCGCCGCCTGACCATCGGCCTGACCGACACCATGGCCCGCGCCTTCACTGCCAGGGGCCCGCTGCAACCCCTGCTCGGCCTCTCCCTCGCCGCTCTCGACACCATCAAACCCGCCCGCCTCCTGCTCGCGGACCTGATGATGTTCGGCCGCCGCTAACCCGCTAATTGGGGTCAGAGTAGAATTATTTGCCAAGATCTTCCGATCATCTGGTCGGTAGCTATTTACCTTAGCTCCTGCCAATTGACTGGAAGACCGAGCTCATTAATTCGACTCTGACCCTCATTATCTTGGCCGACCACGACTGCTCAAACAATGAGGGTCAGAGTCAAATTATTCACCAAGAGCCCATGATCAATTGAGCTGCCGCCCTGTTTATTGGCTGGGCGCTGGATCGATAGATCAATTGGCAAACAATTTGACTCTGACCCTAATTAAAGGGGCAGGCGGATGACGCTTGGGCGGCGGGGACTGGCGTCTTCGTGGAAGAGGTCGGCGAGGTATTCGGCCAGGTCGTCCTCGGCGATGTCGGAGGGAATGACGAAATCGGCCGGGCTGCGCGTGCCGTTTGTTCCAGGGTAAAACGCGTGCCAGGATCCCGGCGTACCGGTGATGGCGACAATTTTGCCAAATACATCGAAACGCAGTTCGCTCATCGTTCAGGCCAGTAATCGGTCGATCAAAATAAATAGGGTCAGAGTCGAATTATTTGCCAAGAATCCTTGATCAGTTGGCTCCGAACCATGTTGAGTGGCTCGGAGACAGATCGAGGAATCAGTTGGTAAATAATTTAACTCTGACCCCAATGAGATGGCAACATCGAGATCGACAACTCGGTCCTCGAGCACGCCCAGCTCGTCTCGGCTTGAACACCCTGCTACTGGCGGTGTGATGCCATCATTGGGCATTTCGCTGTTCGGCTCAAGACGACGCCGCCTTTACACGTACTGTGCGCTATCGGCACTAGGGTCAAATTGTTTCCAGTTATTTGCCCGACGTGAGCGTCATGTAGCTGGTGATCAGATTACGGTAGTCCGGAATATGATTCGAAAACAGTGCTCCCAGACCCTCGACGTCGTTTCGCCAATCCTGGTGCAACTCGCATGCGGCGCCAAACCAGGTCATCAGCTGAGCGCCGGCACTGGAAATCCGCTCCCATGCCGCATTGCGGGTCATGTCATTGAATGTACCCGAAGCATCCGTGATAACGAATACTTCATATCCTTCTGCAAGCGCCGATAGTGCCGGGAATGCGACGCAGACCTCGGTCACAACGCCAGCGATGATGAGTTGCTTCCTCCCCGTCGCCTTGACCGCCTGGACAAATTCCTCGTTGTCCCAAGCATTGATCTGACCGGGGCGCGCGATGTATGGCACGTTGGGAAATTGTGCTTTCAGTTCGGGGACCAGCGGCCCGTTTGGACCGGTTTCGAAACTCGTCGTGAGAATTGTCGGCAGATTGAAGTAATTCGCCATATCGGCAAGTGCCAGGACGTTGTTCTTGAATTTGTCGGGATCGACGTCACGCACTAAAGAAAGTAGCCCGGCCTGGTGATCAACCAGCAATACGGCAGCACGGTTCTTGTCGAGACGCTTGTAGGGGATAGTCATTGCAATTCTCCTTGAGGGTAAGTCGATGCCGTGCTGTAGATACAGTACGAGTAAAAAAGCATCGAACCACCTATCTTTAGCAAGCGCTATGCCAGCCAGAACGGCTGTGCGACAAGCCGACGCATGTCGGGGTTATGCCGCTATACGGCGGGCCTTAGGAGAAGAAGCCTGCGAGAAGCTGCTATGCAATGCCCTGTAACTGCATTCGCTCAAGAATAGCGCTTCACTATTTGATAAAAAATGTCTTCGCTGAGTCTGCGTTCTCACCATATCGTCACGCTTCTTGCCAGTGCCGCGAGCTTCAACACTGGCCGAGGGACTACTAGCCGGGAAGGTAGACGATGAGTTGATGAAAGATGTACAGCCTATAGCATCATGAAATGAGGGTCAGAGTCGAATTTTTTGCCAAGAATCCTTGAACAGTTGGCTCCGCACCATGTTGAGTGGCTCGGAGACAGATCGAGGAATCAGTTGGTAAATAATTTAACTCTGACCCTAATTAATGGTTTCAAAAAAGCCTTACTCGACGGCTTTGACCATGGACTCGATGACCTTCTTGGCGTCGCCGAAGACCATCATCGTGTTGGGCTGGTAGAACAGGTCGTTGTCCAGACCGGCATAGCCGGACGCCATCGAGCGCTTGTTGACGATGATGCTCTTGGCTTTGTAGGCTTCGAGGATCGGCATGCCGGCGATCGGGGATTTCGGGTCCTTGGCGGCCGGGTTCACCACGTCGTTGGCGCCCAGCACCAGCACCACGTCGGTCTGACCGAATTCGCCGTTGATGTCTTCCATCTCGACCACCTGGTCGTAGGGCACCTCGGCTTCGGCCAGCAGCACGTTCATGTGGCCCGGCATGCGGCCGGCCACCGGATGGATCGCGTAGCGCACCTGCACGCCGTGGGCGGTGAGCTTGTCGACCAGTTCCTTGACCGAGTGCTGGGCGCGCGCCACCGCCAGGCCGTAGCCGGGGACGATGATGACCGATTCCGCATTCTGCAGGATGAAGGCGGCGTCGTCGGCCGAGCCGGATTTCACGGGTTTCTGCTCTTTCGCCGCGCCGTCGTCCACCGCCGCCTCGCCGCCGAAGCCGCCCAGGATCACGTTGAAGAAGGAGCGGTTCATCGCCTTGCACATGATGTACGAGAGGATCGCGCCGCTTGAACCCACCAGCGAGCCGGCGATGATCAGCATCGAGTTGTTCAGCGAGAAGCCGATGCCCGCCGCCGCCCAGCCGGAGTAGGAGTTCAGCATCGACACCACCACCGGCATGTCGGCGCCGCCAATCGGGATGATGATCAGCACGCCCAGGATGAAGGCCAGGGCCGCCATGATGATGAACGGGGTCCAGGCCGGCTCGACGCCGTCGGCGAAGCAAAACACCAGGCCCAGCGCGATGAGCGCGATCGCCAGTACCAGGTTGAGGATGTGCTGGCCCGCGAAGCGCACCGGCGCGCCCTGGAACAGGCGGAACTTGTACTTGCCCGACAGTTTGCCGAAGGCGATCACCGAGCCGGAGAAGGTCACCGCGCCGACAAAGGTACCGATGAACAGCTCGAGCCGGTTCCCGAAAGGCAGCGGCGTGGTGCGGGTGGCGATGTTGAAGGCCCAGGGCTCGGACACGGCGGCAATCGCGATGCACACGGCGGCCAGGCCGATCAGCGAGTGCATGGCCGCGACCAGTTCCGGCATCTTGGTCATCTCGACTTTTTTCGCAGCCACCGCGCCGATGGCGCCGCCCACCACCACGCCCAGGATCACCAGCGGGAAGCCCATGCCGTGGCCGGTGGCCAGTTCCGCCTGCAGCTTGAGAATCAGGGCCACCGTGGTGACGACGGCAATGGCCATGCCGGCCATGCCGAAGGTGTTCCCCAGGCGCGCGGTCGATGGCGAGGACAATCCCTTGAGCGCCTGGATGAAGCAGATCGACGCCACCAGGTAGAGCAGCGTCACGACGTTCATGCTGATGAAGTTCATGCCTGCTCTCCCGCGGCAGGCGCCTTGGCTGCCGGATCGCCGGAGCGTTTCGGTTCTTTTTTCTTGAACATCTCGAGCATGCGGCGCGTGACCATGAAGCCGCCGAAGACGTTCACCGCGGCCAGCGCCACGGCCAGGGTGCCGGCCACCTGCCCGGTGAGCCCTTCGGTCAGCCCCGCGGCCAGCATGGCGCCGACGATGATGATCGCGGAGATCGCGTTGGTCACCGCCATCAGCGGCGTGTGCAGCGCGGGGGTGACGTTCCAGACCACGTGGTAGCCGACGTAGATGGCCAGCACGAAGATGATCAGGTTGATGATGGTGTGGCTGATTTCCATGCTTCGCTCCTAGAATCTGTCCTGAACTACGTCCGCAACACCGCGCCGTCGGCGCACACCAGGGTGGCGCGCACGATCTCGTCCTCGCGGTCGATGATGAACCGGTCGTCCTTGTCGATGACCAGCTTGAGGAAGTCCAGCACGTTGCGCGCATACAGGGCCGAAGCGTCGGCCGGCACCAGGCCAGCCAGGTTCGGCTCGCCGATGATGTGCACCCCGTGCTTGACTACCGTGCGGCCCAGTTCCGTGAGCGGGCAGTTGCCGCCCTGCTCGACCGCCATGTCGACGATCACCGAGCCGGGCTTCATGGCCTGCACGGTTTCTTCGGCGATCAGCACCGGCGCCTTGCGGCCCGGGATCAGCGCGGTGGTGATGATGATGTCCGCCAGCTTGGCGCGCTCGTGCACGAGTTCGGCCTGGCGCCGCATCCAGTCCGCCGGCATCGGGCGCGCGTAGCCGCCCGATCCCTTGGCGATCTCGCGTTCTTCGTCGGTCAGGAAGGGCACGTCGATGAATTTGGCGCCGAGCGATTCCACCTGCTCTTTCACGGGCGGGCGCACGTCGGAAGCTTCGATCACGGCGCCCAGGCGCTTGGCGGTGGCGATCGCCTGCAGGCCGGCCACGCCCACGCCCATGATCAGCACGCGTGCGGCTTTCACCGTGCCGGCCGCCGTCATCAGCATCGGCATGAAGCGTCCGTAGGTGTTCGCCGCCAGCATGACGGCCTTGTAGCCGGCGATGTTCGCCTGCGAGGACAGCACGTCCATCGACTGCGCGCGCGAGATGCGCGGCGCGGCTTCCAGCGCGAAAGCGGTCAGTCCGGCGCTGGCCATGGCCGTGAGGTTCTCGGTATCGAAGGGATTGAGCATGCCGACCAGGATGGTCCCTGTCCGCATCTGGGCGCGCTCGGAGGCGTCAGGACTGCGCACCTTGAGCACCATCTCCGCGCCGAGCGCGGTGGCCGCGTCGACGATGGTGGCGCCGGCGGCTTCATAGGCCGCGTCGGGAATCGATGCCTTGATGCCGGCCCCGGCGCCCACCAGGACCTGGTGGCGCCCGGCCAGCTTCTTGACGGTTTCGGGAGTTGCAGCGACGCGGGTCTCGCCCGGCCGACTTTCGGCCGGTATGCCAATTCTCATGAATCCCTCCGTTCAGTGGACCATTCTTTCCTACAATCTAACATGTAATGACAAGAATTGCTTAATAACAAATACCAAAAAGCTAATCCTCAATTGTGTCGAAGAAGATCGCCCGCGGCCAGCCGAAACCGCCGAGTGTTTGCAGAAGATCAAGGCCGTTTAACGACAGGCAAGCGCACTGTAGATTGCATGGATGAGCAGAGGGTGGTTGTGTCAAGGTAAAATGTCGGCTCATTTTTCGAGGACGCGCATGACCGATATCTTCAAACCATCCGTGACCGTCGCTGCCATCATCGAGCGCGATGGCCGTTTTCTCCTGATCGAGGAAGAAACGAGCGAAGGCGTGAAGCTGAACCAGCCGGCGGGCCACCTCGATCCCAACGAGTCGCTCGAGCAGGCAGTCGTGCGCGAATCGCTGGAAGAAACCGCACACGAATTCATCCCGACCGGCCTGGTGGGCATGTACATGTCGCGCTACCATTCCAGGTCGCGCGGCACCGACATCACCTACCTGCGCTTCACCTTCTGCGGAACGGCGGGGCGCCAGTTCGACCAGCCGCTGGACGACGGCATCCTGCGCACCTTGTGGATGACGCGCGACGAAATCGCCGCCACGGTCGAGCAGCACCGCAGCCCGATCGTGCTGCAGTGCGTGGACGACTACCTGGCCGGCCGGCGCATGCCGCTCGACCTGCTATACACCCACCCCTCGGTATTCGAGGGCGGGATCTAATCAAGACGGAAACAAGATGAGCAAGAAAAAAGTCGTCATCGGGATGTCGGGCGGCGTCGACTCCTCGGTCGCGGCGTGGATGCTGAAGGAACAGGGCTACGAAGTCATCGGCCTGTTCATGAAGAACTGGGAAGACGACGACGATTCCGAATACTGCTCGACGCGCCAGGACTGGATCGACGCGGCCAGCGTGGCCGATGTGGTCGGCGTGGACATCGAGGCGGTCAATTTTGCGGCCGAGTACAAGGACCGCGTGTTCGCCGACTTCCTGCGCGAATACCAGGCCGGCCGCACGCCGAACCCGGACGTGCTGTGCAACGCCGAGATCAAGTTCAAGGCTTTCCTCGACCATGCGATGAAGCTGGGCGCCGACCTGATCGCGACCGGCCACTATGCGCGCGTGCGCGAGAACGACGGCCGCTTCGAGCTGCTCAAGGCCTTCGACCACACCAAGGACCAGAGCTACTTCCTGCACCGCCTGAACCAGGCGCAGCTCTCCAAATCCCTGTTCCCGCTGGGCGAAATCCCGAAGACGGAAGTGCGGAAAATCGCCGAACGCCTGCAGCTGCCCAATGCGCAGAAAAAGGATTCGACCGGCATCTGCTTCATCGGCGAGCGCCCGTTCCGCGAATTCCTGAACCGCTACCTGTCGCACAAGCCGGGCCCGATGAAGCTCGACGACGGCACGGTGGTGGGCGAGCATATCGGCCTGTCGTTCTACACGCTGGGCCAGCGCAAGGGCATCGGCATCGGCGGCCTCAAATCCCACAAGAATGCGGACGGCACCGGCGAACCGTGGTTCGTGGCGCGCAAGGACATCGCCACCAATACGCTGTATATCGTGCAGGGGCATGACCATCCCTGGCTGCTCTCCGGCAGGCTGGCGGCCGGCCAGGCCAGCTGGATCGCGGGTGAAGCGCCGCCGCCGCGGGCGCTGTCGGCCAAGACGCGTTATCGGCAGGCGGATGTGGCCTGCACCGTGCAGGCCGACGGACTGGATCGGTTCGCGCTGGATTTCACCGAGCCGCAGTGGGCGGTGACGCCGGGCCAGTCGGCCGTGCTGTACGACGGCGACGTGTGCCTGGGTGGCGGGATCATCGACGCGAACTTCGCCGCGTAATGTGACCGGGGTGGGCGGAAAAGCCGCCTGCCCTATGAAACCTGGCGCTGCTCCAGCCACCGCGTCAACGAGGACGGCGCCATCGGCCGCGCATAGAAATAGCCCTGCGCCTCGTCGCAGCCCGCAGCGCGCAGCAGCTGCGCCACTTCCTCCGTTTCCACCCCTTCCGCCACCACCCGGTGTCCCAGGTCGTGCGACAGCTTGATCATGGTCGTCACCAGCGCGAGCGTGCGCTCGTCGCTTGCCATGCCGCGCACGAAGGACTGGTCGATCTTGACCACGTCGGCCGGCATGTCCTGCAGATACGACAGGCTGCTGTAGCCGGTACCGAAATCGTCGATGGCGATCTTGACGCCGCCCTGGGCCAGCCGCGCCATCGTGTCGTGCGCCGCCTTGGGCTTGCGCATCAGCGCGCTTTCCGTCATTTCCAGCGCCAGGCTTGCCGCCGGCACGCCATGGCGCGCCAGGCCGTCCAGCACGCGCTCGCAGAAATCGGGCTCTTCGAGGTTGACCGCTGAAACGTTCACCGCCACCTGCAGGCGCACGCCGGCCTCGCACCACGCCGCCAGCTGGCGCAGCGCCGCTTCCAGCACCCAGTCGGTGGTCACGCGCGCCAGCGAGGTGCCCTCGATGATCGGCATGAATTCGCCGGGCGCGATCGGGCCGGCCTGCGGATGGTTCCAGCGCAGCAGGGCTTCGACGCCGGCGCAACTGCCGTCCTGCAGCGAAATCTTGGGCTGGAACGCCAGGTGAAGCTCGTCGGGCTGGGCCAGTGCACGCCCGAACTCGCCGATGAGCCAGAAGCGGTGGCGATAGGCTGCATCCTGTTCGGCGGAGTACACGCGCAGCCCGGATTCGGCGTCGCGCGCATCGTGGGCTGCACTGTGCAGGTTGCGCAGCACGTCGAGCGGGGCATCCTCGCCGACGGCAAAGCGCACCACGCCGACCGTGGCGGTAGTCAGGAAGCCCGACTGGGTGCCCAGCACGTGCTCGCCCAGCCAGCTCATGAGGGCGCCGCTGAAACGCACCATGGTCGCGCCCAGCGGCGCGAAGAAAGCGAACTGGGTCGTGCCGACGTGGTAGACCTTGCCCTCGCCGGCCAGGCGGCGCAGGTCCGGCACCGCCAGGCGCACGGTGTCGTCCAGCCATGCGCTGCCCATCACGCTCATGGCGTCGCTCAGCTCCTCGGGACTGGCCAGGCTGACCAGCGCCGCCAGCTGCGGCTCGCCCTGGGCCAGCACGATGTCCAGGTCGCGCAGGTCGCTGGCGAACTGGTTCCGATTGGGCAGGCCGCTGATCGGGTCGATGCGGCCCAGCGCGTGCTGCAGTTCGATCTGCGCCATGACCATCGCCGCCAGGTCGCTCAGGCTGGCACGCTCGGCCTCGGTCACCGCGCGCGGCTCGGTGCCCAGGACGCACATCGCTCCCAGGCAGTGGCCGCTCTTGGTGATGAGCGGCGCGCCGAGGTAGAAGCGGATGCCGCTTTCGGCCAGTACGCTGTCATGGAAGAAGGCGTCGGTGCGCAGGTCCGGCACCGCCAGCATCTGGCCGCTCTCGGCCACGGCAGCGCAAGGGGCCTTCAGGCGCGGAATCTGGCTGTGCTCGACACCGACCCTGGACTTGAACCACTGGCGGTCGACGTCGGTCAGCGATACCGCGGCGATCGGCAGCTGGAACAACTGGGCCGCCATCCGGGTAATGCGATCGAACGCGTCGCTCGGCGCAGTGTCGAGCAGGTCGAGCTGGCGCAGGGCCTCGATACGGCTCGCTTCGCGTAGTGCAGGAGTGTTGAGTGCATGCATGGTCAGGCGAAGCGTGTCGGGAACACGCATATTTGACGGAACTGACGATTATACCGGGTAATGTATGAAAAGGGCATCCTGCTTTTGGCCCGAATTTCCAAGTTAATACGCATTTTCGTCAAATAAGTACAACATTCAGGTAGAATCCATGGCCCGCGCCCAACGTATCCAATGACCAAGCCAAAAGACAACGACCCGATCCTGACCACGCGCGAAGCGGCGCAACTGCTCGGCATTGCCGTGAGCACTGCGCAGCTCTGGATGGAAAGCGGCGCCCTGCCAACCTGGAAGACGCCCGGTGGACACCGCCGCGTGCGCCTGAGCAGTGTGCGCCGCCTGCTCGACCTGCAGAGCAGCGAGGCCGTCGTGCTTGCCGCAGATGCCGACCCGGCGTCGAGCGCCCACACCGGCATTCACACCGGGCCGGTGGAGCTCCCCGGCGAAGCCCGGCGGCTGGCGGCGCTGGCCGAATCGGGATTGATGGACACGCCGGCCGAAGAAGTGTTCGACCGGCTGGTCCGGCTGGCGGCGCAGGTCACGGAGTGCCCGATCGCGCTGGTGAGCTTCCTGGACGAGCGGCGCCAATGGTTCAAGGCGCGGATCGGCATCGACCTGGCCGAAACGCCGCGCGAATGGGCTTTCTGCAGCCATGTGCTGGAGGCCGGCGCGGCCATGATGGTGGCCGACGCCGCCGATGATCCGCGCTTCGTCCACAATCCACTGGTGACGGGCGCACCGCATGCGCGCTTTTATGCCGGCGTGCCGCTGTCGGATGCGCAGGGGCGGCAGCTGGGGACCTTGTGCGTACTCGACCGCGAACCGCGGCGCCTGCGCGAGCGCGAGCTGCGCGCGTTGCACGAACTGGCCGCGATCGCATCCGACGAAATCGCCCGCCGCAACCAGTCCTGAATCTCAGGGCTGGTTGTTGGCGCCCTGCTGTTTCTTGACGACCGCGATGACGGTATTGCGGATGGTCTTGAGCACCGTGTCGGCCTTGAAGGGCTTGACCACGAAGCCATGCACGCCGCGCGCGGCGGCCTGCTGGATGGTAGGCGCATCGAGCGTGCCGGACACCATGAAGATCATCGCCTTGGGCAGGTTGGCCCGCAATTCCTCGACCACCTGGCTTCCGTCTTCGACCTGCTCGCGCGCGATGCAGACGATTTGCGGGCGGTGCTTCATCGCCAGCGTATAGCCCAGCAGTCCGGTGTGCGTCTGCGCCACCACCTCATAACCGCCATCGGTCAGCACGGTGTTGAGCAGCCCGCGCGAAATGGCGCTGCCGTCCACGATCAATGCCTTGAGCATCGGGTCTTTCCTTCCTTGTTTCAGTGTGACTCGTAGGCCAGCATGTTCCAGGTCACGCCCAGGCGCACGTCGCGCTTGAGCTCGACCAGCTGGCGCGAGACCTGGAGTATCTCACGCTCGGCACGCAGCCTTTCGCCCAGCGGCGTCTTGAGGATGCCGGCGCCGGCCACCACGGCTTCCAGGCTGCCGTAGGCATTGAGCAGGCGCGCCGCGGTCTTCATGCCGATCTTGGACACGCCCGGCACGCCGTCGGTCGGGTCGCCCATCAGCGCCAGCAGGTCGTGCAGCAGTTCGGGCGCCACGCCGAAGCGCTGGCGCACCCAGGCGTCGTCATGCCATTCGTTCTTGAAGTGGTCCCACACCAGCGCGCCACGGGCGACCAGCACGTGCAAGTCCTTGTCGGTGGTGGCGACGATGGCTTGGCCGCGTCCTTCCTGCAGCCAGCGCATCACGCCGGTGGCGATCACGTCGTCGGCCTCGACGCCGGGCAGCATCAGGACGTGCAGGCCGGCCTGGCGCAAGCGCTCGTGGAATTCGGGCAGCGCCTCGCGCAGGAAGCCGGGCATCGGCGCGCGGTTCTCGCGGTAGCGCGGGTAGAGCGCATGGCGCCAGGTCTCGCCGCCGTAATCGAAGGCGGCCAGCACGTGGGTCGGCGCGTGCGTCTCGAGCAGGATGCGGAAGGACGAGAAGGCATGGCGCAGCGCGATGCTGGCCTTCAGGTCGGAGTCCGGTTCGGGACTGGCTTCGTAGACGCGGCGGACGATGTTCAGGCCATCGATCGCCAGCAGCTTGCCCTGTGTGCTCATGGTGGAATGGGGACGGTGGATGCGGGGTTATGCGTGCGCCGCCATGATAAACCCCGCGGCCCGCTTGGGAAAGCGGGCCGGCGGCCAGGCTTACTTGACCAGGTCGTATTTGCCGCCGCGTTCGAGCGCCTGGATATAGGCCGGGCGCGCGTGGATCTTCTGCAGGAACGCTTCCAGCTTCGGGTACTGGCTGCCCAGGCCACCGCGCGAGGCGGCCGCCTCCAGCGGGAAACTCATCTGGATGTCGGCGGCGCTGAATTCGCTGCCGGCGAACCACGGCGACTTGCCCAGTTCACTCTCGAGGTAATCGAGCTGGCTGCGGATGTTCGGCATGATGAAGGTGTCCTTGACCTTGCGCGCGATGCCGCGCGCGATCGGCTTGGCAAAGAAGGGCATCGGGCCGCTCTCGATGCGGTCGAACACGAGCTTCATGAGCAGCGGCGACATGGCCGTGCCTTCGGCGAAGTGCAGGAAGTAGGTGTAGCGCAGGCGTTCGGGCGTGCCGACGGCCGGCAGCAGGCGCCCGTTGCCGTAGCGCTCCAGCAGGTATTCGATGATGGCGCCCGATTCCGCCACGGTCGCCTCGCCGTCGGTAATCACGGGCGACTTGCCCAGCGGGTGGACGGCCTTGAGTTCGGCCGGCGCCAGCATGGTCTTGGGGTCGCGCTGGTAGCGCCTGATCTCGTAGTCCAGTCCCAGCTCTTCGAGCAGCCACAGGATGCGCTGCGAGCGCGAATTGTTCAGGTGATGGACGACGATCATGGACGCTTTCGATTAAGGTTCGACAGGCCTGCAGCTTAACATGTTGTGCGCCTGCCAACAGGCGAGCCGGTGTATCGTCGGCGCATGAGCGGATCGGTGTACATCGGCATTTCGGGCTGGCGCTATGTGCCCTGGCGCGGCGTGTTCTATCCATCGGGACTGGCCCAGCACCGCGAGCTCGAATACGCGGCGAGCCAGCTGCCCTCCATCGAGATCAATGGTTCGTTCTATTCGCTGCAGCGGCCCGCAAGCTATGCGCAGTGGTATGCGGCCACGCCGCCCGGCTTCGTGTTCGCGGTCAAGGGCAACCGCTTCCTGACCCACATGCTCAAGCTGAACAACATCGACGACGCCCTGGCCAACGTGCTGGCATCGGGCGGCTTCGAGCTGCGCGAGAAGCTCGGCCCCTTCCTGTGGCAGTTCCCGCCCGTGATGAAATTCGACCCGGAGCGCTTCGAGCATTTCCTGTCCATCCTGCCGCAGGACACCGACGCCGCGCGCGAACGCGCCCTGCTGCACCAGCCGCGCATGGAAGGCAAGGTCTCGCTCGACGCCGGGCCAAAACGCCCGATGCGCCATGCGGTGGAGATCCGCCACGAGAGCTTCATGGATCCCGCCTTCATCGCCCTGCTGCGCAAGTACAAGGTGGCGCTGGTGGTGGCCGATACCGCCGGCAAGTGGCCGCTGTGCGAAGACCTGACTGCGGATTTCGTCTACATCCGCCTGCATGGCGACAAGGAGCTGTATGCGAGCGGCTACGGCGACGCGGCGATCGCGGCCTGGGCCGAACGCATCCACGCCTGGCGCCGGGGCGGGCAGCCGATCGACGCGCGCCTGGTATCGAGCAAGCCGCCGCCACGGCGAAAAACGCGCGACGTCTACTGCTACTTCGATAACGACATCAAGGTGCATGCCCCGTTCGACGCGCGCCGGCTCATCGCGGCGGTCGACGCACTGGACGAGCAGGACTAGAATGGTGGTCCACCCATGCTGTAACCGACCAGGAGGCTATTATGCAATTGCTTCGCGTCAGTACCGCCCTGTCCGCCCTGCTGTTTTCCACTTCCCTGCTTGCCGCCGATGCCCCCGCCGGAGGCCCGCCGCTGAAGGCGTCCAAGGGCGTGCTGGTCAATGCCTCGGGCATGACCGTCTACACCTATGACAAGGACGTTGCCGGCAGCGGCAAGAGCAGTTGCGTCGAGACCTGCGCCAGGAACTGGCCGCCGGTAATGGCCGGCAGCGCCGCCCTGTCCGAACCCTGGTCGACGGTCACGCGCGAGGACGGCAGCAAGCAGCTCGCGCACCGGGGCAAGCCGCTGTACACCTTCATCAAGGACAAGAAAGAGGGCGACAAGACCGGCGACGGGGTCGGCGGCGCCTGGCACGTGGTGGCCGAATCGGCGCGCTAGCGGCGTTCGTGGATCTTGATGACCCGGCCCCTGCCCTGTGCGGCATCGGGGGCCGGTGCTGGCTCGGGCGTGGCGCAGCTGCCGCAGCTGCCGCAGCCGCTGCCGCAGCTGGCCGAGGTGTCGAGCCAGGCCACCAGCTTCGATTCGCGTCCGCCCTTCGACAGGCGGTGCACCAGGGCGCGGCGCCAGGGCTCGGGCAGGTATTTGGCGCCGGCATACAGGGCGGCCAGCGCAACGATGATCCCGACGACGATTTCCTGCCAGGGCATGGCGCTCAGCCTCCCGTGAAATACAGCGTGGTGCGGTAGACGATGAAGGCCGCCACGTAGGCCAGCCCGAACATGTAGCCTGCCATGATCCAGGCGTAGCGGCGGCTGCCGGTTTCGCGCGCCACCGTCGCCAGCGTCGGCAGGCAGTGCGGCGCATACACATACCAGGCCAGCAGCGACAGGCCGGTGGCCAGCGACCACGACTGCGCGATCATCGGCGCCAGCGTGTTGCCCACTTCGTCCCCGCCCGACAGCGCATACACGGTGCCCAGGGCGCCCACCGCGACTTCGCGCGCGGCCATGCCCGGCACCAGGGCGATCGCGATCTCCCAGCCGAAGCCGATCGGGGCCAGCACCACGGCCAGCGCGCGGCCGATCATGCCCGCCACGCTGTAGTAGATGGCCGGATGGGTCGCGCCTTCCGGTGCGCCGGGGAAGCTCGACAGCAGCCAGAGCAGGATCATCATGGTGAGGATCAGGGTGCCGACGCGTTTGAGGAAGATCTTGGCGCGCTCCCACAGGCCCGAGGCCAGCGCGCTCGCCTGCGGCCAGTGGTAGGCCGGCAGTTCGAGCATCAGGGCCTGCTGCTTGTAGCTGCTGCGGCGCTTCATGAACCAGGCCACCGCCATCGCGCTCAGGATGCCGGCCATGTACAGCACGAACAGCACCACGCCCTGCAGGTTGAGCGAGCCGGCCACGGTGCGGTCCGGGATGAAGGCTGCGATCAGCAGCGCATACACCGGCAGGCGCGCCGAGCAGGTCATCAGGGGCGCGATCATGATCGTCACCAGGCGGTCGCGCGGGTTCTGGATGGTGCGCGCGGCCATCACGCCGGGAATCGCGCAGGCGAATGAAGACAGCAGCGGCAGGAAGGCGCGCCCGGACAGGCCCACGCTGCCCATGATGCGATCGAGCAGGAAGGCCGCGCGCGGCAGGTAGCCGACGTCTTCGAGCAGCAGGATGAAGAAGAACAGGATCAGGATCTGCGGCAGGAATACCAGCACGCTGCCGACGCCGGCGATGATGCCGTCCACGATCAGGCTGCGCAGCGGGCCTTCGCCCAGCCAGGAGCCGACCAGTTCGCCCAGGCCGCCGACGCCCGCCTCGATCAGGTCCATCGGCGTGCCGGCCCAGCTGAACACGGCCTGGAAGATCAGGAACATCAGCGCGGCCAGGATCACGGGGCCGAGCAGCGGATGCAGCACCACGTTGTCGATCTTTTCGGTGAGGTTGCCGCGGTCGGCGCTGGTGGAGACGGCCAGGTCGAGGATGCGGCGCACTTCGCGCTGGGTTTCCTCGACCGGCACTTCGTCGATCGCCGACAGCGGCTTGACCTTGGCGGGCGCGCCGAACTCCATGCGGTCGAGTTCAGCCAGCAGGGCCTGCTCGCCGCCGGCATGGATGGCGACGGTTTCCACCACCGGCATGCCCAGCGCCGACGACAGCAGCGCGGTATCGATCCGGATGCCGCGCTTCTTGGCGACATCGACCATGTTCAGGGCCAGCACCATCGGCAGGCCGAGGCGGCGCAGTTCGAGCACCAGGCGCAGGTTCAGGCGCAGGTTGGTGGCGTTGACCACGCACAGGATGGCGTCGAGCGGGGCTTCGCCCGCTCGCAGGCCGGCCACCACATCGCGCGTGATGCCTTCGTCCGGGGTCTGGGCATTGAGGCTGTAGGCGCCCGGCAGGTCGAGCACGCGGAAAGCGCGGCCGGCCGGCGAGGTGAAGCTGCCTTCCTTGCGTTCGATGGTCACGCCGGCGTAGTTCGCGACCTTCTGGCGCGAGCCGGTCAGGCGGTTGAATAGTGCAGTCTTGCCGCAATTCGGATTGCCGAGCAAGGCGACCAGGGGCGTACGCGACGCCACCTGCTGTTCCATGACACCCATGCGTTTATTCCGGCTTGATCGACACGAGGGCGGCTTCGAAACGGCGCAGCGCAAAGGTCGATTCGCCGACCTTGACGGCCAGCGGGCCGCCCATGACGCGCTTGAGCACGCGGATGCGCTCGCCGGGAACGAAACCGAGCTCCATCAGGCGGCGCTGGACGTCGCTGCCGTCCTCCTGCCGGCTGGGCGCCAGGTGGATCACGGTGGCGCTCTGGCCGGGCTGGAGGGCGTCGAGCGTGGTGAGGGAAGAAGCTAGGGTCATGGTCGCGTCCGGGATTGTGAGCCTACATTCGGTCCTGCATGTAGCGCTGATGAGACAACTACCTGCATCATAAACCTAAATGCGAATTATTTCTATTTGCGGTTTGATCACAGCATGCAAATAGCGCGGCAAAGCTGCAAAAATCAGTTGCAAACGCCGCAGAGTTTCGACAAAATAGAACACGAATGAGATTGATTCTCATTTATTTGGCAAATCGCCAAGACCGCAACCCGCCCAGCACCAAGGAACGAAACGATGATCGTCTGTGTCTGCAACAACATCTCCGACCGTGAAATCCGCCAGGCCATCGACCTGGGCATCTCCTCGGTCGCCGAGCTGCACCGTGAACTGGGCGTGGGCACGATGTGCGGCACCTGCGTCAGCTATGCGCGCGAAGTGCTCAACGAACACCTCGGCAGCAAGACCGTCGTCACCGAACTGCGCCGCACCCAGCTGGCCTGAGGCCGGCTTTTCAATTTCCTCCATCCCGGCCACGCCGGGGCCGGCGCTTCCCCCGCGCCGGCTGCGGTTTGCTATGATGTTGACATCCACATCACCGAAAGCATTCCATGAAGGGCGATCCCAACATCATCCGGCTGCTCAATGCGCAGCTGACCAATGAGCTCACCGCGGTCAACCAGTATTTCCTGCATGCGCGCATGTACCGCCACTGGGGCTTCGGCCGCCTGGCGAAAAAGGAATACGAGGAATCGATCGGCGAAATGAAGCATGCCGACAAGCTGATCGACCGCATCCTGATGCTCGACGGCCTGCCGAACCTGCAGGCGCTGCACAAGCTGCTCATCGGTGAATCGACCCAGGAAATGCTCGAATGCGACCTGAAGCTCGAGCGCGCCGCCCAGGTGACGGTCAAGGAAGGCATCGCGGCCTCGGAAGCAGCGGCCGATTACGTCACGCGCGATTTGTTCCTGATGATCCTGGAAGACACCGAAGAGCATATCGAGTGGCTGGAAACGCAGCTCGACCTGATCGTGAAGGTCGGCATCCAGAATTACCTGCAGAGCCAGATCAGCGAATAATCCTGCCCACGCACGGCGGCATCAAAAAAGGGTTCCTCGAGAGGAACCCTTTTTCATGGTGCGCAGAGTGTGCGGATCAGCGCCACTTGCGCATCCAGCCATCGTAAAACCCCAGGTCGCGCGGCACCGCGCCCGGAATTGCGCAGATCGCACCGGCGAACTCGTTGGCCCGCGCCAGCGTCTGGTCGAGCGGCCAGCCGCGCATCCTGCCGAGCAGGAAAATCGCCGAGAACGCATCCCCTGCCCCCACCGTGTCGATGACGAAGGGCGGCGCCGGCGTATCGCGCGTCATGACCGTGCTGCCGTCGGCACCAAAATACACCGAGCCGCGGTGGCCCAGCGTGACGATCAGGGCGTCGAGCGAGAACATCTTGAGCAGCGCGCCGCAGGAGGCATGCACCTCTTCGGCCGACAGCGCCGGCGCGTCCGGCGCCATCTGGAAATACCAGCCGAACAGCGCCTGCAGTTCTTCTTCGTTGACCTTGACGATTTGCGCGGCCTGCAGCGAGCGCGTGACGCTGCGCTCGTCGTACTGGCCGCTGCGCAGGTTCAGGTCGAGGTAGCGCAGCGCGCCGGTGGCCGCGAGCAGTGCATGCAGCGTGTTGCGCGAGCGCTCGCCCCGCTGGGCCAGGGTGCCGAAATAGAAGATGCCCGGCTGCGCCTGGTCCAGCGCCGCCTGCGCCTGCTCGGGGTCGATGAAATCGTAGGCCTGGCAGGGCACGATCGTGAAACGGTGACCGCGCGCGCTGCGCTCGACCATCACGCGGCCGGTTTCCTCGATCGGGTCGACCTGCAGGCCTGCCTCGCTCATCGCGAAGCGTTCGAATTCGGCGCGCACGGCCTGGCCCGGGCCGTCGTTGCCGATGCGGGTGATCATCAGCTGCGGCGCCATGAAGGCGGCGAGATGGCGCGCCACGTTGAAGGGCGCACCGCCGACGACCTGCTCGGTGGTGAAGTCGTCGACCAGGGCTTCGCCGAAGATTGCTGTGACGGCGGGCGCGCTCATGCAACGAAAGGCACGGTGTCGCGGAACGATGCGCGTTCGGACAGCTTATCGAACAGGCGGGCCAGGTTCGGGTAGTCGCCGCGCCAGTCGATCTCGGGGAAGCGGAAGGCCAGCCAGCCCAGCGCGCAGCCGGTGGCGACGTCGGCCAGCGTGTAGTGGGTGCCCATGCAATGGGTGGAGTCGCCCAGCCGGGACGACATCTCGCGCAGGCCGGCATGCACCTTGCCGAGCTGGCGCTCGATCCACCTGGCGCTTTGCTGCTCGGGCGGGCGTTCGCGGCGTTCCAGGAAGACCAGGACGGCGGCATCGAGCACGCCGTCGGCCAGCGCTTCCCACACCTTCACTTCGGTGCGCTCGCGGCCGTTCGGCGGCAGCAGCTTGCACACCGGCGAAACGGTATCGAGGTATTCGGCGATCACGCGCGAATCGTAGAGCGTGCTGCCGTCTTCCATCACCAGGCATGGGATCTTGCCGAGCGGGTTGACCTGCTGGATCGTGGTCTCCGGGACCCAGACGTTTTCCTGTTCGAAGCTGAAATCGAGCTTCTTCTCCGCCAGCACGACGCGGACCTTGCGCACAAAGGGACTGGTGAACGAACCGATGAGTTTCATAAATGCCCGGGGTAGACGAAGAGATGCAAGTATAACATCGGCAGGGGCGCGGCCAGCCGCGCCGGGAAGGCCGCGAACAGGCCGGCGCCGCGGCTTCCAGCAGCCGCCGGTGGTAAAATCCGCGTTTTTGCACGGACCGCCCGCCATGACCTCTACCGTCCCTTCCTTTACCCTGTCGGCCCTGTCCCCGCTGGACGGCCGCTACGCGTCGAAAACCGACAAGCTGCGCCCGATTTTGTCCGAAGCGGGCTTCATGCACCACCGCGTGAAGGTCGAGATCGCATGGCTGCAGGCGCTGTCGCAGGCCGGTTTCGCCGAGATCAAGCCGTTCTCCGTCGATGCGAACGCCCATCTCGAGCGCATGGCCGCGAACTTCGGCGACGCCGAGGCGGCGCGTATCAAGGAGATCGAGGCGGTCACCAACCACGACGTCAAGGCGGTCGAATACTGGCTCAAGGAGCAGGTCAAGGACGTGCCGGAACTGGTGGCGGCGAGCGAATTCATCCACTTCGGCTGCACCTCGGAAGACATCAACAACACCTCGCACGGCATGATGCTCAAAGCCGCGCGCGACGGCGTACTGCTGCCGTCCCTGCAAGCCATCATCGCCAAGCTCACCGAGATCGCGCATACCAACGCCTCGCTGCCGATGCTCTCGCGTACCCATGGCCAGACGGCCAGCCCGACCACGCTCGGCAAGGAATTCGCCAACGTGGTTGCGCGCCTGCAGCGCGCGATCAAGCGTATTGCCGCCGTCGAGATTCTCGGCAAGATGAACGGCGCGGTCGGCAACTACAACGCACACCTGTCGGCCTATCCGGGCTTCGACTGGGCGGCGTTTTCGAAGGAAGTGATCGAGCAGCGCCTGGGCCTGGTGTTCAACCCGTACACCATCCAGATCGAGCCGCACGACTACATGGCCGAGATGTTCGACGCCATCGCGCGCGCCAACACCATCCTGCTCGACCTGAACCGCGACATCTGGACCTATGTTTCGCTGGGCTACTTCAAGCAGAAGCTGCGCGCCGGCGAAATCGGCTCGTCGACCATGCCGCACAAGGTCAACCCGATCGACTTCGAGAACTCCGAAGGCAACCTGGGCCTGGCCAACGCGGTGCTGCGCCACATGGCCGAGAAGCTGCCGGTCTCGCGCATGCAGCGCGACCTGACCGATTCGACCGTGCTGCGCAACATCGGCGTGGGATTCGGCTACACCCTGCTGGCCTACGACAGCTGCCTGCGCGGCCTGAACAAGCTGGAAGTGAACGCGGCGCGACTCGAAGCGGACCTGGACGCGAACTGGGAAGTGCTGGCCGAGCCGGTGCAGACCGTGATGCGCCGCTATGGCATCGAGAACCCGTACGAGCAGCTGAAGGAACTCACGCGCGGCAAGGGTATCACGCGCGACGCGCTGCAGGAGTTCATCGGCAAGCTGGCGATTCCGCAGGAAGCAAAGGACTTGCTGATGCAGATGACGCCGGCGAATTACATCGGCCTGGCTGCGGAACTGGCGAAAGCCATTTAAGGCAGGGCCCGATTAAACGCACACCGTAGGGTGGGCAAGTTTCTTGCCCACGCGTTCAAGCGGCCGGAGAGCAGCCGCGCGGGCAGCATTACCGTGACGTCCACTCTACGGTGCGGCGGCGACTCACCCTATAACGGTTATTGCCGCGTTCAATTTGTCCACACCAGCTTGAGGCCCACCCGGCGCTCGAGCTCGGACCGCGTCGCCACCGGCCCATACTCGCCGTGGCCGCCATTCAGATTCTGCCCCACCAGCGACAGCTCCAGATCAGGGCGCAGGCGCCAGCCGAAGCGCGCGTCGAGCGCCCAGTACCCCGGCACCGCGGGGTTTTCCAGCGCGGCCACCTTGCGCAGCGCTACTTCCAGCTCGCGCCGGTCGTCGAACGCATAGTTCGAGCGCAGCTGCAGCGTATGCTCGGGGTCCTTGCCGGCGGCGCCGGGACCGGCCAGGTCATTGCTGCCCGCTTTCAGGCGCAGCCGCTCGTGCAAGGCGGTATAGCCGCCCGACAGGCGCCAGGCGTCCGTCAACTGGTAGCTGCCCCACATCTCGATCCCGGTTGCCTTGCCTTCCATCAGGCTGCCGAAAGTGATGAAGGTTCCGGTCGGATCGACTTCCTGCGTGCGCAGGTGGTCGTAGCGGTTGTGGAACAGCGTGGCTGAATACGAGAAGCCGGCCAGCGGCTGGCCGCGGTAGCCCACTTCGACCACCTTCGCCACCTCGGATCGCACCTGCGGCCCGCCGCGCAGCAGGTAGGGCGGGCGGCCGGGGACAAAGGCGTCGACGTCGAGCCGGGTCGGCGCGCGCACGGTGCGCGACAGCGCGCTCCAGACCGTGTGGCGCGGCGACATGCGCCAGGCCAGGCGCGCGGTCGGCAGGAATTCGTTGCCGGTGTAGTCGTTGCGCTCGATGCGCGCGCCCAGGGTCAGGCTCAGGTCGGGATGCAGCGCCACCTCGTCTTGCGCATACAGGCTGGCCCAGGTCTGCTGTTTATCGGCCGGCAGGAAGGCGATCACCTCGCTGTTCGTGACGCTGTCCCAGCTGTGGCGCAGGTTTGCGCCCCACATCAGGCTGTGGCGGCCCCAGGCCGGCAAGCTGTGCTCGAGCTGCAGGTCCGCGATCTGGAGCGACTGGGTAAAGGTCGGCGGCACTTCGCGCCGCGTGTAATCGAGATAGGCCTGCGCCGACAGGCGCCCGCCGCCGTCCAGCGCACGTTCCCAGTGCGCGGTGAGGTTGGCGCCTTCGGTATCGACGTCGCCCAGGCGCAGTGCCGTGCCGGTGACGGAAATCTCGCCCGGCTCGGGCTGTCCGTGGCGGCCGCGCACCAGGTTGCCGTTGATGGTGAAGGTATCGCTGCCGCGCGCCCAGTCGGCCCGGAAGCCGAGCAGCGCCTGGCGCCAGTCGTCATCCACGCGCGTGCCTGCGGCGGTCTCGCCGTGGGCGCGCCGCAGCACCTTGCCATAGGCGCGCCAGCTGGCGTTGCCGCTCTGGCCGCCCTGGCGGAAGGCGGCGTCAAGGCCGTCGCTCATGGCGCCCAGCGCGGCCATGCTGCCTTGCGTCGCGCCGGCCCGGCGCGTGATGATATTGATGACGCCGTTCACCGCGTTCACGCCCCACATGGTGCCGCCTGGGCCGCTGATGACTTCGATGCGCTCGACGTCTTCCAGCATCACGTCCTGCATGTCCCAGAACACGCCCGAGAACAGCGGTGCATACACCGAACGGCCGTCGATCATGACCAACAGCTTGTTCGGACCGCTGTTGTTGCTGCCGTTCAGGCCACGCGCGCTGATCGAGGCGCCATAACCCGAGCTCTGCGCCACATGCAGGTTGGGGGCGAGACGCAGCGCCTCGGGAATGCTGCGTGCACCCGAGCGGCGCAGGTCGTCGGCGGTGATCACGAAGACGGAAGCCGGCGCGTCCTGCAGGCGCTCCGGTTTCTTCGAGACCGACGTGACCGCGATATTGGCCAGTTCCTCGATCGACAGGTCGGCCAGGTTATCGCCCTGGGCAGTGACAGCATCCTGTGCAGCAGCGGCCGGCAGCGCCAGCACAGCTGCGGCACTCGCCAGCACGAAGGTATACGCGGCTCGCGGCGGCCACGGCAATGGGTAAATGATCATGAAGCAGCTCCGCGGCGAATTGTTTCTGGCAGCAATATTGATAAACGGCTGTGTTAGGGATTTTACATTCGAGCCCTGCTGCTGTGCGCTCGTTAGAATCCGTGCTAGTGTTTCAAGCAAAAAATAAGCTCCGGCAGCAGCCGCCAGTAAAGACTGGTATAGTTAGTCCTAATGCGTACTGATTTCCACCAAGAAACAATGCACCGCTACACTAACACAGCCATCCTGCTGCACTGGACGATTGCCCTGCTCATCGTCGGCACCTTCACGCTTGGGCTGGTCATGACGGATATCCCCGGTTTGACGCCGACCAAGCTGAAATATTTTTCCTGGCACAAGTGGGCCGGTGTGACCGTGCTCGCCCTGGCCGCCCTGCGCCTGCTGTGGCGTCTGTTCCGCCATCCACCCGCTTATTCCGACGACATGCCGGCCTGGCAGCGCGGCGCCGCCCATGGCCTGCACGGGCTGCTGTACGTGCTGATGTTCGCGCTGCCCCTGTCGGGTTATTTCTACAGCCTGGCGGCGGGCGTGCCGGTCGTGTATTTCGGCGTGGTCGAGCTGCCGGTGCTGATCGCCGCCGATCCCGCGCTCAAGCTGGTGCTGAAAGATGTCCATTACTGGCTCGCCATGCTGCTGGCTGCGCTGGTCGGCGTGCACGTGGCGGCCGCCTTCAAGCACCTGCTGGTCGACCGCGACGGCGTAATGGCGCGCATGCTGCCTTTTTCTACCTCGAAGGAATCCCGATGAAACCATTCACAGGCCTGTTGCTGGCCTCCCTGCTGGCCAGCGCCGTCGCCGGCGCCGCCCCACTGAAAACCGATCCGGCGAAAAGCAGCGTTGCCGCCGTGTTCAAGCAGATGGGCGTGCCGGTTGAAGCGAAGTTCAAGCAATTCACGGCCCAGATCGACTACAACCCGGCCCAGCCGGCGGCGTCGAAGGCCAGCGTCGACATCGCCACGGCCAGCCTTGACCTGGGCGACCCTGAATACAACAAGGAAGTGACCAAGAAGGAATGGTTCAACGCCGCCCAATTCCCGAAGGCGAACTTCGTATCGACCGCGATCGCCCCGGCAGGCGCCGGCAAGTTCAATGTCACCGGCAAGCTGAGCATCAAGGGCCGCAGCGCCAACGTGAGTTTTCCACTGACGATGAAGACCGAAGGCGCGAAACAGGTGTTCGAGGGCCAGTTGCCGATCAAGCGGCTGGCCTTCAACATCGGCGAAGGCGAGTGGAAGGACACGAGCATGGTCGCCGATGAAGTTGTCATCAAGTTCCGCGTCGTCGCGGCGCCGTAATTCAGTTATCTAGCTCATCAATAACCACCCTCATAAGGAAACACGCAACATGAAAATCGCCCACCTGATCGCCGCCGCCGCCGCCCTGAGCGCAGGCGCCGCCTTTGCCGCCGACACCTACAAGATCGACCCGAACCACACCTACCCGAGCTTCGAAGCCGACCACATGGGCATCTCGGTCTGGCGCGGCAAGTTCAACAAGACCGAAGGCACCGTGACCCTGGACCGCGCGGCCAAGACCGGCACCATCGACATCACCGTGGACACCACCAGCATCGACTTCGGCCACGACAAGATGAACGAGCACGCAAAGAAGGAAGACATCTTCAACGTCGCCAAATTCCCGACCTCGACCTTCAAGTCCAAGTCGATCAAGTTCACTGGCGACGTGCCGACCTCGGCCGAAGGCGAGTTCACCCTGAACGGCGTGACCCGTCCGCTGACCATGACCATCAACAAATTCAAGTGCATCGACCACCCGATGCTCAAGCGCGAAGTCTGCGGCGCCGACGTCACGGCCCAGTTCAAGCGCAGCGACTATGGCGTGAACTTCGGCCTGCCGCGCTTCTCGCCGGAAGTGAAGCTGATGATCCAGGTCGAAGCCGTCAAGCAGTAATCACTCTCCAAAGAAAAAGCCCCGCTGCCATCAAGGCAGCGGGGCTTTTTTTCATCGCGTCACCGCCCGAAGGCGGCAGCGGCAATTAACGGCCGTCGCGGTCCAGGTCGCCCGGGATGGCGCGCTCGACCTTGTGCCATGCAGCGCGCGAAGCGTGCTTGGCCTGATCCCAGTTCAGGCGCGAATTGCCCTTGGTGCGCTCCCACTCGCTCGAGAGTTCGTTCTCGTGCGTCTCGTAGCCGCCTGGATAGCGGCCGGCGCCGTTATAACCCAGCGCATAGGCCGGAGCATAATCGTCGTAGGTGTAGCCAGGGGTGTAATACGGCTGGGTCTGATACTGGGTGCGCCAGTGGGCTTCTTCTTCCGCTGGGTTGACCATCTTGGCCACGCCCTTGCCGGCCATGCCGCCGATGGCTGCACCGATACCGGCGCCTGCCACGGCGCCGATCGGGCCGCCGACTGCCGCGCCGATCACGGTGCCGCCCACTGCCGCGCCGCCTGCTGCGCCGACACCGGTGCCCAGGTGATGGTCACGCAGTTCGTCGCCTGGCTTGGCGTTGATGACTTCGCCCGTGCCCTGGCCGGCTGCACCGCCTGCCAGGCCGCCGATGACGGCGCCTGCAGCGGTGCCGATCGGACCGGCCACCGAGCCGACTGCCGCGCCGACTGCCGCGCCGCCGGCGCCGCCGACGCCTTGCGCCAGGTTATGTTCGTTCAGGTCGTCGCCCGCCTTCGGGTTCACGACTTCGCCAGCGCCCTTGCCGGCTGCGCCGCCTGCCAGGCCGCCGACGATCGCACCGGCAGCCATGCCGATCGGGCCGGCTGCAGCGCCAGCCATCGCGCCCACTGCCGCGCCGGTACCGGCGCCGGTGCCCTTGGCCAGGTAGTGTTCCGACAGGTCGTCACCCGATTTCGGGTTCACGACTTCGCCCACGCCCTTGCCGGCCATGCCGCCGGTGACGGCGCCGATGGCGGCGCCGGCGACGGTGCCGATCGGGCCGGCCATCGAGCCGATGCCTGCGCCGACGACGGCGCCGCCGACCGCGCCGATGCCGGCGCCGATCACGTGGCTACCGCCATTGTCGGTGAACGATTGCTCGATATGGCGTGCATCTTCGTCCGAACGGGCATTCACGCCCATCACGATGCCGCCCTTCTTGATGCCTTCTTCGTAGTGGGCAGCGCGGTCTTCAGGAATGCCTGCGCCGATCAGCGCGCCGATCAGGCCGCCGGTCAGGCCGCCGGCGCCGGCGCCGGCCAGGGCTGCGGCCAGCGGGCCGGCCACGACCAGGCCCAGGCCTGGCAGCACGAGGGTGGTGCCGACGGCAGCGATACCGGCCAGCACGGCGCCGATGGTGCCGCCGATACCGGCGCCGATGCCGGCGCCTTCGGCAGCCTTGCTGCCCAGGTCGGTGTCGGTGTCATTGAAATGGGTCTTGCGTGCATCGTCCGACATCATCAGGTTGACGTCGTCCTTGGTGTAGCCGCGGGTCGAGATCGAGCTGTAGGCGCGCTCGGCGCTTGCACGGTCAGGGAACAGGCCGGTAACCATACGGGAATTCTGATTGTTATTCGAATCGTAGTTGCTCATGGCGAATCCTTTCAAAGGTTCAAGTGCGTGGTCGTGCAAACAATGATTGTCTTGCAAGTAGTACAACCATATTCCCCGCACGAGCCCCCTTCTGTTCGCTGACGCACCCTACCCGCTTGTTTTCACATTCCGAAGAACGGCGCCTGCGATTCGCCGTCTAACGTTCGTTGCCGCACCGACCTGAAGGGGACGGGTGCCTAAACTTGTCAACATGGTCACGGCAATTAATGGACCTGGGGGTATGTTTTCTCACTTTGAAGGAGGTAAGCCATGTTATTTATCATTTGGATCGTCGTCGGTGGTATTCTCGGTTGGCTCGCCAGCATGGTCATGAAGACCGATGCAGAGCAGGGCATGATTCTCAATGTCGTGGTTGGTATCGTCGGCGCCTTCCTGGGCGGCTGGCTCCTGTCGCCGCTGTTCGGCTCGGGCACCATCAATTCGGACGACTTCAGCGTGTCGTCGCTGCTGGTCTCGTTCCTGGGTGCCGTCATCCTGCTGGCTATCGTGAACCTGCTGCGTCGTGGCCGCGTTCGTTAATAGAACTAGTGGATAGCCCTTACTAAAAACCAACGCTTCATGCGTTGGTTTTTTTACGTCTCAGATTGCACCATGCGAGCAAAAATCTTCTGGATAGTCCTGATCTCTTGCGCCGCCAGCCTCGTGCTGGGTGTGCTCGCGCTGAATTTCATGCCCGGCGAAAAGCAGATCGAAACCCGCCTCACCCACCAGTACGACACCAACGACGCCCAGTTCCGCCGCTCGCTGGGCGTGCTGCTCGGCCCGCCCATCGTGGAAGGCAACAAGGTCGAGGCGCTGCTCAACGGCGACCAGATCTTCCCGTCCATGCTGGCGGCGATCCGCTCGGCCGAAAAAACCATTACCTTCGAAACCTATATCTACTGGTCGGAATCGATCGGCAAGGAATTCTCCGATGCCCTGGCCGAGCGCGCGCGCGCCGGCGTCAAGGTGCACCTGATGCTCGATTTCATGGGCAGCGTGAAAATGGACCTGGCCCAGATCGATGCGCTCAAGGCCGCCGGCGTCCTGGTGCAGCGCTACCACAAGCCGGTCTGGTGGAAACTGGCCCGCCTGAACAACCGCACCCACCGCAAGCTGCTCATCATCGACGGCAAGATCGGCTTCACGGGCGGCGTCGGCATTGCCGACCAGTGGCGCGGCAATGCCCAGGACGAGAAGCACTGGCGCGACACCCATTTCCGCATCGAAGGCCCGGCTGTCGGCCAGATGCAAGCCGTGTTCAACGACAACTGGCTCAAGGCCACCGGCACCGTGCTCGACGGCGCCGATTATTTCCCTGCCTTGAAGCCGGTCGGGAACATGCCAGCCCAGATGTTCTCCAGCTCGCCCACCGGCGGCAGCGAATCGATGCACCTGATGTACCTGATGTCCATCACGTCCGCGCGCAAGACCATCGACCTGTCGGCCGCCTATTTCGTGCCGGACGACCTGACCATCCGCACCCTGATGGAAGCGGCGAAACGTGGCGTGCGGGTACGCATCATCATGCCGGGCAAGTTCATCGACTCCGACCTGGTCAAGGCGGCGTCGCGCGAGCGCTGGCCCGAACTGCTGGCCGCCGGCGTCAAGCTGGCCGAGTACCAGCCCACCATGTACCACGTCAAAGGACTGATCGTCGATTCGCTGCTGGTGTCGGTCGGCTCGACCAATTTCGACAACCGCTCGTTCAGCATCAACGACGAAGCCAACCTGAACGTGCTGGACGCGGATTTCGCGCGCGAGCAGGAAGCCATTTTCGAGGCCGACTGGCGCCTGGCCAAGCAGGTCACCCAGGAAGCCTTCCGCGAACGCCCCTGGTGGCAGCGCGTGACGACCGGCCTGGCCTCGCTCGTGAAGGCGCAGTTGTAAAGACAAGTGAGGGGTGTTTCCCTCCTGGCGGCAATTGAATTTGCGCGGTCGACATAGTGCTTGACGTTAGGGATATGTATTACGGATACTCTTGGCTGCTCATGGAGTCCCAAGAGTGTTCCCTTCCCTAACAGACTGACGCGAATGAAAAAGACTCTCCTCTCGCTGGCCATCCTGACCAGCTTCGCCGCACAAGCGGACGAAGGCATGTGGATGCCGCAGCAGCTGCCACAAGTAGCCAAGCAACTGAAAGCCGCCGGCCTCAAGCTGGATCCGGCGAACCTGACCAAGCTGACCGAATTCCCGATGGGCGCCATCGTGAGCCTGGGCGGCTGCTCGGCCTCGTTCGTGTCGCCGCAAGGCCTGGTGGTCACCAACCACCACTGCGTCTACAACAGCATCGCGGTCAATTCGACCCCGGAACGCGACCTGCTGGCGAACGGTTTCCTGGCCAAGAGCCTCAACGAGGAGCTGCCGGCCGCCCCGGGCAGCCGCGTCTACGTGACCGAGGAAGTCGCCAACGTCACCACCCAGATCATCACCCCTGAAGTCGCCAAGCTCAGCGGCAAGGCCCGTATCGACGCCATCGAAAAGAACCAGAAGAAACTGGTGGCCGAATGCGAAAAGGATGCAGGCTACCGCTGCACCGTGGCCAGCTACTACGGCGGCCTGGAGTTCTACCGACTCAAGCAGCTCGAGATCCGCGACGTGCGCCTGGTGCACGCGCCACCGGCCGGCGTGGGCAAGTTCGGCGGCGATACCGACAACTGGATGTGGCCGCGCCACACCGGCGACTACGGCTTCTACCGCGCCTACGTGAGCAAGGACGGCAAGGCCGCCGAGTTCTCGAAGGACAACGTTCCCTACCAGCCGAAGCACGTGCTGAAGATCGCCAAGGACGGCGCGAAGGAAGGCGATTTCATCATGGTGCTGGGCTACCCTGGCCGCACCAACCGCCACCGCCTGCCGTCGGAAGTGGCCTCGACCTTCGACTGGAACTATCCGGCATTCGTCGCGGCATCGGGCGAGACCCTGGCCATCATCGAGCGCGAGACCAAGAACGATCCGGCCGCCAAGCTCAAGTACGCCGGCCAGATCGCCAGCGTCAACAACTACTACAAGAACCGCAAGGGCATGCTGACCTCCTACGAGGGTAGCGACTTCCTGCAGCGCAAGACCGCCGAGCACAACGCCCTGAAAGCCTGGGTCAACGGCAACGCAGCACGCAAGGCCCAGTACGGCGCCGACATCGAGCAGGTCGAGCAGCTGATCGCCGAGCGCGACGCCGGCGCGAAGAAGACCTTCTTCCTGGGCTATGCCCAGCCGAAGTTCCTGTCCTCGGCACGTTCGCTGTACCGCCTGGCCAACGAGCGCACCAAGCCGGACACCGAACGCAAGTCGGGCTACCAGGAACGCGACATGCCGCGCTGGAACTCGGTCATTGCCGGCCAGGACCGCACCTACGACGAAAAGGTCGACAAGGCGCTGGTACTGAACTTCCTGACCAAGTACAACGCCCAGCCTGCCGCCGAACACGACGCCGCGTTCGACGCCGCCCTGGGCCTGCGCGCCGGCATGACCGAAGCCGAACTGAAGGCCGCACTGGACCGCATCTATGCCGGTTCCAAGCTGGCCAACAAGGACGAGCGCAGCGCATGGCTGAAGAAGTCGCCGGCCGAATTCCAGGCCTCGAACGACAGCTTCATCAAGGCCGCCGTCGCGATGTACGACGCGGGCATGAAGGAGGAAGCCAAGGAAGAGGAACTGGCAGGCAAGATCCAGCAAGCCTATGGCAACTACATGAAGGCCAAGATCGCCTACATGAACAGCAAGGGCCAGGCCGTCTATCCAGACGCCAACGGCACCCTGCGCGTGACCTTCGGCAAGATCGCCGGCCGCGCACACGGCGCCGACGGCACCGGCGCCTGGACCGCGTTCACCACCACCAAGGGCATCACCGCCAAGCACACCGGCGAAGGCGAATTCAATGCACCGGCGCCACAGCTGGCGGCGATCAAGGCCAAGGACTTCGGCAAGTATGTCGATCCGAAGCTCAAGACCGTGCCGGTCAACTACCTGGCCACGCTGGACATCACCGGCGGCAACTCGGGTTCGGCTGCGCTGAACGCCAAGGGCGAGCTGATCGGCCTGGCCTTCGACGGCACCCTCGATTCGATCATCTCGGACTGGGACTTCAACAACGCCAACACCCGCTCGATCCAGGTCGACAGCCGCTACATGCTGTGGAACATGAAGCACGTGGACAAGGCCGACAACCTGCTCAAGGAAATGAACGCGCAATAAACGTTCGGGTGGCGCCTGCGGGCGCCATGCAAAAAGCCACGCTGCCGCATAGGCCGCGTGGCTTTTTTTTCGCCTCGATGAATTGTCGGGAGGAAGCGCTAGCCCATCATCGCGTCCAGCTCGGCCGCAACCTGCTGCGCCAGCTGGTGGATGTGGAAGCCGTCCACGAAACCGTGGTGAGCCTGCACCGAGAACGGCAGCTCCAGGCGCCCGCCGCCAATGTCGCGGAACTTGCCCCATGCGAAGGAGGGAATGTCCGGATGCGCGAGCGTCATGCTCGGATGCTGGATCGAGGTGAAGGCCAGCCACGGGATGCAGGTGACGAAGACCTGCTCCTTGGCCTCGCGTGGCGACATGCCGCGGTAGGTGGCGTTCAGTTCCGTCATGGCGCCGGCCTCTTCGCGCGCCGCGATGCCGCGGGCGACGAACTCGCGCAGGTCGTCGGTCCAGGCAAACTGGGCGAAGTTCAGGTCGTTATGGTGGTTCACCACCGTGAACGAGGGCCGCAGGCGCTCGATGCAAAACACCTCGCCGTCGAGCAGGCGCCAGCGGAAGTTCTCGATCTTGAGCACCGAGCGCAGCACGGCGCACAGCAGCACGTGGAAGGGGGCCAGGCCCTGCTGCTTGCACCAGGGCCGGAAGTCCGGCAGCTCGAGCGGGAAGCACAGGTTGACCGCCGCGCTGTCCATGCCGTCGAACAGCGCGAAGCGGTCGCGCCTTCGTTCAAAGTTTTCCAGCATCCTGCCCTGCCCTTACTGCGCCTTGTTCAGGCGGCTGTGGCGCACGCTGTACAGGAAGTAGGTGGCCACGGCCACCGCCATCCAGATGAAGAAGATGCGGAAGGTGGTCGCCGACAGATCCTTCATGATGTACAGGCAGGCCAGCACCGACAGGCCCGGGATCAGGTAGGGACCGAAAGGCACGCGGAAGCCGCCCGGTTCGCCGGCGCCCTGCTTGGCGCGGATCACCGGCACCGCGATCGAGACGACGATGAAGGCGGTCAGCGTGCCCATGCTCACCATATCCCACAGGAAGGTCGCGTCGACCAGGCCGGCCACCAGGGCCACCACGACGCAGACGATCACGGTATTGGCGGTCGGGGCCAGGGTGCGCTTGTTCACCTTCTGGAAGGTCTTCGGGATCAGGCCGTCGCGGCTGATCGCGTACAGGATGCGGGTCTGGCCGTAGATCGTCACCAGGGTCACCGAGAACACCGACACCACGGCGCCCGCCGACAGCACCAGCGCCGGCCAGGCCTGGCCGGTCACGTTCTGCAGGATCACCGACAGGCCGGCTTCCTGGCCTTCGAACATGCGGGCCGGCTGGGCGCCCATCGCGGCCAGTGCCACCATCAGGTAGAACACGGTCACGATCACCAGTGCGGCCAGGATGCCGATCGGGACGTTGCGGCGCGGGTTGTTCACTTCTTCGCCGGCGGTGGCGATGGTGTCCAGGCCGATAAAGGAGAAGAACACGGTGCCGGCGGCGGCGGTCACGCCGGCCATGCCTGCATAGCCGTTGGTATCGTCGGTATTGAAGAAAGGCGTGAAGTTGTCGGCGTTGAAGCCGGTGAAGGCGATCACACAGAAGAAGACCAGGATGGCCAGCTTGACCAGCACCATGATGGCGTTGGTGGTGGCCGATTCCTTGGTGCCGCGTACCAGCATGATGCAGCACATGGCGATCAGGAGCACCGGCGGCAGGTTGAAGTTCCCCGGCGTGAAGTGCACGTTATGGTGGTCCGACACGAACATCGGCGAGCGCAGGTGGGCCGGGATCTCCCAGCCGAAGGCATTGGTCAGGAAGTTGTTCAGGTAGTCGGACCAGCCGATCGCCACCGCGCTGCCCGCCAGGCCGTATTCGAGCAGCAGGCAGGCCGCCACGATGAAGGCGGCGAATTCGCCCACGGTGGCATAGGCGAACGAGTAGGACGAGCCGGCCGCCGGCACGCGCCCGGCCAGCTCGGCGTAGCACAAGGCGGTCAGGCCGGCGGTCAGGGCCGCCAGCAAGAAGGAGAGGATCACGGCCGGACCGGCCTTGGGCACCGCCTCGACCATCGTGAAGAAGATGCCGGTGCCGATGGTGGCGCCGACCCCGATCATGGTCAGCGGGAACAGCCCGAGCGACCGCTGCAGGCCGCCGTCGCTCGTGCCGTCGCTGTCGTCATGATGACGGCCAGCGGGTTTCGTGCGGATCAGCTTTTGGCCCAGGGTCAGATTCACGGGTAGTCCTTTGGTGCGGTTGGCAAGGTAGCGGCGCAAGAGCAAGCGCCAATCAAAGCCTGCGATTATAGGGGTTGTTGTGTTATCACCGAAAAATAGTTTGATCAAAGATGTATTGTTCAAACATGTTTTGATAAAATGGCTGGGTTCGCACGAATCCCGCCCTTCGTCCGGACCCTTTTTTTGGCTTTAAACATGCACTTTCAATGCATCTATAAGGAAAATATCATGATCTCGACCGCTTCCCGGCCCTATATCGACGCCTCCGTTCCCGTCTTGCGCGAGCATGGCCTGGCCATCACCACCGAGTTCTACCGCAGCATGTTCGCGGCGCACCCGGAGCTGACCCGCCTGTTCAACATGGGCAACCAGGCAAGGGGCGTGCAGCAGCAGTCGCTGGCCTCGGCGGTATTCGCGTATGCCGCCAACATCGGCAATGCAGGGGCGCTCGGACCGGTCGTGAGCCGCATCGTGCACAAGCACGCCTCGGTCGGCATCCGCGCCGAGCACTACCCGATCGTCGGCCACCACCTGCTCGGCGCGATCAAGTCGATCCTGGGCGATGCCGCCACCGAACCGCTGCTCAAGGCCTGGGAAGAAGCCTATACCTCGCTGGCGACCCTCTTGATCGATGCGGAAGCGAAGATGTATGCCGACGCCGGCGTGCAGCCGGGACAGACGCGCCCGATGCGCGTGCTGGACGTGGTGCGCGAGAGCGACAATGTCGCCTCGATCCGTTTCGCGCCGGTCGACGGCGCCCTGCCGCCCTTCAAGGCCGGCCAGTACGTCAGCGTGGCGGTGGATTTCAAGGATGGCCGCCGCCAGCTGCGCCAGTACAGTTTGTCGGACGCTCCGGGCAAGGACAGCCTGCGCATCTCGGTCAAGCGCGAGGATGGCGCCAGCCCCCTGCCTGCCGGCGAAGTCTCGACCTGGCTGCACGACAACGTCAACATCGGCGATGTCCTGCACCTGACCCATCCCTTTGGCGACTTCCTGCCCGATACCGAATCGGACGAGCCGGTGGTGCTGCTCTCGGCCGGCGTAGGCATCACGCCGATGATCGCTGCGCTGAACCGCATCGCCATGGTCAACCCGCAGCGCCGCGTGATCTTCGCCCATGCCGCGCGCAATGCGGCGCATCATCCGCACCAGGCTGACGTCGCCGCGGCGCAGGCGCGCATGCCGCATTTGCACGTCGTGAGCTTCCATGAAGAGGGCGATGCAGCAGGGGCCTTGAAGGGCAGGATGGACCTGGCGCGCCTGCCGTCCTGGCCGCGCAGCGAGACCAACGTCTATCTATGCGGACCCCTGCCCTTCATGCACGCGCAGTGGAATGCGCTGCTGGCGGCGGGTGCCCCGGCCTCGCGCTTGCACCGCGAGGTGTTCGGGCCGGACTTGCTGGACCACCTGCTGTGATGTAGACGCTAGCTCAGCGCTGCCCCAGCCGCGTCGTCCCGAACAGATTCTTGTGCTCGCGCGGCTGCGAGCGCCAATACTGCGGCGGCGCGAACACCTGCTCCCCCAGTTCCGCCGCCGCATGCCAGGCCCAGCGCGGGTCGTACAGCATCGCGCGCGCCAACCCGATCACATCGGCCTGGCCCTGCTGCAGGATGTTTTCCGCCTGCTGCGCTTCGGTGATCAAGCCCACGCCGATGGTCGGCAAGCCCGTCTCGCGCTTGATCCGCTCGGCAAACGCCACCTGGTAGCCCGGCCCGAGCGGAATCTCCTGCCGCGGCGATACCCCGCCGCTGGACACGTGGATGAAGTCGCAGCCGCGCGCCTGCAGTTCGCTGGCAAAGCGCAGGCTCTGCTCGATCTCCCAGCCGCCGTCGACCCAGTCCGTGGCCGAGATGCGCATGCCCACCGCCATCTCCCTCGGCACCGCCGCGCGCACGGCCTCGAAGACCTCGAGCGGGAAGCGCATGCGGTTCTCCAGCGCGCCACCGTAGGCATCCGTGCGCCGGTTGGCCAGCGGCGACAGGAACTGGTGCAGCAGGTAGCCGTGGGCGCCGTGCAGCTCGATCGCATCGAGGTCCAGCGCATGGGCGCGGTGCGCGGCGGCCACGAAGCCTTCCTTGATGCGCGCCAGCCCCGCTTCATCCAGCGCCAGCGGTACCGTTTCGCCGTCGGCATGCGGCAGGCTTGAGGGCGCGACCGTCTGCCAGCCGCGCGCTTCGGATGGCGGGATATTCGCGCCGCCTTCCCACGGCACTTCGCTCGAAGCCTTGCGCCCGGCGTGGCCCAGCTGGATGGCGATCTTGATCGGCGAATGGCTGCGCATGGCGCGGATCACCGGCGCCAGGGCTTCGGCGTGGGCGTCGGACCACAGGCCCAGGTCGTCGGGGGAGATGCGGCCCTCGGGCGTGACGGCGGTGGCTTCGATGATCAGGAGGGCCGCGCCGGACAGCGCCAGTCCGCCGAGGTGGATCATGTGCCAGTCGGTGGCCAGACCCTTGCTTGCCGAGTATTGGCACATCGGGGCGATGGCGATGCGGTTCGGGAGTTGCAGGGGTCCCAGGGAAACTGGGGAGAAGAGCATGCTCATGAGGCCTCCGCGGTGTGCAAAGGGTTGAGTCTAGCGGTATGGAAGGATTTTTGCTGCGTGGCCTGCGGGACGAGCCTGGATCCCGGCCTTCGCCGGGATGACGTGCTTGATGCGTTGGGCTTGGAAACCGTCGCCCCGGCGCAGGCCGGGGCCCAAGTTGGCTAGATCAGCCGATCCGCGTCACCATGAGGCCAGCGCGCAAACCAACCCGCACATCCGGATTCGGAAACACCACCAGCTCCTCGTCATGCTCCACGGTGTAAACCGTGTCGCCATCGGTGGCGATGACCTCGCCCTTCTTCATCGGGGTGAAATTCCAGGTCTCGCGTCCCACCGACATCGTGAACGCGTCGGACAGCTTGATCACCTGCCGCGCCGTGGCATACACGTGCGGTGCAGCCTTGGCTGGCTCGCCCGCCTGCCCGCGCAGCAGCCGGTCCAGCGCCTGCGACGCATCGGCAAACTGCGACAAATCGTTCTGCCCCAGCGTCCCGACCCGCCCCAGTTCCACGGTGGTCCCCGCGGCGCCATGGTGTTCGCTCGTGTAATAGCTGTAGGTGCCGACCGACTTCGGGTTCATGATGACGGCGCCGATCGCCGCCTGTCCCAGCCAGTCGATCAAGGCCTTGCGTGGTGCATCGGCAATCAGCTCCGGCACGATCGCGAACATCGGGTAGTGCGAAGGACGGATCGCCGTGTGCAGGTCCAGGTGCCAGCGCGCCGGCCCGGCTCCCGCAAAAAACGCTTGCGTGGCCGCGATGATGGTATCGGCGCGCGCCGCCTCGAAGCTGCCTGCCAGCGCGCCGCGTTCGCTGCGGAACATGCGGTTCAGGTCCGCATCGATGAAACGCTTGCCCGCCTTGATCGCGTCGATGCTGCCGACACAGAGCATCAGGTCCACCGCCAGCGCCTGCGGGGTATGCGACAGGGCTTCGATCAGCCAGGCGACCATTTCGATCGGCCCGGTCTCGTCGCCATGCACACCCACCGACACCAGCACGGCAGGGCGCGCCGCATCGGATGCGGCGCCTTTTACCGTGAGGATGCCGGCGGCCGGCAGGCTCACCGCAAAACCAGCCTCGGTGAAGCGCTGCGCCACCGTGCCGAAGTCGCCTCCGGCAAGCAGGCGCACCGCTTCGGGCAGCGCAGAAGATTCCGCTGCGCTCATCGATCAGGCAGCCAGGCGGTCCGGGCTCGAGCCTTCCGACAGCGCCCAGACGTCCAGCATGGCTTGCTCGAGCTCGACCGGCTGGGCAAAGCCCGTCAGGCCGCGCGCCTTAGTGACGTCGCCCACCGCCGCCAGCGCATCGCCGCCCTGGCCGGCACGCTCGATCACCTGCAGCAGCAGGCGCTGCTGGGTGCGGCGCAATGCCTGCATCGCGTAGTTGCGCAGCTGTTCCTGGGCCTTACCCTGGGCCGGCAGCTTGAGGCCGCGTTCCAGGGTGTCGATGCCGGCCTGCTGGCGCAGCGCCATGCCGACCTGCAGGAACTGGGCCAGGCTCATGCCGCTTGGACGCTGCACCGACACGGCCGCGAACAGGAAGGTCGCCAGCGACTCGATGGTCTCGACGGCTTTCCAGGCTGCGGTGAACGATGCCGGCAGGCCGCTGTGGCCATCGGCTTCCGAACGGGCCGGGGTCAGGCTGCGCAGCTGGTCGGCCTGGCCGAACAGCGAGGACAGTTCGGCCATGCCGTCGGTGCCTTCCGGCAGCGAGAGCACGCCTTCGATCACGGCGCGCAGCAGCGCACGGGTGCGGGCGTCGACCGCCATCGACACGTCGCGCGGCACGGTCAATGCGTCGGCGTCGAGCGCATCGAACACCGGCGCCAGGTGCAGGGCCGCCCAGGCACGCGCCCAGGCCTTGACCACTTCGGTTTCATCGACGCGGTGCTCGGCTGCCAGGTCGCGCAGCATCAGCGGGCCGCAGCGGTTGACCGCTTCGTTGGCCAGCACGGTGGCCAGGATGGTATTGGCCAGCGGGTGGTTCAGCGGATCGCGGGTCGCCACCAGCTGCGCCGGGAAGTAAGGGCGCAGCAGCGAATCGGCCCAGGATTCGCCGGTGAGATCCAGCGCCGACAGGGTGCGCTTGAAGCGGTTCTTGACGTTGGCCACGACGACCGCCAGTTCCGGGGCGGAGAGGCCCAGGCCCAGTGCCTTGCGGCGCTGCAGCTCGGCGTCGCTCGGCAGCTGCTCCAGTTCGCGCGAGACCGAACCGTCGGACTCCAGGTTGGTGATCAGGGCGGCATAGCCGTCCACGGTGGAGCCGGTGGCCTGCGCCTGCGCTTCGCGGGTCAGCAGATGGGTCTGCTGGGTGTTGTCGCGCAGGACCAGGCGCTCGACGTCGCCGGTCATCTCGTTCAGGATGCGGTTACGGTCGCCTTCCGGCAGTTCGCCGGCATTGACTTCGGTATCCAGCCAGATCTTGATGTTCACTTCGTGGTCGGAGCAATCCACGCCGGCCGAGTTGTCGATCGCATCGGTGAAGATGCGGCCGCCGGCCAGTGCGAATTCGATACGGCCGGCCTGGGTCGCGCCCAGGTTGCCGCCTTCGGAGACGACCTTGCAGCGCAGTTCGCTGCCATTGACGCGGATGCGGTCGTTGGCGCGGTCTTTTACTTGCGCATGGGTTTCGTTCGAGGCCTTGATATAGGTGCCGATGCCGCCGTTGTAGAACAGGTCGACCGGGGCCAGCAGGATGCGGTGCATCAGTTCTTCAGGCGCCAGCGCCGTTTCCTGGATGTCCAGCGCAGCGCGCACTTCCGGGCTCAGGTCGATCGAACGGGCCGAGCGCGGATACACGCCGCCGCCCTGCGAGATCAGGCTCTTGTCGTAGTCTTCCCACGACGAACGCGGCAGCGCGAACATGCGCTGGCGCTCGTTGAACGAGGCTTCGACTTCCGGATTCGGATCGAGGAAGATGTGGCGGTGGTCGAAGGCGGCCAGCACCTTCAGCTGGCGCGACAGCAGCACGCCGTTGCCGAACACGTCGCCGGACATGTCGCCCACGCCGACCATGGTGATCGGGGTGGTCTTCATGTCGTGGCCCAGTTCATAGAAGTGGCGCTTGACCGCTTCGAACGCGCCCTTGGCGGTGATGCCCATCTTCTTGTGGTCGTAGCCGTTCGAGCCGCCCGAGGCAAAGGCGTCGCCCAGCCAGAAGCCGCGCTGGACGGCGATGCTGTTGGCGATGTCCGAGAAGGTCGCAGTGCCCTTGTCGGCAGCCACCACCAGGTACGGGTCGTCCTGGTCGTAGCGCACGGTGTTTTCCGGCGGGACGATGGCGCCGCGCACGCGGTTGTCGGTCACTTCCAGCAGGCTGGCGATGAACAGGCGGTAGACCGATTCGCCTTCCGCTGCCACCACTTCACGGGCGGCGCCGGTCGGCATCTGCTTGCACACGAAACCGCCCTTCGAGCCGGCCGGCACGATGACGGCGTTCTTCACCATCTGCGCCTTCACCAGGCCCAGCACTTCGGTGCGGTAGTCTTCCATGCGGTCCGACCAGCGCAGGCCGCCGCGGGCGACCGGGCCGCCGCGCAGGTGCACGCCTTCGAAGCGGCGCGAGAACACGTAGATCTCGCGGTAAGGACGCGGCTCGGGGGCCAGCACCAGGTTGCTGGTGTCGATCTTGAAGATCAGCTTCTCGCCGTCGTTCTGGAAGTAGTTGGTGCGCACCGTGGCCAGGGCCAGGTCGACCAGGGCAGCCATGATTTCTTCGGTGTCGGCGTGGTTCACGCTCGACAGGCCGGCCTTGAGCGCGGCCAGCTTGGCGGTGCCGGCGGCATGCTCGGACTCGCCCAGTTTCGGATCGAAGCGCAGCAGGAAGGCGGTGACGAATTCCTTGACCAGGGCCGGCTGGGTGCGCAGGGTCTCGGCCATGTAGCGCACCGAGAACTTCGAGCCGAGCTGGCGCCAGTAGCTGATGTAGGCACGCACCAGCTGCACTTCGCGCATGGCCAGGCCGCCTTCGATGGTCAGGCCGTTCATGCGGCCGTCTTCGGCTTCGCCGTTGAACAGCGCGGTGAACAGCTCTTCGGCCACCGGAATGACGCCTTGCTTGACCAGCTTGGCGCCGCTCTCGTCGTCCACCGCCAGGGCGGTGACGTGGTGGCGCGAGCCATCGGCGGTGGTGAACGACCAGGTCTGCTCGCGATCGACGGCGATGCCGGCGTTCTGCAGGGCCGGCAGGATGCGCGACAGCGAAGGCACGACTTCGCCCGAGTACAGGCGGATCGAGGCATCGATGCCATTGGCGTCGTCGCCCGGTTCGACACGCGCGGTGACGCGGTTCTGCTGGCCGTTCTTGATCAAGGCCTGCAGGTCGCGGAAGGCGGTTTCCGGCGCGGTGTTGGTGACAAAGGAGACCGGCAGGTTGGCGCCGAGCTTGCGCAGGCTGCTGCGCAGGCCGGCGTCTTCGATGGTGTTGGTCACCGCGGCAAAGCGGTCATGCCAGCCGTCCAGCACCGACAGCAGCGGCTGCTGGATGTCGGTTTCCAGGTCGAGCGGGTTGCGCGCGGCATGGGCGATCAGGTAGACGCGGGCCAGCGGGCCGTCGGCCACCAGGGTCTGCACGCGCACGTCGCTGGCGCCCGAGCTTTGCTTGAGGGCCGCGGCCAGGCCGGACGCCACTTGCGCGCTGTAGCGCTCGCGCGGCAGGTAGACCAGCACGTTCAGGTGGCGCGCATAGACGTCGCGGCGGGCGAAGACTTTCGGGCGCGGCTGCTTGTACAGCGACACCACCGAGCTGCAGACCTGGGCCAGCCATTCCGGTTCGGCTTCGAGCGCCTCGGTGCGCGGCAGCGACTCGAGGATCTCGACAAATTTCTCGGCGCGGAAGCCTTCCTGGCGCACGCCGGCGATCGACAGCACCTTGGCGACGCGGCCGCGCGCGAACGGCAGGCGCGCCAGCGGGGTCGAGGTGGCGGCGCGGGTGAACAGGCCCACGAAGCAGTGCTCGCCCAGGATCTTGCCTTGGGCGTCGGTGTTGCGCACGCCGATGAAGTCCAGCGGCTGGTCGCGGTGCAGGGTGCCTTCGACGTCGGCTTTCACGATCGACAGGGTGTCGGCGCGGCGCGACAGGGTTTCGAAGTCGCCCGGGATGTTGGCCAGGCAGGTGCCGTAGACCGGGTGCGCGGTGTCCTGCAGGACGCCGATGCGGCTCGGGACGTCGCGCTCGAGCTCGCGCACGCCTTCCTTGACCATGTAGTAGGCGTAGCCGAAGGGCTCGAAGCCCTCGTTCTTGGCCCATTCGAGGAAGGCTGCGACTTCCTGGCCTTCGGCGGTGCCTGCCTGGGCGGCGGCGGCGGCGACGGCGGTCATGCGGTCGGCCATCTTGACGGCGTCGCGGTGCACCACGGCGGCGTCGCTGGCCACCATGCGGATGCGCGCGGTCAGCGCGTCGAGTTCGGCGAATTCGAGTTCGTCGTTGAGCAGCACCAGCACGATCGATTCGAGCGGGGCGCCGGCTTCACCGACGGAGACGGCGGCGCCGCTGGCGTCGCGCCGCACGGCCAGCACGGCGTTCATCACCCCGGTGGCGATCTGGCGTTCCTTGCGCAGGGCCATCACGAAGGAGTCGACCAGGTAAGGCATGTCGGCGTTCAGGATCAGCAATGCGGTGGCCATGCCGCCACGCCCGTCGGAATACTGCATCTGCGCGATCTGGCAGCCAGGGCCGGTGCGCTGGGCCAGCTGCGAGAAACCTTCCCACAGCACCGGCGCCAGGCTCTCGGGCGCGGTGCCGGCCAGGTCTTCGTCGTCGAGCGATCCGAGCCACGCGCTGATCAGCGCGCCCACTTGCTGCGGAGCGCCGGCGCCGGCGTGGTTTGCATTCACCAGCGCGAGCGTCTGGTTCCGCAGGTCTTGTGGCATGTCTTTCATTTGCTTCTCCAAAGTTTGTGTGCCCGGCGCGCTTGTCAGCTTGTGGCTTTGCGCTGCCCTGGCTCTATATTGGACGGGGGTGTCCCATCCGAATTCCGTATGCGCCGCAGCATTCCCGGTGCGGCAATCCGTTATTAGAACATGCCATGCGCACCGGGTCACGCCCGTTCCGCTTGGCCGCGTGGGGGTTCAGGACAGGTCGTAAAGACCCGGCAGGCCAAGGATGCGTTCCAGTTCCTCGAGGGCGGCCAGGCATTCGATCGCCAGCTGCGGGTCGGCCAGGTCTTTCGGCTCGACGTGGTCACGGTAATGGCGCTCGACCCAGGTCACCAGTTGTGCATACAGCGTCTCGGTCATGATCACCCCCTGGTGCATGGCGCGCGCCTCGTCGTCGGTGAGCGCCACGCGCAGCCGCAGGCAGGCCGGCCCGCCGCCGTTGCGCATGCTCTGGCGCAGGTCGAATTCGAGCAGCTCGTCGATCGGGCCGCCGCCGGCGACCATGCCGTCCAGGTAGCGCGCCACCGCCTCATTCTCGCGGCATTCGTGCGGCACCAGCAGCGCCATGGCGCCATCGGGCTTGGTGAGCAGCTGGCTGTTGAACAGGTAGCTGGCCACCGCATCGGCCACCGGCACCTGCGCGCTGGCCACCCGCACCGGCACCAGGCCGGTATCGACGCTCTCCAGCGTGCGGCGCAGCGCGTCGAGCGTACCGGTTTCGTCGAGGAAGGCCTGCTCGTGATAGAACAGCACGTTGCCGTTGCCGACCGCGATCACGTCGTTGTGGAACACGCCCTGGTCGATCACCTCCGGGTTCTGCGAGGCGAACACGGTGCGCGCCGGGTCCAGCCCGTGCAGGCGCGCCACCGCCTGCGAGGCTTCCAGGGTCTGACGCGCCGGGTATTTCTTCGGGCTTGGGGCGGACGGGTCGAACTCGACGCGGCCGTAGACAAAAAACTCGACGCCGGCAGCGCCGTGCGCACTGGCAAAGCGCGTGTGGTTAGCCGCGCCTTCGTCGCCGAAGGCCGGCACCGGCGGCAGCGCGTCGTGCACCATGAAGTGGTCGGTGTTGCCGAAGATGGCGCGCAGCGTGCGCGTGGCCTGCACGTACTCTTCCGAACGGTGCAGCTTGTTGTTCAGGTTCGCGGCGGTGAAGTGCACGCGCCCGTCGCGGGTGTCGCTCGACGGGCTGACGGTGGCGGCATTCGCGGTCCACATCGGCGCGGCCGAATAAGCACAGGCCAGGATCACCGGCGCCTCGCGCATGGCCTGGGCCAGCACGTCGGCGTCGCTGCCCGAGAAGCCGATGCGGCGCAGCAGCCGGAAATTCGGGCGCGCCTGCGGCGGCATCACGGCCTGGGCGAAGCCGCGCGCCGCCAGCGCGCGCATCTTGGCCAGGCCCTGCAGCGCGGCCTGGCGCGGGTTCGAGGCACTGCGCACATTGCTGAACGAAGCGACGTTGCCGAACGAGAGGCCGGCGTAGTTGTGGGATGGCCCGACCAGGCCATCGAAGTTGAATTCGCGGGCAGTACGCATAATTAGAAGCTCAGTCCCGGCGACAGCTTGGCCGGCAGTTCAAGTTCGGCCGTCTCGATCGAGGCGACCGGGTAGGCGCAGTAATCGGCCGCGTAATAGGCGCTCGGGCGGTGGTTGCCCGACTTGCCGACGCCCCCGAAAGGCGCCGAGCTGGCCGCTCCCGTGGTCGGGCGGTTCCAGTTGACGATGCCGGCGCGGGCGCGCACGGCGAAGCGCTGCCACAGTTCTTCCGACGGCGACAGCAGGGCCGCGGCCAGGCCGAATTCGGTGGCGTTCGCCGCACGCATGGCCGCGTCGAAGTCCTTCACGCGGATCACCTGCAGCAGCGGGCCGAACCACTCTTCGTCCGGGATGCCCTGGGCGTCGGTGGTGTCGACAATGCCGGCGGTGACGAAGCCGGCGTTCGGATCGAGCTGCTTCATCTGCAGCAGCACCTTGCCGCCCTTGGCAGCCATGTCGGCTTGCGCCTGCACCAGGCGCGCCGCGACGGCGCTCGAGACCACCGGGCCCATGAAGGGCTGCGGCTCGGCGTTCGAGGCGCCGACCTGCAGGGTCGAGGCGACCTGCACCAGGCGCTCGAGGAAGGCCTGGCCCGCCGGGCCTTCCTGGATGACCAGGCGGCGCGCGCAGGTGCAGCGCTGGCCGGCCGAGATAAAGGCCGACATCACGGCGTGGTGCACGGCCGCGTCGATGTCCTTGGCGTCGTTCTTGATGTCCCACACGACCAGCGGGTTGTTGCCGCCCATTTCCAGCGCCAGCATCTTGCCCGGCTGGCCGCCGAACTGCTTGTGCAGGGCGGCACCGGTCTGGCTGCTGCCGGTGAACAGGACGCCGTCGATGTCCTCGGCCTGGCCCAGCGCTACGCCCGTGTCGCGCCCGCCGTTGACCAGGTTCAGCACGCCCTTGGGCAGGCCAGCCTGCTCCCACAGCTGCACGGTCTTCACCGCGGTGCGCGGCGCGTATTCGCTCGGCTTGAACACCACGGTGTTGCCGGCGATCAGGGCCGGCACGATGTGGCCGTTGGGCAGATGGCCCGGGAAGTTGTAGGGGCCGAACACGGCGAACACGCCGTGCGGGCGGTGGCGCAGCACGGCATTGCCGTCGGCGACCTTGGCCTGCGTCTCGCCGGTACGTGCGCCATAGGACTGCACCGAGATGTCGATCTTGTTGGCCATGGTGGCCACTTCCGTGCGCGCTTCCCACAGCGGCTTGCCGACTTCCTCGGCGATGATGCCGGCCAGTTCCTCGGCATGCTCCTTGAGCAGGTCGCGGAAACGGGTGGCGATGGCGATACGCGCCTCCAGCGGGCTCAGGGCCCAGGCTTCGAACTGCGCGCGTGCTGCGGCCACTGCCTGCTGCACGTCTTGCGCGGTCGACTGCCGGCTGGTCCAGGTCTGGCGGCCGGTCGACGGATCGATGGTGGCGAGCTCCTCGCCGCTGCCGGCGAGCCACTCGCCGTTGATGTAGTTCGACAGATTAGCCATGGGCATTCTTCCTTGCGTTGAGGGTCAGCGTGCGCACTTCGTCGCCGGCCTGCACATGCAGCTGCGAGAGTTCCTGGGCGCTCAAGGCGACGCGGTTGGCGCCGGGAACGGCGCGGGTGAGGATCATGCGGAAATCGGCCAGCTTGGTGTTCGAGACCAGCACGTGCTCGGTCTCGCCCTCGGCAACGCCCTCCTCGGCGGTTGCCAGCACGCTGTCGCGCACCGCGCGCAGCTCGGACACGCGGCCCTGCAGCACCGGGCCGGCGTCGAAGATGTCGACATAGCCTTCGTAATGCATGCCTTCGTTTTCCAGGAGCTTGCGCGCCGGGAGGGTCGAGGTGTGCACCTGGCCGATGACTTCGCGCGCCGATTCCGGCAGGTAGTCGACGTACAGCGGCTGGCGCGGCATCAGTTCGGCGATGAAGGACTTCTTGCCGATCGCGGTCAGGCCATCCACATGGTTGAAGTCCATCTTGAAGAAATGCCGGCCCAGGCCTTCGTAGAAAGGCGAGACGCCCTGGTCGTCCTGGTAGCCGCGCATCTCGGCGATGAGCTTTTCGGTGAACATGTGCTGGAACTGGGCGATGAACAGGAAACGGCTTTTCGAGAGCCACTTGCCGTTGAAGCCGGCGCGGTATTGCGGCAGCAGGAACAGCGAGCACAATTCGGTCGAGCCGGTCAGGTCGTTCGACAGGTACAGGGTTTCCATGCGCGTGAACACGTTCAGTTCGCGGCTGCAGTGCACCAGGGTGCCGATGCGGTAGTTGTAGAAGGGCTCGGTCAGGCCGACCGCGCCCTTGATGGCGCACACGCCCGCGATGCCGGCAGGCTCGCCGGACTGCGCGGTGTGCTCGAGCACGAACATGTAGTCGCGCTCGTCCGGCGGGATGGTCTCGTTGAACGAGGCCACCGCGGTGGCGATGCGGTCGCCCAGCATCTTGGTGTCGGGCTTGAGGGTGGTCATGCCGCTGCCGGCCTGGCGCGCCATCTCCATCAGGGCGTCCAGGTCGGTCGTTTTGATTGCACGGATTACAAGCATGGAGTCCTCTTTCAGATGCGCACGCAGGTGACGCTGTCGCCTGGCGAGACGCCCAGCGCCTGCTGGGCTTCGCGCGGCAGGCAGATGGCCTGGGCGGTGTCGACCGGCGGGCAGGCGGTGATCACGGCGCGGAAGGCCTGTTCGGTGCTGGCCACGGCGTACGTGACCAGCGAATCGGCCGGCGCGTCGATCCGTGCGTTCTCGACCTGGCGATGGTAGGAGCCGGAGAACGAACGCAGCGAATTGCGGTGCGCCTGCAAAATCGGGCCGCCGTCAAAAATGTCGATGTATTCGTCGGCTTCGAAGCCTTCTTGCGTGAGCAGGTCGAAGGCGAGTTGGCCGCTCGGGTGGATCTGGCCGAGGGCCGCCTGGGCGTCGCCCGGCAGCAGCGGCACATAGACCGGGTAGTGCGGCATCAGCTCGACGATCAGGGTGCGGTTGCGGGCGCCGTCGATGACACGCTCGGCTTCCAGGAAATCCATCTTGAAGAACTTGCGGCCCAGCGCATTCCAGAAGGCCGACTGGCCCTCAGGATCGGTGACGCCGGCCAGCGGCACGAAGAAGCGGTCGCCGAAGCGGTGCGGCGCCAGCACGGCGTACAGCAGGCGCGCGCGCGACAGCAGCGCGGCCTCGGGCCCGGCGCTGTCGCGGTGGCGGATGTAGAAGCCCGACAGGTGCGAATAGGCCGTCAGCTCCGAGCACAGGGTCAGCGCGTGCACGCTGTGGCTGATGTTCAGGTCGCGCGAGACCTGCTGGATCACGTCGTTGCGGAACGCAAAATAGGTGCCGTTCGAGCCGGCCGACGCATGGATCGACGAGGTGCCGACCACTTCATGCGTGCGCAGGTCTTCCAGCACGAACTGGTAGGACTCCTCGCTCGGGATATCCACGTGCGCGGCGAACGAGGCGATAGAGCGCTCGACCGAGGCGACGATGGCTTCGCGCGTGCGCGGCAGCGTGTGCACGCCGGGAATCGAGACCGCCCCCAGTGCTTCGAGGGCGCCGATATCACCGCGCTCTACCGGACGAACTACATACATGCGAACTCCTGAAAGAGATCAATCGATCTGTCAAACGGCGCGGCCGGCCGCGCTGTCGAACAGCGGGCCGGCCGAGGCGTGGCTCGGATCAGCCGGCGACGAAGGCCTCGACGGCCTGGCGCATCAGGCGGTCGGCTTCCGCAATCTGCTCGTCCGACACCACCAGCGCCGGCGCCAGGCGCACCACGTCGGGACCGGCGATCAGGAGCATCAGGCCGAGCTTCTCCGCCAGCTTGGTGTAGTCCTTGGAACGGCCCTTGTAGGCTTCCGCCATCGGCAGGCCGATGAGCAGGCCCATGCCGCGCGGCTTGCCGAACACCGAAGGGTAGTCGGCGGCCAGCTTGTTCAGGTTGGCGAAGACCTTGTCGCTGGCGTCAACCACGCGCGCCAGGAAAGCGGGCTGGCTGATGGTCACGACGACCTTCAGGCCGACGGTCGCCGCCAGCGGGTTGCCGCCGTAGGTGGTGCCGTGCGAGCCGACGCCGAAGTGCTGCGCGATGTCGTCGGTGGTGAGCATGGCGCCGATCGGGTAGCCGTTGCCCAGCGCCTTGGCCGAGGTCAGGATGTCCGGGGTGACGTCCATCTGCTGGTAGGCATAGAAGCTGCCGGTGCGTCCCACGCCCGACTGCACTTCGTCGAAGATCAGCAGCGCGCCGGTGGCGTCGCAGAACTCGCGCAAGGCTTTCAGGTAGTCCTTGTTGCCCGGGATGACGCCACCCTCGCCCTGGATCGGCTCGACGATCACGGCCGCGACATCCTCAAGGATCGCGGCGCGCGCGGCTTCGATGTCGTTGTACGGGATGTGGCTCAGTTCCTGCGGCAGCGGCTCGAAGCCTTCGGTGTACTTCGGCTGGCCGCCGACCGACACGGTGAACAGGGTGCGGCCGTGGAAGGACGACAGGCAGGACACGATGCGCGACTTGTGCGGGCCGAACTTGGTATGCGCGTACTTGCGCGCCAGCTTCAGGGCCGCTTCGTTGGCTTCGGCGCCCGAGTTGCAGAAGAAGGCGCGGTCCGCGAAGGTGGCCTCGACCAGGGCGCTGCCAAGGCGCAGCACCGGCTCGTTGGTATAGCCGTTACCGAGGTGCCAGAGGGTGTTGACCTGCTTGGTCACTGCCTCGACCAGGGCCGGGTTGCAATGGCCCAGGCTCGAGACGGCGATGCCGGAGGTGAAGTCGAGGTAACGCTTGCCTTCCTGGTCCCACACTTCCAGGCCCGCCGCGCGCACCGGCACCATGGCGGCCGGGGCATAGGTCGGGACGAGGACTTCGTCGAAGGTCTGCCGGGTGACAGGCCGCGTGGTGACACCGGAGTCGAGCTTTGCGTTCATGGCTTCTTCCTCATCTTCAAGAAGGTTGTGCGCGGGCCGAGCGCCGCGCAGGTTGAAGCCATTATAGAAAGCCACCCTCACAAGTTCTTGCAGAACTGCGACAGGGATTTTCGTTTTTAGTCGAAGAAAGATTGCGGGAATGACAAGGTACGACTGTCCCTACTGTCCCTACTGTCCCAGCTTGCGCTGTCTTTCCTCGCGCGGCGTCTTGCCGAACAGCGCCCCGAAGGCCGTGGAAAAATGCGAGCCCGAGGAAAACCCGCACATCAGCCCCACCTGCACGATCGAATGGTTGGTTTCGAGGAGCAGCTTGCGGGCCCGCTGCAGGCGCAGTTCGAGGTAGTAGCGCGAAGGCAGGCTGCCCAGGTATTGCTTGAACAGGCGCTCGAGCTGGCGACGCGACACGCCCGACAGCCCCGCGATCTCGTCGGTCGACAGCGGCTCTTCGATGTTCGCCTCCATCAGCGCCACCGCCTCGGTGAGCTTGGGCTGCAGGGCGCCGAAGCGTGCCTGCAGCGCCACCCGCTGGCGCTCGTCCTTGCCGCGCACGCGGTCGATGCACAGGATTTCCTTGACCTGGGCCTGGACCGCGCCGCCGAACAGCTGCTCGACCAGGGTCAGCGCGAAATCGATGCTGGCCGCGCCGCCGCAGCAGGTCAGGCGGTTGCCGTCGACCTCGAACAAATTCGGCGTGAACAGGGCCTGCTCGGCCAGGGCATTGGTGTCGGGGTACAGGGCCCAGGGCAGCGCGGTGCGGATGCCGTGCAGGGCGCCGGCATCGGCCAGCCACAGCACGCCGGCGCCCACGCCGCCCCAGAAGGGCGCGGCGCGGCAGCGCTCGACCAGGGCGCGGCAGTTGGCGGGCCGCAGCGCGGCTTCGGCTTCGTCGGCCACCAGCAGCACCAGGTGCCAGTAGCGCCCGGCGTCGGCCATGAATTTGTCGGGGCTGCGCACGTCCACGTGCAGGATGTCGGGTCCCAGCAGCTTGGCGGCCAGGCGCAGCGGCTGGACCAGGCCGGACCAGGTCAGCATGTCCGGCTCGCCCGCGTTCACCAGCAGCACGCGCAGCGGCCTTTCCTGTGCCAGCAGGGACAGGTCAGCAGGCTGCATCGGAACGGTTCGGCGCTGTCATACGGGAGAAGGGGCATGGCGCCCGGTGGTACGCATGGCCCGCTATCATACAGAACAATGGGCGGGACAATGGCAGGGCGTCCCAGGCGGCAATCGGATAAAGCCCTGCGGGCGGCTATAATCCTGCCCCATGGGGGAACGATATTTAAAGAGTGTCCGGCTGCTGGCCGAGTGCATGCAAGGCTTCGAGCGTTTTTCCGGCGAGTCGGTGCGCCAGCACGGGCTGACGCATGCGCAGTTCGATATCATTGCCACGCTCGGCAACACGCCCGGGATGAGCTACAAGGAACTGGGCGAGCGCACCCTGATCACCAAGGGCACGCTGACCGGGGTGATCGAGCGACTGGAACAGAAAGCCCTGGTCGTGCGCGAACGCAGCTGCGACGACAAGCGCTCGTTCTTCGTGCGCCTCACGCCCGCCGGCGAAGCGGTATTCTGCGACGTCTTCCCCAAGGTCGTGGCGCATGGCAAGCAGCTGTTCGCCAGTTATGGCGCGACCGAATTCGATGCCCTCGACGCCGCCCTGCGCAAGCTGCGCGACCAGATCGCCGCCGGCGGCGCCTCTCCACCTTCTGACACATAAAGGAATTGCCTTGAAAACCTCCCTGATCGACGGCAAGAAGCCTGCCCATTTCGACAAGCACATCATCGGCAACATCCTGCTGGACGTGGCCCCGCTCGAAGAAGTCAAGCAGGAAAGCATGCTCATCGGCGTGCGCAACGATTCCGGCGAGATCTACCGCCTGATCGGCGCCACCAAGCTCAACAGCTTCATGAACGCCGTCGAGGAATTGATCGACCTGGGCCTGAGCGACGAACTGCAGGATACCGAAGAACAGAAGGAAGGCTGCGACGCCATCTTCAGCGAGCCGTGATCCGGCTCACCGCCGTGCAGTGCCGGCAACGAGTTAATGCCACAAGGCAATAATTCCTGGCCCGGCAGTACAATGGGGGTATAATTTTTCGATGGACCGACTCTCCGCCCTCAAGAGTATCGCCGCCCAGGCCAGCCGCGGCGACCTGAGCTTCCCCACGAACGTCGATGCAACGCTCAAGCTGCAGCGCGCCCTGAGCGAGCCCGACTGCCATACCGACATGGCGGCGCGGCTGGTGCAGGCCGAGCCGCTGCTGGCGGCGCGCACCGTCGCGATCGCCAATTCCGTGGCCTACAACCGCGCCGGGCACGACGTGACGAATGTCCGTGCGGCCGTGCAGCGCGTCGGCTTCCGCACGCTGGGGGCGCTGGCCGCCTCCGTCATCGTGCGCCAGCTGGCCAGCGAAATCAGCGACCCCGGCCTGCGCGCCAAGGCGGACGGCCTGTGGATCCATTCGGCCCACGTGGCCGCCCTGGCCCAGGTGATCGCGCGCCGCGTATCGTTTGTCGACCCCGAAACGGCCATGTTTGCCGGCATCGTGCATGAAGTGGGCGGCTTCTACCTGCTCTCGCGCGCCGAGGAATTCCCCGGCCTGCTCGACGGCGGCCCCGAAGACTGGCTCGAGCATGGCGAAGTGGCGATCGGCCGCGGCGTGCTGCTCAAGCTGGGCGTGCCGGTAGCCGTAATGGGCGCCATCGAGGCGCTCTGGAACGGCATGCGCGCCTTGCCGCCGGAAACCCTGGGCGACACCCTGCTGCTGGCCAAGGACCTGGCGCCCTTCCCTTCCCCGCTGCACCAGCGCCCCGGCGCCACCACCCAGGAGAGCGCCGCGACCATCGATTTCACCACCGGCGAAGGCACGCTGGCGCAAGTGCTGGCCGAATCGGCCGAAGAAGTGAAGAGCCTGACCGCTGCCCTGCTCTAGCGGACAAAAAAAATGCCCGCTCATGAAAGCGGGCAAAGTCCAAAACTAGGGATGTCCTGAAAGAGACGGTTCCACTATATTCCGCGCCCCAGGCCGCTTCCGTGCGCTGATTCACACAGCGGCGCGTTTGTGGCGAAAACCGCGCGGGCAAAAAAAACCCGCTCCGGTTGGGGAACGGGTGAAGTCCAAAACTAGGGATGTCCTGAAAGAGACAGTTCCACTATAGGGACCTGCTGTAGGGCACTCGGTGCGCTGATTCACATAGGCGAGATATTTCATATTCGTTGTTCCCGCAGCGATGTAGAAAAAACACACTTTCTATGGATGAGCCCGCTACTATCCGACAATCGTCTGTTTCTACCACGCCCGGCGGCGACATCGATGGGCCGCGCCGCCGCTTCCTGGTGCAGGCAATGGCCGGCGCCGGGCTCCTATCGCTGCCTTCTCTACCCATCCTGGCTGCCCCCGGCATTGCCATCCACAACGTCACCAGGCTGTACCCGGTTCAGGTGGCGCGGGTGGCGGCGCCCATGTCGAGCGAAGAAGTCGCCGCGGCGGTGCGCAGCTGCCCAGGCAAGATCGCGGTCGGGGGTGGACGCTACAGCATGGGCGGCCAGGCCGCGATTACCGGCGGCCTGCACCTGGACATGCGCGGCATGAAGCATCTGGTGGCGCTCGACGCCAGGGCGAAAGTGGCGCGGGTGCAGGCCGGGATGCGCTGGCGCGACCTGCAGGACCTGCTCGACCCGCTCGGGCTGGCGGTGCACACGATGCAGAGCTTTTCCAATTTTACGGTGGGCGGCGCGGTCTCCGTGAATGCCCATGGCCGCTATGTCGGCAATGGTCCGGTGGTCAATTCGGTCCGGGCCCTGCAGCTGGTGCTGGCCGCCGCGCGGCGACCTGCTGCGCACCCACCTGGTTCATCCGCTGCTGCTGGCCAAGCCGGCCGTGAAGTGGCGCAACCACGAGGCCAGCCTCGATGTGGCGGAGCTGGAACCGCGCACCCGGGCCATGTCGACCTATGTGCTGCAGGAATACTTCATCCCGGTGCGCCACTTTGCCGGCTTCGCCCGGGCGATGGCCTCGACCATCCGCCAGCATGGCGCCCGGGTCGTCAACGTCTCGGTGCGGCATTCGCCGGCCGACCCGGTCGCCCTGCTGCCCTGGGCGCGGGAAGACGTGTTTTCCTTCGTCGTCTATTACAAGCAGCGCACCGGCGAGGCGTCCCGGCGCCGCACCGGCGAGTGGACACGGGCGATGATCGAGACGGCGCTGGGCTTCGAGGGGCGTTACTACCTGCCCTACCAGCTGCATGCGACCCGCGAACAGTTCGAGCGCGCCTATCCGGAAGCGGCTCGGTTGCGCCAGCTCAAACGGCAGGTCGACCCGGCCGGCAGGTTTTCCAACGAGCTGTGGGCTAAATACCTGTAAGCCAGCCGTTTCGGGCAAAAAAAACCCGCTCCGGTTGAGGGAGCGGGTGAAGTCCAAAACTAGGGATGTCCTGAAAGAGACAGTTCCACTATAGGCAACGGCTGTGGCCGGCTCTGTGCGTCAACACACATAAAATTCGAGCTTGTCACATTCCTTGATCCAAATGTAAAAAATGCCGCACCGGGTGACCGGGCGGCATTTTTTCGATAGAGACGAGGCTTACACCACTGCGCCGTCGGTCTCGTCTTTTTCTTTCACCGGCTTGATCAGGTCTTCGCGCTTGACGCCCAGCCACATGGCCAGCGCGGCGGCGACGAACACCGACGAATAGATGCCGAAGCAGATGCCAATGGTCAGCGCGATCGCGAAGTAGTGCAGTGCGTGGCCGCCGAAGAACAGCATCGACAGCACCATCAGCTGGGTCGAGCCGTGGGTGATGATGGTGCGCGAGATGGTGCTGGTGATCGCGTGGTCGATCACTTCCGGCACGCTCATCTTGCGCTGCTTGCGGAACATCTCGCGGATCCGGTCGAAGATGACGACCGATTCGTTGACCGAATAGCCCAGCACCGCCAGGATCGCCGCCAGCACCGTGAGCGAGAACTCCCACTGGAAGAAGGCGAAGAAGCCCAGGATGATGACCACGTCGTGCAGGTTGGCGATGATGGCCGAGACGGCGAACTTCCACTCGAAGCGGATCGCCAGGTAGGCGACCACGCCGACGATCACCATCAGCAGCGCGTTCAGGCCGTTCTGGGCCAGCTCTTCGCCGACCGCGGGGCCGACGTATTCGACGCGCTGCAGGCTCACCTGTTCCTGGCCGGCCGCGGTCACGCAGCTGGTGCGGTTGACCTGCTCGCCCTTTTCGGTGGTCACCTGGGTGACCTTCGGGGTGCCCTGCTCGGACGCACAGATGGCATTGAACACGGTGGCCGAGGTGCCCGCCTGCGGGGCGCCTTCCACGATCGGCAGGCGCAGCAGGACAGCCTGCGCGGTGCCGAAGCTGGTCACTTCAGGCGCTTCGTAGCCGATGCCGCGCAGCGTGGCGCGGATCTTTTCCTGGTCCGCGGCATGCGGGTAGCGCAGCTCCATTACGGTGCCGCCGGTGAATTCCACCGAATAATGCAAACCCTTGGTCACCAGGAAGAACACGGCTGCCAGGAAGGTCAGCGCCGAAATCACGTTGAGGATCAACGCGTGGCGCATGAACGGGATGTCCCGTTTGATCTTGAAAAATTCCATCTTTATTCCTGAGTAGCGTTTTGCTTGTTAGGCGTGAAACCGTCTTTCCAGACCGTACCGATCGAGATGTGGGTCAGTTTCTTCTTGCGGCCGTACCAGAGGTTCAGGAAGCCACGGGCCACGAACACGGCCGAGAACATCGAGGTCAGGATGCCCAGGCAGTGCACCACGGCGAAGCCGCGGATCGCGCCCGAACCGAAGACCAGCAGCGCCAGGCCGACGATCAGGGTGGTGACGTTGGAGTCGAAAATGGTGTCCCAGGCATGCTTGAAACCGGCCGAGATCGCCGCTTGCGGCGCCGCGCCCCCACGCAATTCCTCGCGGATGCGCTCGTTGATCAGCACGTTCGCATCGATGGCCATGCCCAGCGCCAGCGCGATTGCCGCGATACCCGGCAGGGTCAAGGTGATCTGCATCATCGACAGGATCGCCAGCAGGAACAGCACGTTGGCCGCCAGCGCCAGCGCGCTGAAGAAGCCGACCAGGTGGTAGTACAGGATCATGAAGATCGCGATCGCCACGAAGCCCCAGACGGTCGAATACAGGCCGCGCTCGATGTTCTCGGCGCCCAGCTGCGGACCGATCACGCGTTCTTCGATGAATTCCATCGGCGCCGACAGCGCGCCCGAGCGCAGCAGCAGCGCCAGTTCGTTCGCGTCTTCGATGCTGCCGATGCCGGTGATCTGGAAGGTCGAGCCCAGCTCCTGGTTGATGGTCGGCGCGGTCGGCACGGTGTACTTGTTTTTTTCCTTGAGCAGGACCGCCAGGCGCTTGCCGACGTTTTCACGGGTGGCCATGCGCATGCGGCGGCCGCCGTCGCCATTCAGGTCGATCGAGACGGCCGGCTGCTGGTTCGAATCGAAACTCGCGACGGCGCTCGAAATATAGTCGCCGGTCAGGATGACGTCTTTCGACACCACGACCGGGGCGCCGCGGCCTTCCATGAACAGTTCGGAATTCAGCGGGATGGCGGCAGTCTGCTCGGTGCCCGGGGTCACGGTCGAATCGACCATGCGCAGCTCCAGGGTCGCGGTGCGGCCGATGATGTCCTTGGCGCGCGCCACGTCCTGCACGCCCGGCAGCTGGACGATGATGCGGTCGGCGCCCTGCTGCTGGATCAGCGGCTCGGTGGTGCCGAGCTCGTTGATGCGCTTGGACAGGGTCGCGATGTTCTGCTTGACGCCTTCTTCCACGGTGCGGCGCAGCGCCTCGGGCTTGAGGGTGACGACCAGCTTGAGCTCGGTGCCATCGGCAGTGTCCTGGAAGGCCAGGTCCGGCGACTGCTTGGCCAGCGCGCTGCGGGCCGCGTTGCGGGTGGCGGCCTCGCGGAAGCGCACTTCCACGGCGTTGCCGACACGTTCGATACCGGCATGACGGATATTCTGGTCGCGCAACTGGCTGCGCACGCTGGCCTGCAGGCCCTTGACCTTGGTCTCGAGCACGGCCTTGCCATCGACCTGCAGCAGGAAGTGCACGCCGCCGCGCAAGTCCAGGCCCAGGTTCATGGGACGGGCGCCGATGGCTTCCATCCAGGCCGGGGTGTTCTTGACCAGGTTGACGGTGACGATGTAGTCGGGATCGGCCGGATCGCGGTTCAGGTCGCGTTCCAGGGCGAGCTTGGCCTTGAACTGGGCATCGGTCGTGGCAAAGCGGGCCCGCACCGAAGTGCTGTTGCCAGTGCCTTCCAGGCTGACCCCGGTGGCGGGAACGCCGGCGCGCTTGAGTGCATCCGCGACCAGGCTAGTCGTGGCGCTGGTGATATTGACCGTCGATTTGCCGGTCGTGACCTGCAGGGCCGGCGATTCGCCGAAGTAGTTCGGCGCCGTGTACAGCGCGCCGAGCAGGAGCGCGACTGCAATCAGTAGATATTTCCAGACGGGATAGCGATTCATAGTGTTCCAGCGTTCGGTGTTGAGCACGGAACGGCCCCGCAGGGCCGCAGGATGTGCTTACAGGGCCTTCAGGGTGCCTTTTGGCAGCAGGGTCGTCACTGCGTTTTTCTGGACCACGATTTCGGTGCCGGTCGAGACTTCAATCGTCACATAGGTGTCCGCCACCTTGGTCACGCGGCCGAGGATGCCGCCTGCAGTCGCCACTTCGTCGCCCTTGGCCAGCGCATCCATCATCGCCTTCGCTTCACGCTGGCGCTTCTGCTGCGGGCGGATCATGAGGAAGTACATGACCACGAACATCAGGATCAGCGGCAGGAAGGTGGTGAGGCTACCCATGATGCCTGGATCGGCTGCGGCCGTGGTTTGCGCGTACGCGTTGGAAATGAACACAAGAACTCCGATTGTGAGATTAAAAAAAATAGCGGTGTATTCTAGCACCGGCGATGCTACGTGGACCAATCTGGAGCCAGGTAGGTTCGCAATTCTTAATTGCAAGATGTTGCTGGAAAAATAAGTCAGGACGAGGGCGTGAGGTGGGCAGGTCTGCCGCCCACCTTGGCCTAGACCCCGCGCGATCGGTCGGCCGCGAACTGGATGCGGAACGCGTTGAACCCATCCGCATCGATCGCGTCGCGCATCTCCTGCATCAGCTTCAGGTAGTAATGCAGGTTGTGGATCGTATTGAGCCGCGCGCCCAGGATCTCGTTCGAGCGGTGCAGGTGGTGCAGGTAGGCGCGGGTGAAGTTCTTGCAGCAGTAGCAGTCGCAGGATTCGTCCAGCGGCGCCGTGTCTTCCTTGTAGCGCGCGTTCTTGATCTTGACGTCGCCGAAGCGGGTAAACAGCCAGCCGTTGCGCGCATTCCGGGTTGGCATGACGCAGTCGAACATGTCGACGCCGTTGGCCACGCCGTCGACCAGGTCTTCCGGCGTGCCCACGCCCATCAGGTAGTGCGGCTTGTTCTCGGGCAGGCGCGGGCCGACGTGGGCCAGGATGCGCTTCATGTCTTCCTTCGGCTCGCCTACCGACAGGCCGCCGATGGCCAGGCCCGGGAAGTCGATGTCTTCCAGCCCGGCGAGCGACTCGTCGCGCAGGTGCTCGTACATCCCGCCCTGGACGATGCCGAACAGCGCGTTCGGGTTCTCGCCGCCGGTGAATTCGTTCATCGAGCGCTGGGCCCAGCGCAGCGACATGCGCATCGACTTGGCCGCTTCCTCGCTCGTGGCTGGGCGGCCGTCGATCTCGTAGGGGGTGCATTCGTCGAACTGCATCACGATGTCCGAGTTCAGCGAGCGCTGGATCTGCATCGAGATTTCCGGCGACAGGAACAGCTTGGAGCCGTCGATCGGCGAAGCGAATTTCACGCCCTCTTCCGTGATCTTGCGCATCGCGCCCAGCGAAAACACCTGGAAGCCGCCCGAGTCGGTCAGGATCGGGCCATCCCAGCCCATGAACTTGTGCAGGCCGCCGAACTTGTCCAGCACGCCCGTGCCCGGGCGCAGCCACAGGTGGAAGGTGTTGCCCAGGATGATTTGCGAGCCCACGTCCTTGAGCTCCATCGGGTCCATCGCCTTGACCGAGCCATAGGTCCCGACCGGCATGAAGATCGGGGTTTCGATGGTGCCGTGGTTGAGCTTCAGGCGGCCGCGGCGTGCATGCGACAGGCCGCTGGTGTCTTTTTTAAGCAGGGTAAATTCGAGCATCGGTATTCTTAATTACTTTGAGGTGGTCGTCAGCAGCATGGCGTCGCCATAGCTGAAGAAGCGGTATTCGTTGGCGATCGCGTGCTGGTAAGCCTTGCGGATGGCCTCATAGCCGGCAAAGGCCGACACCAGCATCAGCAGGGTCGACTTGGGCAGGTGGAAGTTGGTCACCAGGCGGGTGACGGTCTTGAACGTGTAGCCCGGGGTGATGAAGAGCGCGGTGTCGGCGCTGCCGGCTACCAATTCGCCCGTCTGCGAGCCCGATTCCAGCGCCCGCAGGCTGGTGGTGCCTACGGCCACCACGTCGCGGCCCGCAGCCTTGGCGGCGCGCACCGCGTCCACCGTCTCTTGCGGGATCGTGTACCACTCGGTATGCATCTGGTGCGCGGACAGGTCTTCCACGCGCACCGGCTGGAAGGTGCCGGCGCCCACGTGCAGGGTCACGTAGGCGAACCGGATGCCTTTCGCGGCCAGCCGGTCCAGCAGCGGCTGGTCGAAATGCAGGCCGGCGGTCGGGGCGGCCACGGCGCCCGGCTCCTTCGAGTACACGGTCTGGTAGCGCTGCTCGTCGAACTCGTCGGCAGTGTGCTCGATATAGGGCGGCAGCGGCAGGCGGCCGTGCGCTTCGATCAGGTCGAACACGTCGCCCTCGAAGTGGAGGGTGAAGAACTCGCCGGCGCGCTCGCCGGTCGTCACGTCGAAAGCGTCGGCCAGGCGGATGCGGTTGCCCGGCTTGGGCGACTTCGAAGCGCGCACCTGGGCCAGCACCGTGCGGTTGTCCAGCACGCGCTCGACCAGCACTTCGACCTGGCCGCCGGTCTCTTTCACACCGAAGAAGCGCGCCTTGAGCACGCGCGTATTGTTCATCACCAGGAGGTCGCCCGGCTGGAGCTGGTCGAGGATGTCGGCGAAATGGCGGTCCGTAATCTGGTCGCCATCGAGCTGCAAGAGGCGCGAGGCGCTCCGGTCCGGCAGCGGCAATTGCGCAATCCGCTCAGGCGGCAGGTCGAAATCGAAATCGGAAAGCGAGTACATTGTTGTCAATTCTGGGAAAATGGGTGCTGACAGCCTTACAATAGAGGCTGCACTGCGTGCGGCGAACCCTCTATTTTACGCCAGCAAAGCTAAAATGCCGCGATATGCCCGCCCCAAAGACCCCTTCCGCTCCAAAAACACTTGAATCGAAGCTCGCCCGGCTGGGCCTGCGCACCGACATGGACCTGGTGCTGCACCTGCCGATGCGCTACGAGGACGAGACCCAGGTGGTGTCGATCCGCGATGCGACGATGCGCGGCCTGCAGACCTGGCAGGTGGAAGGCGTGGTCGTCAAGAACGAGATCACGTATAAACCGCGGCGACAGCTGCTGGTGCAGATCGCCGACGAAACCGGCGAGCTGCAGCTGCGCTTCATGAATTTCTACGGCAGCCAGCTCAAGCAGATGGCCGAAGGCGTGCGCATCCGCGCGCGGGGCGAGCTCAAGCACGGCTTCTTCGGGGCCGAGATGGTGCACCCGGCCTATAAAGTCATCAACGAGGGTGCGCCGCTGCCCACTTCGCTAACCCCGGTCTACCCGTCCGGCGAAGGGCTGTCGCAAACCATCCTGCGCCGTGCGGTGGCCGACGCCATGAAGCGGGTGGACTGGCGCGACACCCTGCCCAATGCTTTCCTGTCCCGCCTGCAGCTGTGGGACTTCGAGCCCTCGGTGCGCCTGCTGCACTACCCGCCGGCGGACGTGGACGAATACGCGCTCACCGAGCGCAGCCACCCGGCCTGGACCCGCATGAAGTTCGACGAACTGCTGGCCCAGCAGCTGTCCATGAAACGGGCCCAGCGCGCCCGCCGCGAAAAGGGTGCGCCGACCTTGCGCGCGGTCGGCCGCTTGTCCGAATCGTTTCTGGCGGCCCTGCCCTTCCAGCTCACCGGCGCCCAGCAGCGCGTGGTCAAGGAGATCCGCGCCGACCTGGTCGAGAGCTTCCCGATGCAGCGCCTGCTGCAGGGCGACGTCGGCAGCGGCAAGACCGTGGTGTCGGCGCTGGCCGCCGCGCAGGCGATCGACAGCGGCTACCAGGCCGCGTTGATGGCGCCCACCGAGATCCTGGCAGAGCAGCACTTCCGCAAGATCGCCGCCTGGATGGAACCGCTCGGCGTGAAGGTGGCCTGGCTCACGGGCAGCCTCAAGAAAAAGGACAAGGACGCGGCCAAGGAACTGATCGAGTCCGGCCAGGCCAACCTGGTGATCGGCACCCATGCGCTGATCCAGGACACCGTCAATTTCGCCAGGCTCGGCCTGGTGATCGTCGACGAGCAGCACCGCTTCGGCGTCGGCCAGCGCCTCACCCTGCGCAACAAGGGCAGCGACGGCCTGGTGCCGCACCAGTTGATGATGTCGGCCACGCCGATCCCGCGCACCCTGGCCATGACCTATTACGCCGACCTCGAGGTGTCGGTGATCGACGAGCTGCCACCGGGCCGCAGCCCGATCGTCACGCGCGCGATCGACCAGAACCGGCGCGACGAAGTCATCGAACGCGTCCACGCTGCTGCGCAGGAAGGCCGTCAGGTCTACTGGGTCTGCCCGCTGATCGAGGAATCCGAAGTACTGCAGCTGCAGACCGCCACCGAAACCTACGAGACCCTGGCCGAAGCCCTGCCGGATCTGCAGGTGGGGCTGGTGCACGGCCGCATGAAGCCGGCCGAGAAACAGGCGGTAATGGACGCGTTCACGGCGGGCGAGGTGCACGTGCTGGTGGCCACCACCGTCATCGAAGTGGGCGTGGACGTGCCGAACGCCTCGCTGATGGTGATCGAGCATGCCGAGCGCTTCGGCCTGTCGCAGCTGCACCAGTTGCGCGGCCGCGTGGGGCGCGGCTCGGCGGCGAGCGTGTGCCTGCTGCTGTACCAGAGCCCTTTGGGGCAGGTGGCCAAGCAGCGCCTCCTGACCATGCGCGAAACCACCGACGGCTTCGAGATCGCGCGGCGCGACCTGGAGATCCGCGGTCCCGGCGAATTTTTAGGGGCGCGCCAGTCGGGCGAAGCCATGCTGCGCTTTGCCGACCTGGAAGCGGACCAGTGGATCGTGGAACAGGCGCGCGACGTGGCGCAATACCTGCTCGACAGCGAGCGGCCGGAATACCAGGCGATCGTGGATGCGCACTTGTCGCGCTGGTTGGGGGGGCGCGAGGAATTCCTCAAGGTGTGACGGATATTGACGCCGCTTCGGCCTAGGCGCTGGCCCCACTGGTAAACGTCAGCCGGTTCCCGAACGGGTCTTTCACCGACATTTCGCGCGAGCCCCACGGGGTATCGTCGACGCTGGGACGGGCATAGCCGTACTGCTTCGCGATCAGTTCGCGCTGGTAGGCATCGATATCGCCCACCTCGATGCGCAGCGCCGCGCCGGGGCAGCAGTCGCCGTGGTGTTCGCTCAGGTGCAGCACGCAGCCGTCGCGCGAGACCTGCAGGTACAGGGGCAGCGCCGGTTCGTAGCGATGCTCCCAGTCGACCTTGAAGCCGAGGAAGTCGACATAGAATTCGCGCGCTTTTGCTTCATCGAAGATGCGGAGGATCGGCGTAACGGTGCGCAGGGTCATCTCATTCATCCCGTCCGGTTGAGCAAACGACGCCCAGTATTCGCACACCCGGCCGCAAAGTCAACATGCAGATGCGGGGCTATGCGCAGCGCTTGGGCGCGTCGCCTAGGCGCCGCGGTCGGCGCTGTAGGCCAGCCCGATCTGGCGCCGGATCTCGTCCATCACGCCCATCAGCGCCAGCGTTTCTTCCAGCCGCATGGCCGGGCTCTCGGTCAGGCCCGCGAGGAAGCAGCGCTGCGCTTCCATCACTTCGTGCACGTAGCCGTTGCCGATATACGGCGTGTCGACCGTGCGTGTGCCGCCATCTTCCAGCGTGACGGTCACGCTGCGCGCGCGGTGGAACATCGTGTTCATGCGCACGTGGCCGCGCGTGCCCGATACCGTCAGCTCGCAGGGCGTACGGGCCTGGAACGAGCAGCTGCACACCGAGATGCCGCCGCCTTCGTGCCGGAGCGTGAACGCGGTCTGCACGTCCACGCCGGTCGCGCCCATCTCGGCCTGCGCCTTGATCCCGGCCACGGGCCCGAGCAGCGCAGTGGCGATCGACAGCGGGTAGATGCCGAGGTCAAGCAGCGCGCCGCCCCCGAGTTCCGGATTGAAGACGCGGTGTTCGGGGCCGACGCTGGCGGTGAAGCCGAAATCGGCCACGACCTGGCTGACTTCGCCGATCTCGCCCGATGCGATGATGCGCTGCACTTCCTCGAAGGCCGGCAGGTAGCGCGTCCACATCGCCTCCATCAGGAACAGGCGGCGCGTGCGCGCGAGCGTGACCACCCGCTCGGCTTCGCGCAGATTCATCGTGAACGGTTTTTCGACCAGCACGCCCTTGCCGGCGCGCAGGGCCATCAGGGCATTCTCGGCATGCTGCGGGTGCGGCGTGGCCACATAGACCAGGTCGACGCCGCAGGCGTCGAGCAGCTCCTGGTAGGAGCCATAGGCCGCGGCGGCGCCGAAGTCCTGGGCGAACGCCTGCGCCTTGTCGAGGCTGCGCGAAGCCACGGCGGCCAGCACGGCGCCCGGCACGTCCTTGAGCGCATCGGCAAAGGCGCGCGCGATCTTGCCGGTGCCGAGGATCCCCCAGCGTACTGCGTTGGCCATTGCTTGTTCCTTTCAGCTTGCCCGCTTGGGGCGAAAGACGGTGGTATCGAGGTAAAAGTCCTGGTCCTGCCCGGGCCACCAGAGCGGCACGCCGAGCACCGGCAGCGGCGTGAAGCCGGCGGTGCTCAAGCCCTCGCCGGCCAGCTGCGCGGCCACGTGGGCGTCGAGCCAGGCGCGCTGCGCATCGGGCGCGAGCGAGAAGTAATCGTCTTCGACGAAGATGACGCGGGTATGCGCGGTGATCGCCTTGCGCGGCGCAACCAGCTTTTCCATCAGCGCGTGGCCGAACAGCCAGACCTGGGCATCCGGTCCGAACATGGCGCGCTTCTCGAACAGGGCGGCCAGCCAGCAATGCGCGCGCAGCTCGTCCACCAAGGCGCGTCCCCTGCTATCGGCGCGTACGACCAGCAGCGCGGCGTTCTCGTCGAAGATCGTGGCGGCGTCGCGCGCGGACCCGCGCGACTTGCCGACGCCGGCCTGGGCGATCTGGGCCGCCTGCAGGGCGTTGAGCTGGCGCTTGATGAGGGGGAAGGTCTGCCACACCAGCCCGTTGAAGAAATCGTGCAGGTTGTCCCGCGTCGGGACCTTGCCGGTGGCGCCGATGAATTCCTCGTAGGCCGTGCCTTCCGGGAGCGCGCTCTGCGGCACGAAACGCAGCGGCAGGCCGCCGTGGTTGCGCAGGCAAAGCGCCGCCGCATTGCGATTGAAGGCGTCGATGAATGCCTCGCCGTCCAGCGCCAGCCGCGCATATGCCGGCCGCACCGAGTCGTACCAGGGGTGCGACCAGTCGATCTGCGCCAGCATGGGCGTCTTACGCCATCTTCCAGTTGATGGTTTCTCCAGCGTTGAGCGGCACCAGCTGGTGCTCGCCGAACGGCAGGGTCTCGGGCAGGGTCCAGGCTTCGCGCCTGAGCGTGATGCTGCCTTCGTTGACCGGCAGGCCGTAGAAGCCCGGGCCGTTCAGGCTGGCGAAGGCCTCCAATTTATCGAGCGCGCCGGCCTGGGCAAAGGCTTCCGTGTACATCTCCATCGCGTGCAGCGCGGTGTAGCAGCCGGCGCAGCCGCAGGCGGCGTACTTGGTGTGCACCGCGTGCGGCGCCGAGTCGGTGCCGAGGAAGAAGCGCTCGTCGCCGCTGGTGGCGGCCGTGACCAGGGCCAGGCGGTGTTCCTCGCGCTTGAGCACCGGCAGGCAGTAGTAGTGCGGACGGATGCCGCCCTTGAAGATCTCGTTGCGGTTGTACAGAAGGTGGTGGGCGGTGATGGTTGCCGCGATCGGGCCTTCGGCCTCGGCCACGTACTGCGCCGCTTCCTTGGTGGTGATGTGCTCGAACACGACTTTGAGCACCGGCATGTCGCGGCGCAGCGGGCGCATCACGCGCTCGATGAACACGGCTTCGCGGTCGAACAGGTCGATGTCGTGGTCGGTCACCTCGCCATGCACCAGCAGCGGCATGCCGACTTCCTGCATGACTTCCAGCACCTTGTAGCAGTTGCGCAGGTCGGTCACGCCGGCATCGGAATTGGTGGTGGCGCCGGCCGGGTACAGCTTGACCGCATGGATGAAGCCACTGTCCTGCGCGCGGCGGATCTCGTCCGGATCGGTGTTGTTGGTCAGGTAGAGCGTCATCAGCGGCTCGAAATGCATCCCCTGCGGGAGCGTTGCCAGGATGCGCTCGCGGTAGGCGGCGGCCTGCGAGGTCGTGGTCACCGGGGGTTTCAGGTTCGGCATCACGATCGCGCGCGCAAACTGGCGCGCGGTGTGCGGCAGGACGTCGGCCAGCGCCGCGCCGTCGCGCAGGTGCAGGTGCCAGTCGTCTGGGCGGGTGATGGTGATGCTATCTGGGGTCTCGATGGGGGACATGGCAGCTCTCGGATTTCGGATGCCGACATTTTACCCGCAGCGCCGCCCGCGCAGCGCGCCGGCCACCCGATCTCGCAGGGAGCTTGTCTAATGAATAATACGGGCCAGGAATTCGCGCGCGCGCTCCGAACGGGTGGCGGTGAAGAACTCGTCCTTGGGGCTGTCCTCGACGATGCTGCCGTGGTCCATGAAGACGATGCGGTCGGCCACCTTGCGCGCAAAGCCCATCTCGTGGGTGACGACCATCATCGTCATGCCCTCTTGCGCCAGCCCGACCATCACGTCCAGCACTTCGCCGATCATCTCGGGGTCGAGCGCGGAGGTCGGCTCGTCGAACAGCATCGCCACCGGGTCCATCGCCAGCGCGCGCGCGATCGCCACCCGCTGCTGCTGGCCACCCGAGAGCTGGCTCGGGAACTTGTCCTTGTGCGCCAGCAGGCCCACGCGGTCGAGGTATTTGAGGCCGCGCTCGAGCGCCTCGTCCTTGCTGCGCCCGAGCACCTTGACCTGGGCCAGCGTCAGGTTTTCGCGTACCGACAGGTGCGGGAACAGCTCGAAGTTCTGGAACACCATGCCGATGCGCGCGCGCAGCTGCGGCAGCTTGGTCGCGGGGTCGCCCACCGAGATGCCGTCCACCCGCACGCTGCCTTCCTGGAAGGGTTCGAGCCCGTTGACGGTCTTGATCAGGGTCGATTTTCCCGAGCCGGAAGGCCCGCACACGACCACGACATCGCCGCGCGCGACCCGCGTGCTACATTCGCGCAGCACCTGGAAGCTGCCGTACCACTTGCTGACGTTCTCGATTTCGATCATCCGGTGCCTGTATGTGCGCCTTTTCGAAAGGCTTTCCGAGCGCTGTTGCGTGCGCGCTTGCTGGTAATGTAAGCATGCTTGACAGCATTTCCACTGCCAAGGATACTTCGGAACTTGCCATATTCTACAGAACGATCTGGCTGTTTTCCTCCCTGAAGCCAGCGTATTGCCCCAATCAATCCACCAGCGACAGCGCCATCTCGTTGCCGCCGGTTTTGCACAGGTCCACAGGAAGCAGTTATGAACAATCGAAATCGCCTGACCGTCTACATCCTGATCGGCCTCGCACTCGGGATCGTCGTTGGTTACTTCGCCAATACCAATCTCGCCAACCCGGCCGGCTTCGCCGATGCGATGTCGCTGGTGACGACGCTGTTCCTCCGCCTGATCAAGATGATCATCGCGCCCCTGGTCTTTGCGACCCTGGTGGTCGGCATCGCCAAGATGGGCGACGCCAAGGAAGTCGGCCGCATCGGCGTCAAGGCGCTGGGCTGGTTCGTGATCGCCTCGGTCATCTCGCTGTCGCTGGGCCTGATCCTGGTGAACCTGTTCCGTCCGGGCGACGCGATGGCCCTGTCGGGCGCCCTGCCGCCGGTCGGCACTTCGTCGGGCATCGCCACCAGCAGCCTGACACTCAAGGAATTCATCACCCACCTGGTGCCGTCGTCGATCGTCGACGGCATGGCCAAGAACGAGATCCTGCAGATCGTCGTGTTCTCGCTCTTCTTCGGTACCGCCGCCGCAGCGGTGGGCGCACGCGCCACGCCGCTGATCGACGCGGTCGACGGCGTCGCCCACATCATGCTGAAGGTGACCGGCTATGTGATGAACTTCGCGCCGATCGCCGTGTTCGCGGCAGTCGCCGGCATCATCGCCAAGAGCGGCCTGGGCGTGCTGTCGACCTACGGCATCTTCATGGCCGAGTTCTACCTCGGCATCGTGCTGCTGTGGGTGGTCTTGATCGCCATCGGCATGGTCTTCCTCGGCCCGCGCGTGCTGCGCCTGATCGCCGAACTGCGCGAGCCGACCCTGCTGGCCTTCTCGACCGCCTCGTCGGAAGCGGCCTTCCCGAAAACCCTGGAAGGCCTGGAGCGCTTCGGCGTCAAGAACCGCCTGGCCGCCTTCGTGCTGCCGATCGGTTACTCGTTCAACCTCGACGGCTCGATGATGTACTGCACCTTCGCGGCGGTGTTCATCGCCCAGGCCTACGGCATCGAGCTGGACCTGGCGACCCAAATGACCATGATGCTGGTGCTGATGCTGACCTCGAAAGGCATGGCCGGCGTGCCGCGCGCGTCGCTGGTGGTGATTGCCGCCACCCTGGCCCAGTTCAACATCCCGGAAGCCGGCCTGCTGCTCCTGCTGGGCATCGACCACTTCCTGGACATGGCCCGTTCGGCCACCAACGTGATCGGCAACGGCATCGCCACTGCGGTCGTCGCCAAGTGGGAAGGCGAGCTGGGAGAGCCGGTCAAGGACGTCACCGTGGCGCCGCTGCGCTGAGGCGGGCAAGCACGATACCGAAGGCCTTCCAGTACGGGAGGCCTTTTTTACAAGTAGCTAAAACGATAATGAGGAGCGAGACATGAAACAGCTGTATGCGGCAGCACTGATGCTGACGATGACCGGCGCGCACGGCGCCACCCAGACCGTCGACTGCGGCCGCCTGCTCGACGTGAAGAGCGGCGCCTGGCGCGAGCGCGTCAGCATCGTGGTGGAGAACGGCACCATCAAGTCGGTCGGCCCGATGACGCAGGCGGCGGGCAACATCGACCTGTCGCGCCAGTCCTGCCTGCCGGGACTGATCGACATGCACGTGCACCTGACCAGCGAAACGGCGCCGGCGATCGATGCCTACCGCGACCGCCTCACCGCCGACCCGGCCGACATGGCCTACCGCTCGGTAAAGTATGCCGAACGCACCCTGATGGCCGGCTTCACCACGGTGCGCGACCTCGGCGCGTCGGATGGCCTGAACGTGTCGCTCAAGCGCGCCATCGCGGCCGGCTCGATCGCCGGACCGCGCATGTTCACGGCCGGGAAGTCCATCGCCACCACCGGCGGGCATGCCGACCCGACCAACAACCTCTCGCATTTCCTGGGCGAGAAGATCGGCACCCCGGGTCCGCAGGAGGGCGTGATCGACAGTCCCGAGCAGGGCCGCCAGGCCGTGCGCGCTCGCTACAAGGAAGGTGCGGACCTGATCAAGATCACCGCCACGGGCGGGGTGCTGAGCCAGGCGGCCAACGGCCAGAACTCCCAGTACACCGACGATGAACTCAAGGCCGTCGTCAGCACCGCCAAGGACTACGGCTTCCGGGTCGCGGCCCACGCCCACGGCGCCGAAGGCATGAAGCGCGCGCTGCGCGCCGGCGTCGACTCGATCGAGCACGGCACGCTGATGGACGACGAAACCATTGCCCTGTTCAAGAAGACCGGCCACTGGTACGTGCCGACCATCTCGGCCGGCCGCTATGTGGCCGACAAGGCCAGGATCGACGGCTACTACTCGGCGCTGGTGCGCCCGAAGGCGGCCGCCATCGGCCCGCAGCTGCAGGCGACGTTCGCGCGCGCCCACAAGGCCGGCGTGAAGATCGCCTTCGGCACCGACGCCGGCGTGTTCCCACATGGCGAGAACGCCAAGGAGTTCGGCTACATGGTGGAAGCGGGCATGTCGCCGATCGACGCGATCCGCGCCGCGACGCTGCACGCCGCGGCCCTGCTCGACCAGCCGAGCCGCCTGGGCGCGATCGCGCCGGGCTTCGCGGCCGACATCATCGCCGTCGACGGCGACCCGCTGCGCGACGTGAAGCTGCTCGAGCAGGTGAAGTTTGTCATGAAGGACGGCGTCGTCTACAAGAAGCCGTAATATCGGTTGTCACGGGCGCCCGCGTGCTGCGCGGGCGCCCTTTGTTTTTTTGAAGGAGAAATTCATGTTGTTCCAACCATCGCGCCGCAGCATCGCGGCCCTGTTTGCCTTCCTCTTGCTGGCTGCAGGTGCAGTGCAGGCACAAGCCCCGTCGCCAGCGACCAGGCTGCCGAACGTGGCCATCCTCGCCACCGGCGGCACCATCGCCGGCACCGGGGCGACCAGCACCACGACGGTGGGCTATACCGCCGCCACCGTGGGCGTGCAGGCCTTGATCCAGGCCGTGCCCGAGATCGCCAAGGTCGCCAATGTCAGCGGCGAGCAGGTATTCCAGATCGCCAGCGAGAACATGAGCGACGCGCACTGGCTGCTGCTGGCCAAGCGTGTCAACGTGCTGCTGGCCCAGCCCAACGTGGACGGCATCGTTATCACCCACGGCACCGACACGCTGGAAGAGACGGCCTACTTCCTGAACCTGGTCGTAAAGAGCAAGAAGCCGGTGGTGCTGGTGGGCTCGATGCGCCCGTCCACTGCCCTGTCGGCGGACGGCCCGATCAACCTGTACAACGCGGTGCAGCTGGCCGGCTCGCAAGAGGCTGCCGGCCGCGGCGTGCTGGTGGCGATGAACGACCAGATCAACGGCGCACGCGACGTCACCAAATCGAACACCACCACCACCGACACCTTCAAGGCCTCGGAACTGGGCATGCTCGGCTATATCCAGGGCGGCAAGCCCTTTTTCTACCGCAGCGCAACGCGCCGCCACACGGTCGAGACCGAGTTCGACGTGACGAACCTGTCGGTCTTGCCGCAGGTCGAAGTCGCCTATGCGCATGCCAACGTCGGACCGGTGGCGATCGACGCGCTGGTGGCCTCGGGCGCCAAGGGATTGGTGCACGCGGGCGTCGGCAACGGCTCGCTGCCGGCCAAGGTGCGTCCCGCTTTGTCTGCTGCGCGCAAGAAGGGCGTGCTCATCGTGCGCTCGGCCCGGGTAGGCCAGGGCATCGTGGCGCGCAATGGCGAGGCGAATGACGACGAACTCGATTTCGTAGCGGGGGATAATTTGTCGCCTCAAAAGGCGCGGATCTTGCTGATGCTGGCGTTGACGAAGACGAGCAGCACCAAGGAGATTCAGCGGATGTTTTCGACGTATTGAATGGTGCTTGAGCGGCTGATGTAGAGCTGGTTGAACGCGTGGGCAAGGAACTCGCCCACGCTGAGCAGCCGCGAATCGTAGCGTGGGCAGATTCTGCCCACGCGTTCAACCGCCCACCGAAGCACGCGAACTACTTCGCCAGCTCCAGCGGCGGCGACGCCAGTTCCTCATCCGGCCGCGCCAGCTGCCGTTCCCACATCTGCGCATACAGGCCGCGCGCTGCCAGCAGCGTGCCGTGCGTGCCGCGTTCGACGATCTTGCCGTGATCGAGCACGATGATCTGCTGCGCATCCGCGATGGTCGACAGGCGGTGCGCGATGACCAGGGTGGTGCGGTCTTTCGCAATCTCCTTCAGCTGCGCCTGGATCGCCTGCTCGGCTTTTGAATCCAACGCCGATGTCGCCTCGTCGAAGATCAGGATCGCCGGATTTTTTAACAAGGTGCGCGCGATCGCCACGCGCTGCTTCTCGCCGCCCGACAGCTTCAGGCCGCGCTCCCCCACCATGGTCTTGTACCCGTCCGGCAGGCTTTCGATGAAGTCGTGGATCGATGCCGCGCGCGCCGCGGCAACGATGTCCTCATGCGAGGCGCCCGGCTTGCCGTAGGCGATGTTGTACTCGATGCTGTCATTGAACAGCACCGTATCCTGGGGCACGATGCCGATCGCGGCGCGTAGCGAAGCCTGGGTGATGGCGCGCAGGTCTTGTCCATCGATGCGGATCGCCCCGCCGTTCACATCGTAAAAACGGAACAGCAGGCGCGACAGGGTCGACTTGCCCGAGCCGCTGTGGCCTACCACGGCCGTGGTGGTGCCGGCGGGGATGGTGAAGTCGACGTCGAACAGGATCTGGCGCTTGGCTTCGTAGCTGAACTCCACGTGCGAGAACTCGACCCGGGCGCCCTTGACGGCGTCGGTCACCAGAGGCTGGGCCCCCGGGCTGTCGGCCACCTCGCGGTTCTGGTCGAGCAGCGAGAACAGGCGTTCCATGTCGGCCAGGCTCTGCTTGATCTCGCGGTAGATCACGCCCAGGAAGTTCAGCGGGATGTACAGCTGGATCATGAAGGAGTTGACCAGCACCAGGTCGCCCAGGGTCATGGTGCCGGCGATCACACCCTCCGTCGCACGCCACAGGATCAGGGTGACGGCGGTGGCGATGATCAGGGACTGGCCCGTATTGAGCACCGACAGCGAGGTCTGCGAGCGCACCGCGGCGTTTTCGTAGCTCTGCAGGCCCTGGTCGTAGCGCTTGGCTTCGTAGTCCTCGTTGCCGAAATATTTGACGGTCTCGTAGTTGATCAGCGAATCGATGGCCTTGGTATTGGCTTTCGAGTCGAGGTCGTTCATGGTGCGGCGGAAGTGGGTGCGCCATTCGGTCACGATCACGGTGAAGGCGATATAGCTCACCAGCGCCACGGCCGTGATGATGGTGAACCAGATGTCGTAGTTCAGCACCAGGTAGCCCAGCACCAGCGTGATCTCCACCAGGGTCGGCAGCACGTTGAACAGCGAGTAGGAGATCAGCGAATTCACGCCGCGGGTGCCGCGCTCGATGTCGCGGGTCATGCCGCCGGTCTGGCGGTTCAGGTGGAAGCGCAGCGACAGCGCGTGCAGGTGGCGAAACACCTGCAGGGCGATGGTGCGCACGGCGCGCTGGGTCACGCGCGCAAATAAAAATTCGCGCAGCTCGGTAAACAGCGTGGTCGATAACCTCAGCAGGCCGTAGGCGACCAGCGCGCCGACCGGCAGCACCAGGAGCGCCTTGGGATTGGCCGGGTCGATCGCGAGCTGGTCGATCAACTGCTTGAGCACCAGCGGCACGCCGACGTTGGCCAATTTTGCGCCGACCAGGGCGGCCAGCGCGGCGAGCACGCGCCATTTATAGACCCACAGGTAGGGGAAGAGCGTGCGCAGCGTGGCCCAGTCGTTGCGGGGCACGCCTTTCGAATCTGGAGGCAGGGGGACGGAACTGGCGGGGGTGCGTCGCATGGCAGGGCTTCTGGTTTTATGGTTCAATTCGTGACGATTGTAGCTTTTACCGGAAAAACAAGATGACCACGCCACAAAACACCCCTCCTGCCCCACTCACGCGTCTGCCTGAAGGCAAGATGCCGGAACTGCGCGTGATGCCCGCGCCTTCCGACGCCAATGTGTACGGCGACGTGTTCGGCGGCTGGATCATGGCCCAGGTCGACGTCGCCGGCTCGCTGCCGGCCACCCGCCGCGCCAACGGCCGCGTGGCCACCATTGCAGTGAATTCCTTCCTGTTCAAGCAGCCTGTGTTCGTGGGCGATCTGCTGTCCTTCTACGCCAACATCGTCAAGGTCGGCAATACCTCGATTACCGTCTGCGTCGAGGTCTATGCCGAGCGCAACCGCCTGCAGGCGGATGTCGTGAAAGTCACCGAGGCGCAGCTGACCTATGTCGCCACCGGCCCGGACCGCAAGCCGCGCCAGCTGCCGCCGCTCGATTCCCTGATCTCGCGCGAATAAGCACGATGCCGACGCGCCGGCACTTCCTGCTCCACAGTGCGCGCCTGTCCGCAGCGCTGTCGAGCCTGTCTTTGGCTGGCTGCGCCTCGGCCAACAAGGGCCCCTACCCCTTCAGCCTGGGCGTCGCCTCCGGCTCGCCGCTGCCGGACTCGGTGATCCTGTGGACCCGCATCCTGAGCGATCCGCTGGGCGCCGTGCCCATGGCGGAAGTCGCCATGCCGGTGCGCTGGGAAGTGGCCGGCGACGAGGGTTTCCGCAATATCGCGGCCAAGGGCACGGCGACAGCCGCGCCTGAACTGGCCCACAGCGTCCACGTCGACGTGAAAGGCCTGGCGCCCGACCGCCCCTATTGGTACCGCTTCATGCTGGGCGACGCCGTCAGCCCTGTCGGGCGCACGCGCACCGCGCCCGGCCGCGACAGCATGCCGGGCTTGCTCAAGCTGGCCGTCGGGTCCTGCCAGCACTGGGAGTTCGGCAGCTATGCGGCGCACCGCCATATCGCCGCCGCCCATCCCGACCTGGTCGTCTTCCTGGGCGACTATATCTACGAGTGGGGTCCCTACCAGCTGCGCCACCCCAAGCGTGCGGTGCGCAGCAACGAGTCGTTCACGCTGCAGGAATACCGCAAGCGCTATGCGCAGTACAAGAGCGACCCGGACCTGCAGGCCGCCCACCACGCCGCGCCCTGGATCGTGACCTGGGACGACCACGAGGTGGGCAACGACTACGCCGGCCTGCGCGACGAGCGCCTGGCCGCCGACTTCGCAGCGCGCCGCGCGGCCGCCTACCAGGCCTTCTACGAGCACATGCCGCTGCGCCTGCCACGAGTAGCGCGCGACGGCTTCGGCGCCGTGCCCCTGTTCCAGCGCTACGACTGGGGACGGCTGGCGCGCTTCCACGTGCTGGACGACCGCCAGTACCGCTCGCCGCAGGCCTGCGCCAAATCGAGCACGCGCGGCGGCTCGAACGCGGTGTTCGCGCGCGGCTGCGAAGCCCTGCGCGACCCGCGCCGCACGATGCTGGGCGGCGAGCAGGAGGCCTGGCTGGAGTCCGGGCTGGCGACCTCGCGCGCGAAGTGGAACGTCCTTGCGCAGCAAACCCTGATGGCGCAGTCGAGCAGCGTGCCGGTATTGAAAGCCGACGACGGCCGCTTCTGGACAGATGGCTGGGACGGCTATCCGGCCGCGCGCCGGCGCCTGCTGGAGACCATCGTCAAGCAGGGCGCCCATAATCCGCTGGTGCTGGGCGGGGACGTGCACACTTTCTATGCGACCTCGCTGCGGCCCGATTTTTCCAGGCCGGTGTCAAAGCAGAACCCGGTGGTGGCGACCGAGTTCGTGGGCACCTCGATCACGTCGAGCTCGCGCCCGCAGGAACGCACCCTGGCGCAGATGGAGAACAATCCGCACATGCTGTACGGGCGCAGCGACAAGCGCGGCTACCTGCTGCTGGAGATCACGCCGAAGCAGGCGGTGGCGCGCTGCATGGGACTGGACGACGTGCAGGATGCGAAATCGGCGATTGCGCAGCTGGCGGCGTTCAGGGTGGACGATGGGGTGGCGGGGGCGCTGCGGCTGGGGTAGTGGATGCGGTGCGAGATTGGATCCCGGCCTTCGTCGGGATCCAAGTAATAACAGTATCAGCCTACGCCGACGTCTTCTCGTCGCGCAGTTCGCGGCGCAGGATCTTGCCCACGTTGGTCTTCGGCAGCGTCTCGCGGAACTCGACATACTTCGGCCGCTTGTAGCCGGTGAACTGTTCCTTGCAGTAGGCGATGACCTCGTCGCTGCTCAGGTTCGCATCCTTGCGCACGATGTACAGCTTCACCGCCTCGCCCGAATTCTTGTCCGGCACGCCGACGCAGGCCACTTCCAGCACGCCCGGCATGGCCGCCACCACGCCCTCGATCTCGTTCGGGTACACATTGAAGCCCGAGACCAGGATCATGTCCTTCTTGCGGTCGACGATGCGGGTATAGCCCTTCTCGTCCATGATGCCGATGTCGCCGGTCTTGAAGAAGCCGTCGGCGGTCATGACCTTGGCGGTTTCGTCGTCGCGCTGCCAGTAGCCGGCCATCACCTGCGGGCCGCGCACGCCGATCTCGCCGGCGGTGCCGAACGGGACTTCGTTGCCGGCTTCATCCAGGATGCGGATCTCGGTGGACGGCAGCGGCAGGCCGATGGTGCCCGTAAAGTCGGTGATGTCGCAGCGGTTGGCGGTGACCACCGGCGAGGTCTCGGACAGCCCGTAGCCTTCCACGATCGGGATGCCGGTCAGCGCCAGCCATTTGTCGGCCACGGCCTTTTGCACCGCCATGCCGCCGCCCGGGCATACCAGCAGGCCCGAGAAATCGAGCTTGGCGAAGTCCGGGTTGTTCACCAGGCCGTTGTACAGCGTGTTCACGGCCGGGAAGATGTTGATGCGGTAGTTGCCCAGTTCCTTGATGAAGCCCGGGATGTCGCGCGGGTTCGGGATCAAGAGGTTCATGCCGCCCACGCGCAGGCCCAGCAGCGCGCACACGGTCAGCGCATAGATGTGGTACAGCGGCAGCGCGCACACGAACTGCGCCTGCTCGCCGTCCTTGATGCGTTTGAGGGTCGGGGCGAACCAGGCTTCGTTCTGCAGCACGTTGGCGATCACCTGCTTGTGCAGCAGCACGGCGCCTTTCGACACGCCCGTGGTGCCGCCGGTGTACTGCAGGAAGGCGATGTCGTCGTGGCCGATGGTGACCGGCTTCAATGCCAGGCCATTGCTGTCGGCTAGCATGCGCTTGAAGCCGACCGCGCCCGGCAGCGAATACGCCGGCACCATCTTCTTGACCTTGCGCACCACCAGGTTGACCAGCGTGCCCTTCAGGCCGCCCAGCAGGTCGCCCATGGTGCCGACCACCACGTGCTTGACCTGGGTGTTGGCGATCACCTGTTCGAGCGTGTGCGCGAAGTTCTCGAGCACGACGATGGCTTCGGCGCCGGAATCCTTGAGCTGGTGCTGCAGCTCGCGCGGCGTGTAGAGCGGGTTGACGTTGACGATGACGTAGCCGGCGCGCAGCACGGCGGCCATCGCCACCGGATACTGCAGCACGTTCGGCATCATGATGGCCACGCGCGCGCCCGGCTGCATGCCGCGGCTTTGCAGCCAGGCGGCCATGCGGTGAGACAAGCGGTCCAGTTCGGCGAAGGTGAGGGACTTGCCCATGCACGCGTAGGCCTTGCGGTCGGCGTACTTGCGGAACGCCTCCTCGAGCAGGTGCGTCAGGGAACGGTACTGCGTCGGGTCGATCTCCGCGGGTACGCCTTCCTCATACGACTTGAGCCAAAACTTGTCCATCCGTGCCTCACCTTCCATGTAGTAGCTTGTACCAAGCCATTAAAACGCGAAGCCGCCCGGGACACGGGCGGCTTCAGCCTACCGACTTCCGTGCGAGCTTATGCCGTCTGGGCCGGCTGCTTCTCGTCGCGCAGCGCGCGCCGCAGGATCTTGCCGACATTCGTCTTCGGCAGCTCGTCGCGGAACTCGATGTATTTCGGTTTCTTGTAGCCGGTGAACTGCTGCTTGCAGTAGTCCATCAGCTGCTCGGCGGACAGGTTCGGGTCTTTCTTGACCACGAATACCTTCACCGCTTCGCCGGAATGCTCGTCCGGCACGCCGATCACGGCGCATTCCAGCACGCCCGGATGGCCGGCGATCACGCCCTCCAGTTCGTTCGGGTACACATTGAAGCCCGAGACCAGGATCATGTCCTTCTTGCGGTCGACGATCTTCACGTAGCCCTGCTCGTCCATGATGCCGACGTCGCCCGACTTGAAGAAGCCGTCAGGCGTCATGACCTTGGCCGTTTCGTCCGGACGGTTCCAGTAGCCGGCCATCACCTGCGGGCCGCGGATGGCGATCTCGCCGATCTGGCCGGGGGCCATCGGCTTGCCTTCGTCGTCCAGGATCGCGATGTCGGTGGACGGCACCGGCAGGCCGATGGTGCCGGTGAATTCCTTGACGTCGGCGCGGTTGCAGGTGGCCACGGGCGAGGTCTCCGACAGGCCGTAGCCTTCGATGATGCTGGTGCCGGTGATCTGCTTCCACTTGTCGTTGACGGCCTTCTGCACCGCCATGCCGCCGCCGTTGCAGATCTTCAGGCCCGAGAAATCGAGGCCGGCGAAGTCCGGGTGGTTGACCAGCGCGTTGTACAGCGTGTTCACCGCCGGCAGCATGTTCACCTTGTACTTGCCCAGTTCCTTGATGAAGCCCGGGATGTCGCGCGGGTTCACGATCAGCACGTTCAGCGAGCCGGTGCGCATGCCCCACATGGCGCAGGCCGTCAGCGCGAAGATGTGGTACAGCGGCAGCGCGCACACGATCACGGTCTGCTCGCCATTGCCCACGTCGCCCATGGCCGGCTTGGCCCAGGCCTCGGTCTGCAGCACATTGGCGATCACGTTGCGGTGGGTGAGCGCGGCGCCTTTCGAAACGCCCGTCGTGCCGCCGGTGTACTGCAGGAAGGCGATGTCGGACGTCTTCGGCGCGGCCGGCGAGAACGGCATCTTCGCGCCCTGCGACAGCGCATCCTTGAAGCGCACCATGTTCGGCAGCGAGAACTCGGGCACCATCTTCTTGACGTTGCGGACCACGAAGTTGACCAGCATGCCCTTGGCGCCGCCCAGCATCTCGCCCATGCTCGCCACCACCACGTGGCGCAGCGGGGTCTTGCTCATCACCTGCTGCACGGTGTGCGCGAAGTTCTCGAGCACGATGATCGCTTCGCTGCCCGAGTCGGTGATCTGGTGCTCGAGCTCGCGCGGCGTGTACAGCGGGTTCACGTTGACCACGGTGAAACCGGCGCGCAGCACGGCCGCGATCGCGATCGGGTACTGCAGCACGTTCGGCATCATGATCGCCACGCGCGCGCCGGGCTGCATGCCGCGGCTTTGCAGCCAGGCGGCCAGCTTCTTCGAGTAGGCATCCAGTTCGCCGTAGGTCAGGAACTTGTCCATGCAGACGAAGGCGTTGCGGTCGGCGTATTTGCTGAACGATTCGTCCAGCATGTGCACGAGCGACTGGTACTGGTCCGGATTGATCTCGCCTGGGACGTTCGGGGGGTACGACTTCAGCCACATTTTGTCCATCGGATGCCTCTGTCTCGAAATAGTTATCGTTATGGTCCGAGCGAACGCGGCCCGCAGCCGGAATCTTGGTGTTCCTTGCATGCGCGCGCGCGAAGCTTGCGCCTTTGCTATCGCTTCAATGTGATGCTATCGGGCAGCGTCCCTGTGCGCAAGCTCTTTTACGGCTTTTGGAACGCGTCCTCTATCTTCCCGCCGCCCATGCTGCGCTGCACGACCAGCGGACTGGTCGCCGCCGGCGCCGCCAGGCTCCTGAGCACGCGGTAGCGATCGGCCTTGTCGAGCTTGGCGAGCTGGTTGACCGACCTGTAGAAGGCCGGCCAGGAACGCTCCTTGCGCAGCAGCGCGCGGAAGGCGGGCACGAAGTCGTTGTAGGTGGCGATCGAGGCCAGGTGGGCGTTCGACAGCGGCTCGGCGAAGAAGCGGTCGTAGCCGGCATAGCCGCCCCAGTTCGCCTTGAGCACCTGGTAGTCGTCCTTCAGCGCCACGAACAGGCGGCCCTTGGAGGCGCGCTTCTCGTCCTTGCTCATCTTGCTGGCATAGGTCTTTTCCAGCTCGCCGCGGTAGCGCACCAGCAGCGCCATGAAATCGCGCTTGCGCAGGGTGTAGCGCTCGAAGGCCTGGGTCATCATCGGATTGCCGAAGCGTTCCAGCCAGCCTTCGACGCCGGCCGCTTCCACCGCGCTGGCGAAGGACTCGTTGAACTTCGAATCGCCCTGCACGTACACCACCTGGTGCGCCAGCTCGTGGAAGATCAGGCGCGCCAGCTCGGCGTCCGGGTAGTTGATGAAGGTCGAGATCAGGGGATCGCTGAACCATCCCAGCGTGGAATAGGCGCTGACGCCCCCCACTTCGACGTCGTTGCCCTGGGCGCGCAGCTCCTTGGCGTAGGCCTGCGCCGCCTGCTTGCTGTAGTAGCCGCGGTAGTTCACGCAGCCGGCCACCGGGAAGCACCACTGCATGGGCTTGAGCGACAGCTCGGGCGTGGCGACCACGTTCCACAGCACGTAGGGGCGTTCGAGCTTGGTGAAATGGGTGTAGCTGCCGTTGTCGGGCAGTTTCAGTTCCTGGATGGCGAAGCGGCGGATCTGGCGCGCCGTCTCGAGCCGGTGGCGCAGGGGTGTCGCGGTGCGGGGATCGGCCAGCCAGTCGTCGATCGGGCGGGAATCCGCCAGCAGTTCGAGCTGGCCCTGGGCGGCCTGGGAGTAGTAGTTGAGGGATGAGCAGCTTGACAACATCAGGGCCGCGGCGGTCACGGCCATGAATGGCCGGAAGGCCTGGGAAAATCTAGAGGTTTTCATCTCGCATTGAGGGTGAGGCTTTTTCAACCTGCACCAGGGTGTCGTAGAAGGTTGGCGCCCTGCCCATGTCGGTCAAGCGCTGGCTGGTCACTTCGTTGGCGTTCTTGCCGTCGCTGGCGAGTTTCTTCCACCAGACCGACAAGCCCACCACCAGCCCTTCGCGCGCCTTGTCGGTCACGCGTGCACGGGCAACGAATGAGCCGCGGTCGTTGAAGATACGCGCCATCTCGCCATGAACGATGCCGCGGCGGGCGGCATCGTTCGGGTGGATGTCGAGGTGCGGCTCGCCCTCGTTTGCGCGCAAACTCTGCACGTTTACAAACGTCGAGTTCAGGAAGTTGCGGGCCGGTGGCGAGATCATCGCCAGCGGGTACTTCCGTGCCAGCTCCGGGTTGGAGGCGGCCGATTCATACGGCGGAATATAGGCCGGGAGCGGATCGAGTCCGTCGCGCGCCATGCTGCTTGAATAGAATTCGCACTTGCCCGACGGTGTCGGAAAGCCCCCCTCGGCAAACGGCGCGTCCGGCATGTTCAGCTTCTGCCAGCCTTTCTTCTTGAGCGACTCCCAGTCGAAGTGGATGGCGCGCTCGTGCTGCTTGTCGAAGGCCTGTGCGGCCAGCTGGTCGTCGGTTTCAAGGAAGCAGGCATCGGTAAAGCCCATCCGCGCGGCCAGCAGGCGGAAGAATTCGGTGTTCGGTTTCGCTTCGCCCACCGGTTCGATGGCCGCGTTATTGGCCATCATGTACAGGTGGCCGTAGGCCAGGTGGGCGTCGACGTGCTCGAGCTGGGTCGTGGCCGGCAGCAGGATGTCGGCGTAGTCCGCGCTGTCGGTCTGGAAGTGCTCCAGCACGACGGTGAACAGGTCTTCGCGCTCGAAGCCCTGCTGGACCTTGGCCGAATCCGGTGCGATCGCCAGCGGGTTGGCGTTGTAGACGATCACGGCCTCGATCTTCGGGCCAAATTCGGGCGACGCTTCTTTGAGCAAATCGTCGCCAATGGTGGTCATGTTGATGGTGCGCGTGGCGCGGCCGGCCAGCAGGTCCGGGCGCTGCAGCACCGGGCGGTTGGCCGGGAAGGAGCCCGAGGTCGAGAGCTGCACGCCGCCGGCCTTGTGGCGCCAGGCGCCGACCAGGGCCGGCAGGCAGGCGATGTTACGCACCGCCATGCCGCCGCCGCGCACGCGCTGCAGGCCGTAGTTCAGGCGAATTGCCGCGCCCTCGCCGCTGCGCGCCACCTGGCCGTACAGGCGCGCCAGTTCCACCACTTCGCCGGCGGTGATGCCGCAGGTCTCGGCGGTGCGCTCGGGCGTCCATTCCAGCGCGCGCGCTTTGAGTTCGTCGTAGCCGAGCGTGTGGCGGGCGATGTAGTCGTGGTCGACCAGGTCTTCCTGGATCAGCACGTGCATCATGCCCAGCGCCAGCGCGGCGTCCGTGCCCGGCAGCAGGGCAATATGCTGGTGGCATTTCTCGGCCGTGAGCGAGCGGTAGGGATCGATGGCGATGAGCTTGGCGCCGCGGCGCTTGGCTTCCTGCACGCGCATCCAGAGGTGCAGGTTCGAGGCGATCGGATTGCCACCCCAGATCAGGATCAGCTTCGCGTCCTGGAACTGCTCGATGTCGGTGCCGATCGAGCCGCCGATGGTGTACTTGTAGCCGGTCGCACCGGCTGTGGCGCAGATGGTACGGTCCAGCAGCGAGGCCCCGAGTTTGTTGAAGAAACGCAAAGACATGGAATCGCCCTGCACGAGTCCCATCGTGCCTGCATAGCTGTACGGGAGAATGGCTTGCGGATCGCGGGAAGCGATCTCGCCGAGGCGCGCCGCGATCTCGTCGATCGCGTCGCCCCAGCTGATGCGTTCGAACTTGCCCTCGCCCTTGCGGCCGACGCGGCGCATCGGGTACAGCACGCGGTCCGGGTGATAGGTGCGCTCCACATAGCGCGCCACCTTCGTGCACAGCACGCCCGCCGTCGTCGGATGCTCCGGATCGCCCTTCACTTCGGTCGCCACGCCGTTATCGACGGTGACGAGGATCGCACAGGTATCGGGGCAATCGTGGGGGCAGGCAGCGCGGACTTGGGTGACGGACATGGACGGGAAAATGCTTCGTGAAACCAATACTTTATCCGATTCCCGGCCTGTCCGTGCCGCCTCTTTCACTCTCTGTTTGAGGCAGGCTACAATAGTTCAAAGTGTGCAATGCCAGCATGACAAAACGGAGACAGAGATGAAGCTCATCGAACCTATCCTCGCTTTCCAAGCGGAGTTACAGGAGATCCGGCGCGACCTGCATGCGCATCCGGAGCTCTGTTATGAAGAAGTGCGCACCGCCGACATGGTGGCGGCGCGCCTGACCGAATGGGGCATCCCGATCGTGCGCGGGCTGGGCGTGACCGGCGTGGTCGGCATCATCCAGCACGGTTCGTCCAAGCGTGCGATCGGCCTGCGCGCCGACATGGATGCGCTGCCGATGCAGGAGACGAACGCTTTCGCGCATACCTCCCGCCATGCAGGCAAGATGCACGCCTGCGGCCACGATGGCCACACCGCCATGCTGCTCGGCGCCGCCCACCACCTGGCGCAGCACCGCAACTTCGACGGCACCGTCTACCTGATCTTCCAGCCGGCCGAAGAAGGCGGCGGCGGCGCGCGCCGCATGATGGATGACGGCCTGTTCACACAGTTCCCGATGGAGGCGGTGTACGGCATGCATAACTGGCCCGGCATCCCCGAAGGGAACTTCGGCGTGGTCGCGGGGCCGATGATGGCGTCCAGTAACGAGTTCCGCGTGGTCGTGCGCGGCAAGGGCTGCCATGCGGCCCAGCCCCACCGCGGCATCGATCCCGTCATGGTGGCGGTGCAGATTGCGCAAGCCTGGCAGACCATCGTGTCGCGCGAAAAGAATCCGCTGGAATCGGCGGTGCTGTCGATCACGCAAATCCACGCGGGCAGCGCCACCAATGTCATTCCCGACGAAGCCGAGCTGGTGGGCACCGTGCGCACCTTCTCGACTGGCGTGCTCGACCTGATCCAGCGCCGCATGGAAGAGATGGCGCTAGGGGTGGCAACGGCCTTCAATGCGTCGGTCGACTTCAACTTCAAGCGCAATTATCCGCCGCTGATCAACCATGCCGAGAAGACGGCGTTTGCAGTGGAAGCGATGCGCGCGGTGGTGGGGGCGGAGCGGGTCGATACAAATGTCGAGCCGACCATGGGGGCGGAAGACTTTGCCTACATGCTGCAGGAGAAGCCCGGCTGCTATGTCTTCATCGGGAATGGCGAGGGTTCGCACCGCGCCGGCGGGCATGGGCTGGGGCCGTGCCAGCTGCACAACACCAGCTACGACTTCAACGACAACTTGCTGCCGATCGGGGCGAGTTACTGGGTGAAGCTGGTGGAGATGAGTTTGCCGGTGGCGTAAGCGCTGCGACCGAAGCGTTGCTGCGACTCGCAGGAGGGCAGACTCTGCCCTCCTACGGGAGCTGGTCTGCGGCGTCCCCCAGCCGGATACCCGGGTTCAGCATTTCCAACGCCAGCAGCGCGGCCGCATGATCGGCCGTCGGCAACGGCATCTCGATCGCCTCATACCTGCGCGTCACCAGCTCCGTCACTGGCAGGCTTAACCCCGCGGCCCCTGCTGCTGCCAGCACATTGCGCAAGTCCTTCAACTGGCTCTTTACCTGCCCGCCAGGCATGAAATTGCGCTCCAGCATGCGCTGCCCGTGCACCTCGAGGATGCGGCTGCCCGCGAACCCGCCGCGGATGGCCTCGCGCACCGCGGCCGGATCCGCCCCGGCCGCCTGGGCCAGCAACAGCGCTTCCGCCACCACGTTCAGGGTCGCGCCGACGATCAATTGATTGCACAGCTTGGCCACCTGCCCGCTGCCGACCGGCCCCACCCGCTGCGCCGTTCCCAGCACGGCCAGAAGTTTTGCCAACTGGTCAAATTCCGCCTGGCCGCCGCCCACCATGATGGCCAGCGTTCCGCTTTCCGCGCCACCGACGCCGCCCGACACCGGCGCATCGATGAAGCGGCAGCCGCGCGCCGCCAGCGTCGCATGAAAGGCCAGCGCCTCGTCCTGCCGCGTCGAGCTCATGTCGACCCACAATGTCCCGGGCGCCAGCGAAGGCAGGGCCGCGGCGATCACCTCGCCCACGATCTGCCCCGCCTCGAGCATGGAAATGACCACCTGCGCGCCGCGCACGGCATCCGGCAGGTCCGCCACCGGCTCAGCCCCGGCCTCGCGCACGGCCTCGGCCTTGGCAAGCGTCCGGTTCCAGGCGCGCACGCTGTAGCCCGCCCGCGCGAGGCGGCTTGCCATCGGCCTTCCCATCAGGCCGATGCCGAGGAAGGCGGTGGTGGTCATCAGAACAGCCCGAGGAATTTCTTGACGGTGTTCTTGCGTCCCGGGACCACCAGGTCGGTGACGCCCTTCTCGTTGAAGGCGTCGAGCAGTTCCGGGAAGCCCTTGCGCTTGACGAGGTTCAGCTCCGCGTCATACAGCGGCACCACGCAATGGAAATAGATGTCCTTGCCGTCCTGGGCCAGCGAGGCAAACGCTTCCGGCGCCGAGGCCGGCGGCAGCAGGATCGCGCCGGTGAACTCGACACCCTTGGCATAGGGCTTGGCCGGGCTGCCGTTGGGCACCGTGTGGCCCAGGCCCAGCCAGGTGGCGTGCTGGTGCGGATAGTGGGCCAGGTGGCGCAGCAGGGCGACCGGCCAGTACCAGCGCTCGTCCTGTACCGATTGCGCGTCGAGCTTCCAGTCCGCCGGCAGGGCCATCATCAGCTCGGCATACGGCGGCGCGCCTTCCGGCACCGTCATCGCGCGGCTGCTCATGCCCGAGGTCACCAGCCGCAGGAATGGGGTCTGCGCATTGGCCGGCACCACGTGGATGTCGACCTGGACCGGGTCCGCCACGGTGTCGTGGAAGACGGTGTCGATGCGGCCGAGATGCTGGGCAATGTGGTCGGCGACCGGGTCGTGCGGCAACGTGGCGGGGGCCGCCTGCTGCTGGGTCGGATGGGCGAGGGGGTAGAGCGGCGTCGAGATCGGTTCAGTCATGCGAAATGGGGAGTGAAGGGCGCGTTTTGCGGAGGGTCTATCATACCCGCGCCACGGATCAGGCGGCAGCCAGCAGCGGATTGTTCACGCTAGTACAATATAACGCATTGCACAATATTTCTCTCCTGCCAAGAAAGATCACCATGCGTATTTCGAAGTCATTGGCTGCCATTGCCGCCGGTTTGGCCGCCCTCCTTGCTCCAGCCACCCATGCGGCCGAGCGCGCCGTCGATACCATCTCGCTCGAGGTCGGCAGTAATCCACAACAGCGGATGGTTCGTTTCGCTGCACAAAAGGATTGGCAACAGCGCTGGTTCGCCGGCAATGGCCGCCACCTGTCGGGCTACTGGGAAGGCAACCTGGCGCTCTGGCAGCTCGATGCCTACCGCAATGTCTCCGGCCAGGAGAAGAACATCGCCGTCATCGGCTTCACGCCGGTCTTCCGCTACCAGAACGACAGCAAGCTCGGCCTGTATGGCGAAGCCGGCATCGGTGTCAGCCTGTTCTCCACGCTGTACAAGAACCGCGACAAGGAACTGGCCACCGCCTTCCAGTTCGCCGACCACGTGGGCGTGGGCTATACCACGGCCAAATGGGACTTCGGCCTGAAGTTCCAGCACTACTCGAACGCCAGCATCAAGCGCCCGAACGCCGGCGCAAACTGGGTCGTGCTCAAGGCGGGCTACCGCTTCTAAGCAGGTCGCGGCCGAGGCGGTGCCGAACACGGCCCGGTCGCGAAGTATGTAAAAATCAGGCCAGGAGGGCCGTCCGGCCTGCACGCAACACGAGGCCCGATTGACCGATCCCAGCACGATCAAACGCTACTTGCCGTGGCTGGTGGCGACTGCCCTCTTCATGGAGCAGCTCGACGCCACCATCGTCAATACCGCCATTCCCAGCATCGCGGCCAGCCTGCAGGTCACGCCGCTGAGTCTCAAGTCGGTGGTCACCAGCTACATCCTCGGCCTGGCCGTCGGCATCCCGCTCAGCGGCTGGATGGCCGACCGCTTCGGCACCCGCCGCGTCTTCTTTACCGCCATTTCGATTTTCACGATCGCCTCGGTGCTGTGCGGCCTGGCGCCGACCGCCGCCACGATGACGGCCGCGCGCCTGCTGCAGGGACTGGGCGGGGCGATGATGATGCCGGTCGGGCGCCTGGCCATCGTGCGCACCTTCCCCAAGAGCGAGCTGCTGGGCGCGATGAATTTCGTGATCATCCCGGCGCTGATCGGGCCGCTGCTCGGGCCGACCGTCGGCGGGCTGATCGTGCACTGGACTTCCTGGCGCGTGATCTTCTTCGTCAACGTGCCGGTCGGGCTGATCGCGCTCTACCTGGTCTGGAAGCACATGCCGGACTACCAGGCGCCGGAAAAACGCCCGCTCGACCTGATCGGCCTGGTGCTGTTCAGCAGCGGCACCGCCATCCTGTCCTGGCTGCTGGAAGTGTTTGGCGAGCACACGCTCGACGCCGTCACCGGCGGGCTGCTGCTGGCCCTGTCAGTGGCGCTGCTGGCGGGCTATACCTGGCATGCGTTGCGCATCAAGCACCCGCTACTGCGCCTGACCCTGTTCAAGGTGCGCACCTTCCGCATCTCGGTGGCAGGCGGCTTCTTCACGCGGCTCGGCGTCGGCGGCCTGCCCTTCCTGCTGCCGCTGCTCTACCAGCTGGGCCTGGGGCTGCCGGCCTGGCAATCCGGCCTGCTCATGATGCCGGCGGCGGCGGCCGCGATGTGCATGAAGATGTTCGCGCCCCGGCTGCTGGCGCGCTTCGGCTACCGCCAGGTCCTGATGGTCAATACCGTGCTGATCGGCCTGACGATCGCCATGTTCACCCTGGTCGGTCCCAGCACGCCCTTCTACGTCATCGTGGCGATCAGCCTGGCGCAGGGCTTCTTCAATTCGCTGCAGTTCTCGAGCATGAATACGCTGGCCTATGCCGACATCGAGCCGAAGGATTCGAGTATGGCGAGCACCATGTCCTCTTCCTTCCAGCAGCTGTCGATGAGCTTCGGCCTGGCGACCGGCTCGATCGTGACGGCCTGGTTCCTGGGGCCGGTGGCGCAGGACAACCAGCTGCTGGTGTCGAAGGCGCTGCACCACGGCTTCGGCACGCTGGCCGTCATGACGCTGGTGTCGTCCCTGATCTTCTGGCGCCTGCGCCGCAACGACGGCGACAGCATCAGCCGCGGCGAGGTGAAGGCGAAGGAAGCCGAGCCGGTGGCCCAGCCGCTGGGCAGCTAGGCCACCTGCCCTGCCTGCTCAGTGACGGCCGTGCCGGCCGCCGCGGTGATGGTGACCCCAGCCTCCGCGATGGTGTCCCCAGCCATGCCCACGCCAGCCATGATGGTGATGGTGCCGATAGTGGCCATGGCGCGGGCGATCGTAGAAGGCGAATCCCAGGTCCAGCGATACCGGCGGCCCGACATAGGCCGGGTAGGCATAGGCCGTGTCGTAGGCATAGGGTGGGGCATAGACGGCGCAGCCTCCCAGGCCGCCAGCCAACAGCAGCGCTGCGGCGGCGCGCCGCAGCGACGGGTTGAAGTGAAGGTTCATGTCAGCCCCCGGTAGAAGCGAAGCTTCTCCAGTGTAAGCCGGGTGGACGCAGATGCAATGTCAGGAATGTAAGCCCGCGCCGCCGGTGGGCGGCGCACCCTGCATCCAGGTCAGAGCGGCAGCACGAGGTAGCGTGTTCCCGGCGCCATGGGTGTGGCCGAACCGAGTTGTACCAGTGCGATACGGCGGCCACCTGCACTATGCCAAATCTTCAGCCCATAGGTCTGCTTGCCTTCGACCACAGGCAAATCGGCCGTCCCCGCAGCAAAGAACAGGGCGCTGTTGTAGAGGTAGTATTTGGCAGGCAGTCCCCCAGCCGAGCTCCCTATGTAACTGAACGGCGCGGCCAGCAGTATCGTCTCATCCCTTACCGTCGAATTGCTGAGCGAGATAATCGAATGGTCGCGTGGCAAGCCGATACCCCCGGCGTAACGCAGGGTGCTGGTGTTGAAGACGTTGCCGTTGGCCGTGAACAGCAGATCTTCGTTCTCCGACAGGAACAAGGGTGGAGGCATCCCGTAATCGCCGTGGTAGGGCGAATCGCCGGATTCGCTGACTGCATTCGTAGCCGGATTAATGGCGAAATAATTGATATCGGAAGGTGAAATCCCCTGCGACACAAGGAATACTTTGTTTTTCGATCCGGCAAAAACACCCTGTTGCGTTCCGTAGAAAGAACGCGAACCCAAGCCCACGGTCGTCAGGTCCTGCCCGGTGCGCGCATTGAAATAGCTGACCGAAGGAGATACCCACTGGCCTCCCGTCTGACCGATGAAATAGGCGATGGACGTGTTGGTGATGAAGGCATCGGTATGCTTTCCGCCGGTGGCGAACGACTTGATAATCGTGGCTCTCTCGAGATCGACGAGGCTTGCCACGCTGTCATACAAGACGATTGCCAGCCTGCCATTCGGGCTGAGGCTGAAATTCTTGACTGCCGTCGGCAGGTTGACCGTACGGATCGCATTGGAGAAGGGATCGACAATGCTCAAGGCATTTGGACTGGTCGAGACGGTGATGACCTTGTCCAGGCCACGGGAATACCGCGCGTCGATCGGAGCAAAATTCAGTCCGGGTGGCATTGCCACTACCGTGGTCGTCGCCGTCGAACGCGTTGCGCCATCATTCACGGTGAGGCTGAGCGTGTATCTACCTTCTTTATCGGGCGTGAACGTCGGAAACGCAGTGCTGGCGTTGAGCAGCGTGGCCACACTGTTGGCTGGCCGCTCCGTGATTGCCCAGGCGTAGACCAGGAAATCCGTGCGTCCCAGGCTGGCCGAGCCGTCGAGCATCAAGGCTGTGCCGACCGTGCCGGAGCGTTGTGGACCGGCATCGGCGACCGCGACATAGGTAGGCCCCGCTTCCCGATATGCGATACCGTTGCTGATCGCGGCATACACGCCTTCCTGGTTTTCGGCGCTTTCGCTGAAGCCGACCAGTACCTCGGCCACGGTAGATTTCTTGTCGCGCAAAATCCCCGCCCAGAACGCGGCGCCGGTTGCATCGCCTTCCCGGCCCAGCACATTATTGTAGTACCGGCTGATTGTTTCGGTTTCGCTGGGGTTGATGCCATAGACATCGCGGTATTCGACCGAACCGACAAAATCCTGGGCAATCGACGCGAGCGACGCGCCGTTGTCCATCACCTGGATCCAATAACTCAGTCCCCGCACATCGGGTGTACGGTTGAATGCGGCTTTATAGAGCCGATAGACTTTACCGGCATTGCCATCGATATCCATCGCAAAAGTGAAATCGGCGAAACGGACCCGGGTGTTCACTGCAACGCGGGTCACGATCGCAGTGGCGCTGTGCGTAAGCTGGACCGTTCCGGCAATGCGCTCGATTTTATAGTCGGCGCGCATCCCGGCCATCGCGACGACCGCAGGAGTTGCCTGGACAGCCGTGGTTTGTGCAGATGTACGACCCAGCTCGGCCACGCGCTCCGCAGCAGGATCGCTGTCTCCGCCACAACCGCCCAGGCTTGCCATCAGCACTGCCAGTGCGGCGGTCCGGCTCAAGCGAGACGAGAGCGCGCCAGATCGGGTGCGCGGCATTGCTGTCCACATAGCGATATCTTCCTAAAATTGCCAAACCGACATTTTAGAAAGATTCGAGGCGTTTAGATAATCCTTTTTGAGCAAATGCGGGAGAACATTCGTGGTGCATAGCGGCCGCCCGGTATCGCCCATCCGCGGGCAAGACGAGGCCTCCGCTTTGACAGCGGGGAATGCCTCGCGCTTTTTGAAGATGACCTGACCTGGTGGTTCAGTCGATCTTCTGCGGGATTACCTTCACCTCGCCGCGCTTCATCGTCCGCGGCGTGGTGATCGGGGAGAAGTAGATCTGCTTCTGGCTCATAGCGATATAGATGCGGTGCCGGTGCAGGAAGTCCGCACCCAATACCAGGAGTTCGCCGGAATGCGGCAGGGAGACCAGGCGCAGGTCGAGGTCCTTGACTTCCAGTGCGCCGACCGACATCGTCGCCACTGGCACTTTCCACACTGGCTGGTCCGGTGCATGCCCGGGCAAGGGATCCTCACGCACAGCGCCCCGAGAATTCGACGTCAATCCCAGCCGTTCGGCGGTGGTCTTCGGCAGATAGGAATGCGGCGTGGCGGTCGACAGCAAGGCGCGCAGGTCGACGCCGTTGATACGGACACTGAATACCAGGCGTGGCTCGCGCTTCCATGGATCGTGCCAGGCCAGAACCGATACCGCCTGCGGATCCCAATAAGCCATGTGGGCCCGGATGCAGCCGCTCGGCTTGAAAGGCTTGATGTAGCCGGCGTCCAGGGCAATCTCGAGATCCGTCAGCAGCAGGGTGCCGGCGCCGATCCTGACGCCGTAGCTGTCGTCCAAGAAGTCCTCGACCGGATAGGTGCTGTTTTTCGTAGTGCTGGCGCCGAAGGAAAACTCCTTGATCTGGGCGTGCGTCACATCGCGCACGATATCCACGCCTATTGGATTGCGCTCATCCTCCGCGTTCAGCCTGCCCGTCGAGCTGCGCATGCCGATGCCCAAGCGGTCCAGCGTTTTGCGGTTGAACACCACCGATTCGGCCGCGCCGGTGCTGAGCATCACAGGAACGGTGGTGCCGTTGATCGTGGCCTTGCCGACCGGCCGCATGTCGTCGGTGATCGTGACCGGCAGTGCCGGCTGCTCGTTCATGTCGCAGCCGGGAGGAAGCGAAGAGGCGATGGCCGCATGGGAGAACAGCAGGCTGGCGCAAACGGCATACCGTACCAGGGAGGCGGAAGGACGACGGCGAGCAGGGATCATGGGGGCGAAGGTGAGTTGTATGAAGATCCAGTATAAGTACGGGTGGGTCGTTTGAATCAGGGCGGCACAAATTACCCAGCGGCCATAAAGAAGAGCGCGCGGATATAAACGCAAAAAACCCCACCAGGATCACCTGGTGGGGTTTTGCTTATAACTAGCCTGACGATAACCTACTTTCACACTGGTTGCAGCACTATCATCGGCGCAAAG
>NZ_JBYTST010000014.1:0-112630 GCF_058111565.1 Telluria sp. AZSoR62
CGTGGGATTCGAAGCCTCGCGCATATTTGCGCGAGGGCGGCCCGCAGCATGTGGGCGAATCCCACCCTCTCCGCCAGTAGTCATAAAAAAGCTCCCGCACGGGAGCTTTTTTATTGCGTATGCGGAAGGAGTAAGCCGCCTGCGCGGCTTACGCGTGGGGTTCGAAGCCTCGCGCATATTTGCGCGAGGGCGGCCCGCAGCATGTGGGCGAATCCCACCCTCTCCGCCAGGTAGTAACGAGAAGGCTCCCCGATCGGGAGCCTTTTTCGTTTTCGCGTAAAACTCATTTTTTCCGTACGGATATCAAAGCCATCCAATGTGATGGCTTTTCCCGTTTCGTGTTGCAATGATGGCTTTCCGACAGGTAGGCTAGTTGGCAGGCGCAAGGCCGCTCCCGCATCCGACAACGACAGGAGACAAGATGAGCACGGAATCGAGCAACGACGAATCCCGCGACACCCAGCTGCGCGCCGACGCGCTGGAATACCACCGCAGCCCGACGCGGGGCAAGATCGAGGTGGTCGCCACCAAGCCGCTGTCGAACCAGCGCGACCTGTCGCTGGCCTATTCGCCGGGCGTGGCCTATGCCTGTGAGGAAATCGCCGCGGACCCGAACATGGCCGCCGAATACACGTCGCGCGCCAACCTGGTGGCCGTGATCACCAACGGCACCGCGGTGCTGGGCCTGGGCAATATCGGTCCGCTGGCCTCCAAGCCGGTCATGGAAGGCAAGGGCTGCCTGTTCAAGAAGTTCGCCGGGGTCGACGTGTTCGACCTGGAGCTGGACGAAATGGATCCGGACAAGCTGGTCGACGCCATCGCCATGCTCGAACCCACCGTCGGCGGCATCAACCTGGAAGACATCAAGGCGCCCGAATGCTTCTACATCGAGAAGAAGCTGCGCGAGCGGATGAACATCCCGGTCTTCCACGACGACCAGCACGGCACCGCGATCATCTCCACCGCCGCGCTGCTCAACGCGCTCAAGGTGGTGGGCAAGGACATCGGCAGCATCAAGCTGTGCGCCTCGGGCGCCGGCGCGGCGGCGATTGCCTGCCTGGACATGATGGTGCTGCTGGGCGTGAAGCGCGAGAACATTTTCGTGACCGATTCCAGGGGCGTGATCTGGGCCGGCCGCGAGGACAACATGGAAGCCAACAAGGCGCGCTACGCGCAATCGACCGATGCGCGCACGCTGGCCGACATCATGGTGGGCGCGGACGTGTTCCTGGGATGCTCGACCGCCGGCGTGCTCACCGGCGCCATGGTCAAGACCATGGCGGACCAGCCGGTGATCCTGGCGCTGGCCAACCCGGAGCCGGAAATCCGCCCGGAAGTGGCGCGCGCCGCGCGGCCGGACTGCATCGTCGCCACCGGCCGCTCGGACTATCCGAACCAGGTCAACAACGTCCTGTGCTTCCCCTACATCTTCCGCGGCGCGCTCGATTGCGGCGCTACCCGCATCACCGACGAGATGAAGCTGGCCTGCGTCACCGCGATCGCCGAGCTGGCCGAAGCCGAAGCCAGCGACGTGGTGGCCTCGGCCTACGAGGGCCAGGACCTGTCCTTCGGTCCCGAGTACATCATCCCGAAACCGTTCGATCCGCGCCTGCTGGCGGCGATCGCCCCGCGCGTGGCCGAAGCCGCCGCCGCGTCCGGCGTGGCGGCCCGCCCGATCCAGGACATGGACGCCTACCGCGACAAGCTGGCCCAGATGATCTACCACACGGGTTTCTTCATGAAGCCCGTGTTCGCCCAGGCCAAGGCGCATCCGCGCCGGGTCGCGTATGCCGAAGGGAGCGACCGCCGCGTGCTGCGCGCGGTGCAGACCGTGGTGGACGAGGGCATCGCCTATCCGGTGCTGATCGGCGAGAAGGACCAGGTCGAACGCGCGATCCGGGACGCGGGCCTGCGCCTGCAGCCGGACGTCGACTACACGCTGGCCGAGCAGGAAGGCGAGGCCAGCCTGCAGGGCGCGCGCCTGCTGGCGGCGGGGAAGGTCGATGCGCTCATCTGCGGCATGCAGGGCAGCTACGACAGCCACCTGGTGCACGTGCAGGAACAGATCGGCATGGCGCCCGGCGTGGGCGTGCTGGCCGCGATGAATGCCCTGGTGCTGGACAAGTACACGCTGTTCATCACCGATACCTATGTCAACGACCAGCCGACGGCGCCGGAACTGGCCGAGATCGCCCGCCTGGGCGCGGCGATGCTGCGCCAGTTCGGGCTGGAGCCGCGGGTGGCGCTGCTGTCGCATTCCTCGCTCGGCTCGTCCAACCGGCCTTCGGCGCGGCGCATGCGCGAAGCGCGCGCGCTGCTCAGGGAGACGGCGCCGGAGCTGTCGGTGATCGGCGAGATCCACGGCGACGCCGCGTTGTCGGAAGACATCCGCGCGCTCTACCAGATCCCGGACGGCTACGCGGGCAGCGCCAACCTCTTGGTGATGCCGTCGCTGGACGCGGCCAACATCCTGTTCAATGTGCTCAAGGTCGCGGCGGGCAAGGGCGTGACCGTCGGCCCGATCCTGCTGGGCGCGGCCAAGCCGGTGCACATCCTGAGTCCGAGCGCGACGGTGCGGCGCATCGTGAACATGACGGCGCTGGCGGCCGCGGCCGTGGATTGAGGCTCGCTCTGTTGGGCGTTTGATCTGCATCAAATCGCCCACCAATCAGCCAGAACAGACCCGGCGCGTTTCCACTCGAATGTGCACGGGCCGACTTCTGGAGCTTGTCATGTACAAGAGGATTTTGCTGCCAACCGACGGCTCGGAAGCCTCCGGGCGTGCCATCCAGGCCGGCGTCGACTTCGCCAGGAGCGTCGGCGCCGACGTGGTCGGCATGACCGCCACGCCGTCCTTCCATACCTTCACCACCGATGCGGAGATGCTCGAGCAGACCAGGGACGAGTACGCCGTCGCCGGCCGCGAGCGCGCCCAGCGCATGCTCGACGAGGTGGCCGCTGCCGCGCGCGATGCGGGGGTGGCCTGCAGCTGCGTGCAGCTTGAGTCCGACAACCCCTACGAAGCGATCATCTCCACCGCGCGCCAGCACGGTTGCGACCTGATCGTGATGGCCTCGCATGGCCGCAAGGGCGTCAAGGGCCTGCTGCTGGGCAGCGAGACGCAGAAGGTGCTGCTGCACAGCGCCATTCCCGTGATGGTGCACCGCTAGCAGGACCACGCCATGTACAAGCGCATCCTGGTGCCCACCGACGGCTCGTCGATTTCCCTGGGCGCCGCCGATTCGGCGATCGAACTGGCCCGTGCTTTCGGCAGCGAGATGGTGGCGCTGTCCATCGCCGTGCCCGAGCCGGTGTTGCAGTCGCTCGACGGCGCCATGGTGCTCGATCCCGGCCAGCAGGTCGACACACTGCTCGAACGGGCGAACGGCTTTGCCACGGCACTGGCCGCGCGCGCGCAGGCCGCCGGCGTGCAATGCCTGCCCGTCACCGCCTTCTCGCTCGACCCTGGCCTAGCCATCGTCGACGCGGTGCGCGAGCACGGCTGCGACCTGGTGGTCATGGGCTCGCACGGCAGGCGCGGCCTGAGCCGGCTATTGGCGGGGAGCGTGACGCAGGCGGTGCTGGCGTATGCGCCGGTGCCGGTCATGGTCTTGCGGCCCTCGCCGGGGGGCGAGGACGGGTAAACGCGCCCCTTCGTTGCAAGGCGCTTCAAGCGATGCTATTTCGCCGCCGGGCTGCGCGCCTGCGCCGCCACCACGTCCAGCAACTCGATCGGCAGCGGAAACACGATGGTCGAGGACTTGTCGCCCGCGATCGCGCCGAGCGTCTGCATATAGCGCAGCTGCATCGCGCCCGGCTGCTGGGCCAGCACGTAGGCGGCCTGCTGCAGCTTTTCGGAGGCCTGCAGCTCGCCCTCGGCATGGATCACCTTGGCCCGCCGCTCGCGTTCGGCCTCGGCCTGGCGGGCGATGGCGCGCACCATCGATTCGTCCAGGTCGACGTGCTTGATCTCGACATTGGCGACCTTGATGCCCCAGGCGTCGGTCTGGGCGTCGAGCACCTGCTGGATGTCCAGGTTCAGGCGCTCGCGCTCGGCCAGCATTTCGTCGAGCTCGTGCTTGCCGAGCACGGCGCGCAGCGTGGTCTGGGCCAGCTGGCTGGTCGCTTCCATGAAGTTGGCGACCTGGATGATGGCGCGCTCGGGGTCGACCACGCGGAAGTACAGCACCGCGTTGACCTTCACCGACACGTTGTCGCGCGAGATCACGTCCTGGGTCGGCACATCGAGCACGATGGTGCGCAGGTCGACCCGCACCATCTGCTGCAGCACCGGGACGATGATCACCAGCCCCGGCCCCTTCACTCCCCAGAAGCGCCCCAGCTGGAACACCACGCCGCGCTCGTATTCGCGCAGCACCCGGATCGCCGAGGCCAGCAGCGCCAGCAGCAGGAAGAACAGGCCGCCAAGGCCGAGTCCGATACCGGAAAACATCGTCATTCTCCTTTGGTGGGTGCGACGGGGACGACTTCCAGGGTCAGGCCGGCCCGCCCGACCACGTGTACGGTTTGCAGCGGATGCAGCGGCTCGACGCTGACGGCCCGCCACAGCTCGCCTTCGATGCGGACCCATCCTTCCCGGGCATTGCGCACGGCGACATTCTCCACCGCGCACAGCGCGCCGACCAGGCCGGCCGCGCCGCTGGTGACGGGGCGCCGGCGCGTTTTCAGGGCCAGCCGCGCCGTGCCGAACAGGACCAGGGCGCTGGCCACGGCCAGCGTGCCCACCAGGCCGGGCGGCACGCCGTAACCCGGCAGTTCGGTATCGATCAGCATCAGGGCGCCGGCGACGAATGCGGCGACGCCGCCCAGCCCGAGGATGCCGAAGCTGCGCAGGTAGGCTTCGCCGACCACGAAGGCCAGCCCCAGCACGATCAGGGCCAGGCCCGCGTAGTTCACCGGCAGCAGCTGCAGCGCGTACAGCCCCAGCAGCAGGCAGATGGCGCCGATCACGCCCGGCGCCACCGCGCCCGGGCTCATGAATTCGAACACCAGGCCGTAGATGCCGATGGTCATCAGGAGCAGGGCGACGGCGGGATTGGTGATCGCCGCCAGCACGTCGGTGCGCCAGTCCGGCAGGAACTCCACCAGGGCCGCGCCTTTGGTCGCGAGCTGGCGCTCCTGGCCCAGCACGGCAAGCTTGCGGCCGTCGAGCTGGGCCAGCAGGGCCGGCACGTCGGCGGCGACGAATTCGATGACGTCCTGCGCCAGCGCTTCGTCGGCGCTCAGGCTGACGGATTCGCGCACCGCGCGCTCGGCCCAGTCGGCATTGCGGCCGCGCAGTTGTGCCAGTCCGCGCAGGTAGGCTGCGGCGTCGTTCATGACCTTGGCCTTCATCGCCGATGGCGGCTCGGCCTTGCCGGCGCCAGCGTCTCCTTGCCCGTCCTTTTTCGGCGGCGCGCCCGGGGCAGGGTCGCCGGGGCCCGGCTGCTGCTGCCCGATCCCGATTTCCACTGGCCGAGCGCGCCGTCGATCGTCAGCAGGCCGATGCCGGCGGCCGCCCGGGCAGGGCGGGGCAGGAGCAGCGCAAGAAAGACGAGCAAGACGAGCACGGCGACATTCGCCGGCCTGCGGCAGGCGAGCCTGCCCCAATGCGTGATCCCTGGCTGGCGATATTCCCGGATAATCGACATGGCAGACCGTTCCCTGGGCGGCTACGTGATGAGTGACACCCGAACGTTCGCGAAGTTCATCGGGTCCGCTCCCATCGGCGCGCTCGGCGACGGCGCGGCCAACAGGAATATGCAAGAATCAATATCAAGCAGGACAATGCGGCGCCGCCCGGCGCCGGCTGATCGAGGAACAAAGGGAGGCAGGAGCATGGATGCACACGCCCGCTACCGCCCGGTGGCGTTCGGCGACGACGCGGTTCAGGTGCGCAGCGCCGGCGGCGCGACCTATGTGAAGGCAGTGGCGCCGCTGGACGCCTATGCCCTGCGCACGACCGACCGCCTGCACCATTGGGCGACGCAGGCGCCGGAGCGCAGCTTCATCGCGCGGCGCGGCGCCGGCGGCGCCTGGCGCCACGTCAGCTATGCCGAGGCGCTGCGCCAAGCGCAGGCGATCGGGCAGGCGCTCCTGCAGCGCGGCCTGTCGGCCACGCGGCCGGTGATCATCCTGTCCGGGAACAGCATCGAACACGCCATGCTGGCCCTGGCCTGCCAGTACATCGGCCTTCCCTACGCTCCGCTGTCCCCGGCCTATTCGCTGGCCTCGCCCGACTTCGGCAAGCTGCGCCACATCATGAAGCTGCTCGATCCCGGCCTGGTGTTCGCCGCCGACGGCCCCGCATTCGGTCCCGCGGTGGAGGCGGCCTGTGGCTGCGACGTCGAGTTCGTGGTGGTGGACGGCATGCCCGCGGGGCGCCCGGCGACCCCCTTCGCGGCGCTGGTGGACTCCCGTCCCGGGGCCGCGGTGGATGCGGCCATGCAGGCCGTGGGACCGGACACGATCGCCAAGTTCCTGTTCACCTCGGGTTCGACCGCAGCGCCGAAGGCCGTGGTGAATACCCACCGTATGTTGTGCAGCAATATGCAGGCGCTGCTGCAGGCCTGGCCCTTCCTGGCCGACGCGCCGCCGGTGCTGCTCGACTGGCTGCCATGGAACCACACCTTCGGCGGCAACAAGAGCTTCAACCTGGTCTTGTTCAACGGCGGCACCCTGTATATCGACGACGGCAAGCCGACCCCGGACGGGTTCGGGCAGACCATCGCCAACCTGCGCGAGATCGCGCCGACCATCCACTTCAACGTGCCCAAGGGATGGGACGACCTGGCGCACGCGCTCGCGCGCGATCCCGCCCTGCGCGAACGTTTCTACAGCCGCCTGCAGTTGCAGTTCCACGCCGGCGCCGCCCTGGCGCAGCCGGTCTGGGACATGCTCGACGCCAGCGCGGAAAGCGCCTGCGGCCAGCGCGTCCGGATGGCGACGGGCCTGGGCATGACCGAGACCGCGCCCTGCGCCCTGTTCACGATGCGCGAGGACGCGCGCGCGGGCGAAGTGGGTGTGCCCAGCCCCGGCCTGGAAGTGAAGCTGGCGCCGTGCGGCGACAAGCTCGAACTGCGCTACCGCGGCCCCGGCGTCACGCCAGGCTACTGGAAGGCACCGGCCGAGAACGCGCGGATGTTCGACGACGAGGGCTTCTTTTGCTCGGGCGACGCCGTCCAGTGGCGCGACGCCCGCCAGCCGCGGCTGGGATTCGTGTTCGACGGGCGCATGGGGGAAGACTTCAAGCTGTCGACCGGCACCTGGGTCGGCGTCGCCGCGCTGCGCGGCCGCGTGGTGCATGAGGGCGCGCCCTATGTGCAGGACGCGGTGGTCGCCGGCCATGACCGGGCGGAGGTCGGGCTGCTGATCGTCCCGAACCTGGCGCACTGCCGCAGCCTGGCCGGCTTGGGGGAATCGTCCAGCGCGGCGGAGGTGCTCGCCGCCGCACCGGTGCGCAGGGTGTTCGAAGGCCTGGTCCGGGGCCTCGGCCAGGGGGGCGGCAGCGCAAGCCGGGTAGCGCGCGCGCTGGTGCTGGCCGAGCCGCCCTCGGCCGAGCGCGGCGAAGTCACCGACAAGGGCTCGGTCAACCAGCGCGCCGTGCTGCGCGAGCGCGCCGCTTTGGTCGAACTGCTGTATGCGGGGCAGGACCCGGGCATCCTTTACCCGGGCTGGGCGGTCACATAGGCCTGCATCTGCGCGGCCGATAGGGGATGCGAGAAATAATAGCCCTGCACCGCGTCGCAGCGCTGCTCGCGCAGGAACGCGAGCTGCTCGGCCGTCTCCACGCCTTCCGCGACGACCGCGATGCCCAGCGTATGGGCCAGGGTGATGATGGCGCTGACCACGGTGCGCATCTCGGCGCTGTGCGCCAGCGGGCGGACGAATTCGATGTCGAGCTTGAGCACATTGATCGGCAAGTTGGTCAGGTGGCTCAGCGACGAATAGCCGGTGCCGAAATCGTCCAGCGCAATGGACAGGCCGCGCATGCTCAGCGCGTCGAGTACGCCGCGCCCGATCTCGTGGCTTTCGAACAAGGCGTGCTCGGTCAGTTCGATCGAAATGCCGTCGGCTCCCATGCCCGTGCGGTGCATGGCGGCGTCGATCAGCGCCACCATGTGGTAATCGGACAGCTCGCGCGCGCACAGGTTCAGGCCAACCGGATAACGTACCTGGCCGTCGGTGAACCCGATTGCTTCCTCGCACACGCGCTGCACGATCCACCGGCTCATGTCGGGGATCAGCCCGGATTTGCGAATCAGCTCGATCACTTCGGGAATCGGCCGTCCGGCCAGGCCGGGGTGGTCGCAGCGCAGCAGGGCTTCCACCGAGCGCAGCTTGCCGCTGTCGGTGGCGATGATCGGCTGGTACAGCAGGTGGAAGCTTTCGTCGCATACCGCCTGGCGCACCGCCGCCATGTCGCGGCCGTAGTTGCGCGATTCGACGTCGAGCTCGGGCGTGTAGTAGCCAAAATGATTGCGCCCGTTGTACTTGACCCGGTACAGCGCCACGTCGGCCTTGCGCAGCAGTTCGGCCGGAACCCAGCCATCGAGCGGGGCCACCGCGATGCCGATGCTGGCCGTGATCCGGACCTCGTGGCCCATCACCACCATCGGCTGCGCGAGCAGCGTGATCAGCTTGTTGGCCAGCACTGCGGCATCGATCGGCGAGCCGGCCCCGGTTTGCAGCACGGCGAATTCGTCGCCGCCGAAGCGGGCGACGGTGTCGGATGCGCGTGTCACGCTGGTGATGCGCTCGGCCACGATGCGCAGCACGTCGTCCCCCGCGCAATGGCCAAGGGTGTCGTTGACCTGCTTGAACAGGTCCAGGTCGATCAGGTGCAGGACCAGGGTGCCATTGGTGCGGATGCCCAGCGCTGCGGTTGCCGCGAGGCGTTCGTCGAAGACACGCCGGTTGCTCAGGCCCGACACGGTGTCGGTTTCGAGTTCCTGCAGCATCGCCTGGTCGTGCTGGTACCGTTCGGTCACATCCTGTGCGATGCGCATGAACCCGATATGTGCCTCGCTCGTGTCGAACATCGGCGTCAGGCGGCTTTCGATCCAGCGGCCATAGCCCGCTTCGAGCGCGTGATGCACCCGGGTGGCCTTGACTTCACCCTGTGCCAGGGCATTGTGCATCTCCTGCTGCGGCACGCCAGCCGCGCGTTCGCCTGGCGTGAACATCATGGCGCTGTCGGCGCCGACCATGCTATTGGACAGCCCGAACAGCGACTTTGCGCCCACGTTGCAGCTCACGAGAAGTCCCTCGCGGTCGGTGACCACGATCGCCACGCTGGAAGCGCTGGTGAGCATGGCGCGCAGCAGCTCGGGGCCCGTCATGACAAGTGTGCTCCTTGTGGCGGTGGGGATCCGGGGACAGACCAGTCTTCCGATTGTACGCCGCGCCGCGCCCGGTGTCGCGCCGTATTGGCGGAACAAGCAACGGCCGCGCCGCCGGGGCGCCGCCTAGCCCTTGTGGCGGATGGCGTCGATCACCAGGGCCAGTGCGCGCGACGCGTGCCTGCGGCTCGGGTAGTAGGCGTGCAGGCCCGGGAATTTCGGGCACCAGTCCTGCATCACGCTTACCAGGCGCCCTTCGCGCACATGGTTGGCAACCAGGTCTTCGGTGAGATAGGCGATGCCGCAGCCGCTCAGCGCAGCGCCCAGCATGTGGTAGCCGGTGGTGAACATCGACTGGCCGCGTACGCGCAGCTCCAGCGCCTGGCCTTCGCGCTCGAGCTCCCAGGCGTAGATGCCGCCGCTGCTGGCCAGGCGCAGGGTGATGCAGTTCTGCTTCATCAGGTCCTGCGGCGTGGCGGGGACGGCATGCCAGGCGAAATAGGCAGGGGAGGCGACGATCATGGTCTGCACGTCGGGCGTGAGGCGCACCGCGACCATGTCCTTCTCCACCTGGTCGCCATAGCGCACGCCGATGTCGTAGCGGTCGGCCGCGATGTCGACCATGCGGTAGTCGGCGGTGATCTCGACATGCAGGTCGGGGTAGTGCGGCAGGATGGGCGCGAGCCGCGGCCACAGGACGTTGTCGATGACGTTATCGATGGCGGTGATGCGGATGGTGCCGGCCGGCTTGTCGCCCAGGTCGCTCACCGCCGCGATCTCCGCCTCGATCTCGTCGATGCGCGGGGCCACGTTCAGCATCAGCCGCTCGCCGGCTTCGGTGGGCGAGACGCTGCGGGTGGTGCGGGTGAGCAGGCGCACGCCCAGGCGCGCTTCGAGCGAGCGCACGATATGGCTCAGCGCCGACTGGGTCATGCCGAGTTTCGCCGCCGCGCGCGTGAAGCTGCGTTCGCGGGCCACGGCGATGAAGACGAGGATGTCGTTGATGTTTTCGCGGGCCATGGGTGTCTGTGGTCGTTCATGATGGGGTGTATTCAATACTAGCAGCGATTGATGATCTGCGTTCATAAGCCCATGCGAATGCCGGCCCGTTCGTGCTGCAGCTTTGCCACTACCATGCTGGACGTGGCTGGCCACGACCCTGCCCAGGCACGCCGGAGCGGGCGGCGGCCTGATGGTGGCGGCGGTGCAGCTGGCCATCATGCTCGGCGCACTGGTGGGCGGGGTGTTGTTCGATGCCAGCGGCTATCGGGCGACCTTCGGGCTGAGTGCGGGCCTGCTGGTGGTCGCTGCCGTGTTCGCGGCGCTCGCGGCGCGCGCGGGCCGCGCGCCGGTTCATGCGTCGATCGCTTAAGGAATCAGGCGCTGCGCCCGCAGCCGCGCAAACAAATCGAAGAACGACGCATCGGTTGCCTGGTAGGCCGTAAAGCCCAGGCGCCGGCTGTTGGCCATGTCGGTCATCACCTCCAGCGGCCGGCCCAGGTCCAGGTCCGTATGCCAGGCGGACGCCAGCCGGTCGAGATTGGGCTCCACCAGATCATGGCGCCCCGCGATCTCGCGCCACAGCCCGGCATCGTTCGCCATCGCTGCCTCCAGCGGACGAACCGTACCGTCGAAGCCCGCGGCCTGAACGCCGAACCATTCGGCCAGCTTCGGCCACAGCCAGCTCCAGCGGAACACGTCGCCGTTGACGATATTGAAGGCTTCGTTGCGCGCCGCGTCGGTGTCGGCCGCCCACACCAGCTGCCTGGCCAGCATGCGCGCGTCGGTCACGTCCGACAGGCCCTTCCACTGCGCCTCGGAACCGGGGAACTGGAAGGGACGCCCGGTCTCCTTGCAGATGGTGGCGTAGACGGCCAGCGTGGTGCCGAGGTTCATGGCGTTGCCCACGGCCAGGCCGATGATCGTGTGCGGGCGGTGCACGGACCAGGTGAAGCGGTCGCGTGCGGCCGCGGCATAGACTTCGTCTTCCTGCGCATAGTAGAAATTCTCCAGCGGCAGGCGGGGCTGGCTTTCGCGCAGCGGGGTGTCGGGCAGGGTGCCGGAGCTGGCATAGGCTTCGAACGGGCCGAGGTAGTGCTTCAGGCCCGTGACCAGGGCCACATGGCGCAGGCTGTTTTGCGGCGACAGGGCATCGAGCAGGTTGCGCACCAGGGCCGCATTGACGCGGATGTTCTCGGCCTCGGTGTCCTGGCGCATCCAGGTGGTGATGAAGACATGGGTCGGGGCGACGCCGGCCAGGGCCTGCGCGAGCCCCGCCGCATCGAGCAGGTCGGCGGCGACGTGGCGCACGCCCGGCAGGTCTTGCGGCGCGCGGCGCGACAGGCCGATTACTTCCCATCCTTGCGCCAGCAATTCGCGGGCCAGGTGGTTGCCGCCGATGCCGGTGATACCTGCGATGAGGGCGCTGCGTTTCATGGAATGCTCCTGATCAGAATGGGCATTCATTCTACGTGGCGGCCCTGGAAGCTGCGCACCGTTGCCGATTCAACATGGTCTGCCGCCAGGAGACCACAACGCAATGTAAATCGTCGGCGGGCTTGAAATACTCCGGTTATACTCCATTTAGAGTATAAGGAGCCCAAACATGAAACTCGTCCCATCCCCGCAGCGCCTGCCCGACAGCGATAAAGTCACCGTCAACGTCGGCCTGGTCGACCTCGCCCAGATGGATTTGCTGGTCGGCGAAGGCTTTTATTCGAACCGCACCGATTTCGTTCGAACGGCCATCCGCAACCAGCTGCAGGTGCATGCCGAATCGATCCGGCAGACCGTGGTGCGCAAGCGCTATGTGCTCGGGCAGCACCGCTATTCGCGCCGCGAGCTGGAAGAGGTCGTGGCCTCCGGCCAGCGCCTCGAGATCCACGTGCTGGGCCTGGCCGTCATCGAAGACGACGTCACGCCCGAGCTGGCCGACCAGGCGATTGCCTCGGTCCAGGTCCTCGGCGCATTCATTGCCGCACCCGCCACCCGGCAGGTGCTGGCAGACCGCCTACTCTCGCAATAAAGGAATTCCCATGAAACAACTAGACCAGTTCGTCCAGCACATGATGGAGTCAGCCAAGCTGGTCCGTTCGAATAACCCGTCCGGCGCGGCCGACGTCATCCAGCGCGCCCTGCAGCAGGCCGGCCTGGCGCCGCAGATGGAAGCGACGCGCGAGTCCGCGCAGGCCGGCTTCGGCGCCGATGCGCAGCCCGCCTTCGTCGACCTGAATCCACCGCCCGCCTTCGGCCGCGGCGCCGCGCCGCGCAAGCCCGCCCGCAAGCGTCCCTTGCCCAAGGGCGCCGACTTCTGGAAGCAGCGGCCGCCGGCGGCGCCCGAAGAGCTGGCGCCCGGCACGGTCGTCGACGGCAGCTTCGCCTGCAGCGCCGGCCAGCGCCGCTACAAGCTGTATATCCCGGCCAAGGCGGCCCAGGGGCCGCGTCCATTGATCGTGATGCTGCACGGCTGCACCCAGAACGCGGGCGACTTCGCCGCCGGCACCGGCATGAACCTGGTGGCCGAAGAGCAGGGCTGCCTGGTGCTGTATCCGGAGCAGGACCGCAGCGCCAACCATAACGGCTGCTGGAACTGGTTCGACGCTGCCCAGCAGCTACGCGACCAGGGCGAGCCGGCGATCCTGGCCGGCATGACGCGCAAAATATTGGCCGAGCAGGGCGCCGACGGCAAGCGGGTGTTCGTGGCCGGCCTGTCGGCGGGCGGCGCGATGGCGGCCATCCTCGGCGCCGAGTACCCGGACTTGTACGCGGCAGTCGGCGTGCATTCGGGCCTGGCCGCCGGCAGCGGCAAGGACATGATCTCGGGCCTGCACGCCATGAAAAAGCCCGGCAAGGCCGCGAACCTTGCGAAGGCGGTCCCGGTCATCGTCTTCCACGGCGACGCCGACCATGTGGTCAGCCCGGGCAATGGCGACGCGGTGCTGCGCCAGTTCGCCGACGCCCACCCGAAGTCGGGCAGCGGCGCCTTGAGCAAGGAGTCGAGCCGCGGCCAAACGGGGCGCGCCTATACCAGGACCAGCTGGCGCGACGCCGGCGGGCGCCGCCACGCGGAGCAGTGGGTGGTGCACGGCGCGGCGCACGCCTGGATGGGCGGCAAGCCGGCCGGTTCGCATACGGATGCGAACGGCCCCTGCGCCTCGACCGAGATGCTGGCCTTCTTCCTGGAGCAGGGCGGCCAGTCAGGAAAAGCGCGCTAACGCCGGACCGCGTGCAGCCACACCGCCGCGATCCGTTCGACGTCTTCGTAGCCCGGCTCGCCGAGCTGGCCGCCGAAGATGTCCGGATCGAGCTCGTCGTACTTCCAGTGGTCGCACAGGGCGTCGAGATCCGGCCGGATCGCTTCCAGGAATTCGTCCACCGGGCCGGCGATCGCTACGCCCGTGTACAGCATCAGGCAGCCGCCCGGGCGCAGCCGCGCCAGGCTTTCCTTGACGATGCGCACCGACAGCTCGGCGCCGCGCATGCCGCCGCCGTGGCGGTAGGGCAGCTCGCACGGGTCCAGCACATAGGGCGGGTTCGACACCACCAAATCAAAATCGCCCTCGACCCCGTTGAACAAATCGCTTTTCACCGCCGTGAGGTTGCGCACCCCGGCCAGTTCGGTGTTGACCACGGCCAGGGCCAGCGCCTTGGTGTTGATGTCGGCCGCCACCACGTCGGCATGCGGGAAGGCGCGGGCGATCGCCAGCGCGCCGGCTCCGCCGCCGCAACCGAGGTCGATCGCCCGCACCGGGCCCGAACCCAGCCAGGGAAAGGCGCGTTCCATGGTGCCCACGAAGCGGTAGGTGTCGGGGCCGAAGAAGACGGCGTCGTCGTCCTTGGTGGGGTAAGCCGAGTGGAATACCAGCAGCTCGCCCAGGCTGGAGGCGCGCAGCGTCGAGCGCAGCAGGCTGCCATCGCGTTCGAGGATGCCCGCTTCGCGCATCAGCGCCAGCAACTCGGGCGCGATGTCGTTTTCGGCGAAGGGCCGGCTCCAGCCGAAGATCCCGCGCAGGTCGGCGCTGCGTTCGTTGCCGGGACGGCGGTTGATGCGGCGGTGGGTGGCGGGGGTGACCGTGATGAAACGGTAGGCTTGGGCGCGCAGGTAGCGTCCCAGTTCGACCAGGGCGGTGGCATGGGGAGTCGTCATGGCAGAAGTTTCGCATGCGCCGCGCAGCTGCACCGTGCGCGACCGCACTTAGGCTCCCGGCGCCATCTATATCAGAGCGGATATTTCCCCTGCTATGTGAGCACTCGAACATACCGAACCCGGCCCCTTGTCCATACTCGAACAGACAACATTCAACGCGCGAGCGGGGGTAACAGCATGGGCAACAAGGGCATCGATTCACCGGCGGGCAGGCTCGAGCGGGAAGTCGCGCGCGAGCGCCATGAGCGCGAGCTGCAGGACGAGGCGAAGGCCGGGCTGGCCACGCACGACGATTTCCGTACCAAGGATGCGCGCGAGCGCGACGATACGAGCACGCTCAGGCGCCATCCGGGCCGCTGATGCGGCCCCAGGCAGCGCCCGGCAAAAAACAGACATGAGGAGGCAGGACAATGAAGTGGGAAGGTGACCGGCAGAGCGACAACGTGGAGGACCGCCGCGGCGGCGGCGGCGGCGGAGGCGGAGGCTTCGGCGGCTTTGGCGGCAAGTCGATCGGGATCGGCACCCTGGTGCTGGCGCTGATCGGCAGCGCCGTGTTCGGCATCGACCCGAGCGTCTTCCTCGGCGGCGGCGGGCCGGTGCAGGTCCAGCAGCCGCCCCAGGGACCGGCCGCCGCGCCCGCGAACGACCGCGAGACCCAGTTCGTCAAGACCACGCTGGCCTATACCGAAGACGTCTGGGCGCAGATCTTCAAGGAGCAGGGCGCGCAATACCAGCCGGCCCGGCTGGTGCTGTTCGAGCGGGGCACCGATACCGCCTGCGGCAGGGGACAAAGCGCCACCGGGCCGTTCTATTGCCCGGCCGACCGCCAGGTGTATATCGACCTGAGTTTCTTCCGCCTGATGCAGCAGCGCTTCAATGTGGAAGGCGAATTCGCCCAGGCCTATGTGATTGCCCATGAGGTGGGTCACCACGTGCAGAACCTGCTGGGCGTGTCCGGCCAGGTCCATAACGCCCAGCAGCGCGCTTCCGAAAAAGAAGGCAATGCGCTGTCGGTGCGCCTGGAACTGCAGGCCGACTGCTTCGCCGGCGTGTGGGCCAACCGCACCAACCAGCGCGAACAGATCCTGGAGAAGGGCGACGTCGAGACCGCCCTGGCGGCGGCCACCGCCATCGGCGACGACGCCCTGCAGCGCCAGTCGCAGGGCCAGGTGGTGCCCGATTCGTTTACCCACGGCAGCTCGGCCCAGCGCGTGCGCTGGTTCACCCGCGGCCTGGAAAGCGGCAAGGTCGAGCAGTGCAATACCTTCGACGCGCGACAGCTGTAGGTCGTTCGCTGTAGGACTAGTTCCCGACGGGCGCCATTGGCGCCCGTTTTTGTTCAAAAAGCGTCGTTCGTTTCCGTGCGCGTATCGCCTTCCTTAGCAATCTGACATAACGTAATTGTCCCATGCCTGCCAAGCGGCAGGCGCCGTAATCCGACCAAGACCTATATCAAGGAGGACTTATGCTGGCTATGAACTACCGCGGGCCGTACCGCGTCCGCGCCGAACACAAGCCCGATCCCGTCATCGAGCACCCCGGCGACGCCATCGTGCGCGTCACCCGCTCGTGCATCTGCGGCTCGGACCTGCACCTGTACCATGGCCTGGTGCCCGACACCCGCGTCGGCCACACCTTCGGCCACGAGTTCATCGGCGTGGTGGAAGAAGTCGGCCCCGGAGTCCAGAAGCTCAAGGTGGGCGACAAGGTGCTGGTGCCGTTCAACGTGTTCTGCGGGTCCTGCTTCTTCTGCGACCGCGAGCTCTACGGCAATTGCCACAACATGAATGCGCAGTCCACCGCGGTCGGCTCGATCTACGGCTATTCGCATACGGCCGGCGGCTACGACGGCGGCCAGGCCGAACTGGTGCGCGTGCCGATGGCCGACGTCGGCCCGATGATCATCCCCGACGACATCCATGACGACGACGCCGTGCTGCTGACCGACGCGGTGCCGACCGGCTACCAGGCCGCCGAGATGGGCGACATCAAGGAAGGCGATACCGTGGTCGTGTTCGGCGCCGGGCCGGTCGGCATCTTTGCCGCCAAGTCGGCCTGGCTGATGGGGGCGGGGCGCGTGATCGTGGTCGACCACGTCGAATACCGCCTCGAATTCGTCAAGCGCTATGCCCAGTGCGAGATCGTGAACTTCAAGGAAGTGCGCGACATGGCCGAGCACATCAAGAAGATGACCGACTGGATGGGCGCCGACGTCTGCATCGACGCGGTCGGCTGCGAAGCCTCGGGCAATGCCATGCAAACCCTCACCGGCCGCTACATGATGGCGCAGGCGGGCTCGGCCACGGCGCTGCACTGGTGCATCAACTCGGTGCGCAAGGGCGGCAACGTGTCGATCGTCGGCGTGTATGGACCGACCTTCAATGCGGTCCCGATCGGCAATGCGCTGAACAAGGGCCTCACCCTGCGCATGAACCAGGCCAGCGTGCGGCGCCACCTGCCGCGCCTGATCGAGCACATCCGCGCCGGGCGACTGAATCCGAAGGAAATCATCACCCACCGGGTCCCGCTGGAAGAAGTGTCGGATGCGTATCACATCTTCTCGGAGAAGCTCGACGAGTGCATCAAGACCGTCCTGATCCCGCCCAACGCCAACCAGGTGCGCAAGGTCGCGGCCAGCGCCACGAATTAAGGAGCGAAAATGGAACACGATATGGTTGAACACAAGCACATGGATGAGAAAAAGCGCGATCACGACCACGATCACGGCCACATCCAGCAGCACCCGGGCCAGGGCCACATCGCCCCGCGCCGTCCCTCGCGCGACGAGCTGCAGCACATCAACGGCTGGGGCGCCGACCTCGACCGCAAGGACCGTCCCGGCGTGCCGATGGAACGCACCCCCCCGCGCTTCATCAACCAGCCTGCCGGCGACCCGCCGCAACAGCAGGAAAAGGTCGAGGTGCTGGTCTCGAGCGAGCGCCCTGGCATCACCCAGCTGTTCGGCACGGTGCAACCGCCGTCGGGCCTGTCGGGCATGATCCGGCGCGCGGCCTTCAAGGCCAGCGAGAACGACCTGCGCCACTGGCTGCTCCTGCTGCTGGCCGACCGCGTGAACGTGGTCGAGGGCATTGCCCAGGACCTGGCGCGCGGGCATATCCCGAACGTGCTGGGCGAGATGGGGATCAAGGCCGAGATGAAGCACAACCCGGCCGGGCTGGCCAAGAAGGTGGCGATTGCCGCGGCCGTGGTCGGCACGGCGGTCTACCTGATGAACCGCCGCGACCGCGACGATGACGACCGCTACGTGGAGTACGAGCGCAGCGACCGCGACGGGCGCGAGCGCTACCGCAGCTACCGCTGAGCGACGGAGGCGGCCACGCCCGTGGCCGCCTCTTCGATCCGGACCGGCGCGCCAGGGGAGCGAGGGCGGGGCGCTGCCGGCTTGCCCTTGGCCGGCTTGCGGCGGAACTTGATCCAGATAACCAGGCCGGTGATGAAGAAGCCCAGCGGCGTCAGGCCGGCCGCGCTCACCAGGATCCGCCCGGCCAGCCCGAAGGCTTCGCCGGTATGCAGTGGATACAGGGTGCTCACCACCCAGTCGCCGCCGCGCGCGGCCAGCGGGTCCAGCACGCGCAGCACCGCGCCGCTGCCGGCATCGACGCTCACGCGGGTGGCGCCGTCGCCGTGGCGCAGCTCGCCCGGCTGGCGTACCCGCACCTCGAAAGGCTGCCCGGGCTTGCCAGGGAATCCGATGCGCGAGACCCGTCCTTCCGGATAGCGCGCCTGCGCCGCCGCGGCCGCCTCGCCCGCGTCGATGCGCGGGGCCTCATTGCTGCTCAGGTTCGCCACCTTGGCATTGGGCGTGACCGGCCCGGCCACCTGGATGGCCGGCAAGACCCAGGCCGGCATATTGAAATACACCCCCGAGAAGGCCAGCACCAGCAAGACCGGCGCCGTATAGAAACCGGCCGCGCGGTGCAGCTGGAAGCTGAACTTTGGCCAGTTGCCGCCGCGCCGCACCGTGACGGCGTGTACGAAGGCCTTGAGCGTCGGCTTGGGCCACCACACCACGATGCCGGTGAGCGTGAGCAGCATCAGCGCCACGCCCTGCACGGCGATGACCAGTTTGCCCGCCTCGCCCGACATCAGATAGCGGTGCAGGTGGAACAGGGTCGGCATCAGGAGCGGGCGCGACAGGCCTGCCTCGCCCCAGTTGCGTTCGCCCAGGACGCGCGCGTCGAACGGGTCCAGCATCACCTGGCGCGTGACGCCCTGTTCCCAGCTCGATGCCGGCTTGGCGGCCCGGTACCAGGCCACATACACGTCGCCATGCACCGCGGGCAGGAACAGGGTGTCGGGACGGCCGTAGGCCGGGTCGTTCGCCAGGCGCGCCGCCACCGCGGCGATCGCAGCGGGCGCCGGGCGGGCCGGCGCGCCCGCCACGGTTCCCGGCGGGGCCGCCACCTGCAGCAGGCCCGGATTGAGCCAGGCGTCGAGTTCGTGGCGCCAGCCGATCACGGCGCCGGTCAGGCCCTGCAAGACCAGGATCGTGCCGAACACGAGGCCGGCCCACAGGTGGATGGTGCGGATGGATGCTTTCATGGACGAGATCATAAACCGAAATGAGAATGATTCCTATTGTGTTAATACATGAGAATCGTTATCATCTGCGCCTGTTTCCGTCCGAGACCCGAATCCCTTATGCGCAAGTCGATGTTGATGAAGCCGGTTTCCTTCGCCGTGGCTGGCGCCTGTCTGCTCATGGCGGCGCCGCAGGCCGCCGCCTGGCAGGCTTCCGGCGAGCCGGGGCAGGAGGCCGAGCAGGCCACGGTGGTCGTCACCGCCACCCGCACCGCCAAGGCCGTGGACAAGATCCCGGGCGCGGTCTCGGTCATCACCCAGCAGGAATTGTCGACCCAATACCTGATCGCGGACGACCCGTCGCAGGCGCTGGCGACCTATGTGCCGGGCTATGCGCCGAGCCGCCAGAAGATGACCTCGACCGGCGAATCGCTGCGCGGTCGCCAGCCGCTGATCCTGCTCGACGGCATCCCGCAATCGAACCCGCTGCGCGCCGGCATGCGCGAAGGCTATTTTGCCGACAGCGCCATCATCGAGCGCATCGAGGTGATCAACGGCGCCTCGGCCATGCAGGGCATGGGCGCAACCGGCGGCATCATCAACTACATCACCAAGACCCCGCGCGCCATGGGCACGGCCTATACGGTCAATGCGCGCCTGGCCAGCCAGTTCGAGTCCGACAGCCTGGACTGGAAGACCGGCCTGGCGGTCACCCACAAGTCGGCAGCCTTCGACCTGCTGGCCTATGCCAGCGTGCAGCGGCGCGGCATGGGCTACGACGGCAGCGGGCGCCGCCTGGGCATCGACAGCGTGCAGGGCGACACCCTCGACTCGCACGGCGACGACCTGTTCCTCAAGATGGGCAAGGATTTCGGCGCCCAGCGCCTGCAGCTGAGCCTGAACCGCTTCAACCTGAGCGGCGACGGCGACTACCGCAATGCCCCCGGCGTGGTGGCCGAGGGCGTGCCCACCAGCTCGCTCCCGGGCACCCCGCCGGGCGCGCCGGCGCGCAACAGGGTGCGCAGCGCCAGTCTCGACTACCGCCACGCCGAGCTGGCCGGCGGCCTGCTGTCGGCGCAGTTCTTCTCGCACGATTTTTCCTCGCTCTACGGCGCTACCAACACCTCGACCTTCCAGGACCGCGGCATCGCGCCGGTCGGCACCCTGTTCGACCAGTCGCAGGTGGTGGCCGACAAGATCGGCTCGCGGATTACCTGGTCGCGTCCCGACCTGCTGGTGCAGGGCCTGGAGCTGACCGCCGGCCTGGACTGGCTGCGCGACCATACGCAGCAGCGCCTGGCCGCCACCAACCGCACCTGGGTGCCGGAACTGAAATTCCGCTCGCTCGCGCCCTTCGCCCAGCTCGAATACGAGTTCGGGCCGGTCACGCTGCGCGGCGGCGTGCGGCGCGAAGACGCCAAGCTCGAAGTCGACACCTACACCACCCTGGCCGCCTACGGCAGCCGCCGTGTGGAAGGGGGCTCGGCGGAGTTCACCAAGGCGGTCAAGAACATCGGCGCCGTGTGGCGCTTCGCGCCGCAATGGTCGGCCTTTGCCGCCAGCTCGGAAGGCTTCGGCCTGCCCGACGCAGGCCTGGTGCTGCGCGGCGTGACCCTGGCCAACCAGTCGGTCTCCAGCCTGATCAGCCTGCAGCCCATCGTCACCCGCAACAACGAGGTCGGCATCAACTGGCGCGGCGCGTCCGGCCAGTTCGGCCTGTCGCGCTACGATTCGCGTTCCAAGCTGGGCAGCGTCATCCGCATCAACTCGGCCGGCATCGGCCTCGTCGAGCGGGTGCCGACCACCGTCAAGGGCTGGGAAGCGAATGGCGAATGGCGCCCGCACGCCGACTGGACCGTCTTCGGCACCTGGGCCCGCACCGATGGCAAGACCGCCGCGGCGCAAGGCGCGCCGCTCGACCTGGACCTGGGCGCGCGCTCGCAGGGACCGAACAAGGCGGTCGCAGGCGCCAACTGGCGCCTGGCCCCTGAAGCCCAGCTGCGGCTGCAGGCCGTCCATTTGCGCGACCGCGACATCAACGTTGGACGCCGTGTCGGTACCAGCAATCTCGAGGAGCACTTCAAGGGCTATACGCTGGCCGACGCCGCGCTCACCTGGGAGAGCAGCCTGGGACGATTCGGCCTGTCCATCGAGAACCTGTTCGACCGCCAGTACGTCGGCTATTACTCGCAATCGGCCGCCGCGGTGGACGCCGCCAATACCTACGCCGGCCGCGGCCGTACCTTCGCGCTGAGCTGGAGCCGCAGCCTCTAAGTCCGCGCAGTCATTGCGTTTGAGCAAATCCGTCCGGCCGGGCTCGTCCACACTGGTCGATGCACGGCCCGTTTGGGGGCCGTGCTTCCACGGACGGAGACGAGATGACCCCGCACACCACCTTCCCGGCCGCGCTGCTCGGCGCTGCCTTGCTGCTTGCGCACCTGCCGCTGGCCGCGGCGCCCACCATGAGTCCCCCCACCACGCTCAGCGCCAAGGCGAAAGCCTCGGTGCTCGGCCAGCTGGCGGGGCAGCGCCAGGCCAAGGGCCTGGACCAGGACCATCATTACAAGCTGACCGCCCAGCATCCGGGCGCCAACGGCACCCAGGTGCTGCGCGCCGCGCACACCTACAAGGGCTTGCGCGTGTTCGGCTCCGACTCGGTGGTGGTGCTCGACAAGAGCGCGAAGGTGCTGTCGGAATCGGCCTCGGAACGCCGCCTGCACCTGGGCAAGGGCAGCGCCAACCGGTTCGGCGCGCTCACCGCCAGCTTCAGCGTGCAGCCGCAGATCTCGACCAAGGCCGCGATGGCCGCGGCGCTGGCCACGCAGGTGGAGGGCGCGGTGCACGTGGTGGCGCCGCGCGCCGAGCTGCTGATCTATCCGGTGATGCGCATGCAGCGCGTGGTCGGCGCCGGCGCCAAGGAAGACGCCGAACTCAATGCGCTGGACGTGCAGGACACGGTCGACCGCTACGAGCTGGCCTACCTGGTCAGCACCCGCATGCTGCTGAAAGACCGGCCGGTGTATGTCGATACCGTGGTCAGCGCGCGCGACGGCGCCGTGCTCGACCAGTGGAACATGCTGCAGACCGTGCTCGGCACGGGAAAAAGCCAGTACAACGGCGAGGTGCCAATCAGCACCACGCTATCCAACGGCAGCTACCAGATGCTCGACCCCGAGCGCGGCAAGGGCGGCACGTTCGGGGCGATGGCGATCACCAATGCCAACAACGGCAGCAGCGCCGGCAAGGTCTATACGAACGCCACCAACATCTGGGGCGACGGCAAGCAGTTTGTCGAAGGCGGCAGCACCACGGGCGCCAATGGCCAGACGGCGGCGGTGAACGCGATGTGGGGACTGATGAACACCTATGACGCGCACAAGAACACGCTGGGCTGGCGCTCCCTCGACGGCCGCGACACCGCCACCTATATCGCGGCCCACGTCAACCGCGGCTATGACAACGCCTATTACAGCGATACCTGCCGCTGCATGTTCATCGGCGACGGCACCTATTTCACCAGCCTCGGATCGATCGACGTGATCGGCCACGAGATGGGGCACGGGATCACCGCGGCGACCTCGGACCTGATCTATACGGGGGAATCGGGCGGGCTCAACGAATCGTCCTCGGACATCTCGGGCGAGGTCGTCGAAGCCTATGCGCGCGCGGGCGGCAAGGGCGAGACCTTCCCGGACGAGGGCAACGACTGGCAGCTGGGCACCGAGATCAGCCGCAATGCGACGCCGCTGCGCTGGATGTACCGCCCGAGCAAGGACGGCAGCAGCCTTGATGCCTGGAGCAGCGCGCTGCGCCGGCTGGATGTGCACTACAGCAGCGGTCCGAACAACCGCATGTTCTATTTCCTGGCCAAGGGTTCGCGCGCCGACAGTGCGGGCGACTACTACAGCAAATACCTGGTGAAGCAGCCAAGCGCGATGACCGGCATCGGCATGGACAAGGCTTTCCGCATCTGGTTCCATGCGAACACGACCAAGTTCACGTCCTCGACCAATTACGCCGACGCCCGCGCCAAGATGATCGAGGCGGCCGAAGAGCTCTACGGCAAGGACGGGAAGGAAGCGATCGCCGTGCAGCGCGCTTATGCGGCGATCAATGTCGGGGCGGACGTGGACGAGCCGGCGCCGCCCCCGGGGACCTGAGTTACTGGTGGCTCAATCCGTCATCAGGGGATGCGGGTTGAGCGGCGTACCTTTCCACCACTGCTTCTCGGGCGTCAGCTCGACCACCGAGAAGTGCAGGTGCGGCGCGTTCGGGTCGGAATTGCCGGTCACGCCGACATAGCCGAGCACGTCGCCGCGCTTGAGCTCCATGCCTTCCTTGATGCCGTCGGCGTAGCGGTCCAGGTGCGCGTAGTAATACGCGTACTTCCCGCTCGGGTCGAACTGGTACAGGGTCGTTCCGCCTGGTTTACTCTGGAACAGCTTCTCGACCTTGCCGTCGGCCGCGGCCACGACCGGCGTGCCTTTCGCGGCCATGATGTCGAGTGCTTCATGGTGGCGCTGGTTGCCGCGCGGCTGGTCGAAGGTGTCGGTGAGGCTGGCTGCCTTGACCCCCTGCACCGGCACCAGGAGCTTGCCCGGTCCCGCCACCGCATCGGCCGGGGCCTGGGCGTTGGCGGTCGACTGCGCGCTCGATGGCCGCAGCGGCAGGTCCGCCTCGGCCAGGTCGGTCTGCACCACCGAGCCCGACGCCGCGGCGTCAACCGGCGGCGCGGCGGGCGCGACCACCGGCGCCGGCGGGGCGGTCGCCACCACCGGGGCCGGATCGTCCGGAATCTCGCGCAGCCACAGGAACAGGCCGCTGGCGCCGACCAGCACGCCCAGCAGGAAAGTCATCAGCCATTTCATTCTTGTTCTCCGATCACTTCGTTAAGGAATAGTAGGGGTTACTCCTGCAGCACGACTTCCAGGCCCTTGGCAACCGCACCGGCCACTTCGGCGGCGCTCCAGTTGGTCAGGCGGATGCAGCCGTGCGATTCGGTCTTGCCGACGTGGCCCGGCACCGGAGTGCCGTGGATGCCATAGTGCGGCTTGGACAGGTCGATCCAGACCACACCGACCGGATTGTTCGGGCCGGGCGCGATCTTGGCCTTCTTGTCGCCCGGTTCGGCATCCCAGAACAGTTTCGGGTTGTAGTGGTAGGTCGGGTTGGCGTGCACGCCCTCGATCTTCCAGGTGCCGATCGGCAGCGGGTCGTTGGCGCTGCCGGTCGAGACCGGGTACTGGGCGAGCATGGCGCCGCTTGCATCGAACAGCTGCAAGGTACGGGCGCTGCCGTCGACGACGACCTTGGTTGCCTTGGCCAGCGGCGGCTTGCCGATCACGTTCGGCACCTGGATCTGCGTCCCGGCGGTGTTCAGGTCCTTGCCCTGGTTCAGGCTCGCGATCATGGCCGGCTTGGCGTGGAATTTCTCGCCCAGGCCTTCGAGCACGTTTTCATAGCCCAGGGTCTTGAGCGAAGCCTTGTCCATCATCTCGGTCGGGATGGTCTCGAAGGGACCGGCCACGTCGGACTCGGCCAGGGTATAGGTGGTGAGGGTCGGGCTGTTGTCGGCATTGAGCGCATTCCAGGTTGCCTCGTCGAGCTTGCCGGTCACGGGCAGCTTGCGCGCGGCCTGGAAGCCGCTCAGGGCCTGGCGCATGTTCGAACCATAGGCGCCGTCGATCTCGCCCGGCGAGAAGCGGGCGCGGTCGAGCAGCACTTGCGCGCGCAGGTTGCGCTCGAATTGCATCTGCTTGGCGCTGGCTGGCGTGGCGCGCGCAGGCGCTGCCGTCGCCATGGCGGCGGCTTGCGGCGCGGCGGGTGCGGCCTGCATCGGCGCGGCCGGGGTGGCTGGCTGCGCCGGCGAAGCCTGTGCCGGCACCAGCACGGCCTGCTGGGCCTGGGCGATTGGAAGGGCTGCCATCAGGCTGGCCAGGAGGAGGGGGGCGGTAGGGAATTTTTTCATTTGATTTCCTGCAATGCTTGCGTTTGGAAACCTCAGAGTAGTGTGGCGCCGGGGGCGGGTCTGTGCGTCACCGAACTCTACGGAAAGAGCCTGGCGGCGCTACAATCGCGGCCATGACCAGCCCTATCATCGTGCTCCAGCCCAGCGGTCTCGCCTTCGCGGCGCAGCGCGGCGCCAGCATCCTGGCGGCAGCAGAGGCGGCAGGCATTACGTTGCCGAGCTCCTGCCGCAACGGTACCTGCCGCACCTGCATCTGCCGCGTGCGCAGCGGGCAGGCGGCGCATACCATCGAGTGGCCCGGCCTGTCGTTCGACGAAAAGCGCGGAGGCTATATTTTGCCGTGCGTGGCGGTCGCCGTCACGGACCTGGAAATCGAGGCGCCGCTGGCGCGGCGGGTCGAACCGGCCGGGGATGCCTGAGCAAGGCGTTCAGCAAAGGCGCCGCCGGCGCAAGCAAGCGCAGGCTTTCCCATGTTGGATCATTCAACGCGGACCTTGCTCAGCCGAGCATACGACTGCAGCACCACGACGCCGGGCATGCCGGCATACAGCGACACGATGGCGTTCTGGGGTTGGGCGCCAGTGAAACCCAGGGAGGTCGCCACGGTGCTTGCGACACCGGACGGCGTGATTTTTCTCAGCTGCCCCCTGTCGCCGAGTTTGTACAGGTTGCCGGCCGCATCGATGGCCATCGGGCTGTTACCGGAGAAGACGGCGGCGCTGCCCGTGCCGTCGATATCGTTGACGAAGTCAAAATTACGGCTTGTTCGACCGGCCAGCGTCGTGACCGCGCCTGCCGCGGTGACCTTCCGGATCAGCGCGACGTCGCTCACGTACAAGTTGCCGGCCTGGTCGGCGACGATGGCAGCCGGACCCATGAATCGAGCCTGCGTGCCCAGGCCGTCGACAGCATTCCTCCGGTCCAGGCAGGTCGACCCGGGCGGGGCGCCAGCTTCGCACCCGCCTCCCGCCAGGGTCGAAAACGAACCGTCCGGCGCGATCCTGCGCACCCTCGACCCATCGGTTGCGTAGACGGCGCCGTCCGGCGCCACGGCGAGGTTCAAGGTATAAGCGGTCGCAACGCCGGAGGGACCGTCGACCGTTCCTGTCGCGGCATCGTAGGGCGCGGTTTGCGTCAGGATCGACACCGTGCCGTCCTCTGCGATGCGGCGGATCGCATAGGCGGAGGCGCTCAGCTTGTCCACCACGTACAAGACCCGGTTCGGGCCGTAGGCGAGCGAAATCGGTTCGCCTACCTTCGCATGGGTCGTGATGCCGCCATCCGTCGCCACCTTCTTGATTTCCGACACGGGCGACGAATAGGCGAGATACAGGTTGCCGGCTTGATCGGCTGCCGAGGCAACCGGCCGCGCTCCCGTCAGGAAGGGCGGGTCGCCGAAGGCCACCTGCCATGTCACCGGCAGGGTGATCCAGGGCATGGGCACCGGCGAAGGCTTGACGTTCAACTCGACCGAACTCGAGATGCCGCCTGCGGTGGCCGTGATCGTGACCTTGTCCGACGCGAGATCGAAAGGGGGCGCGTAGGCGGCGATCGGCTTGTCCGCAAGCGTGTACAAGGTGGTGCCGATGCTGGCCTTGGGTGTCACCGACCAGCTGACCGGCCCTGTGACGCCCGTCAGCGTCGGCGTGATCTCGACCGCCGCGCCGTTTGGCATGAGTGAGGTCGTCGAAGGCGCCAGCGCGATCGTCGGCGGCGGAGGTGGAGATGGCGCGGGCACCTTGTCGCCGCCGCCACCGCCGCATGCAGTCAGGAGTACCACCAGGCAGACGGGAAGTTGGCGTGCACCGATCATGGCAATTCTTTCGTTAAATGTCACTCGCATGCATTTTACACATGCGGTACGGGGGCAATATTCACGAAAACTTGCACTGCCCATCGGCAGCGCCCCGCTGCCTGGGCGTGCTTATTTCGCCGGCCGCCCCAGCGCCCGTTCGATCACGTCCAGCACCTGCGGCCAGGCGGCCGAAGTAGCCGCCACCTCGTCGTAATGGCTGGCGCCCGCCAGGATCACCACTTCCGCGCTATCCCCCGCCTTGCGCGCTTTCGCGGCGTAGTCGTGGGCCACGCGCGGCGGCGAGATCGTGTCGAGTTCGCCCGTGACGAGGAAGGTGCGGCTGCCGTTGGGCATGAGTTCCGCGGCATTGGTGTCGACGAACACGTCCGGCCGTCCGGGACCGGGCAGGCCGGCCAGTTCCGCGGTGTCGCGGCCGCAGCTGGCCTTGATCAGGGCCGCTTCGCCGCGCAGGTCGGCCAGGCCGCCCAGGCTCACGATGGCGCGCACCGGCAGGGGTTTAGCGCGGTAGAGCGGGCTGCTGGCAGGAATGTTCGCTCGGCCTGCCATCCATTGCACCAGTTGTCCGCCGGCCGAATGGCCGACCGCGACCAGGCGCTCCATGTCGAGCCGGTGCGGCCCGGATTGTTTTTTAAGCAGGTCGAGCGCGGCGTGCATGTCCTGGTAGGTGCCGGGATAGCCGCCGCCGGGCTCGTCGCTGCGGCGGTATTCCACGTTCCACACGGCGATGCCGCGCGCGCTCAATGCGCCGGCCATGTTGCGCAGCTGGGTGATGCCGCCGAACTTGCTGGTCCAGCAGCCGCCGTGCACCAGCACGGCGACGGGGAAGGGGCCGCTGCCTGCGGGCACGAACAGCTCGGCGAATTGCGAGGGCGCCTCGCCGTAGGCGTAGCGCGCGGTCGGCGCGGGGCCGGTGAGGGCGAGGTAGTCGGCGAGCTTCATCGGGGGGGCGGCGGTGGCGCCGGCCATGGCGCCGGCGAGCAGGCCGGCGAGCAGGATGCGGTGCAGTTTCATGGTCGGCAAGGAAAGAAAAGGAGCGATTACTATAGCCGAGGAAAGCGTGTTGCCGGGGAAATTCGGCGCGCACGATTGAAGTTCCGGCATTGTCATTCATGCTAGGCTGTTCCCAACGCAGAACCGGCCACCCCTGGCCATCCATGCACGTACTTCAAGGAGAATGACGATGACCCAATCCAAATCCGGCGGTACCCAGGACAACAAGCAGTCCGGCAACATGTCCGAAGAAGACCTGGCCAAGCAGCGCGCAGGCAAGACCGACAAGAGCAGCCACGACCACATGTCGCGCGAAAAAGCGGGCAAGGACGAAGGCGCGGGCGGCGGCGCCAAGCAGCAAGAGCGCCACTAAGCCCCAGCAGGCTTGTTGGCTGGCGGACGGCGCATGCCGTCCGCCGTTTTACCGGGCTTCCAGCAACACTGCCCTCCCTGACGAGAGGACGACCATGAGCATGCTTGACGACACCAAATTGCAGGGTTCACCGCCCGTGCACGCCCACAGTACCCCCGACCCGGACACGCCCAACGGCACACCGACACCCGATCCGCGGCCGCCCGTGCCCGACGACGTGCCCGATCCGGTCAATGCGCCGGTGCAGGAGCCCCGCTTCCCCGAGCCGCCGATCAAGGCCGGCTAGTTCTGCCCGCGCGGCTCCCCTGGCCGGTCAAGCCGGCCTGCTGCGGGCATGCAGCCTGTAGCCGGCCGGGCTGGCCTTGTACAGGTAGCCGAACAGTGCCGAGAACAGCAGGAAAATCCCCACGTTGATCCAGCCCGAATCGGGCGCGCCGGCGTGCGTGAGCTGCCGGACCAGGGTCACGATAAAGGACAGCACCAGCGATGCCAGGTTGCCCAGCAAGACGTAGTGGATCTCCACGATGTCCGGCGCATTGCTGGCGGCCCAGTTCATCACGGCCCAGCCCAGCAGCATGGCGCCCGCCAGCATCGCGAAATACATCCTAGATGCTTCGACCGCTTGCGAGCCATACATGGACATCAAGGTGTTCGGCGCGAAGACCAGCATGAGGCCGTAGAGTGCCGAGACGACCGCGGCGCTTTTCAGGATAGTGCGATGGTTCATGGTTTCCTCCCTCCCTGTCGAAGCACTGCCGGCGCGCCAGGCGCGGCAGGGCGCAGCCGATGGCGACGGGCTATTGAAGCTTAGGACGAAACGCAGGGTGTGCAAGCGGCCCGGGGCGGGCGCCTGCCAATGCGCCGCCGCGCCCGGAGGCGGGCGCGCGGCGCGGGACGGGTCAGGCGCCCGGGGTGCCTGGCTGCTGGGAAGGCTCGGGCTGCTTGCCGGAAGCGGGCAGGGGTGGGATCTCGCGGATCATTTCCTCGGTCTCGGCTTCGCCCGGGGATTTCTCGCCGCTGCCGATATCGGCTTCGTCGTACAGGGGACGGCCAGTTGCCGCGGGATCGACTTGTCGCGTCGGTTGATTCATGCTGTGCTCCGGTAGGGTTGTCGATGTCGTATGATCGTAACAGGCCCACCCCGGCATCGGCGCGCGCCACGCGACGCGCCGGGCGATCCATGTCATGCGCCTGACACGATGCGCTGCCTATAATGGGCCTGTCCTGTGACGCCGGAGAAAACAATGGGCCATACGCTATACAACACGATTTACCTGGGCCGCCGCCCGCTGGTGTCTTCGCGCCGCGCACGGCTTGCGCTGGCCTTCGGGCTGGCCGCCAGCGCCGGGCTGGGCTTGCTGGCGCTGCGCCTGATGCGCTAAAAGGCGGCAAGGCTTGCCCTCGGTCGGCGCGGCGGGTACCATGGCGCGCCCAGATCGAAGAAAGCAGGAATGAAGAACGAACAACTGACGACGGACGAATACGACGCACTCGAGCTGGTGCGCCGTGGTGTCAAGCGCGATTCCCCCGGTGCCTGCGTGGGACGCAATATCAAGCGCCTGTCGGGACTGAAAATGATGGAAACCACCCGCGACGGGCGCATCGCCCTCACGGAAAAGGGACAGACCGTGCTGTTCCTGCGCCGCTGCGTGCGGGCGCTGACGGCGCTGGCCCTTGACCCTGCCGCGCCCATCGACAACGACGTCGCCCGTTTCCTGAGCGCCAAGTCGCATATCGCCCCGCTCGAAGGCGGCGGACATGAGCTGACCGAGCGCGGCCGCGAATCGCTGGCCGATATCAACCAGCAGCAAGCACAACAGCGCCGCTAGGCGCTGTCATTGACCGGGCGTTGCCTTAATTAGCGCGGCGCCGGTTTGGATACACCAGCACCCGCACCGCCACTTCGGCCGGCACGTTCATGGTCGCGAGGAATTCGGCTGCGCGCTGCAGCCCGAGGGTCGGCACCGAGGCGATGGCCTGGTTGATCAGGTCGCACGTACGGTTGTCGGTACGCTGCCGGCGGGTCGCTGTCGGGTTGTCAGCGACGGCCAGGTCACCCGTGTCATTCATCATCATATATATCCGTAGGTCCAAGATTGCCAAAGAGACACAGGTATTCTAAGACCAAGGATAGTGATTTAGCTATAAATAAATAGCTTTTTATGTAATTACATTAGATTTTTATCAATTCGCAGCCGATTTGGCTCAGGCCAGGGCCGGTTCGATTTCGTTCTCGAGCGGTGCGGGCAGGCAATGACGGCGGCGTAGCATGGCCTCGAACTCGTCGGCAGGCAGCGGCTTGCTGAAATAATAGCCCTGCATTTCGTCGCAGCCGTGGCTGCGCAGGTAGTCGAGCTGCTCCAGGGTCTCCACGCCTTCGGCAATCACCGCCAGCTTCAGGTTGTGGGCCAGGCCGATGATCGAGGTGACGATCGCCGCATCGTTGGCGTCGACCGTGATGTCGGCCACGAAGGAGCGGTCGATCTTGAGCACGTCGATCGGGAAGCGCGAGAGGTAGGACAGGCTCGAGAAACCGGTGCCGAAATCGTCGATCGACAGGTTCACGCCCAGCGACTTCATCCGGTGAAGCAGTTCCACCGCCGGCGTCACGTCGCTCATGAACAGGCTCTCGGTGAGTTCGATCTCGAGGCAGTCCGGGTCCAGCATGGTGTCGTGCAGGACCGATTCCAGCCCGGCGATCAGGTCGGGGGCGCCGAACTGGCGCGCCGACAAATTCACCGCGACCCGCAGCTTGCCCAAACCCGCATCCTGCCAGGCCTTGTTCTGGGCGCAGGCCGTGCGCATCACCCAGGCGCCGATCTGGACGATCAGGCCGGTTTCCTCGGCGATGCCGATGAAGCGGATCGGCGGCACCATGCCCAGCTCCGGATGCTTCCAGCGGATCAGGGCTTCCATGCCGACGATCTGGCCGGTTTTCAGGTCCACCTGCGGCTGGTAGTGCAGCACGAATTCGTTGCGCTCGAGGGCGTTGCGCAATGCGCTTTCGATGCGCACCCGCTCCATCGATTCCTCGTTCATGGCCGGGGTATAGAACTGGAAGTTGTTGCGGCCGAGCTTCTTGGCGCTGTACATCGCGATGTCGGCGTGTTCGATCAGGCTGTCGGCCGGCGTGCCTTCGCTCGGGTACACCGCGACCCCGATCGAGCAGGTCACGAAGAATTCCTTGGGACCGAGCATGACCGGCTGGGCCACCGAATCCATTACCCGCTGCACGATGTCGCTTGATAAGGGCGCGTCGTGCTGCTCGGACAGGATCACGACGAATTCGTCGCCCGACAGGCGCGCCACGGTATCGGTGTCGCGCAGCGACGAGGTCAGGCGCGCGGCCACCGTCATCAGGAGCACGTCGCCGGCCTTGTGGCCCATCGAATCGTTGACGAACTTGAAGCGGTCCAGGTCGATGAGCATGACCCAGATCGGGCGTCCGCTGCGGTTGGAATGGGCGATCGCCTGGCCCAGGCGGTCCTGCAACAGCGAGCGGTTCGGCAGGCCGGTCAGCACGTCGTGCTGGGCCACGTGGTGCACGCGCTGCTCGGTGAGCTTGCGCTCGGTGATGTCGCTGCCGGTGCCGCGGTAGCCCAGCAGGGCGCCGCCGTCGTCGAACACCGGCTGGCCGTGGACGCAGAACCAGCGCGTGTCGCCATGCTCGTCGACCACCTGGTATTCGAGGTTGGCGAAAGGTTCGTGGGCGCGCACCTGGGCGATGTGGGCGCGGCCCGCTTCGCTCTCGAGCAGGGCCGGCACATATTCCCAGCGCGTCTTGCCCAGCAGGCTTTCCACCGACACGCCGGCTTTTTCGGTAAAGCCGCCGGTGACCATGGTAAAGCGCAGCTCGCGGTCCTGTTCCCAGTACCAGTCGGAGGACATCGACACCAGCTGGCGGAAGCGCTGCTCGCTTTGCTGCAGCGCGCGCTCGGCGCGCTCGCGCGCGGCCATGTCCTCGACCAGGCGGCGGTTGGTGCGGCGCAGGTCGGCGGTGCGCTGGCGCACCAGCTGCTGCACCTTGCGCGCGCGCCGGCCGGACGCGTTCACGAAGGCCGTGCTCATCAGGGTCATCAGGATGCCGCCCACCAGCAGGGCGGTCGAAGCCATGTGGTCCGGCAGGAAGGGGCGGGGGGCGGCCGCCACTTCGATCCGCCAGGGCTTGCCGGCGATGCGCAGTATGTCGCTGCTGTGGCCGGTATGCACGGAGGCGACGAAGCCGTTCAGCCAGCTATCTTGCGGCTTGCGGGTGTCGCCGGTGGAAAACAGCAGGGCTTCGGGTCCGCTGCGCTCGCCGGCATAGACCGACACGAAGATATCGCGCGAATCGAGCAGGCCGGCACTGGCCAGCGAGGCGCGCACCAGTTCCGGGCCGCGGATCACGACCGCGGTGTCGCCGGCCAGCACGCCATGGCGGTCCAGCACCGGCATGATCAGTTCGAAGGCCGGCTGGCGGCTCGGGTCCTGGGCCAGCTGGAACAGGTCGGTGGCGGCGGCGCGCCCTTCGCCGCGGGCGATCTCGAGCGCGCTCATCACCTGCACGTTCTCGGTGATGTTCAGGCCGAAAGCGCGCTCGTTGCCGGCGATCGGCTCGATGTAGTCGACGATGTGGTAGCGGGCGCGGACCGGCGCGGGTTTCAGGCCCGCAGGCGTAAGCTCGGTGAAGACGGTGCCCGGCCGGATGCGCTGCAGCTCGGCCTCGACGGCGGTGCGCGCTTCGCCCGGTACGGAGCGGTGGTAATTGAACGCCTGGATGTAGCGGTGGCGCTCGAGCAGGGCCGCGGTGAAGTCGCGGAAGCCTTCGCGGGAGACCGGTTCGCCGCGTGCGAACAGCTGGTTGGTCACGGTCAGCAGTTCGACTGCCTGGTTCACGCCCTGGCGCACCGCCGCGACGCGCTCGTCGGAGCGCTGGGCGAAGGCCAGCGCCATGTTGTCGTACTCGAGGTGGCAGACACCCAGGAACAACGCGCCGGACACGGCGAGGCCGCCCCCGAGCGTAAGGGCCGCCGCAAGGGTAAGCGACAAGGGCAGGTGACGCGGCATTGGAATAATCCGGATGGTGACGAGAGAAGGCTTGCCAACAGGCATCAATACGTGAAGTGTGTCACATGCGCGTGGTTTTCCGCAAACGAAATGTCGCGCGCAGGGCACGCTTGTGCGCGCCAGCCGCGGGTCAGCGCGTGGAAAACCGGCCACGCCGGCCCAGCCATGCCACCACCAGCCGCGCCAGTAGCCGATTGAGCAGGCCCGCGCCCAGCCCCCGGTTGCCGAGGGCGTCGCGCAGCAAGCGCAGGGCGCGCCCGGGCTGGCCGCCGGCGCGCAGGGGCCGCTGAGCGAACAGGATCTGGTTGTTGCCGGCCATGCCGGACAGCCAACAGACGGCGCCGCCGAATGCGTCCTGCAGGCGTTGCACCGCAGTCACATAGCCGGGATCATAAGTAAAGATGTTCGCCGCCAGCACGCCGCCGGGCCGCAGGGCGCGCCTGCAGTCGGCATAGAAGGCCGCGCTGGACAGGGCGGCGGGCAGGCCGCCGGCGTCGAAGCCGTCGACCAGCAGCACGTCCGCAATTTCCGCCTGGCCGGCCAGCCAGGCGGCGGCATCGGCGTGCAGCACGCGCAGGCGGGCGTCGTCCGGGGGCACCTGGAACTGTTCGCGCAGGGCGATCACGTCGGCGCGCACCTCCAGTACCGTGATGCGGGCCTGCGGAAAGTGGCGGTGGCAGAACTTGGCGAACGAGCCGCCGCCCAGGCCCACCATCACGATATGGCGCGGGCGCGGCGCCAGCAGCGCGAAGCACATCATGGCGCGCGCATAGGCCAGCACCAGCGCGCTGGGGCGCGACAGGCGCATCTCGCTCTGGATGGCGCCAGGCGTGAATTCCAGGGTGCGGCGGTCGCCCACGGTCGTGACGATGGGGGCAGGCGGGGAAAGTGGGTCGCGCGGTTCGGCCATGGCGCCAGTGTAAGGGATGTCATCGGCGCCGGAGGGACCAACGCAGCTTGTTGCCGGGCATCGCTTTCTGATAAGCTGACCATTCGAACAACTGGAAGATCCCATGTTCCTGGACCATCCCTCCATTACTGCCACCAACGCCCAGACCGAGCCGGACCGGATCGAGCGCCTGCAGCGCGTGTACGGCTATGCCATGGCCATGGCCGACATGGCCGGCAATGCCGGCTTCGTCGACAAGCTGACCCAGCTGCACGACCACAAGGGCACCCTGATCGTGTTCTGGCACGCGCCACCGGGCCTTGAAGAGCAGGATTATTTTGTGCGCGCCTGGGCCAGCAAGATCGGCGACGGCAGCCAGCGCGTGGAACACGAGTTCTAGAGCGCCCGGCCCCGAACGATGACGAACCTCGACGCGACCACGATGGTCATGGTGCTGGCCCTGGGTAACCTGGCCCTGTGCGCCGTGCTGACCTTCTACGACCACGGGCCGGTGCGCCCGCCGGCGCTGGCTGCCTGGGCGCTGTCGAAGCAGGTGCAGGCCGGGGCCTGGACCCTGCTGGCGCTGGGCGGCTTCGGCGTGGTGCCGGAAGCGCTGGCGCTGCCCGGCGGCTATGCGCTGCTGTTTGCCGGCGTCGCCATCGAGGCCGGCGCCGCATGGGAAACCAATGGCCGCGAAGGCTGGCGCCGCCCCATGCTGCTGGCGGCCGCGCTGGGCATCCTCGCCTTCTTCATCTGCTACCTGATCGACGAGCAGGGCTTGCGCAGCGTGGCCTCGTCGCTGCTGCTCGGCGCCTTCTACCTGCTCGGCGCGCTGGCCCTCGGCGCGAACTGGCGCACGGCCAGCCTGCTGCAGCGCTTCCTGGCGCTGCTCACCGCCGTGCTGGCGCTGGTGGTGGCGCTGCGTGGCCTGTCGGTGCTGGTGCTGCCGGGCGGCTGGCGCTGGCTCTCGAGCGAATTGCTGCGCCAGCTCTCCAGCGCCGCGCTTTATGTGCTGATGCTGGCCAACGGCTTCGGCATGCTGCTGCTCGGGCGCGAACGCGCCGGGCGCGAATTGGCGCGCCTGGAACTGGTCGACCCGCTCACCAATGTGCCGAACCGGCGCGGCTTCTTTAACGCGCTGGGGCCCTGGATGGCGCTGGCGCGCCGTCCGGGCCTGCCCACCGCGCTGGTGGTGCTCGACCTGGACGGCTTCAAGCGCGTCAACGACAGCTATGGCCATCCGGCCGGCGACGCCGTGCTGCGCAACGTGGTCGAGCTGTGCAAGCGCCAGCTGCGCGACTCGGACCTGGTGGGCCGCCTGGTCGGCGTCGAGTTCGCGATCCTGCTGCCGCGCACGAATGTCGACGAAGCCCTGCTGGTGGCCGAGCGCATCCGCGCCGCGATCGCCAGCACCCCGGTCAAGAGCGAACGGGCATTGATCACGATGACGGCCAGCTTCGGCGTGACCGTGCTGCGCCCGGAAGACAGCACCGTGACCCTGTTCCAGCGCGCCGACGACGCCCTGCAGGCGGCCAAGAGCGGCGGGCGCAACCGGGTCAGCCAGGCAGTGGCCAGCCCGGTCGAGGCCTGAGGCCCCGGCGGGCCAGTAGTCCCGTCATATCGCTGTCATATCGCGGACGTATCCTGCGGCATCTTTGCAGCAGGATTGTCCATGACACCAGCACACGAATCCCCGCGCTACGCCGCCGTCGAACTCGGCTCCGACAGTTTCCGCCTGCATGTCGGGCGCATCGAGCACGGTGAACTGCTGCTCGAGGCCAGCCTGTGCGAGCGGGTCGGCCTGGGCGCTTCCTTCGAAGAAGACGGTAGCCTGTGCGAAGCGGCCATGCGCCGCGCGCTGGCCTGCCTGCGCGAATTCGCCGTCACGCTCGACGCCTGGCGCCCGCAGGCGGTGCGCGTGGTCGCCACCTCGGCCCTGCGCATGGCGCGCAACGGGGCCGTGTTCCTGCCCGCCGCCCAGGCCGCGCTGCGCCGGCCGATCGAACTGATCGCCGGCGACGAGGCAGGGCGCCTGGTCTACATGGGCGTGGCCAGCACCCTGGGCGACGCCGATGGCGGCCGGCGCCTGGTGCTCGACATCGGCAGCGCCTCGACCGAGCTGGTGCTGGGCCGCGGTCCGGCCATCGAGCGTATCGAATCGTTTGCGGTGGGCGCGGTGCGCCAGAGCCTGAGCTTTTTCGCCGACGGCCGCATCGACGCCGCCTGCTTCGAGGCCGCGCTGCATTCCGGGCGCAGCCGCTTTGCCGAGGCGACCCTGGCAAGGCGCCACCCGCTGGCCTACGGCGCCTGCGGCACGGTAAGGGCGCTGGCCGAGATCGCGCTGGAAGAAGGTATCGCCAACGGGCGCCTGAACCTGGAGGGCCTGCATGAACTGCGGCGGCGCTTCATCGAGGCCGGCCACGTGGCCCGCGTACGCCTGGCCTGGGCGCCGGCCGCGCGCGCGCCGCACCTGGCGGGCGGGCTGGCGCTGCTGCTGGCGCTGATGGAGGAGTGCGGCATCGCCGAAGCGGTACCGGTGCATGCCGGCCTGCGCGTGGGCGCGCTGTGGGACCTGCACCGGCGCAGCCTTGCCGTGCCGCCGCGGCTGGCGCGGCATCCTGGCATGGCTTGACAGCTTGCGCGGCGTCTTGGCAGTCAGGGCGCAAATCGACTATATTGTTTAGCTTGTTGAACGATGGAGTCGGTAATGCCCAGGAAGTCGGCCGCTGTTGCAGTGGCAGCGAAAGCAGGAACGCGCGCGAAAGCCGTGCCAGTCAAGACGGGCAAAGCCCCGGTTCGCGCGGCCATCCCTGCCGCAGCCAAACGCGCAGCACCCGCTGTCAAGCCGGCCGCCAAGGTGGCGGCAAAACCGGCCGCCAGGACCGGCGTCAAGTCTGCCGTGAAAGCCGCGGCGAAAGCGCTGGCGCAACCGGCTGCGAAGAAAGCCGTGCGCAGGGCGCCGGCGCCGCAAGCGGCCACGCCCCTGCGTCCCGTGCTGGTGCGCGACAGCTTCACCATGCCCGAGCAGGAATACGCGGTATTGGCCGAAGTGAAGGGCGCCTGCCTGCGCGCCGGCGTCGATGTCAAGAAGAGTGAACTGCTGCGCGTGGGGGTGGCCTTGCTGGGACAGGTCGACATCGCCACGCTCAAGGCGGTGCTGGCCGCGCTGCCGCAACTGAAAACCGGGCGGCCGCCGGCGGCGGCCTAGCCGCTTCAGTGGATCGAGGCGCTGGTCAGCTCCTTGAGTTCGCGGATCGGGATGTTCGATTTCTCGTGCATCCGCAGCAGGATCGTGGCGCCCACATTGAGCTTGCGGTGGCGGATCTTGCTGATGATCGGCGGCTGCACCTCGAGCACGCGGCACAGCTCCGCATCGTTCTTCAGTTGCATGCGCTCGATCAGCGTGTCGAGCAGTTTGTTGGGCACAAAGCTGGGCGGTTCCATGGCACGGGCCCGATGCATTGCCGCGAGCATTTCCTGTTTTTTCTGTCGTACGCTCATGTTGCTTCTCCGAATATAAATGCATGGATTCGGGACAGATCGACTATTTTGGAAGAGCCCTGCCTCTTATTCGGTGGCGGGTCGTTGTGATATTACTACGATTACGTCACGCACGATTCACGGATACAACGTAAAACCGCTTAATTTGTGTCTTTCTTCGCGGAATTTACGCTAATTTCAATCCGGAACGACTCAAGACCAGCACCTTGTCGGCCATCGCGGCCGCGGCGTGGGAGTGGGTGACCATGATGGCGCCGGCGCCGCTGGCGCGGGTTTCCTGGCGCAGCAGGCCGAGGATGACGGCGGCGGTCTCCGGGTCGAGGTTGCCGGTCGGTTCGTCCGCCAGCAGCAGGGCCGGGCGGTGCACGAGGGCGCGTGCGATCGCCACGCGCTGCAGTTCGCCGCCCGAGAGCTGGCGCGGGAAATCGTCGCCGCGTCCCCCCAGGCCCACCGCATCGAGCATCGCGTCGGCACGGCCGGCGGGTTCCCGGTTGAGCAGCAGCGGCAGCGCCACGTTCTGGCGCAGCGTCAGGTGGGGCAGCACGTGGAAGGCCTGGAAGATGAAGCCCATGCGGGTGCGGCGCAGGCGCGTGGCGGCGGCATCAATCAGCGCCGACATCGGCGTGCCGTCCACGATCACCTGGCCGCCGTCGGGCGCGTCCAGGCCCGCTATCAGGTTCAGCAGGGTCGACTTGCCGACCCCCGATTCGCCCATGATGGCCACGAACTCGCCGCCCTGGAAGCTGTGCGACAGTTCGGCCAGCACCGTGCGCCCGCCGTAGGATTTACTGAGTTTGTCGAGGATGAGCATGGCTTTCCTGGTTCAACGGGTGAGGGTGCGGCGCAGCGCGTAGCTGGCCGCATCGACCAGCGCCACCAGCAGCAGCATGGCGATGATCACCGTGGCCGCGCTGGGCATCTGGAACAGCGACAGGTGGTACTTGAGCATCTGGCCCAGGCCCCCGGCCCCGACCACGCCCAGCACGGCGGCGGCGCGGATATTGTTCTCCCACCGGTACAGGGCGTAGGACAGCATCTGCGGCAGCGCCTGCGGCAGGGTCGCATACAGGAAGGCCGCCAGCGGCGCCGCGCCATTGGTGCGCAGGGTCGCTTCCGGCAACGGCTCGACGTTCTCGAGCGCGTCGGCGAACAGCCGCCCCAGCACGCCGGTGGTGTGCGCGGCCAGCGCCAGGGTGCCGGCGAAGGGACCCAGGCCCGCCGCCACCAGCAGGATCGAGGCCCACACCAGTTCCGGAATCGAGCGCAGGACATTGAGCAGGGCGCGGACGGCGCCGCGCGCGGGCCCTGTCATGCGGCCCGACGCCGGCAAGGCCAGCGCCAGGCCGCCGGCCACGGCCAGCAGGGTGCCGACCAGGGACATGGCCAGCGTCTCCCACAGCGCCCAGAAAGTCTTCGCCAGGAAGGCCGGCGCGGTGTCGGGCGGCGAGAAGCCGGCCAGGAATTCGGCGGCCGAGCCCAGGGCCTCGGGCGCGATGAAGGCAGCCCACTGCAGCGGCAGCGAGGCGAAACTGGCCGCCACGAGCAGCACCAGGCCGGCCAGCAGCACGATGGTGCCGGGCGAGCGCGGCGGGGCGGCAGGCATCGCGGGCTTCATCCGAGCCTCCGGCGCAGCAGTTTGGACACCAGGTCGGCCAGCGCCACCAGCAGCACGAACATGACCAGCATGGTGGCCACTTCCCCGCCGGCCATCATCTTGGTCGACTCGTCCATGCGCTGGCCCAGGCCGCCCGCGCCGACGAAGCCCATCACCGCCGAGCCGCGGATCGCGCACTCCCAGCGGTAGACGGTGTAGGACACCAGTTCGGTGGACGACTCGGGCAGCGCGCCGTACAGCAGCGCCGGCAGGCGCCCGGCGCCATTGGCCAGCAAGGCTTCGGTGGCATGGGCGTCGCTTGACTCCAGGATCTCGGCGTACACCTTGGCCAGCATGCCGCAATAGCTCAGGGCGATGGCCAGCACGCCGGCGGTGGGCCCGAGGCCGGCAATGCGCACGAACAGCAGCGCCCAGACCAGCTCCGGCACGCTGCGCAGCAGCACCAGGATCCAGCGCAGCAGCTGGCGCACCAGCATTGCGCCCGGGCGCATGCGGCCGGTGCCCAGGCTGGAAATCGACAGGCGCCGGGTGATGACGAAGGTGGCTGGAATCGCGCCCAGCAGGGCCAGCGTGAGGCCGGCGGTGGCGATGGCGACCGTCTGCCAGGTCTCGCGCAGCACCATCGCCAGGAACTCCATGCCCAGCGCGGGACGCAAAAAATCGGACAAGAACATGCCTGCTGCCGAGAGGCTTTGCGGGTCGAATAAAATCCACGGCTTGAATTCGCTCGCCACCAGCATCGGCCACAGGATGGCCAGGCAAACGATGGCGGCGACGACGCGTCCGCGCCAGGCCGGATCAGGGTGCGCCGTGCGTGGGCCGGCCATCAGAAGCAGGCGCCGACCGCGATCCGGTCGGGCGACTCGTGCGGATGGACGGGCGGGGGCTGGACGTGTTCGTTGTCGTAGAGCGCGGCGATCATGGCATCGGTCACCGCTTCGCGCGGCAGGTCGAACACGATGCGGCCTTCGCGCAGGCCGACCAGGCGCGGGAAGTGCTCGCGCGCCATCTCGACCTGGTGCAGGCTGCACACCAGCGTGGCACTGCGCCCGGCGGCTTCCTGCTGCAGCGTGGCCAGGGTGTGCCGGGCCAGGGCCGGGTCGAGCGCGGAGATCGGCTCGTCGACCAGGAAGACTTCGGCGCTGGAGAGCATCAGGCGTGCCAGGGCGCAGCGCTGGCGCTCGCCGCCGGAGAGGCGGTCGACCCGGGCATACAGCTTGTCGCCCAAACCGAAGCGCGCCAGGGCGGCATGGGCGGCGTCCGGATCGCTCGGGCGCACCAGCGAGGCCAGGGCCTGCCAGAAGCCCAGTTGCGGCAGGCGCGCGGCCAGCACCGTGCTCACCACGCGCTGGCGCGGCGGCAGCGGCGGCGTTTGCGGCGCCAGGAACAGGCGCGCGCGCAGGCGGTGCCGGGCCGCTTGCGACAGGCTCCACGGGTCTGTCCCGAAGAGGGAAAAACTGCCCTCGCTGGGCCGGTGCGCGCAGGCGAGGGTGGCGAGCAGGGTGGTCTTGCCGGCGCCCGAAGGGCCGATCAGGGCCAGCTGCTCGCCCGGTTCGATGACCAGGTCGAGCGCATGCAGGGCGGGGGCGGCGCCCGCCCCCGCCACCAGGTGGCGTACCGTCAGTTGCGCGAGCCGGTAGGTCATCGATGAGGCAGGACAGCGATTACTTCAGCAGGCCCGCGTTGCGCGCCGCCGCTTCGATCTCAGCGTAGTTCGACACCTTGGTCGGGATGAACTTCGTGGCGCGCTGCAGCTCCAGGATTTCCTTGCCTTCAGGGGTGGAAGCGTCCAGGGCCAGGAAGGCGTCGGTGATTTTCTTCTTCAGCGCCGCATTCATGTCGCTGCGCACGGTCCAGTTGTAGTCGAAATAGCCTGGCGTCGTGTAGAACACGCGCACGGCTTTCGGGTCGACCTTCTTCGCTTCGACCAGCTTGTCCCACACCGAGATGTTGAGCGCGCCGGCATCGACCTTGCCGCCCGCGACAGCGGCAACGGTGGCGTCGTGTGCGCCCGAGAAGGCGATGCGCTTGAGGTCGGTGTCCGGGTTGACCTTGGCGCGCAGCAGGAAGGAGCGCGGCATCAGGTGGCCCGAGGTCGACGATTCCGAACCGAAGGACAGGGTCTTGCCTTTCAGGTCTTCCAGCTTGGTAATGGCCGGGTTGGTGGTAATGAAGACCGAACGGAATTTCTCGTCCTCGACGCGCTGCACCAGCGGCGTGACCTGGCCCTTGCTGCGCTCGTTGGCCTGCACGAAGGTGAAGCCACCGAACCAGACCATGTCGACCTTGCGGTTGACCAGGCCTTCGACCGAGGCTGCGTAGTCGGTCACCGGGGTGAACTCGACCTTCAGGCCGGTCGCCTTGGCCAGGTAGTCGCCCAGCGGCTTGAACTTGCGCTGCAGTTCGGTCGGCGCTTCGTCCGGAATGGCCGAGACGCGCAGCACGCCCGGCGTGTTCTGGGCGGTGGCAGCCCCGGCGGCGAACATCAGGCCGGCGGTGGCAGTCGCGGCAAGCATGGTTTTCAAGGCACGCGCAGGCGAAAACGAAGTCATGTCAGGCTTTCTTGTCAGGTATTGGAAATGGGATGAACCGGAGACGTCACGCAGGACGTCCCGTTTGCGCGCTACGCGAATGCGGCGAAAAACGGTAATCCGCTATGATAGCCAAAACGGCAACTTCAGAGCAGTAACCCCTTTGCCATGACGCATGGTGCGAAGTGGCGGCACGAATGATAACGCTTATGCACACCTCCTGCACGCAAGATGCGCCGCGCGCCGCCAATGCCCATGTCGCCGACGAACTGCATGCCGGGCTCGACGCGGAGCAAGCGTGGATCTCGCCCAAATTCCTGTACGACGCGCTCGGCTCCAAGCTGTTCGAGGCCATCTGCGAGCTGCCCGAGTACTACCCGACCCGCACCGAGGCCGCCATCTTCGCGCGCCACGGCGCCGAGATCGCGCGCGTGGCCGGCACCGGCACCACCCTGGTGGATCTCGGCGCCGGCAACTGCGCCAAGGCGGCCGCGCTGTTCCCGCTGCTGGCCCCCAGCCAGTACGTGGCGGTCGACATCTCGGCCGAGTTCCTGAGCGACGCCCTGATGCGCCTGCGCCAGCGCTTCCCGCAGATCGCCATGCAGGGACTGGGCATGGATTTCTCCAGCCGCTTCGAGCTGCCGCCGTCGGTCAATGCCGAGCGCCGGCTGTTCTTCTATCCAGGCTCTTCGCTGGGCAATTTCACGCCCGACGAGGCGCAAGGTTTCCTGCGCCGCCTGCGCGGCCAATGCGGCGACGATGGGGCGGTGCTGATCGGCATCGACCTGGTCAAGGAGAAATCCATTCTCGACGCCGCCTACGACGACGCGCTGGGCGTGACCGGCGCCTTCAACCTCAATGCGCTGCGCCACGTGAACCACCTGATCGGGGCCGACTTCGACGTCAGGGCATGGCGCCACCATGGCTTCTATAACGAAGCGCGCGGCCGCGTCGAGATGCACCTGGAATCCACCCGCGCGCAAGAGGTGCGCTGGACCGGCGGCGGGCGCAGGTTCAAGGCGGGCGAGACCATCCACACCGAAAACAGCTACAAGTACCAGCAGGCCGACGCGATCGCGCTGCTGGAGCGTTCCGGGTTCGAGGCCACCCACGTGTGGACCGACCCGCAGCGCTGGTTCGCGGTGATCCACGCGCAGGCGCACGCGCGCACGCAGTCGAAGGTGGTCCACTGATGGGTATCGGGCAGCGCGAAGACCTCCAGCACGCGTTTGCGCGTGTGCGGCAGCGCTCGCTCGAGATCGCGGCGCCGCTCTCGCCCGAGGACTGCTGCGCGCAATCGATGCCGGACGCGAGCCCCGTGAAATGGCATCTGGCGCACATCACCTGGTTCTTCGAAACCTTCATCCTCGAGCCGCACGAAGCGGGTTTCGTTCCCTTCCACCCGGCCTTCCGGGTGCTGTTCAATTCCTATTACAACGGTGTCGGCGCCAAGCACCCGCGCCCGCAGCGCGGCCTACTCACGCGGCCTGCGCTGGGCGATGTACTGGCCTACCGCGCCGACGTCGATCGCCGCGTCGCGCAGCTCCTGGCCGGCAATGGCGAGCCGGCCATCGGCAGGCTCGTCGAGCTCGGCCTGCAGCACGAACAGCAGCACCAGGAGCTGATGCTCACCGACCTCAAGCACCTGCTGGCCCAGAATCCCCTGTACCCGGCCTACACCCCGCAAGACATGGAAGCCGGCGCGCCCGACGGCGGCGCGTCCTGGATCGAATTCGACGGCGGCCTGGCCGAGATCGGCTATGGCGGCAGCGGCTTTTGCTTCGACAACGAGTTGCCGCGCCACAGCACCTATATCGCGCCCTTCGAGCTGGCTTCGCGCCTGGTCACGAACGGCGAATACCGTGCATTCATCGAGGCCGGCGGCTACCGCGACCCGGCGTTGTGGCTGGCCGAAGGCTGGGACCGCGTCTGCACGGGCGAGCTCGCGCATCCGCTGTACTGGATCGACAATGGCAGCGGCGCCTGGCTTGAATTCACCCTGCACGGCGTGCAGCCGCTCGACGACGAGCGCCCGGTCACGCACCTGTCGCTGTACGAAGCCGATGCCTATGCGCGCTGGCGCGAGGCGCGCCTGCCGACCGAAGCCGAATGGGAATTCGCCGCGCGCCAGGCCGCGCTGGCCGGAGGCGGCCTGCACCCCGCCGCCGCCAATGGCGACGGCCTGCAGCAAATGTTCGGCGCATGCTGGCAATGGACCAGCAGCAGCTATGGGGCTTACCCCGGCTATGCCCCGGCGCCGGGCGCCATTGGCGAATACAACGGCAAGTTCATGGTCAACCAGTACGTGTTGCGCGGCTCGTCCTGCGCCACGCCCGATGGCCATGCGCGCGCCAGCTACCGTAACTTCTTTCCGGCAGGTGCCCGCTGGCAGTTTACCGGGGTCAGGTTGGCCCGATGAACCGCCGCAGTTGGCGCGAACACCTGTTCGACCAGCGGGCCAACGCCCATATCCTGGCCCATCCGCTGGCCTTTACCCTGCAGGTGCTGCGGGGTTTCCGCGCCAACCAGGGTTTGCTGCTGGCCGGCGCCGTGGCCTATTACGCGTTGCTGTCGATCGTGCCCTTCCTGATGCTGGTGGTGGTGGCGCTGTCGCACTTCATCCCGCAGGGCGAACTGCTCGAAACCCTGCACCGCTACCTGAAGCTCCTGATGCCCGGCCAGTCCGACTCGATCGTGGCCGAGGTGGCGAACTTCCTGGAGAACCGCGACCTGATCACCTGGCTGCTGGGCGGCACCATGCTGTTCTTCAGCTCGTTTGCCTTCACGGTGCTGGAAAACGCCATGAGCGTGATCTTCAAGCACCGGGTCGAGATCACCCGCCGCCACTTCCTGGTCTCGGCCGTGCTGCCTTACTGCTACATCCTGGCGCTGGGCTTCGGCGTCATGATCGTCACCCTGGTGGCCGGCACCCTGGAAGTGATGGGCGAGGAAAGCGTCTGGCTGTTCGGCTACCAGTGGTCGCTGGACGGCGTCTCCGGCGTGCTGCTCTACCTGCTCGGGCTGCTCGGCGAAATCTTGGTGCTGACCTCGATCTACCTGGTGATGCCGGTCGGCCGGCTGTCGGTCTGGCATGCGCTGATCGGCGGCGTCACCGCGACCTTGCTGTGGGAAATCGCGCGCCATGTGCTGGTCTGGTATTTCTCGACCCTGTCGCAGGTGAACGTCGTCTACGGCTCGATGACCACCGCCATCGTGGTGATGTTCAGCCTCGAGATCGCCGCGACCCTGCTGCTGCTGGGCGCCCAAGTGATCGCCGAGTACGAGCGGGTCGGGCGTGGCCATGCCAACAAGCCGCCCGAACCCTTGATTACCCATCCTCCTGCTTGAATCTTCCTGTTTGCAACTGGTTGCGCTTCATCAATTTCCCTCGTTTAGGGCGATGGCACAGTAGGCACTTGCGCTAAGTTAATCGGGCGCGAGATCAACCTCATCGGGAGATGTCATGAGCCAAACTGTCGCCCTCGTACTGCCCCTGCCGGTCGCGCTCGCGCTGGTCTTGCTGCTGCTGGTGCTGGTGGTCCTGAGCGCCGTGGCGCTGTCGCTGCGCCAGCCGGTGGCGGTGCGCCATCCGGATGCCGCGGACGAGGGCAGGGATGCCGAGCTGTTCCGCCTGGGCCGCCTGCAGATCGATGGCATCGGCGAGTTGTCGTCCCCGCAGCGCCGCACGCGCTGATCAGGGAACCGCGCCATCATGTCGATCAAGCTGGGCGGGCTCATCGCCGGCATCAAGCGGGCTGTCGTGGACGCGCACCGCAGCGTCGCCGAGCAGCACCTGGAAGAACTGGCGCAGTATTTCGTGCCCGCGCCCGGCCAGGCGGCCGGCCTGCAATTCCCGGATGGGCAGTGGGAAGCGCGCAGCGTCGCCATGCAGGTGCCGCACGAGGTCAGCCGCAACGGCAAGGTCGGCATCGAGCCGCACACCATCCAGGTGCCCCTGATCACGCTGCTGCCGCTGCGCAGCCACGTCATCGAGCGGGTCGAGCTGCTCACCACGCTCGACTTCGGGCTGGCGCCGCCCCTGGCCGACGACGTCGCGCGCGGCGAGGCCGACCTGCCGCCGGAAATCACCGTCAACCTGGGCCACAAGGGCCCGCACAGCGCCGAGGTCAAGATCGTGGTGCATGCGGCCGAGCTGCCGCCCGGCTATGCGCGCCTGGTCGGCGCCTACGAAAAAGTCCTTAACGCGCAACTACCTACTTGAGGCGCGCATCACCGAGGGATCGACGGATCTCGCAACCACACTAGGAGAGTGACAATGGCAGACAGCATCGATGGCGGCCTGGTAAGCATGGCCCAGCAGTTTTCCGGCTTGCCGATGGACACGCTGATCGGCGGGCCGCTGCAGGCGGCCGCCAGCGCCCAGCAGGGCCTGGCAATGACCCAGACCCAGTACATCCTCAACACCGGCTTCAACCAGGTCAAGGACGCCAGCGGCCAGATCACCTACACCCCGATCACCGCCAGCATCGCCATGGGCCAGAGCCAGCCGGTGATCGGCACCGACGGCAAGGTGACGACGGCCGACTCGCACCTGAGCGTGGACTTCCCGATCATCACCATGGTGCCGATCCCCTCGCTGTCGGTGACCTCGGTCGACATCAGCTTCGACATGGAAGTGAAATCGAGCTACAGCCACGAGACCGATGCCGAGACCTCGTCCAAGACCCAGGAGCAGGGTTCGTTCGACGCCAAGGCGGGCTGGGGCTGCTTCTCGGTCGAGGTCAAGGGCTCGGTCTCGCACGACTCCTCGCAGTCGAACTCGGACAAGCAGACCTACCAGAAGAGCAACGACGCGAAATACCACGTCGAGGTGAAGGCGGAGCAGCAGCCCATCCCCGAGGGCATCAAGATGCTGCTCAAGATGTTCGGCGACAACATGACGATGAAGCCGATCACGGTCGCTTCGCAGCAGTCGATCCCGGCGCCGCACGCATAAGCGGCCAGCGCCACATTTAGCTCATCACGGAGAGGGGAGAACACATGGCCGCTTTGACAGGCTTCGACACCGCGTTGCAGATGACCCGCCATGCGCAGGCGCTGCGTCGCCAGGGGATCGACTTCGTGATGCGCTACTACAGCCATAACGCCGCCAAGAACCTGGGCGCGGAGGAAGCCCGCGCCTTGGGCGCGGCGGGGCTGCAGATCGGGACGGTGTGGGAAAGCGCGGGCACCCACGCCGGCTTTTTCAGCCGCAACCAGGGGCAGCTCGATGGCGCGGCCGCCTTGTCGGAGGCGCGCGCGGTGGGGCAGCCGGCCGGGTCGGCGATCTATTTTGCGGTGGATTACGATCCCTCGCAGTCCGACATCGACGGCGCGGTAACGGATTATTTTGCCGGCGTGGCCGCCGCGCTGGGCGGCGCCTACCGCATCGGCGTGTATGGTTCGGGCCTGTGCTGCGCCAGCCTGCTGGATAGGAAAGCGGCGTCGTGCAGCTGGCTGTCGCAGTCCACGGGTTTTGCCGGGTCGAAGGCCTTTGCCGGCGCCCGCCGCTATGACCTGATCCAGGCCATGCCGTCGACCATCGCGGTGGACGGCGGGACAATCGCGGTCGACCCGGACACCACCAATCCCGACGGCGATCCGGGCCTGTTCCAGCCCGGACAGGCCGTCCTTAAATGACGGTGACGCGTGCTTCGCCGTCGCCCATGCTGCCGATGATGGCGGCGTCGCCGAAGCCTTCGCGCGCGAACAGCGCCATCACTTCGTCGCTGCTGGCCGGGTCGCAGGCCACCAGGAGGCCGCCCGAGGTCTGCGGGTCGGTCAGCAGGGCCTGCTGCGCCGGCGTGATGTTGGCGCGGAAGGTGACGTCCTTGCCATAGGCGTCCCAGTTACGCCCGGAGGCGCCGGTGAAGAAGCCATCCTGGGCCAGGCGCAGCACGTTCGGCAGCAGCGGCACCCGGCCCATTTCCACCCATGCCGACAGCTTGGCGCCACGCGCCAGTTCCAGCAGGTGGCCGAGCAGGCCGAAGCCGGTCACGTCGGTCAGCGCATGCACGCCTTCCATCTCGGCCAGCGCCTTGCCCGGCTTGTTGAGCTTGGTGGTGTTCTCGATCATCGCGGCATAGCCCGCGGCGCCCAGCGCATCCTTCTTCAGTGCGGCCGAGAGCACGCCCACGCCCAGCGGCTTGCCGAGGATCAGCACGTCGCCAGGGCGCGCCCCGGCATTGCGCTTGACCTTGGACGGGTGCACCAGTCCCAGTACCACCAGCCCGTAGATCGGTTCGACCGAATCGATGGTGTGGCCGCCCGCGATCGGGATGCCAGCCTCCGCGCAGATCGATTCGCCGCCGCGGATGATCTCGCCAATGGTTTCCAGTGGCAGCTTGTTGACCGGCATGCCGACCAGGGCCAGCGCCATGATGGGCGTGCCGCCCATCGCGTACACGTCCGAGATCGCATTGGTGGCCGCGATACGGCCGAAATCGAAGGGATCGTCCACGATCGGCATGAAGAAGTCGGTCGTGGCGATCAGGGCCTGCTCGTCGTTGAGCTTGTACACGGCCGCGTCGTCCGCGGTCTCGATGCCGACCATCAGCTCCTTCGGGATCGGGAAACCCTTGGACTTGCCGAGGATCTCGGCCAGCACGCCGGGCGCGATCTTGCAGCCGCAGCCGCCGCCGTGCGAGAAGGAAGTGAGTTTGATGGGTTGGTCAGGCGTCGTGCTCATGGGGGTGTCCAGTCGTTGTCAGGTGCGCGCCGGGCGCGGCAAGGAGGAGATTATCCACCAGTTCGCGCAGCGCCGCTTGTTCGGCGGCTGGCGCGAACAGGGCGGCGCGCGCCGCGCACTGGCGCCGCAGCAGGGCGTCGAAGGCGGCGTCCTCGATCGAGCGGTCGATCAGCCTTGCCAGCGCGGCCGCGTCGCCAGGGGCGAAATAGCCGGCGTAGTCCTCGCCCAGCATGCCGCGGTTGCCGCTGATGTTCGAGGCCAGCACCGGCACGCCGCTGGTGACGGCTTCGATGATGACGTTGGCGCCGCCTTCCATGCGGGAGGCGATCGCCATGGCATGGCAGCGCTTCAGGCGCTGGCGCGCGGCCGCGTGCGGCAGGGCGCCGAGCCAGCGGTAGCGGGAGTTGTCCGCTTGCGCCGCTTCGGCGGCCGCGCCAAGTGCCGGGTCGAGCGCGCCGCCGATGTGCAGCAGGCGCGTACCTGGCGCGGTGACCAGGCCGGCCGCGTGGATGTAGGTCAGCGGGTCTTTTTCTTCGCGCAGGTGCCCGACCATGCAGATGTCGGCAAAGCGCCGCTTGCCGGTGCGGCGCGAGGGCTGCAAGGGCGGGGCGGACTGGTAGATGACGCGGGCTTTGCTTCGCAGGCCAGGCGGCAGCAGGTCCAGTCCAGCCGGCTGCAGCAGTACGAGGGCATGCGCGCGCACCAGGGACGCGCGGGCAGCCGGATCCGTGTCGATGTCGCGGTACAGGTCGGTGCCGGTCAGGACCAGCACCGAGGGCCGGTCCGGATGCGTATCGGTGAAAGCGGCCAGCGGCGCGGCCGAGCGGCGCGCGTGCAGGGCGACCATCAGGTCGGGCGCTGCGTCGCTGGTAGACCAGTCGCCCGCGATCCGAACCTCGTACGCCCCGCGCAGGAAGCGCGCCCAGCGGCTGGCCGTCTGCCAGTTGCCATTGTTTTCGCGTCTGCCCGCGGGACTGACGATGAGGATGCGCTTGCGCACTGCCGGATACTCCAGGAAGCGGGAACGCGATTATACGGCCCGGTGGCTGGAAACGAAAAACGGCTGCCGAGGCAGCCGTTTCTCATGGGAGAGCGGATGCTCCCCTGTGTGCAGCGATTAATACTCGCCGAAGGTGCGGCGTACGCCGTCGCCCGAACGCGGATGCGCCGATGGCTTGGCGAAACCGCTGTCGCGGCGTGGTGCGCCTTCGGTGCGATTGCCGCGGTAGCCGCCTTCGCGCGGGGCGCCGGCTGCCGGTGCACGGCCGGCTTCGCGCGCTGCGCCGAAACCTTCACGCGGGCCGCGGTCTGCATAACGGCTGTCGGCAGGACGGGCGGCGCGGTCGGCGTAACCGCCTTCGCGCGGCGCGCCTGGTTTCGCGAAGCTGCGCTGGCCCGGCTTGGCGGCGCTGCGGCCGTCGCCTGGTTTCCAGCCTGGACGCGGACCGCTGCGGGCAGGGGCCGAACGCTTCGGCTCGAAGCCTTCCACGACATCGACCGGGATCAGCTGCTTGGTGAAACGCTCGATGCGCTTCACGTTCATGCCTTCGGCATGGTTCACCAGCGAGATCGCCAGGCCATTGCGGCCGGCACGGCCGGTACGGCCGATACGGTGCACGTAGTCCTCAGGGAACTTCGGCAGGTCGTAGTTCACCACGTGGGTGATGGTCGGAACGTCGATACCGCGGGCGGCGACGTCGGTCGCCACCAGCACGCGCACCTGGCCGCGGCGCATGCTGTCCAGGGTGCGGTTGCGCGCGCCCTGGTGCATGTCGCCGTGCAGCGCAGCGGCTGCGAAGCCGGCGATGTTCAGGCGGTCGGCGATGGTGTCGGCGTCACGCTTGGTGGCGGTGAAGACCACAGCCTGGTCGACCGATTCGTCGCGCAGCAGGTGGTCCAGCAGGCGGTTCTTGTGCGACAGGTCGTCGACGAAGTGCACGCGCTGGGTGATGTTCTCGTGGCGGTTGGCCGCGCTCATGATCTGGATCGTCTGCGGATCCTTGGTGATGCGGCGCGCCATGTTGCCCACGACGCCGTCGAGCGTTGCCGAGAACAGCATGGTCTGGCGCGACGACGGGGTGGCGGCGACGATCTTCTCGATGTCGTCGATGAAACCCATGTCCAGCATGCGGTCGGCTTCGTCCAGCACCAGGATTTCCAGTTGCGAGAAGTCGATCTTGCCCGATTCCATATGGTCGATCAGGCGGCCAGGAGTCGCCACCAGGATCTCGGGATTCTTGGCCAGCAGTTGCATCTGCTTCGGATAAGGCATGCCGCCCAGGATCGACACTGCGCGAATGCGGCGCATGTCGGAGGTGTATTGCTCGGTCGCGCTGGTCACTTGCAGTGCCAGTTCGCGGGTCGGGGTCAGGACCAGCATTTTCGGCTGGGCTGCGGTGAAACGGACTTTTTCGCCGCGGGCGCGCGCCGACTGCGCGCTCTGCGCGGTGGTGCGGCCAGCTTCAGGCTGCTCGGCATTGGCCAGCTTGTTCAGGGCCGGCAGCATGAAGGCTGCGGTCTTGCCCGAGCCGGTCTGCGACGACACCAACAGGTCGCGACCGGCGATGGCGGCAGGAATTGCCTGCGCCTGCACCGGGGTCGGCTGGGTGTAGCCGGCGGCGGCAACTGCTTTGACGAGGGACGCGTGTAAACCTAGTGCTTCAAAACTCATGTGGATTTTACTTTCGAATTAAATCGTGATCACGCGTGTCAAAGAGACGTGCGCGAAATAGCAACGCGAACCAACACTACGAAATGACTCAGAATAGAAAGAAATTTCGGCACAAAAGCTTTGCGCCGGGACGGTGTCTTGGTGCTGACACACAGGGCGGGAGGGCTTTATGGGGGGCGACCAATTTGTCGCCAAGGGTTGCGATGCTGCTTGTTGTGTTACTTGTGATGCTGCTTGCTGAGCTGACTGATCAACTGCTGCGTCCAGTCTGTTCGGACGTTCTATTGCAGCGCACAAACGACACTATACAACAGTTTGGAAAACTCTGCACGCACCTGTTCGGAAGTGCGGATGGGACGAGGCCGGCGCGAAGCCGGCCCCAGGGAAGGAATCAGCGGTGCTTGCGCTTCGAGGTGGTGTTGCGGGCGATACGGCCGCCCTTGGAGGACGTGCGCGCCGCGGCCTTGGCCTTGTAGCGCGAGTTGGCGCTTGCCTTGACGCGCTTGCTGCTGATGCGTTCGGCTTCGAAGGCCACCACGGCATTGTCGATGATGTTCTCGGCGATGTCGCCGGCGTTCGAGGCCGAGACCTTCGGCACCAGGATGGTCGAGCCGGCCGAGACCGTGGACTTGGCCGGGATGTTATTGGCCTGGCGGATGACTTCCGGGGTGGTGCCGAACTTCGAGGCCAGCGAGGCGATCGTCACGCGGGCGCCGGTGATCTTGTGGGTGGTCCAGGTGGACAGGTTGCGGCCCCACTGCGCGAGGTTCACATGGAACTTCTCGGCGTTTTCCTTCGGCAGCAGGATCTTGGTCTTTTCGCCGCCGGTAATGACCGGTTTCTTGAACTGCGGGTTCAGGGCGCGGAATTCGTCGAGCGACATTTCGGCCAGCTGGGCGGCGACGGCGACGTCGATGTCGCTGGTCTTGTCCACGGCGGTGAAATAGGGCTGGTTGTCGATGACCGGCAGGGCAACGTTGTATTGGGACGGGTTGGCGACGATGTTCTTGACTGCCTGCAGCTTCGGTACGTAGTTGCGGGTTTCAAGCGGCATCAGCTCGGCCAGGCTTTCGAAGTCGGTGCCCTTGCCCAGCGCCTGGTTCTTCTTGATGGCGCGCTGCACATTGCCTTCGCCCCAGTTATAGGCAGCCAGGGCCAGCTGCCAGTCGCCGAACATCGTGTACAGGCGCTGCAGGTAGGTCAGGGCGGCATCGGTCGAGGCCAGCACGCCGCGGCGCTCGTCCTTGAACATGTTCTGCTTGAGGTCGTAGTCCTTGCCGGTGCCCGGCACGAACTGCCACAGGCCGGCCGCGCTGGCGGTGGACAGGGCTTGCGGATTGAACGCGGACTCGATCACCGGCAGCAGCGCCAGTTCGGTCGGCATGCCGCGCTTCTCGAGTTCCTGCACGATATGGTAGAGATAAGGCGAGGCGCGGCCCGAGATACGCTTGAGGCTGTCCGGGCGGACGCTGTACGCCTGGGTATGCCGGTTGACCAGGCTGTTGTCGATGTCGGGAATCGCGTAGCCGCTGCGGATGCGGCCCCAGACGTCGGTTTCCTTGAAGTCGTCAGCCTTGAGCAGGATGGGTGCGCTCGCCAGGGCGGGGCGCAGGTTGGCTGCGGAAACCGCAGGCACTGCAGCAGCCACGGGGGCGCTTGGCGCGGTTTCCATCGCGTAGGTCATCGGGGCGGCCAACAGGGCCAGCGCGGCAGTCGTTAAGGTCTTGAGGATCATATCGTGCATCGCTTTCCAGTGTTGCGTCCAGGAACGAACGGACTAGGTAAGGGGGCAGTGTACGTAGGCATGCTCTGACACGTCAAGAAGTAAGTCCAGCTCGTTACAAATTATTTTCCGATTGTCATTTTGATAAATTGCCGCCTTGAACACGAAAGATGGCTGCAGAATGGCGGTGGATGACGGCAATAGGCGTTGGAACCCTTGCCGTTTTCGCTGCATATGGCTGGGCCCCGAGGGGCATGCCCCCGGCATGCACTACCCGGCGCGCATGACCAGCCTATTCCTGCCGGATACCCGACCTATGAGGGCACGCAAAGAGTGCGTACAATCCGGTTTTTCGCTTCCCGCACCCCGGAATACCACCATGAGTACTGCACAACCGAACCTCAATGCCGACGACGACGCGGTCGTTGCCGCCACCCGCGGCTGGCTGGAACGGGCCGTCATCGGCCTGAACCTCTGTCCCTTTGCCAAGGCTGTCTATATAAAGGAGCAGGTGCGCTACGTGGTGTCGAACGCGACCACGCCGGAAGCGCTGCTCGAGCAGTTGATGGACGAACTGCAGCGCCTGTCGGATACCCCTGCCGAGGAAGTCGACACGACGCTCCTGATCCACCCCTTCGTGCTGAACGATTTCGAAGACTACAACGAGTTCCTGGACGTGGCCGACGCCGCCGTCGAGGACATGCAGCTGGACGGCGAGCTGCAGGTAGCCAGCTTCCACCCGGACTACCAGTTCGCCGACAGCGACCCTAACGACATCGCGAACTACACCAACCGCGCGCCTTACCCGATCCTGCACCTGCTGCGCGAGGACAGCATCGACCGCGCGGTCGAGGCCTTCCCGGAGGCGGCCGAGATCTTCGAAAAGAATATCGCCACCATGGAAAAGCTGGGCCACGATGGCTGGGACAAGCTCGATGTCGGCCCAGCCCGCTGATCCCGGGGCGCCGGGCAAGGCGCCGGAGCGGGCAGATACGCCCTGCGTGGCGGTGTGTTCCACCACTTTCGACGACGTTTGCCGCGGATGCGGACGGACCGTGGCCGAGGTGGCGCACTGGGTGTCGATGAGCGACGAGGACAAGGAAAAAGTGTGGGTGCGGATTTTGTCCGAGGGCTACCCAAGACGCAATACGTGATAGCAGGCGTGCAGGCGCGCACGCCTGGGTTGGACGCGTGGGCAAGGAACTTGCCCACCCTACGAAGTGAGGCTACTCGACTTTTGCGATCAGCTCACGCCTAAAAAATCGCGCTTGCCGATCGGGACGCCGTTGTGGCGCAGGATCGCATAGGCAGTCGTGACATGAAAGTAGAAGTTGGGCAGCACGAAGCCGGTCAGGTAGGCGTCGCCGCTGTCGAAATGGCGGGCGCGCTCGCCGGCGCCGTGGGTCACGGGGCGGGTGTCGGCGCCGTCGAAGGCTTCCTGCGGCAGCGAGTCGATGTAGCCCAGGGTCTTGGTGATGCGCTGCTGGAGCTCGGCGAAGGTCTGCTCGGTGTCTTCATAGCGCGGCACTTCCTGGCCGGCCAGGCGGGCGCTGGCGCCCTTGGCGAAGTCAGTGGCGACCTGCACCTGGCGAAGCAGCGGGAACATGTCCGGGAACAGGCGCGCCTGCAACAGGGCGGCGGGCTCGATCTTGTGCTGCTGGGCGTGGGTCTCGGCGGTTTCCAGCAGTGCGGCCAGGCTGCCGAGCATGCGGCGCAAGACCGGGACCGAGGCGGAATACATGGACAGGCTCATCGTGTCTCCTCTGAAAGATTCAATCATAACAAGTCTTGTCGCGTCCTGCCGACAGCGGGTAGTCCGCCCATCAGGCGCACTCCGCAAATGCGTGACGCCTTGCTATCTAACATGCATAATCAAGGCATTCCCTTGCCATAGATAAATGGGTGTTGCCTTGCGCAAGCGCAGGGCCGCACCGACCACCCCATGCCCCTGCCACGCTTTACCTTCCGCGGATTGCCAGCCCGGCTGCGCCGACTCTATGGGCGTTCGATCTACGGCGCGCTGCTGCTGGTGGTCTTCGCCAGCCTGGCGGTGCCGGCCGTGGTTGGAGGCGTGTTCCTGATCGGGGTGCAGGAACGCGAAGCGGCGGTCGAGCGCCTGAACGATGCGCTGCAGCGCAATGCCGACATCCTGGCGCTCGGGATCCAGGAGTCGCTCTGGGACATGAACCTGGAGGCGGCGCGCTCGCTGGTCGATTCGTTCATGCGCGACCCGGCCGTGGTGCACGTCGAGGTACGCGGGGGACTCGAAGCCGGGATCATCAACCGCCGCGCCGTCTTGCTGCCGGGCGCGCGCGCCTACCGCGCCGAGCGCGACATCGTGGTGCAGGGCCAGAAGATCGGCCGCGTCGCGATCGAGATGGGCGACTACCTCAGCCAGCAGGAGTTGCGTGCCAAGCAGCGCAACTACGCGCTGGTGCTGGCGATCCAGCTCGGCATCTCGCTGCTGCTGATCGCGCTGCTGCTGCGCCGCCGTCTGCTCTCGCCGCTGCGCACGCTCACCGGGTTCTCGGACCGGCTGGCGCGCGGCGACTTCGATACGCCCCTGGTGCTCAGCGCCGACGACGAGCTGGGACGCCTGGGCAGCCAGATGGAGCGCATGCGCATGGCGATCGGCGAACTGTTCGCCGACATCGGCCGGCGCGAAGAGCAGTTCCGGACCATCGTCACCCAGGTGCCGGGCGCCGTGTTCCGCGCCCGTCCGGGCGGAGCGATCGATTTCGTCAGCGACGCCATCGAGGAAATCTCGGGCTATCCGGCCGAGCGCTTCATGCTGGCCACCACCGACGACTGGGCCAACATCATCCATCCTGAAGACCGCCGCCTGCAGCGCCACGCGGCCAAGGACGCGCTGCTGGCCGGGATCCCGTATGAAATCGAATACCGCATCATCGACGCCGGCGGCATCGAGCGCTGGGTGCTGGAAAGCGGCCAGCCGCAGGGCGAATGGGGCAGCGAAGCCTTCCGGGTGGACGGCATCGTCTACGACATCAGCGCGCGCAAGCACGACGAGATGCGCATCGAGGCGCTGCTGACCGAGCAGGGCGCGATCCTGGACAACGTCATGTTCGGCGTGCTGTTCGTGCGCCAGCGCCGCATCGTCTCTGCCAACCGCCGCGGCGAAGCGCTGTTCGGCTATCCCGATGGCGGCATGGTCGGCAGCTCGACCGAGATCCTGTTCCCGGGGCGCGCCGACTACGAGCAGGGCTGGCTCGAGAGCTACCCGGCGCGCGCCGGCAGCCCGCACACCGGCGAAGAGATCCAGTTCCGGCGCCGCGACGGCACGCCGTTCTGGCTGCTGGTGAGCGGCAGCGCGCTCGACCCGCTGCGGCCGAACGACGGCAGCATCTGGGTGTTCGCCGACATCACCGAACGCAAGCAGGCCGAGGAAAAGCTGCGCCTGGCCGCCACCGTGCTCGAACACATCGCCGACGGGGTGATGGTGCTGGACGTGTTCGGCCGCATCATCGCCACCAACCCGGCCTTTACCCAGATCACCGGCTATACCGAGCGCGAAGCGCTGGGCCAGCATTCGAGCCTGACCCGCTCGACCCGCCACGACGACGGCTTCTACCAGCAGCTGTGGGGTGACCTGGCCGATACCGGCTTCTGGCGCGGCGAGATCTGGGACACCCGCAAGAACGGCGAGGTCTACCTGGAGTCGCTCACCGTGTCGGCCGTGCGCAGCGACGACGGCGGCGAGCAGGACGCCGTCACCCACTATGTCTGCGTGTTCAGCGATATCACCAAGGTCAAGGAATCGCAGGACAAGCTCGATCACCTGGCCCACCACGATCCGCTCACGGCGCTGCCGAACCGCCTGCTGTTCCATGACCGCCTGCAGCACGCGATGATCCGCGCCGCCCGCGCCGACGAGCAGCTGGCCGTGCTGTTCATCGACCTGGACCGCTTCAAGAACGTCAACGACACGCTCGGCCACCATGTCGGCGACGAGCTGCTCAAGCAGGTGGCGGCGGCCTTGACCAGTTGCCTGCGCGAGGGCGACACGCTGGCGCGCCTGGGCGGCGACGAATTCATCGTGCTGCTGGAAGACGCCAGGGGCGAATTCGGCGCCGGCCATGTGGCCGGCAAGCTGATGACCCTGTTCGAGCAGCCGTTTACCGTGTCGGGCTACGAACTGTTCGTCACCGCCAGCATCGGCATCAGCCTGTTCCCGCAGGATGGCCTGGACGTGAACATGCTGGTGCGGAACGCCGACGTGGCGATGTACCAGGCCAAGGCGCGCGGGCGCAACGGCTACCAGTTCTATGCCGCGTCGATGAGCGGCGAGGGCGTCGAGCGCCTGCGCCTGGAGACCATGCTGCGCCGCGCGATCGACAAGCACGAGATCTTCCTGCACTACCAGCCCCAGGTCGATATCCTCACGGGCCGCCTGGTCGGCGTGGAGGCCCTGGTGCGCTGGCAAAGTCCGGAGCTGGGGCTGGTGCCGCCGACCCGCTTCATCCCGGTGGCCGAGGACACCGGCTTCATCGGCCAGCTGGGACAGTGGGTACTGGCCGAGGCCTGCCGCCAGATGGTATGCTGGGAAATGGATGGGCTGCGGGTGCCGAAGATGGCGGTGAACCTGTCGGTGCGCCAGTTCGACCGCGGCAGCATGGCGCCGACAGTGGCGGCGGTGCTGCAGGACGCCGGCCTGGATGCGGCGCGGCTGCAGCTGGAAGTGACCGAGTCGGTCATCATGAATACCGGCGACGCGCTCGAGTACATCAACGACCTGCGCGCAATCGGCGTCGGGCTGGCGATCGACGATTTCGGCACGGGTTACTCCTCGCTGGCCTACCTGAAGCAGCTGCCGGTGCAGACCCTGAAGATCGACCGCAGCTTCATCAAGGACATCTCGACCGGCGCCAGCGACGAGGCGATCGCGGTGGCGATCATCCAGCTCGGCAAGAGCCTGAACCTGTCGGTGATCGCCGAGGGCGTGGAGTCGCAGGAGCAGGCCGCCTTCCTGCTGCGCCATGGCTGCAGCCATGCGCAGGGTTATCTATACAGCCGGCCGGTGCTGCCGGCGGAGATACTGGCACGCTGGGGCCAGGAACACGACAAAGAACGCGATGACGCAAACGAGGCCGCAGCAAGCAACGCACACGACACCTGATCACAAGCCCAGGCGCAGCCGGCGGCGTTTCCTTGCCGGAGGCCTTCTGGCAAGCGGCGCCTTGCTGGTCGGCTGGGGCTTCCAGCCGCCGCGCCAGCGCCTGCATGCGGCCGAACCCCTGCCGGTCGAAGGCGGTGCGGTCGGCCTGAACGGCTGGGTCGCGATCGACCCTGGCGGGATCGTCTCGGTGGTGGTGCCCAGGAGCGAAATGGGGCAGGGCGTGCACACCGCGCTGCCGATGCTCGTGGCCGAAGAGCTCGACGTGCCGCTGGCCAGTGTGCGCATCGTCCAGGCCCCGATCGACAAGATCTACGCCAACCTCACCGTCCTGCGCGAAACCCTGCCTTTCCATCCAGATGACGACGGCCGCACCCGCCAGGGCGCGCAGTGGCTGGCCGCCAAGCTCGGACGCGAGCTGGGCATCATGTTCACGGGCGGCTCGACCAGCGTCAAGGATGCCTGGCTGCCGATGCGCGAAGCCGGCGCCGTCGCGCGCGCCATGCTGGTCAAGGCGGCGGCCGAGCGCTGGCGGGTGCCGCTGGCCGAGTGCGCTACCCGCGACGGTTTCGTCATCCACGCGCGCGGCGCACGCCTTGCCTACGGCGAGCTGGCGCAGGATGCGGCAAGGGTCGGCGCGGGCATCGACGCCGGCGACGTGCGCCTGAAAGAACCCAAGGATTTTCGCCTGATCGGCAAGCCGGTGCCGCGCCTGGACAGCCGCGCCAAGGTGACCGGCGCCGCGCGCTTCGGCATCGACGCGCGCGTGCCCGGCATGGTCTATGCGGCGGTGAAGATGTCGCCGGTGGTCGGCGGCGCGCTCGCAAGCTTCGACGCGGCGGCGGTGGCGTCGATGCCGGGCGTGCTGCAGGTGGTCGCGCTTCCCGGCGCACCTGGCGAGCGCACCGGCGCCGGGGCCGGCGTGGCGGTGGTGGCCGCGACCTGGTGGCAGGCGCGCCAGGCGGTGGCGGCCCTGCCGGTGACCTGGAACGAAGGGGCGGCGGCGCATCTCTCCACCGAAGCGGTGTTCGACGAGTTCGCGCGCGCGCTGGACGAGGACAGCGGCTATGTCTACCACGAGGCCGGCACCCAGGACGTGCGCGGCGTGGCGCTCACGCTCACGGCGGAATACCGCGCGCCTTATCTCGCGCATGCGGCGCTCGAACCGGTGAACTGCACCGCCCAGGTCGAAGGCGGCAAGGTGCGCCTGTGGGCCTCGACCCAGGTGCCCAGCATGGCGGTGGACGTGGCCGCGCGCGTGGCGGGCGTGGCGCGCGAGGACGTGGCCATCGAGGTGATGCTGCTGGGCGGCGGTTTCGGGCGCCGGCTGGAAGCGGACATGGTGGCGCAGGCGGTGGCGGTGGCCATGGCGGCCAGGGGCAAGCCGGTGCAGCTGGTCTGGACCCGCGAGGACGATACCACCCACGACGTCTACCGCCCGGCGGCGCTGGCGCGCTTCCGCGCCCATCTCGACGCCGACGGCGCCATCCTGGCCTGGGATAACAAGTCGGCCGGCGGCGCCATCGGCCACCAGTATTTCGCCCGCAACCTCGGCCTGCCGGGGGTGGGGCCGGACAAGACCACGGCCGAAGGCGAATACGACATGCAGTATGCGATCGCCAACCAGCGCATCGCCCACGTCACCGTGGACAGCCCGGTGCCGATCGGCTACTGGCGCTCGGTGGGGCATTCGCACAATGCCTTCTTCAAGGAAGGCTTCATCGAGGAGGTGGCGCATGCGGCCGGGCGCCCCGGAATCGCGTTCCGGCGCGCGCTATTGAAGACGCAGCCGCGCGCGCTGGCCGTGCTCGATGCGGCGGTGGCGCGCGCCGGCACCGCGCCGGAGGGCCGCGCCCACGGCGTGGCCCTGCACCGCTCCTTTGGCAGCACGGTGGCCCAGGTGGCCGAGGTGTCGGTGGAGGGCAAGCAGATCCGCGTGCACCGGGTCTGGTGCGCGATCGATTGCGGCATCGTGGTCAACCCGAACATCGTGGCCCAGCAGGTGGAGTCCGGCGTGCTGTTCGGCCTGTCGGCGGCGCTATATGGCGAGATCACGCTGAAGAACGGGCGCATCGAGCAGTCGAACTTCGGCGACTACCCGGTCCTGCGCATGAGCGAGGCGCCGCAGGTCGAGACCGTCATCATGCCGAGCGCCGCGCATCCGGAAGGGGTGGGCGAGCCGGCCACGCCGCCGATCGCGCCGGCGGTGGCCGCGGCCGTGTTCACGCTGACCGGGCAGCGGCTGCGCAGTTTGCCGCTGCGGCTAAGTTAAGAAAAACTGATCGATGCTCGAAAAGCTTAAGCAGAGCTAATCTAGGCGGCCAGCAGGGTGCGCAAATTGCAGTCGCGCTGCCAGGCGCGCCGTTCTTCGCTCGAATTGGCCCAGCAATGCATTTCTTCCGGCGTCTGCGCGGCCTGGGCCTGCACCAGGCGGTCGGCCACGAGCGCGTCCGGCACCATGGTGCCGAAAAAGCCCACCGTGTCGCCGCGCTGCACGAGCAGGGTCGGGAAGTTGTCGACGTCGAGGTCGCCCACGATATCGGCCTGGTCCTCGATGTCGATCCACACAAACGTCTTGTCCGGATGCCGGCTGGCCAGGGCTTCGAACGTGGCGCGATAGCCCGCGCAGGTGCCGCACCAGGCGGCGCACAGGCAGGCGACGGTCAGGGCGTCGCCTTCGATGGCGGCGGCGATGGCTTCGCGGTTGGCGGAATCGAGTGTCAGGCTTTGCATGAGGCGAATTCTACCGCGTGTTGCGCAGTTCTTGTGCATCGCGGGAAATGCCGGCGCCCGGAACGTAGTCGATGCGCGGCCGAGCGGGTAAAATGCCGGCATGCCCACCATCCTTGCCATTGAAACCTCGTCCGAGCTCGCCTCCTGCGCGCTGCTGGCCGGGGACACCGTCTTCGCCCGTTCCACTACCGGCGTGCGCACCCATTCGCAATCGATCTTGCCGATGGTGCAGGAACTGCTGGCCGAAGCCGGCATCCGGCTGGCCGACTGCGACGCGGTGGCCTTCGGCGCCGGTCCCGGCTCGTTTACCGGCGTGCGCACCGCCTGCGGCGTGGCCCAGGGCCTGGCCTTCGGGGCCGGCCTGCCCGTGCTGCCGATGGTGACCTTGGCGGCGATGGCCGAGGCCTGCCGCGCCCGCACCGGCGCAACCGAGGTATTGGCGGTGCTCGACGCGCGCATGAACGAGGTGTACTGGGCCCAGTACCGCTACGACGGCGGGTGGACCGAGGTCGTGGCGCCGGCCCTGTCGGCCCCGGAAGCCGTGCAGCCCGTCGCGGCCGATGGCCTGGCCGCCTGCGGCAATGGCTTCTCCGCCTACCCGGAGGCCTTTGCCGGCGCGGCCTTTGCCGCCGGCGCGTTCGGCGACATCCTGCCGCAGGCGCGCGAGATGGCGCTGCTGGCGGTGCCGGCATTGGCCGCCGGCCTGGGCGTGCCCGCGGCCCAGGCCCAGCCGCTCTACCTGCGCAACAAGATCGCCTTCACCAGCGCCGAGCGCCTGGCGATCAATGCGGCCAAGGCGAACGCATGACGGTCGCGAACGCGCTCGGCGAGCTGGCCTTCGCGCCGATGACCCCCGGCGACGTCGACGAGGTGCATGCGCTCGAATGCAGCGTGTTCCCGCACCCCTGGAGCCGCACCAACTTCAGCGATTCGCTCGCCAGCGGCTACGATGCCTGGACCGTGCGCGATGCCGGCGGCGCCCTGGCCGGCTACTACCTGTTGATGTACGCGGTCGACGAAGCCCACCTGCTCGACGTGGCGGTGGCTGCCGGGCGCCAGCGCCAGGGGCTGGGTCGCCACCTGCTCGAGCGCATCGGCGCGCGTGCGCGGGAAGCCGGCATGGAATCGATTTTGCTGGAGGTGCGCCCGTCGAACGAGCGCGCGCTGGACGTCTACCGCCGCTACGGCTACCGCGAGATCGGCCGCCGCAAAGGCTATTACCCGGCCCATGCCGGCCTGCGCGAGGATGCGATTGTGATGAGGCTGGACCTGTGAACGAATTGAGCAAGCGCGATGCGGCCTTCCTGGCCGAGATGGGCATCGGCCCACTGTGGAGCGTGCGCGCGGCGCCTGCTTCGGTAGACGCCGTCGCCGTCGAGGACATCCCGGCGCCTGCCCCGGCCGCGCCGCCGGCGCCGCTGGCGCCCCCGCCGATGCCGCGCCAGGTCGCCGAGCCGGCCGCGGCGCGCAGCTGGAACCCGCCGGTCGCCGAACCCATCCCCGCGCCGGAACAGGTCGACGTCTCCGCGCTCGACTGGGACGATCTGCGCCAGGCCGTGGCCTCGTGCAAGCACTGCAGCGCCTGCAGCCAAGGCCGCAAGCCGGTGTTCGGCGCCGGTGCCAGGGCTGCGCGCTGGCTGGTCGCGGCGGGCACCGCCAGCGCCCTCGACGAACAGGCCGGCGAGCCGATGACGGGCGAGCCCGGCAAGCTGCTCGACAACATGCTGCAGGCGGTAGGCCTGTCGCGCGAGGCCGACGTCTATATCACCAGCCTGGTCAAATGCCGTCCCGCCAACCGCAATGGCGGCGATCGCGCCCCGACGCCGGACGAAGTGGCGGCCTGCCGGCCCTTCCTGGAGCGCGAGCGCGAACTGTGCGGCGCCGCGGCCATCCTGACCCTGGGCCAGGTGGCCACCAACGGCCTGCTGGGCAAGCCGCTGTCCGAACCGCTGGCCGGCTCGCGCGGCGCCATCCACCGGGTCGGGACCGTGCCGATGGTGGCGACCCTGCATCCGGGCGAACTGCTGCGGCGCGGCGCCGACAAGGCGCTGGCCTGGAGCGACTTGTGCCGGGCGAAGGCCATGGATGGACGCGGCGGCTGAGAGCTACCAGCAGGGCTTCCACCGCCGTTGGGGCCACCTGCGGCGGGCCCGGGTGCGGGCGCTGGCCTGGCTGCTCGACGCGCCGGGCCTGCTCGACGCGCAGCACCCGCTGTGGGCCGGCCGCATCGCCACCGTCGGCCCGGCCACGCCGGACACCGCCGCCTGGCTGGCCCGGCTCGACCACGATCCTTCCGCGCTGGATGCGGCGCTCGGCCCCCGCGTCTACACGCGCCTGGGCCTGTACGCCGAAAAGCTGATGGCCTTCTATTATGCGCAGCACGGCATGCTGGTCGCCCACGGCCTGCAGGTGCGCGCCAGCCGCAACGATACCGTCGGCGAGTTCGACTTCCTGCTGGAAGACGGCCCGGACGCGGTCGAGCACATCGAGTTCGCCACCAAGTTCTACCTGCTGGAAGGAGAGGGCGGGCGCGAGATGGATGCCCTGGTCGGCCCCAACCTGGCCGACAGCCTGGGCGCGAAGATGCGCAAGGTCTTCGAGCGCCAGCTCGGCCTGGGCCGACATCCGGCCGCGCAAGTCTTGCTGCCGCGCCCCGTCCTGCATGCGCGGGCCCTGGTCAAGGGCTGGCTGTTTTATCCCGCCGGCAGCTGGCCCGCGATGCGCGGCATCGCCGCCGGCCATTGCCGCGGCTTCTGGTGCGCGCTGAACGAGATCGATACCCTGGCCGGGGAAGGTTTTCTGATCCTGCCCAAGCTGCAGTGGCTGGCCCCGTTCCGCGCCGGTTCGGCCGAGTGGATGATGACCGGCGCGCAGCTGCATGCGGAACTGGAGGCGCAGTTCGAGACCAACCCCACGCCGGTGCTGGTGGCGGCGGTGCGCCAGCTGCCGGGGGCGATCGAGGAAATCGAGCGTGGGTTCATCGTGCCGGGCGACTGGCGCGCACGCGCCGCGGCACGCCGCTGATCAGTGCTTGTGTTCGCCGATCAGCGCGAGCGAATCATGCTCGCGCTGGTTGGCCGCGTGCTTGCGCCCGATGAAGTACATGATGCCGGCCACCGACAGGCCGAACATGACGACGATGATGTCCAGGTCCAGGTTCAGCGTGATCATGATCGCGTACAGCGCCAGCATGGTCAGGATCGACAGGTTCTCGTTGAAGTTCTGGACCGCGATCGAGTGGCCCGCGCTCATGAGCACGTGGCCGCGGTGCTGCAGCAGGGCGTTCATCGGCACCACGAAGAAGCCCGACAGGAAGCCGATGAGCGTGAGCAGCGGGTAGGCGAAGGTCACCGAGGTGACGAACACCATGCTGCACACCACCAGGCCCATGATGATCCCGAGCGGGATCACGGTCAGCGATTTGCGCAGCGGGATCATGCGCGCCGCCATCACGGCGCCCAGCGCCACGCCGATCGCCACCACGCCGATCAGGTTGGTCGCTTTGTCGAGCGGCATGTGCAGCGAGCGCTCGGCCCATTTCAGCACGATGAATTGCAAGGTCGCGCCGGCGCCCCAGAACAGGGTGGTCACGGCCAGCGAGATCTGGCCCAGCTTGTCGCGCCAGAGCGTGGCCGAGCAGTTGGCGAAATCGGCGATCAGCTTGGCGGGGTTGCGTTCCTGGTGCTCGTAGCGCGCGCCGGTGTCCGGAATGCGCAGGTTGAACAGGGTCGCGAGGATATAGATGACCACCACCACCGCCATTGCCGCTTCGGCGCCGGTGTCGATGCCGGTTTCATAGCCGGGGATGTCGAAGCCGAGCAGCCAGGCGCTGCCGCGGGTGCTGACCAGGGTGCCGCCCAGCACGGTGCCGAGGATGATCGACATGACCGTGAGCCCCTCGATCCAGCCGTTGGCCGGCACGAGTTTTTCCGGCGGCAGCAGTTCGGTCAGGATGCCGTATTTGGCGGGGGAGTAGACGGCCGCGCCGAAACCGACGACGGCATACGACAGCAGCGGGTGCACGGTCAGGAACATCAGCGCGCAGCCGAACACCTTGATCAGGTTGGCGATGAACATCACGCGGCCCTTGGGCAGCGAATCGGCAAAGGCGCCCACGAACGCAGCCAGCAGCACGTAGAAGAGCACGAATGAAAGCTTCAGCAGGGGAGTCAGCGAAGCCGGGGCATTCATCGACGTCAGCAGACTGATCGCAACAAACAGGAGCGCATTGTCTGCCAGCGACGAGAAAAACTGCGCCGCCATGATGGTATAAAAACCACGGTTCATTCTAAAAGAGTAAAAGCTGGTCCGAGTTGCTTTATACCATGAATGCTCGCCGGTCCAAAAGAAAACCCGGCTTGTCAGCACGACGCGGCTGGGCACGCCCCGGCCCGCTCCGGTAAAATAGACCCCTTCCCAGCCTTTGCACGCCGGCCCCAAAACGCCGGTATTGACGATGCCACGCCCGCTCTCCGCCACCATCCATCTCGATTCCATGCAACACAACCTGACGCGCGCGCGCAGCTGCGCGCCGCAGGCGAAGATCTGGGCCGTCGTCAAGGCCAACGCCTATGGCCATGGCCTGGAGCGCGCCATGCGCGGCTTCGCCCAGGCCGACGGCCTGGCCCTGATCGAAACCGAGAATGCGGTACGCCTGCGCGCGAGCGGCTGGATCAAGCCGGTGCTGCTGCTGGAAGGGATCTTCGATGCCTCGGATGTGCCGCTGCTGGCCGAGCACAATATCAATAGCGCGGTCCACAACATCGAGCAGATCAAGATGCTCGAGTACACCCAGCTGTATCGCCCGATCGACGTGCACCTGAAGATGAATACCGGGATGAACCGCCTGGGCTTCCAGCCGGGCGAGTACGCGGCCGCCTTCAAGCGCCTGCGCGCGATTCCCGGCGTGCGCAACATCACCCACATGACCCACTTCGCCAATGCCGACGAGCTGGAGCACCCGCGCCTGACCATCGCCGAGCAGGTGCGCCGCTTCCAGCATGGCGCGCAGGGCCTTGCGGGCGAGCGCAGCCTGTCCAATTCCGGCGGCGTGCTGCACCAGCCGGAGCTGGGCGACGCGCTGTCGAACGACTGGGTGCGGCCCGGCGTCATGCTGTATGGCGGCACCCCGGGCGGGCGCAGCGCCCAGGACTTCGGCCTGCGTCCCACCATGACGCTGCGCTCGGAGATCATCGGCATCCAGGAATTGGTCGCCGGCGACACGGTCGGCTATGGCAGCCGCTTCGAAGCGACCGGCCCGATGACGGTGGGCGTGGTGGCTTGCGGCTATGCCGACGGCTACCCGCGCCACGCGCCGCACGGCACCCCGGTGGTGGTCGACGGCGTGCGCACCACCCTGGTCGGGCGGGTGTCGATGGACATGATGACGGTGGACCTGACGCCGCTACGCAATGCGCGCATCGGCAGCAAGGTCACGCTGTGGGGCGACGGCTTGCCGATCGACGAAGTGGCCCAGAGCGCCGGCACGATCGGCTATGAATTGATGTGCGCACTCGCCCAGCGGGTGCGCGTACAGGAAGGACGGATGGGAACCGATGGCTAAATCACGCACCGTTTTTGTCTGCACCGAATGCGGCGCCACCGCCAGCCGCTGGGCCGGCCAGTGCCCTGACTGCAAGGCCTGGAACACCCTGGTCGAGAGCGTGGCCGAGGCGCCCGGCGTGAACCGGATGTCGCAGGTCCAGCACAAGAGCCTGGCCCAGACCGCGCCGGTGCTGTCCTTGAAGGACATCGACGCGCTGGACGTGCCGCGCTTCGGCACCGGCATCGAGGAATTCGACCGCGTGCTCGGCGGAGGACTGGTGGCCGGCGGGGTGGTGCTGATCGGCGGCGACCCCGGCATCGGCAAGTCGACCCTGCTGCTGCAGGCACTGGCCAATCTTGCGGCCACGCGCAACACGCTCTACGTGTCGGGCGAGGAATCCGGCTCCCAGATAGCGCTGCGCGCACGGCGCCTGTCGGTCGACTCGTCCGAACTGAATTTCCAGGCCGAGATCCAGCTCGAAAAAATCCTGGGTACCCTGGCCGACCTGAAGCCCGAAGTGGCGGTGATCGATTCGATCCAGACCCTGTATTCGGACGCACTGACCTCGGCTCCCGGCTCGGTGGCCCAGGTGCGCGAATGCGCGGCCCAGCTCACCCGGGTGGCCAAGCAGACCGGCATCACGATCATTCTGGTGGGCCACGTGACGAAAGAGGGCGCGCTGGCGGGACCGCGTGTGTTGGAACACATCGTCGACACCGTGCTGTATTTCGAGGGCGACACCCAGTCGAGCTTCCGCCTGGTGCGGGCCATCAAGAACCGTTTTGGCGCGGTGAATGAGCTGGGCGTGTTCGCGATGACCGAGAAGGGCCTGAAGGGCGTATCCAACCCGTCGGCGCTGTTCCTGTCGCAGCACGACAGCCAGGTGCCGGGTTCCTGCGTGATGGTCACGCAGGAGGGCACGCGCCCGCTGCTGGTCGAGATCCAGGCCCTGGTCGACGCCAGTCACCTGCCCAATGCGCGCCGCCTGTCGGTGGGCCTGGAACAGAACCGCCTGGCGATGCTGCTGGCCGTGCTGCACCGGCATGCCGGCATCGCCGCGTTCGACCAGGACGTCTTCATCAACGCCGTGGGCGGCGTGAAGATCGCCGAACCGGCGGCCGACCTGGCCGTGCTGCTGGCGATTAACTCCTCGATGCGCAACAAGCCGCTGCCGCGCGGCCTGGTGGTGTTCGGCGAAGTCGGCCTGGCCGGCGAGATCCGCCCGGCGCCACGCGGGCAGGAGCGCCTGAAGGAAGCGGCCAAGCTCGGGTTTTCGCACGCCCTGATCCCGAAGGGGAATGTGCCGAAGCAGAAAATCGAGGGCATGACCATCATCGCGGTCGAGCGCATCGACCAGGCCTTTACCAAGCTGCGCGAACTGGACTGAGCGTTCCCGCGTCCTTACCATCCACCTGTTTATTTCATTGATATTGGCATAACGTGTTTTCAGAACAAAGGCTATCCGAACGCAAGCCCTTGCGCACCCGTGCCCGCGTGGCGATGGAAGGCCAGGCCCAGGTGGTCGGCCGCACCAACGACCTGAGTGCGAATGGCGTCAGCATCAACCTGCCGGACCCGCTGCCGGTCGGCCAGTCCGGGCAAATCGGCTTCGACCTGCTGATCGACGGCAAGCAGGTGGCGGTCAGCGCGCGTGCGCGCGCGCTCTATTGCATCTTCAGCAATGGCGAATTCAAGGTCGGGTTCCAGTTCCTGAACCTGGAGCTGGCGGCGATGACGGCGGTGGCGCGCTACCTGCGCTGATCCGGCGGCCACCATGCAAAACGGCGAGTGCCCTCCGGGCCTCGCCGTTTTGTCGCTTTATGACATGATCCGAGGAATCGGATCGGCACTATTCGTGATAGTGATCGGTTAGGCTTTCCTTGCTGCCTTTGACCTCTTGGAAGATCTCGAAAGCAACGAGGCCAGCCAAGCCACTCAGGATACCAAATACCATAATACTGAACATAACCGTCAACGCCTTTCAGCATCCCTCCCTGTGAAGAACCTGTCTTCAGCTTAGCAGAAGGCGCTGTCTTTACAAGGCGGACGGAGGGGCAGGGTCGTAATATATTTGCATCGGTTGGGGCCGCCTGGAACCGGGCCTGGCGTGGTAGAGCCAATCGTGTGCGCCCGAGGCCGAAACCGGGGCAAGCTACGGCCGGCGCGCCCGATTATTACATCTGTCATGAACTTGTCATAATCGGGCAGTAGACTTCGCAGCGTCAATGAAACGGGTTCGCCCGGCCTCTTCGAAAGGATCCACCATGCGTATGAAGCATCTGTTCATCTCCGTCGCGCTCGCAGCCTCCAGCCTCGCTGCCAGCGCCCAGGCCGCCAACATCACCGGCGCCGGTGCGACCTTCCCGTATCCGATCTATGCAAAATGGGCCGAAATGTACAAGGCCACGTCGGGCAATGGCCTGAATTACCAGTCGGTCGGCTCGGGCGCCGGCATCAAGCAGATCAAGGCCAAGACCGTCGACTTCGGCGCCTCGGACATGCCGCTGCCGGCTGCCGAGCTGGATGCCGCCGGCCTGTTCCAGTTCCCTGCGATCATGGGCGGCGTGGTGCCGGTCGTGAACCTGCCGGGCACCGCTCCCGGCCAGCTCAAGCTGACCGGCGCCGTCCTGGCCGATATCTTCCTGGGCAAGATCAAGACCTGGAATGCGCCGCAGATCGCCGCGCTCAACCCTGGCGTCAAGCTTCCCGCCGACGAGATCACCGTGGTGCACCGCGCCGACAGCTCGGGCACGTCCTACCTCTGGACCGATTACCTGTCCCAGACCAACGCCGAATGGAAGTCGAAGATCGGCTCGGGCACCGCGGTCAAGTGGGCCGTGGGCGTGGGCGGCAAGGGCAACGAAGGTGTCGCGGCCAACGTCCAGCGCATCAAGGGCTCGATCGGCTATGTGGAATGGGCCTACGCCAAGAAGAACCGCATGCAGCACACCCAGCTGCAAAACAAGGACGGCGTGTTCCTGCAGCCGGATGACGCCAACTTCAAGGCCGCCGCTGCCGGCGCCAACTGGACCGGCACCCCGGGCTTTGCCGTGGTGCTGACCAACCAGCCGGGCAAGGCCAGCTGGCCGATCACCGGCGTGTCCTATATCCTGGTGCACAAGAGCCAGGCTGATGCGAACAAGGGCAAGGAAGTGCTGAAGTTCTTCGATTGGGCATACAAGAATGGCGACGCCGCTGCAGCCGAGCTGGACTATGTGCCGATGCCGGACACCGTCACCAAGCTGGTGCAGGATGCCTGGCGCGCAAACATGAAGGACGCTTCGGGCAAGGCGCTCTGGTAATTTCCCTTCCACAGCGAAGGGAAGGGCTGGCAGTATTACGGTACGCCAGCCCTTTCGTTCGCCAGCAAGATTGACAAAAAGTTATGAGCGTACAACCCTCCGTCGCGATGCCCGACCTGTCCAAGCAGAAGGACGATGCCAACGGCTTTCACTCCGCCGCCCTGCGCAACACGATGCGCAAGCAGCGCATCCAGGATTTCTTCTTCCATAAAGTCACGCTGCTGTTCGCGGCCTCGGTCATGCTGGTGCTGGTCGGGATCATCGTCTCGCTGGTGATCGGCGCGGCCCCGGCCTTCCGCGAATTCGGGCTCGGGTTCATCACCCGCGTCGAGTGGGATCCGGTGGGCGACCAGTTCGGCGCCCTGATTGCGATCTGGGGCACGCTGGCCACCTCGATCATCGCCCTGGCGGTGGCCTTTCCCATCAGCTTCGGCATTGCGCTGTTCCTGACCGAGATCTGCCCGGTCTGGCTGCGCCGCCCGCTTGGCACCGCCGTCGAGCTGCTCGCCGGCGTACCCTCGATCATCTACGGCATGTGGGGCTTCTTCGTGTTCGCGCCGCTGTTCGCCGACCATGTCCAGCCGCTGCTCAAGAGCACCATCGGCCAGGTACCGGTGATCGGCCAGCTGTTCCAGGGCCCGATCATGGGCATCGGCATCCTGACCGCGGGCCTGATCCTGGCCATCATGATCATTCCTTTCATCGCATCGGTGATGCGCGACGTGTTCGAGATCGTCCCGACGGTGCTCAAGGAATCCGCCTACGGCCTGGGCTGCACCAAGTGGGAAGTGGTGCGCAAGATCGTCCTGCCATACACCCGCAACGGCGTGGTCGGGGGCGTGATGCTGGGCCTGGGCCGCGCGCTGGGCGAGACCATGGCCGTGACCTTCTTGATCGGCAATGCGCACGACCTGTCCTGGTCGCTGTTCTCGGCAGGTAACTCGATTTCCTCGACCCTGGCCAACGAATTCAACGAAGCCACCACGCCGCTGCATACCTCGTCCCTGTATGCGCTCGGCCTGATCCTGTTCGCCATCACCTTCATCGTGCTGTCGGCAGCCAAGCTGATGCTGGCCGGGATGTCGCGCAAGGAAGGAACCAAATAATGAGCACTCCTGTGAAGAACCCCGTCTACCGCAAGCGCCTGCTGGCCCACCGTTTCGGCATCGCGCTGTCCGTGCTGGCAATGGGCATCGGCCTGGCCTTCCTGGCCTGGATCCTGGCCACGCTCCTGATCAACGGTGTCGGCGCCTTGTCGACGACCCTGTTCACGGGCGACACCCCGGCGCCGGGCAGCCCCGGCGGCCTGCGCAATGCGATCGTCGGCAGCCTGATGATGGTGGGTCTGTCGACCCTGGTCAGCACCCCGGTCGGCATCCTGGCCGGCATCTACCTGGCCGAATACGGCGAAGGCAACCGCTTCGCCCAGGCGACCCGTTTCGTGACCGACATCATGCTGTCGGCGCCCTCGATCGTGATCGGCGTCTTCGTGTACGCCCTGTACGTGACCAGGACCGGCAACTTCTCCGGTTTCGCCGGTTCCATCGCGCTGTCGCTGATCGCGGTGCCCGTGGTGGTGCGCACCACCGACAACATGCTGCGCCTGGTGCCGACCAGCCTGCTCGAGGCGGCCTACGCCCTGGGCGCCCCGCACTGGAAAGTCGCCACCATGGTGCGCCTGCGCGCCGTCAAGGCCGGCGTCATCACCGGCGTGCTGCTGGCCGTGGCCCGCGTCTCGGGCGAAACCGCGCCGCTTCTGTTCACCGCGCTGAACAACCAGTTCTACAGCAATGACATGAGCCAGCCGATGGCCAACCTGCCGGTCGTGATCTACCAGTTCGCGATGAGCCCTTACGACGACTGGCGTTCGCTGGCCTGGGGCGGCGCACTGCTCGTGACCTTTACCGTGCTGTTGCTGAACATCCTGTCGCGCACCCTGTTCAGCCAGAAGACCCCGCGTTAATTTTTTCTAGAACATACCGATGACCCAACTCATGCCGAACCAGGCCGCAGGCAGCGCCAAAGCCAAGACCATCGAAATCGAAGGCCTGAACTTCTTCTACGGTAAAACGCAGAGCCTGAAGAACGTGTCGCTCGACATCCACGACAAGCAGGTGACGGCCTTCATCGGCCCGTCCGGCTGCGGCAAGTCGACCCTGCTGCGCACGCTCAACCGCATGTACGACCTGTACCCGGGCCAGCGCGCGGAAGGCTCGATCATGTACCACGGCCGCAATATCCTGGAGCCGGGCGTGGACGTGAACATGCTGCGCGCGAAGATCGGCATGGTGTTCCAGAAGCCGACGCCGTTCCCGATGTCGATCTACGACAACATCGCCTTCGGCGTGCGCCTGTACGAGAACCTTTCGAAAGGCGAGATGGACGAGCGCGTGGAATGGGCGCTGAAGAAAGCGGCGCTGTGGGAAGAAGCCAAGGACAAGCTCAACAAGAGCGGCCTGTCGCTGTCCGGCGGCCAGCAGCAGCGCCTGTGCATCGCGCGCGGCGTGGCGGTCAAGCCGGACGTGCTGCTGCTCGACGAGCCGACCTCGGCCCTGGACCCGATCTCGACCGCAAAGATCGAGGAACTGATCAGCGAACTGAAGCAGGAATACACCATCACCATCGTGACCCACAACATGCAGCAGGCCGCGCGTTGTTCAGACTACACCGCCTACATGTACCTTGGCGAGCTGGTGGAATTCGGCGAGACCGACCAGATTTTCATGAATCCGGCGCGTAAAGAAACGCAGGACTACATCACCGGCCGCTTCGGATAAAGGGTGCCGTTGTGCCCCGTGACGATAACAATAGTATTAGGAGAATGCGAAATGACAGGCGAACACTCATCCAAGCAGTATGACCAGGAACTCGAAGCGATCCGTTCCAAGGTCCTCTTGATGGGCGGCATGGTCGAGAACCAGTTCGAGGCGGCGCTGGAATGCTTCCGCATGGACGACCCGGCGCGCGCGGATCGCGTGATGGCCGAAGACCAGGCGGTCAACCAGCTCGAAGTGCAGCTCGACGACGCCTGCAGCCACCTGATCGTGCGCCGCCAGCCGACCGCGAACGACCTGCGCACCGTGATGGCCAGCATCAAGGTCATCACCGACCTCGAACGCATCGGCGACGAAGCCTCGAAGATCGCACGCACCGCCAAGGGTTTGTACGAGCGCGGCAATACCTCGTTTGCGCACTACGACATGATCCGCACCATCGCCAAGGCCACCGGCGAACTGCTGCACAATGCGCTTGACGCATTTGCCCGCCTGGACGGCAAGCAGGCGCTCGAGCTGATCGCGGCAGACGAAAGCATCGACCACGAGTTCCGCACCATCCTGCGCAACCTGATCACCTTCATGATGGAAGACCCGCGCACGATTTCGTCGGCGCTCGACACGCTGTGGGTGGCCAAGGCCATCGAGCGTATCGGCGACCATGCCAAGAACATCGCCGAATACGTGATCTACGTGGTCGAAGGCCGCGACATCCGCCACAGCAAGCCAGTGGCCATCGAGCAGCCGGCAGGGTAACGATGGCCGATAACACGCGCGTGCTGGTGGTCGAGGACGAGCCGGCGATCGTCGAGCTGGTGAAGTATTCGCTGCGCGAGGCCGGCTGGGACATCCGCACTGCCGACACCGCGAATGGCGCCTGGGACACCATCACGCACGGCAAGCCCGACCTCTTGCTGCTGGACTGGATGCTGCCCGACCAGAGCGGCCTGCGCCTGCTGTCGCGCCTGCGCGCCGACCGCGACTTCCAGGACATCCCGGTCATCATGCTCACTGCCAAGAGCATGGAAGAAGACAAGCTTGCCGGCCTTAATTCCGGCGCGGACGACTACATCACCAAGCCGTTCTCGCCGCGCGAGCTGCTGGCCCGCTCGCGCGCGCTGCTGCGCCGCAAGAGCCCGCACCTGTCGGAAGCGCCGCTGCGCGCCGGCGGCGTGGTGCTCGACCCGAACAGCTGCACGGTCAGCGTCGACGACCAGCAGATCGACATCGGCAATGCCGAATACAAGCTGCTCAAGTTCCTGCTGGCCCACCGCGAGCGCGTGTTCTCGCGCGCCCAGCTGCTCGACAAGGTCTGGGGCGACCATGCCGTGATCGAGGAGCGCACGGTGGACGTGCATGTGCTGCGCCTGCGCAAGGCGCTCAAGGGTGCCGACGGCTTGATCCGCACGGTGCGCAGCGTCGGCTACATGTTGTCCGAAAAATAGCGTGCGCTCGATGAACCCGAAACTGCTGTTCTGGGTGCCGGCCGTCCTGCGCCTGGGGATGGTGTTCGTCGCCGCCCTGGTGGTCTGGTGGATGTCGAGCGTCGTCGAGGCCCTGGTGTTCGCGCTGGCGGCCGTGATCATCGCGCTGTTCGTCCAGCTGCGCTACCTGCACGAGCTGGGCGAATGGCTGAACAACCCCCACTCGAGCCGTCTGCCGGACGGGTGGGGCGCGTGGACCGATGTGTTCGCGCGCCTGTACCGCCTGCGCCGCGAGGACGAGCGCCACCAGGCCGAAATGGCCGAATGGCTGGCGCGCTTTCGCCAGGCGATGCAGATGCTGCCCGAAGGCGTGGCCATCATGGACGACGTGCTCTTCCTGGAATGGTGCAACGAGGCGGCCGAGCGCCACCTGGGCCTGACCATGGCGCGCGACAAGGGGCTGCGCGTGACCAACCTGGTGCGCCACCCCGAATTCATCGACTACGTGATCCTGGGACGCTACGAGACGCCGCTGACGCTGTCCTTCCGCGGCCGCAAGCTCGAATGCCGCATCATCCCGTTCGAGAACCGCCGCCAGATCCTGGTGACGCACGACGCCACCGACACCGAGCGCATCGAGGCGATGCGGCGCGACTTCATCGCCAACGCCTCGCACGAGCTGCGCACGCCGCTCACCGTGATCGTCGGCTTCCTGGAGATCGCCATGTCCGACCCGGGCCTGGACGTGGCCACGCGCACCAGCCACTTGACCCTGATGACGGAACAGGCACAGCGCATGCAGCGTCTGATCGGCGACATGCTGACCCTGTCGCGCCTGGAGTCCGACGAATTCCCGCTCAAGCGCGAGCGCATCGACGTGCACGCGCTGGTCGAATCGGTCGCGCTCGAGGCCCGCGCCCTGTCGGGCGGGCGACATACCATCGAGGCGGAAGTCGACGGCCCGGACGTGATGGGCAGCGTCGAAGAACTGCGCAGCGCCTTTGCCAACCTGGCTTCGAACGCGGTGCGCTACTCGCCCCAGGGCGGCACCATCCGCCTGAAATGGACGCGCGGCAACGACGACCTGCGCTTCTCGGTGCAGGATTGCGGTATCGGCATCGAGCCGATCCACATCTCGCGCCTGACCGAACGCTTCTACCGCGTCGACAAGAGCCGCTCGCGCGAGACCCAGGGCACGGGGCTGGGGCTGGCCATCGTCAAGCACGTGCTGCTCAGGCACGGCGGACGCCTGATGATCAGCTCGGTGCCGGGGCAGGGAAGTTGCTTTACGGCGGTGTTGCCGAACACCTCGCTGCCAGGCTGAGCCACCAAAGTCATTGGGGTCAGAGTGGAATTAATCGGAAAGATTGTTAAGTTTCCGAATAATTCGACTCTGACCCTGATTGCGTTTAAGCATTGGCGTTGCAAATTAATTAGGGTCAGAGTCGAATTGTGGGAAATATTTGCCCACGGACTTCGAATGTGCGTTCGATTTTGTTCTTGGGAAAAGATCAAGTGCCCGCAGACGTTTTTTCTTTCGCAGCGGCATGAAAATCGCTCAAAAATAAATAGGGTCAGAGTCGAATTACAGGAAATTTCGAAAAGTTGCTCAACAATTCGACTCTGACCCTAATTAAGACTCAACAATTCGACTCTGACCCTAATTAAGAAGCATGCTCCGGACGAACATTCCAATTAATTCGACTCTGACCCCGGTAGGTGGTCTTACGGGCATTGTTGGTGCAGCAGGCCGCAATGAGCGAGCGCATTGGATTGGGCAAGCAGTGCATACGTTTCCTCGACGATCCGGTCGCGTTCGGATGGCTGCCGGTCCAATGTCTGAAGTTCATCGAGCTCGTCGTAGCTGAGCAGTCCCTGTTCGACCATCCAGGCAAGCTGATGGGAAGGGTCGGGATGCTGCCTGATGTCTATCCATTGCGGATGAGAGAGAACTGCGGTGCGATGTGCGGCGCTGATGAGCCTTAGCGCGACAGGAAGTGAATCGATTGCGGTGTTCCTGCTCGCCATGCCAGCCTCCCGATCTCATATCGAAGAGCAATGCTACCGATAAATATCCCGGCTCAATAAGCGCTGGCGCAAGGCCCGGCTCTGTGGCCTGTCGATTGATCTACGCCTGTTTAGCCATACTGGACGGTTTGCCGAGGAGTCGGGGTACAATCGTGCCTCGCTCTTTTCCTGACCGTCTATGTTCTCTCGCCGTAGTTCCCTGATTGCCTGCACCGCGCTGTTCCTGAGCGCCTGCGGCAGCACCCCGACACCGCCCCCCGTTGCCCCGGTTGCCCAGCAGGCCATGCCACCGGTCGCGCCGCGCAAGGTCCGCATCGGCCTGGCCCTCGGCGGCGGCGCCGCGCGCGGCTTTGCCCACATCGGCGTCATCAAGGCGCTCGAAGCGCAGGGCATCGTGCCGGAAATCGTGGTCGGCACCAGTGCCGGCTCGGTGGTCGGCGCGCTCTACGCATCCGGCCTGAACGGCTTTGCGCTGCAAAAGACCGCCATGGCAATGGACGAGGCGACGATTTCCGACTGGGCCTTGCCGCTGTTCGGCAAATCCACTGGCGTGCTCAAGGGTGAGGCCCTGCAAAGCTACGTCAACAAGGCCGTCAACAATGTGCCGATGGAGCGCCTGAAGATCCGCTTCGGCGCCGTGGCCACCGATTTGCGCACGGGCCAGCCGATCCTGTTCAACAAGGGCAATACCGGCATGGCGGTGCGCGCCTCGTCGGCAGTGCCGAGCGTCTTCCAGCCGGTCAAGATCGGCGCCAATTCGTACGTGGACGGCGGCCTGGTGGCGCCGGTGCCGGTTAAGTTCGTCAAGGACATGGGCGCGGATTTCATTATTGCCGTCAACATCTCCAGCGCGACCGAAGGGGCGGCCACCGCCAGCTCGCTCGACGTCCTGATGCAGACCTTCAGCATCATGGGCCAGCGCCTGAATCATTTCGAGCTGAAGGAAGCGGATGTCGTCGTCACGCCGGCGCTGGGCAACATGGGCAGCAGCGATTTCGGCAGCCGCAACCTGGCGATCCTCGCCGGCGAGCAGGCGGCCGCAGCCCTGATGCCGCAGATTAAGGCCAAGCTCAAGGCCAAGCAGCAAGCCAACTAAACCAGGAATACGGGAACCGACATGCAATCGAAACCTTACCTCACCCTCGAGGACGTCAAGAAAATCGCCGCTGCTGCGGAAAGCGAAGCCTTGAATAACAACTGGGCCGTGTCCATTGCCATCGTCGACGACGGCGGCCACCAGTTGTGGTTCCAGCGCCTCGACGGCGCCGCGCCGATTTCCTCGCACATCGCCCCGGCCAAAGCAAAGACGGCAGCGCTGGGACGGCGTGAATCGAAGATCTACGAAGACCTGATCAATAACGGCCGCACTTCCTTCCTGTCTGCGCCCGAGATCGAAGGCATGCTGGAAGGCGGCGTGCCGGTCATCATTGACGGCCACGTGATCGGCGCCGTTGGCGTGTCGGGTGTGAAGTCGACTGAAGACGCGCAGATCGCAAAGGCAGGCATTGCCGCCCTTGGCAACGGCTGAGCCAGGCAGCGGGACTGCGCATGAAGGCGCCCGCGTGGCGCCTTTTCTTTTATGTCGCCAGGGCACCAGCGCTTTGTTTCCGCGCCGACTTCCCCGACCTGTCCCGGCAAAAATAGCGGCACTTCTATAAAATTGCTGCATTGCCGAATACAGCGGTTTCGCGCTATAATTTGGAAGTTTAGCCATTCACACATCAGCCGTAGCGCCTACCCATCATCCCTCATTCAACTTGATATCCATTTCCCGGCACGTTCAGTCCGCCCGGGCACTTTGGATGTCGGTCTGACGTGGCGCAGCTACGGTAACTTTATTGGGAGTTACCCTTGCCGCCATTTTTTTCTGGCCCAGCCGTCCCGGCCATCCTGGCCCTCGCAGACGGAACGATTTTCAGAGGACATTCCATTGGCGCTGCCGGCCACACGACCGGCGAGGTGGTGTTTAACACTGCGATCACCGGCTACCAGGAAATCCTCACCGATCCCAGCTACTCGCGTCAGATCGTCACCCTGACCTACCCGCACATCGGCAACTACGGCGTCAACGCCGCCGACGTCGAGGCGTCGAAAGTCCACGCCGCCGGCCTGATCATCCGCGACCTGCCGCTGCTGGCATCGAACTTCCGTTCCACCATGTCGCTGGCCGACTACCTGAAGGCAGAAAACGTGGTCGCCATCGCGGGCATCGATACCCGCAAGCTGACCCGCATCCTGCGCGAGAAGGGCGCGCAGGGCGGCGCCATCCTGACCGGCACGCAAGGCAACCAGCCCTCGGAAGCACAGGCGCTGGAACTGGCGCGCTCCTTCCCTGGCTTGTCCGGCATGGACCTGGCCAAGGTGGTGTCGGTGAAGGAGTCCTACGAATTCACCGAAACCGAGTGGAAACTGGGCTCCGGCTTCGGCAAGCAGGAAAATCCCCAATACCACGTGGTCGCTTTCGACTACGGCGTCAAGCGAAACATCCTGCGCATGCTGGCCGAGCGCGGCTGCAAAGTGACGGTGCTGCCCGCGCAAGCCACGGCCGCCGACGCGCTGGCCTTGAACCCGGACGGCATCTTCCTGGCCAATGGCCCGGGCGACCCGGAACCCTGCGACTACGCCATCAAGGCAAGCCGCGAGCTGATCGAGAAGGGCATCCCGACCTTCGGCATCTGCCTCGGCCACCAGATCATGGCGCTGGCTTCCGGCGCCAGGACGATGAAGATGAAATTCGGCCACCATGGCGCCAACCACCCGGTGCAGGACCTGGATTCGAAGAAGGTGCTGATCACCTCGCAGAACCACGGTTTCGCGGTCGACCCGGAAACCCTGCCGGCCAACTGCCGCGTGACCCACGTGTCGCTGTTCGACGGCTCGCTGCAGGGCTTCGAGCGCACCGACAAGCCAGCCTTCTGCTTCCAGGGCCACCCGGAAGCCTCGCCAGGACCGACTGACGTCGCCTATCTGTTTGACCGTTTCATCGGCTTGATGCAAGCGGCGGAAAAAAAAGAACATGCAGGAGAAGTAAATGCCTAAGCGTAGTGATATCAAAAGCATCCTGATCATCGGCGCCGGCCCGATCGTTATCGGCCAGGCGGTCGAATTCGACTACTCGGGCGCCCAGGCCTGCAAGGCCCTGCGCGAAGAAGGCTACAAGGTCATCCTGGTGAACTCCAACCCGGCGACCATCATGACCGACCCGGAAACGGCGGACGTCACCTACATCGAGCCGATCACCTGGAAGGTCGTCGAGACCATCATCGCCAAGGAGCGTCCGGACGCGATCCTGCCGACCATGGGCGGCCAGACCGCGCTGAACTGCGCGCTCGACCTGCACCACAATGGCGTGCTCGAAAAATACAAGGTCGAGCTGATCGGCGCCACGCCGGAAGCCATCGACAAGGCCGAGGACCGTTCCAAGTTCAAGGACGCGATGACCAAGATCGGCCTCGGTTCGGCACGCTCGGGCGTGGCGCATTCGATGGATGAAGCCTGGACCGTGCAGCGCGAGCTGGGCTTCCCGACCATTATTCGCCCGTCCTTCACGATGGGCGGCAGCGGCGGCGGCATCGCCTACAACGAAGAAGAATTCGAAGCGATCTGCAAGCGCGGCCTGGAAGCCTCGCCGACCAACGAGCTCCTGATCGAAGAGTCGCTGCTGGGCTGGAAAGAGTATGAGATGGAGGTCGTGCGCGACAAGAACGACAACTGCATCATCATCTGCTCGATCGAGAACCTGGACCCGATGGGCGTGCACACCGGCGACTCGATCACCGTGGCGCCGGCGCAGACGCTGACCGACAAGGAATACCAGATCATGCGCAACGCGTCGATCGACGTGCTGCGCGAGATTGGCGTGGACACCGGCGGCTCGAACGTGCAATTCGCGATCAACCCGAAGGACGGCCGCATGATCGTCATCGAGATGAACCCGCGCGTCTCGCGTTCCTCGGCGCTGGCGTCGAAAGCCACCGGCTTCCCGATCGCCAAGGTTGCAGCCAAGCTGGCCGTGGGCTTCACGCTGGACGAGCTGCGCAACGAGATCACCGGCGGTGCGACCCCGGCCTCGTTCGAGCCGTCGATCGACTACGTCGTCGTGAAGATCCCGCGCTTCACCTTCGAAAAATTTCCGACCGCCGACAAGCACCTGACCACGCAGATGAAATCGGTGGGCGAAGTGATGGCGATGGGCCGCACCTTCCAGGAATCCTTCCAGAAGGCCCTGCGCGGCCTGGAAGTGGGGGTCGACGGCCTGAACGAGAAGACCCGCGACCGCGAGAAGATCGAAGAAGAACTCGGCGAGCCGGGCCCGGACCGCATCTGGTACGTGGGCGACGCCTTTGCCCAGGGTTTCACCCTGGACGAGGTGCACAACCTTACCAAGATCGACATGTGGTTCCTGGTGCAGATCAAGGAGATCGTCGACATCGAGCTGTGGCTCGACCACCAGAAGCTCGAGAGCCTGGACAAGCCGACCTTCTACAAGCTCAAGCAGAAGGGCTTCTCGGACCGCCGCCTGGCCTTCCTGATGCAGACCACGCCGGCCGCCGTGCGTGCGCGCCGCCATGCGCTCGGCATCCGCCCGGTGTACAAGCGGGTCGATACCTGCGCGGCCGAGTTCGCGACCAATACCGCGTACATGTATTCCACGTACGACGAAGAGTGCGAGTCCAACCCGACCGACAAGAAGAAGATCATGGTGCTGGGCGGTGGCCCGAACCGCATCGGCCAGGGCATCGAGTTCGACTACTGCTGCGTGCACGCGGCCCTCGCGATGCGCGAAGACGGCTACGAGACCATCATGGTCAACTGCAATCCCGAGACCGTATCGACCGACTACGATACCTCGGACCGCCTGTACTTCGAGTCCCTGACGCTGGAAGATGTGCTGGAAATCGTCGAGCTGGAAAAGCCGGTCGGCGTGATCGTGCAGTACGGCGGCCAGACGCCGTTGAAGCTTGCGCTCGACCTGGAAGCCAACGGCGTGCCGATCATCGGCACCTCGCCCGACATGATCGACGCCGCCGAAGACCGCGAGCGTTTCCAGCAGCTGCTGCAACAGCTCGGCCTGCGCCAGCCGCCGAACCGCACCGCGCGCACCGAAAGCCAGGCGCTCGAACTGGCCCAGGAAATCGGCTATCCGCTGGTGGTGCGTCCTTCCTACGTGCTGGGCGGGCGCGCGATGGAGATCGTGCACGAGCAGCGCGACCTGGAGCGCTACATGCGCGAGGCGGTCAAGGTCTCGCACGATTCGCCGGTGCTGCTGGACCGCTTCCTGAACGACGCCATCGAAGTCGACGTCGACTGCATCTCGGACGGCGAAGCCACCTTCATCGGCGGCGTGATGGAACACATCGAACAGGCCGGCGTGCACTCGGGCGACTCGGCCTGCTCGCTGCCGCCTTACTCGCTGTCCTCGGCGACCATCGAGGAACTCAAGCACCAGACGTCCTTGATGGCGAAAGCCCTGAACGTGGTCGGCCTGATGAACGTGCAGTTCGCGATCCAGCAGTCGGAAGTGGACGGCAAGACGGTCGATACCGTGTTCGTGCTGGAAGTGAACCCGCGCGCCTCGCGCACCGTGCCTTTCGTGTCGAAGGCCACCGGCCTGCAGCTGGCCAAGATCGCTGCGCGCTGCATGGTGGGCCAGACCCTGGCGCAGCAGGGCATCCTGAAGGAAGTCGTCCCGCCGTTTTACAGCGTCAAGGAAGTGGTGTTCCCGTTCGTGAAATTCCCGGGCGTCGATACCATCCTCGGGCCGGAAATGAAATCGACCGGTGAAGTCATGGGCGTGGGCATGACCTTCGGCGAGGCGTTCGTCAAGTCGCAGCTGGCGGCCGGCATCATCCTGCCGACCAAGGGCACCGTGTTCCTGTCGGTGAAGGCCTCCGACAAGCCGCGCGCAGTGGGCGTGGCGCGCGAGCTGGTGGCGCTGGGCTTCTCGCTGGTGGCGACCAAGGGCACGGCGGCCGTGATCGCGGCGGCCGGCATGCCGGTGCGTGCGGTGAACAAGGTCATGGAAGGGCGCCCGCACGTGGTCGACATGATCAAGAACCGCGAGATCGTCATGGTCGTCAATACGGTCGAGGAAAAGCGCTCGGCGGTGACCGACTCGCGCACCATCCGTACCTCGGCGCTGCAGTCGCGCGTGGTGACCTACACGACGATCGCCGGCGCGGAAGCGGCGATCGAAGGCATGCGCCATATCGACGAACTCCAGGTGTACGATTTACAAGGGCTGCATAAAACCTTAAACTAGGCGTGAAAGCAGCAATGCAGTAAGCTGGAAGCAGTACCCCGTCAAACCACAGAGCTCGTGCGCCCTTGGGCGTGCGTACTCTGTGGTTTTCACTTGGTACCTCTAAAAACGCACACATAGACTGACATGAACAATACCGTCCCATTGACCAAATACGGCGCTCAACTCCTGAAAGAAGAGCTGCACCAGCTCAAGACCAAGGAGCGCCGTATCGTGATCGACGCGATCGCCGAGGCGCGCTCGCATGGCGACCTGTCCGAGAACGCCGAATACGATGCCGCGAAAGAGCGCCAGGCCTTCGTGGAAGGCCGTATCGCCGAACTGGAAAGCAAGCTCTCCGCTGCGCAGATCATCGACCCGGCCACGCTCGATGCCGAAGGCCGCGTGGTGTTCGCCTCGACCGTCGACCTCGAAGACCTGGACAACGGCGCCAAGGTCACCTACCAGATCGTCGGCCTCGATGAAGCCGACCTGAAACTGAGCAAGGTCTCGGTGACCTCGCCGATCGCGCGCGCCCTGATCGGCAAGTATGCCGGCGACGTGGTCGAAGTGCAGGCGCCGTCCGGCCCGCGCGAATACGAAATCCTGGAAGTGCGCTACATCTGATGAAGGCAGCCGCCGCTCCCGTGCCCGCGCGCCCGGCTGCGCGCCTGGCCGGTGCACGGCTTCTGGTGGCAGTGCTGTGGGCCGGCAGCCTGTGGGCCCTGGGGTATGTCGCCGCGCCCGCGGTGTTTGCCTCGGTGCCGAGCAGCGTGGCGGGTGACGTCGTCGCCAGCCTGCTGGCACGCCTGGCCTGGGTGTCCTTCGGCTGCGCGGCCCTGATCCTGGTGCTGGTGCGGTTCTCGCCCGACCTCGATCCGGCGCGCCGGCGACCGCTCTACCTGCTGGTGCTGGCCATGCTGGCCTGCGCGCTGGTGATGTATGTCGGCCTGCAGCCGGCCATGGCGCAGATGCGCGTGCTGGCGGGGGAGGGTGGGGTGCGTGCCTCGCCCTACTGGACCCAGTTTGCCGTCATGCACGGGGTGTCGCAGCTGTTCCACGTGATCGAAAGCGTGCTGGCGGCCTTCCTCGTCCTCAAGAGCCGCTGAACAGGCGAAAAAAAACCGGGTCGCCCCGGTTTCTGCCTCGCATGGCGAACATTACTTGTTCAGCGAATTCTTCTTGGTGCTGGCCTGGCGCGGCTTGGCGCGCTTGATGTTGCCGCCCGCGGTCACGCGCTCGTTCCCCTTGATCATGACCTTGGTGACGCTCGGCTTCTTGGTGCCGCTGGCGCTGGCCTTGACGATGGTGACTTCGCGCATGCCCTTGCCGGACTTGGTGCTGCGTTCCTTGACCACTTCCTTCTTCGGGCGGTAGACCACCAGCAGCTTGCCGATATGCTGGACCGGCGCGCAATCGAGTTCGGCGCAGATCTGTTCGTACATGGCGATGCGGGCTTCGCGGTCGTCGCCGAAGACGCGGACCTTGATCAGGCCATGCGCGTCGAGGCTGGCAGCAACTTCTTTCATGACCGATTCGGACAGGCCGGATTCGCCGATCATGACAACGGGATTCAGTCCATGGGCTTCGGCGCGCAGTGCGCTGCGCTCGGCCGGGGTGAGTTTAAGCATAATAATTTTTAGATGTACCTTTAAAAGCAGTATTCTACGCGAATGGCCAAGAACAAATCCAACCAAAACTGGTTACACGACCATATTAACGACCCATACGTCAAACTGGCCCAGAAAGAAGGCTACCGCGCCCGCGCGGCATTCAAGCTCAAGGAAATCGACGAAAGCGAAAAACTGATCAAGCCGGGCCAGGTCATCGTCGACCTCGGCTGCACGCCCGGCAGCTGGGCGCAATACACGCGCCGCAAGCTGGCGGGCAAGGACGGCGGCGGTATCCACGGCACCATCATCGGGCTGGACATGCTGCCGATGGAACCGATTGCCGACGTTTTATTCATCCAGGGCGACTTCCGCGAAGAAGAAGTGCTGGACCAGCTCGATGTGGTGCTGCAGGGGCGCCAGGTCGACCTCGTGCTGTCCGACATGGCGCCCAACCTGTCGGGCATTCCAACCGCGGACGCTGCGCGGATGGAACACTTGATCGATCTGGCTATTGAGTTCTCTCAACATCATTTGAAACCGGCCGGCGGATTGCTGGTGAAATGCTTCAAAGATATGGGATTTACCCAGATACTGGAGAAATTCAGGATGGAATTCAAGACTGTGAAACAGGTCAAACCCAAGGCGAGCCGCGACAAGTCGTCCGAAATTTTCCTGCTTGGGCGTGGTCTGAAAAATCCCGCAGCGTAAAAAGCACTGATTGAGGCCGTTTTAGCCCTTGATATTCGGCGCGGCAACCGCACATCTGCCGCGTGAGGCCGGTATCGCACGCAATTGCGCTGCTTGTTGAACATGCAAATATGACGTTTTGGCACTATTGCCGACCTTGCGTGGCAGTGTCGGCTTATTGCGGTTAAAATCGCGATACTGATATCGGTAGAGATGCAATCGCATCGGAGGAGTTTTCGTGAATAATATGTTTTCCAAATCCGCCATCTGGGTGGTCGTTGCGCTGCTGTTGTTCATGCTGTTCAAGCAGTTCGACAACCATAGCGTTGCCGGCGGCAGCAAGACCATTGCTTATTCCGAGCTGCTCGACGATGTGAAGGCCCGTCGCATCAAGGACGTGGTCATCGAAGGTTCCAACATCACCGCGACGCGCCAGGACGACACCAAGGTGCGCGCCACCGCCACCATCCTCGACCGCGGCCTCATCGGCGACCTGCGCGAGAACGGCGTGCGCTTCGACGTCAAGCCTCCGGAAGAGCCTTCGTTCCTGCAGCAGGTCTTTATTTCCTGGTTCCCGATGCTCCTGCTCATCGGCGTATGGGTGTTCTTCATGCGCCAGATGCAGGGCGGCGGCAAGGGCGGCGCTTTCTCGTTCGGCAAGAGCAAGGCGCGCATGCTCGATGAAACCAACAATACCGTCACCTTCGCCGATGTCGCCGGTTGCGACGAAGCGAAAGAAGAAGTCAGCGAGATCGTCGACTTCCTGAAAGACCCGACCAAGTTCCAGAAACTGGGCGGCCGCATTCCGCGCGGCGTGCTGATGGTCGGTCCTCCGGGTACCGGTAAGACCCTGCTGGCGCGCGCCATCGCCGGCGAGGCCAAGGTGCCGTTCTTCTCGATCTCGGGTTCCGACTTCGTCGAGATGTTCGTCGGCGTGGGTGCGTCCCGTGTCCGCGACATGTTCGAGAACGCCAAGAAGCATTCGCCTTGCATCATCTTCATCGACGAGATCGACGCCGTCGGCCGCCACCGCGGCGCCGGCATGGGCGGCGGCAACGACGAACGCGAACAGACGCTGAACCAGCTGCTGGTCGAGATGGACGGCTTCGAAGCCTCGTCCGGCGTGATCGTCATCGCCGCCACCAACCGCGCCGACGTGCTGGACAAGGCGCTGCTGCGCCCGGGCCGTTTCGACCGCCAGGTGATGGTGGGCCTGCCGGACATCCGCGGCCGCGAGCAGATCCTCAACGTGCACATGCGCAAGGTGCCGATCGGCACCGACGTCAAGGCCGACATCCTGGCGCGCGGCACCCCGGGCTTCTCGGGCGCCGACCTGGCCAACCTGGTCAACGAGGCCGCGCTGTTCGCCGCGCGCCGCAGCAAGCGCCTGGTCGAGATGATCGACTTCGAAGACGCCAAGGACAAGATCTACATGGGTCCGGAGCGCAAGTCGATGATCATCCGCGAGGAAGAGCGCCGCAACACGGCTTACCACGAGTCGGGCCACGCAGTGGTGGCCAAGCTGCTGCCGAAAGCCGATCCGGTGCACAAGGTCACGATCATGCCGCGCGGCTATGCCCTCGGCCTGACCTGGCAGCTGCCCGAGCACGACAACCTGTCGGGCTACAAGGACAAGATGCTGGAAGAAATCTCGATCCTGTTCGGCGGCCGCATTGCCGAAGAGATCTTCGTCGGCCAGATGTCCACCGGCGCATCGAACGACTTCGCCCGTGCCACCAAGCTGGCGCGCTCGATGGTGACCCGCTTCGGCATGTCCGAGAGCATGGGCGTGATGGTCTACGAAGACAGCGAGAACGAAGGCTTCTTCGGCGGCGCCACCAAGACCATCTCGGAAGCGACCCAGCAAAAAGTCGACGCCGAAATCCGCGCGATCCTCGACACGCAGTACGCGCTGTCGCGCCGCCTGCTTGAAGAAAACCGCGACAAGGTCGAAGCCATGACCAAGGCGCTGCTCGATTGGGAAACGATCGATGCCGAGCAGATCAACGACATCATGGCCGGCCGCGAGCCACGCCAGTCGCCAACCAGCATCCTGACCAAGCGCACCCCTCCGGGCGACGGCGGCTCGGGTGGCGTGGCGCCGAACGCCACTGCGCCGGCTTGATCGCTTGAATTGATCGCCTGATTCACCCCCGCAAAAGGCATCCCTCCGGATGCCTTTTGTCCGTTAACGCATCCCGCCCGCGTCTTTCCCTCCATGCCAAAGAATTTGCAATGCGGCCAGTTCAGCTTCGCGCTGGACGGCCCCGCCGCCAGCCATCCGGTCGTGATGGGCATCCTCAATGTCACGCCGGATTCGTTCTCCGACGGCGGGCGCTACCAGGGTCTCGAGTTCGCGCTGTCGCACGCCGAGCAGATGATGCTCGAGGGCGCAACCATGATCGACATTGGCGGCGAGTCCACGCGGCCCGGCTCGCCCAGCGTGCCGCTGGGAGAAGAGCTGGCGCGCGTGATGCCGGTGCTGTACGCGCTGCGCACGCTCGAGGTCGCGCTGTCGGTCGATACCTGCAAGCCGGAAGTGATGCGCGAAGCGATTATTGCCGGGGCCGACATGATCAATGACGTCAATGCCTTCCGCGCGCCGGGCGCACTCGATGCGGTGCGCGACAGCGATTGCGGATTGTGCGTGATGCACATGCAGGCCACGCCGCAAACCATGCAGCAAGCGCCGGCCTATACCGATGTGGTGGGGGAGGTGATTGCCTTCCTGCAGGCGCGGGTCGACGCGATGGTGGGCGAGGGCATTGCGCGCGAGCGCATCTGCGTCGACCCCGGCTTTGGCTTTGGCAAGACGGTCGAACACAACTATGCCTTGCTGCGCGGTTTGAAGCGGATAGGCGACGACGTCGGTCTGCCGGTGCTGGCCGGCCTGTCGCGCAAGTCGATGATTGGGGCCGTCACTGGGCGGCCAGTTGAACAACGTATTGCAGGCAGTGTCGGTGGGGCATTGGCTGCGGTAGCGCATGGCGCTAGAATCGTGCGTGTGCATGATGTAGCAGATACGGTCGATGCCCTGAAGGTATGGCACGCGGCCAACAACGAATAATCACGGAAAGAAAAGAGAACAAGAATGGCACGTAAATATTTCGGTACGGATGGCATTCGCGGTTTGGTAGGCACCGCGCCGATTACTCCCGACTTCGTCATGCGCCTTGGCTATGCGGCTGGCAAGGTGCTGGCCAAGGGCAGCAAACCGGCCAGTGGCCGTCCTGTCGTCCTGATCGGCAAGGACACCCGCATTTCGGGCTACATGCTCGAAGCCGCGCTGGAAGCGGGCTTCTCGGCAGCCGGCGTGGATGTCATGCTGGCCGGCCCGATGCCGACCCCGGCCATCGCCTACCTGACACGTGCGCTGCGCCTGCAGGCCGGCGTCGTGATCTCGGCCTCGCACAATCCTTTCCAGGACAACGGCATCAAGTTCTTCTCGGAACACGGCACCAAGCTGCCAGATGCGGTCGAGATGGAAATCGAAGACGCCATCGACCAGCCGATGGGCTGCGTGCCCTCGGACAAGCTCGGCCGCGCCACCCGCCTGCGCGACGCCCAGGGCCGCTACATCGAATTCTGCAAGAGCACTTTCCCGAACGAGCTCGACCTGCGCGGCCTGAAGATCGTGGTCGACAGCGCCCACGGCGCCGCCTATAACATCGCTTCGCACGTGTTCCACGAGCTGGGCGCGGAAGTGATCGCTATCGGTAACCAGCCGGACGGCTTCAACATCAACGCCGGCGTTGGCGCCACCGCGCCGAAAGCGCTGTCCGAATCGGTCGTCGCCAACAAGGCCGACCTCGGCATCGCGCTGGATGGCGACGCCGACCGCCTGATCATGGTCGACGCCACCGGCCGCGTCTACAACGGCGACGAGCTGCTCTACCTGATGGTGCGCGACCGCATGTCGACCGGCCCGGTGGCAGGGGCCGTCGGCACCTTGATGACGAATATGGCGCTGGAAGTGGCCTTCAAACAACTCGGCGTGGGCTTCGCACGCGCCAAGGTCGGCGACCGCTATGTGCTCGAAGTCATGCAGGAGCGCGGCTGGCTGTTCGGCGGCGAGAGCTCGGGCCACCTGCTGGCGCTGGACAAGCATTCGACCGGCGACGGCATCGTCTCGGCGCTGCAGGTCCTGTCGGCGCTCAAGCGCAGCAACCGCTCGCTGGCCGAATGCTGCAGCGAACTGACCCTGTATCCGCAAACGCTGATCAACAAGAAAGTGGCGCCGGGCTTCGACTGGACCAGCAACAGCGCCGTCGTCGCCGAGAAAGAAGCCGTCGAGCGCGAGCTCGGCGATACCGGCCGTGTGCTGATCCGTGCGTCCGGCACCGAGCCCTTGATCCGGGTGATGGTCGAAGCCAAGGAAGCCGAACTCGCCGAAAGCATGGCGCGCAGGATTGCCGACAAGCTCGCTGCATAAGGGGCAACAGCCGTCGCCAAACCGGGCACGCCGATTTGACGTAGTCCCTCCGGGGGAGTATCATTCAGCTTATTCGGAGTGTAGCGCAGCCCGGTAGCGCACCTGGTTTGGGACCAGGGGGTCCAAGGTTCGAATCCTTGTACTCCGACCACAGTTTTTCCTGCGGGCTGTCTTCGGACAGCCCGTTTTGTTTTTGCCTTCGGGCATTGCAGTTTCTGCCCATAGCTCAGTTGGATAGAGCATCAGCCTTCTAAGCTGAGGGTCGCAGGTTCGATTCCTGCTGGGCAGGCCACCTCCCGTCACGTCCTTCCTTGCAGGCAAGCCTGGCGTGCACCCGGCTCGGGCTTCGCGATTTCTTCCCCTTGCAGTAAGATCACGGTCCGGACCCCGGCCTCCCGCCGCGGTCGCTCATCTGGACGCTTTTCGACACCATGCTTTTCCTGACTGTTCCCTATGCCGAGAAGGACGAAGCCAAGGCGCTCGGCGCCCGCTGGAATCCCACCAAGCGCCGCTGGTATGTTCCCGACGGCGTCGCCACTGCCCCTTTCGAAAAATGGGCGGGCCAAGGCGGCGAGACCGCCGCACCGGCTGGCGGCGGACGGGTCGACAGCTACCAGGGCAAGACCGTGGTCGGGACCAATTATGTGGCGCTGGAACATGGCTGCAATCCCTTCGAGCCGTGCGAGCGCTGCGGCGCGGCCCTGAGCGGCACGCCATGGCAGAAGGCGCGCCAGCAACTGGCCGGCGTGGTCGCCAAGCTCTAGCCCGGCTGCCCCCGCGCCAGTCGATCGTTCCGGCAAGCGAACGGCGGTTTCTTACCTGCCGTGTTAACGTTCCGTCAAGCGCGGACCGCTCCGGGACGCGCATGTTCCGGAGACCGTTCCATGCCTGCCGTACGATTGTTCCCTACCTGTCTCCTGTTGGCCGCGCTGTGGGCCCCGTTCGGCCAAGCCCAGGCCGACGCGACCGCGACGCCGGCGCAGGGCGAGAACTTTAGCTTGCAGCTGCCGGCCGGCGCGCTGCCCCAGGACGCGAATGCGGGCACGGTGCAGTTCATCGGCACGGCCACCGTCATCATCCGCTTCCAGGGCTTCACCATCCTGACCGACCCGAATTTCCTGCACAAGGGCGAGCACGTGCACCTGGGCTATGGCTTGACCTCGGAGCGCCAGACCAATCCAGCCATTCGCTTCGAAGACCTGCCGCCAATCGACCTGGTCGTGCTGTCGCATTTCCATGACGACCATTTCGACAAAAAGGTGCAGGAGCGGCTCAACCGCGCCACGCCCATCATCAGCACCAAGGAAGCCGGCGAACGGCTCAAGCGCATGGGCTTCACGCGCACCTATGGCTTGAGTACCTGGGATCGCGTCGACGTGAGCAAGGGTGCATCGCGCCTGCGCATCACGGCCGCCCCCGGCCGCCACGGTCCGGCGGGCGTTGCCGCACTGCTGCCGAAAACCATGGGCTCGGTGCTCGATTTCGGCGCCAATCCGGCCGTGCCCGACTACCGCATGTATATCAGTGGCGATACCCTGGTGTACGACGACATCCGCGCCATCCCGCAACGCTTCCCGAATATCGACCTGGCTCTGCTGCACCTCGGCGGCACCCGCATCCTTGGCGTAGTCAAGGTGACGATGGACGGCAAGGACGGCGTGCGCATGATGCAGGTGGTGCGGCCGAAAAAGACCGTGCCGATCCACTACAACGATTACGACGTCTTCAAGTCGCCGCTCGAGGAGTTCGCGCGCGAGGTCAAGGCGGCCGGCCTGGAAAAGGACGTCGTCTACCTGGCGCATGGGCAGACCTACGGGTTCGCACCGGTGCAGCGCTGACCCGGGAACCGTCGGACGATATTGACGCAGCCTGCCGCCGTGGGCGATTCCTATCGTGCGCGCTTCCCCATACTGCTGAGTAAACGCTAAGATGCCAGCTTGACAATGTTGCATCAGGACCGGCATGCCTCCAGCGAACGCAAGCAGTCGACACCCGTCCCATGGCCATACCGACCGGCGCCTCGCGGCCGGGGTGGCGGTGTCGGTCTTGCTGCACGCGCTGCTGCTGTCGCTGCAGTTCGGACTGGCAGGTAGCAATGCCGGCGGAGGTGGCCCGATCACGGTGGTGCTGGCGCCGCTACCGCCTGTCGCCGAAGTGCCGCCGTCGCCGTCTGTAGCGCAAGAGCCGTTGCCGCCCACTGTCGTGCCCCCGGCTCCCACGCCGCCACCCGCCGCCGGCGGCCTGCAACTGGTTGACCCCCTGGCGCCAAAGCCTGTCGATCCGGTGGTGGCCAGCCGGCCGGCCACGTCCCGGCCACCCAAGCGCAGCCGGCCTGCCACGCCCAAGCGCCGGATGCTTCCCGTCCCGACACCCTTGATCGCAGCCGACGCACGGCCCGACTCCGCTTTTACCGTACCGCTCCCCGAAGTCGACGCCGCGCCGGAATCCTTGCTCGCGGATGCCGCACCGGAAGCCGAGACTGAGGAAATTACGCCCGCGCCGGCGCCGGTTGACACGCCAGACAGCCCGGATCCGGCGCTGTTGGCCCGTGAAGCCGCCGAGCAGGCCGAGGCTGCGCGCCTGGCTGCCCAGGCGCAGGAGGGCGAGCGCCTGGCCGCAGCCGAAGGCGAGGCCGAAGCGCGGCGCGCGCAACAGCAGGCCGAGCAGCAAGCTGTCGACCTGCGGCTGGCCCGGCAGCGCCAGCAGCAACTGGAACGGCAGCGCGAGGACGACGAGCGCCAGCGTCTGGACACCGAAGCGGCGGCGCAGCGGCAGCGCGAACAGGACGCACTGCTGCGCCGCCAGGCCGAACAGCGGCTGGCCGACGAAGCCGCCGCTCGCGACGCCGAGCTGGCCGAGCGCAGGCGCGCGGAGCAGGCGCGGTTGGTAACGGAACAGCTTGTCCAGCGCCAGCGCGAGGAAGCACTGCGGCAGGCGCAGGAACAGGCCGAGCGCGCACGGCTCGACGAACTTGAGCGTCGCCGCCTGGCCGAGGAGCGCGCGCGCCGCGAGGCCGACGAACGTGCCCAGGCAGAACGGCTGGCCCGGCAGGCCGGCGAAGCCGCGCGCCAGGCTGCCGCCGAGTCCGCCCGCCGGCAAGCGGCGCTCCCCCCAAGCGGCGCACAAGCAGGCGCCGGCCCGGCCACGGGCCCCGGCATCGGTGGCGGCAGCGGGGCAATCCCGTCCGGCGCCCTGGCCGGCAACGTCGGCAGCCGCGCGCGCGAACTGCTGCGCGGGGTCACCATCCCGGGCGTAGCTCCCCCGGCCCGGCCGCCGCAAGCGCAGCCGGACGGGCGCCGCGTCGTCGCCGACGGCGCCGAGCGCGACGTGCCCTTGCGCCTGTACGTCGACAGCGTGCGCCAGAAGCTCGAACGCAATGCGGTGCTGGGCGGCGCGCGCTTCGCGTCGCGCGAGGTGCGCATCGATCCCCTGGTCAGCGTGTCGCTGCGCAGCGACGGCAGTATCGATGAGGTGACGATCGTGCGCTCGAGCGGCCGCGCCGACATGGACGAGGCGGTGCGCCGCTTCGTGCGCCTGAACGAGCGCTACTCGGCCTTTCCCCCGAATGTCGCGGCGCGCTTCGACGTCATCGAGATCCGCCGGGTCTGGGCCTTTGCCGATGGCCTGAAGCTCATGGAAGAGTTGCGCTGATCCGCTACCAGTACCGGGCCGGGCTGCCAAGGCTCGACCTTTGATGCGCTGCAAAGCCAAGCCTGATGGACCCCGTACGCTGAGCTGAACGGCTCAAGTAACGGCCCATTTTTGATAGGCAACAATCATGGCTTTGTTTTGTTTGAGTGCAATGAAGGGAGGCTGTTCGGCCGCGCTGGTGCTGGCGCTGGCCGGATGCGCTACCGGTATCGGCTTCGATTCTCCGGCGGGTGGAGACAGCGCGGACGGCAGCGCCGCGCCGCCTACCGAGCTCATCACCGACCAATTGATCGCAGCGGAGCGCCAGGCCACGGCCGGGCAGGCGCGCCAGGATCTCAGCCCGCTGTTCGTCGCCAAGCCGCCTCCGTATACCATCGGGCGCGGCGACATCCTCTCGATCGTGGTCTGGGACCACCCCGAGCTGGCGGCGGGGGGCATGAACACGGTCACCTCCGCGAACCCCGGCACGGCGCCGCCGAATGCCGCCACGCCCGGCTTCGGAGTAGACCATTTGGGGCGCATCCAGTTTCCGCTGGTTGGCCTGCTGAGCATGGAAGGCCTGACCGAAGAGCAGGCCCGCGACCTGCTGGCCAAAAAACTCGCACGCTATCTGGCCCAGCCGAATGTCACGCTGCGCGTCCAGTCCTACCGCAGCAGGCGGGTCTATGTCGACGGCGAGGTGCGCACGCCGGGCCTGCAGGCAATCGACGACATTCCCATGACGCTCGTGGAAGCGCTCAACCGCGCCGGCGGCATGCTTCCCAATGCCGACCAGAGCCAGATCGTCCTCGAACGCGGCGAGCGGCGCTATACGGTCAACCTGCGCGAGCTGGTCCAGAAAGGCGTCAACCCCGGCACCATCCTGCTGGCGCACGGCGACGTGGTGCGCGTCCACTCGCGCAACGAGAGCAAGGTCTTCGTTTCCGGCGAGGTCATCACGCCCAAGGCGCTCACCATGCACAACGGCCGCCTGACCCTGAACGAGGCCCTGGGCGAAACCGGCGGCATCAGCCCGCTGAGCGGCGACGCGCGCCAGGTCTATGTCGTGCGCAAGACGCCGGAGCGCACGCGCGTGTTCCGGCTCGACGCCCGCGCCAGGGGGGCGCTCGGCATGGCCGAAGCCTTCGAACTGCGTCCCAAGGACGTCGTCTACGTCGCCGCTTCCCCGCTGGCGAACTGGAACCGCCACCTGAGCATGCTGTTCCCGGGCGCGCTGACCTCGGCCGTCGGCGTCACCACCAGGCCTTGACCGGAGAAGTCCGCCATGACGACCCCGCACGATCCCCATCCGCACCCCCTCAGCCCCGTCTACCAGCGTCCCCTGGTACTGTCGGTGCCGTTCGATCCGCGCCCGGCCGAGCCGCTGGCCGAAGAGCCGGCAGTCGACCTCAAGGGCTACCTCAATACCCTGTAGCCGAGGCCGACAATGCCGATGACGGCGGTGCGGTCCTGCAGCTTGGCCAGCAGCTGCTCCAGGTGAGGGGAAGTGTTCTCGTCGCGCATGGGTATCCTCGTCAGTCAGTCAGTGACAGTGGGTAGGGCAGGGTTCAGGACCTAGATCCGAAACGGTACGAACTTCTTGATCAGGCTCGGGCGGGGCGTATCGGCCACCAGCGGCGGCGCCAGGTTGGGCGAGGTCGGCACGTACTCGGCGACGATGGCCTTGACCATCGATTCGATCGTGCCGCGCTCATGGGTCTCGCAGGCCATCATCAGGCAGGTGATGCAGGTCTCGAGCACGCTGGGACGCAGGGCGCTTTCCTTCATCCGCATGATGCGCGGGTGCTCGCTGGGGAAGACGGTGCCGTCGGTGAGCAGCTCTTCGTGCAGCTTCTCGCCCGGGAACAGGCCCACGAACTGGACTTCGATGTCGCCGCGCGGGTTTTGCGGCGTGCGCTCGGTCAGGCCGGACATGGCGATCATGGTGCGCGCCAGGTCGACGATCTTGACCGGCTCGCCCATGTCGAGGACGAACACGTCGCCGCCCTTGGCCATGGCGCCGGCCTGGATGACCAGCTGGGCCGCCTCGGCGATGAGCATGAAGTAGCGCGACACTTCCGGATGGGTAATGGTCATGGGGCCGCCGCGGGCGATCTGGCGCTGGAACAGCGGAATCACCGATCCGGACGAACCGAGCACGTTGCCGAAGCGGACCATGCAGAAGGTGGTGTGGGCGCCGTGGCGCACGGCCGCGGCCTGGAAGATGAGTTCGGCGATGCGCTTGCTGGCGCCCATGATGTTGGTCGGCCGCACCGCCTTGTCGCTGGAAATGAGCACGCAGGTCTCGACTTGGTGCTTGGCGGCGGCGCTGGCCACCACCTGGGCGCCCACCACGTTGTTGCGCAAGCCTTCGACGATGTTGGTCTCGACCAGGGGCACGTGCTTGTAGGCGGCCGCATGGTAGATGGTGTTGACCTTGCCTTCGCGCAGGACCCGCTCGACCAGGTCGCTGTTGCAGACGGACCCCAGGTGGGCGTGGATGGTAAGCGCCGGGAAGCGCGTGGTCAGCTCCTGGCGCACCGTATAGAGCGCGTATTCGGAGTGGTCGAGCAGGTGCAGTTCGCTCGGGGTCAGGGTGACGATCTGGCGACACAGTTCGCTGCCGATCGAGCCGCCGGCGCCGGTGACGAGCACGCTCTTGCCGCGCACGCAGCGGGCGAACAGGTCGAGCCGCGGCGGCACCGGCGGGCGGCCCAGCAGGTCTTCGAATTTCAGTTCGCGGATGGAGCCGCGCGCCGGCGGGCGGTCGTCGGCCAAATCGACCACCCGGCTGAGGATCTTGGTGGGGACGCCGGCCTGGCCCAGGCGCTGCATGATGTCGCGCAGGCGTTCGGGCGGCACCGAGGGCAGGGCGATGACGATGGTGCGGATGCCTTGCGCTGCCACCAGTTCGGCCAGCCGGGAGGTATTGAAGACGCGCAGCCCGGCGATGGTGCGTTCGTTCAACGCGCGCTTGTCATCGAAGAAGCAGACCGGGCGGTATTCGTCGCTGTGGCGCATGGCCTGCACCAGGCGCGCGCCGGCTTCGCCCGCCCCGTAGACGGCCACGGCGTCGGATTTGCTGGTAACGCGCCCGCTGCGCGCCCGCAGCAGGTTGCGCAGCCCGATGCGCGACATGACGACATACGAAAAAACGACAAACCAGTAAATTGCCAGTGCGCTACGCGGAAAACGCGGCTCGTTAATCACGATTAATACAACGTAAACACATAATATGGCGAATGCCAGCGCCGCACCGGTCAGGCTCAATAAGCGCTGGTCGATAAACCGGATCACCGCGCGGTAAAGATCGGAAATGGAGAATGCCGCGATGGTGACTACGGCAACCAATACATAAGAGGCCGGCCCGTAATTCATTGCGAGTTGCAAATCTCCACCGCGTAATATCATCGCAATCAGGAAACACACCGGCAAGGCGAGCAGGTCGGCCGTTACCATCAGGGCGATCTTGCTGGTGCGGCTCATTGACACCATCCTGGTGCACAACTGGCTAAAATGATCGAAGCTAGAATTCGACATGGCGATCCGCTGGTGGTTGATAAAAATTAGTGACGCTGCATTTAATTGATGGGCGGAGATTATTTGAGAATAATGAATAGAGTCTCAGCGCCAAGCTTCGTATCGGCATTCAATAAATTTTGTAAATTTATTATCTGGCGACCACTACGAGTGGAGCTTGACTTGACTCAACGGCAAAGAGTGAATTAAAACGAAAGGGGCTGGAATTAAATATAGGAAATGTAAATAGGAAATAAATCACGTATTTAATTTCCATTGATTATTTAATTGTTGTGTCAGCGCCTGAACGGCAGGGCGTCTGGCGCAAGACAAGGCCAGTCGAAAAGCGGGGAGAGGGATGAGGCGGGCGTGGAAGCACGCCCAGAAGGAAGAACAAGGCGCCGCCGGCGTGCACCGGCGGCGGAAAAACAATCAGGCGCCGTGCGGGCGGCCCGGGCGCGGCTGCGGCGCCATCGGCGGCACCACGACCTGTTCATTCAGACGCAGGAACTTGAAGCCGGCCAGCACCTGGCCCGGCTTGCCCTCGCGCGCGTTGCGTGCTTCGCGTTCTTGGGCGCGGGCGATGAAGGAGTCGAAGCTCTCTTCGCGTACCTGCGGCGCCTGCGAATGCAGGAAACGGCGCTCGCCATCCGGCCCGAGCACCACCAGGCCGACGTGCGAAGCCCAGTATTCGCCATTGCGGGTGGAGATCACGTTGACAAAGTCGCCCTCCTGCAGCCGGGAGGCGACGGCGGCCACCGCCTCCTTGGCCACGAAGGCCTGGCGGCTGCTTTCCACCGGGATGTCGCGCACCGTATGGTGGCGGGTGCGCAGGAAGCGCGCCCGGTCCACCGTCATCGAATACGAGGGCCCGCCGGCGCCGGCCAGTTCGGCGCTGATATCGGTCACCAGCCAGCGGTTGGCCACGTTCCAGTCCATCTCGGTGTAGTGGTTGCGGGTGGCCACGCCGATCACGCCGTCGCGGTAGCGGATCCGCTGCAGCATCCAGAAGAATTCTTCCCACGACCCGGACAGCGCCATCGCATAGGTATGTTCGGCAAACACCACGCAGTCGCTTTCCTTCAGGCTGAACAGGGGCAGATTGTCGTGGATTTCATAAGGGAACTCGCCCAGCAGGTGCAGCGAATAGGGCTGGCTGAGGTTCTTGCGCCCGATCGCGGCGATGCGCTTGCGCAGGTCGGGTTCGGTTGCCTGTACATGGGCGATGTAGCGGCCGGCTTCCTGCGGCGTCATCTGGAAGACCTGCTTTTGCAGCAAGGCCGCGAGCGGGATTTCGGCCGGGGGCGGCGAAGGCGTGGTCTGCGGGGCGCTGGCGCAGCCGGTGAGGGCGGCGGCGGCCAGGAGGGTGAGGGCAAGGCGCATGGTGGTCGGAAGAAGAGTGTCGTCAGGCTGCCAACGCTACTCCCGCGCGCGCGATCGCGGGTAATGAAATTTGATGCACCCCATATAACTTTCGCAACGCCAGAATATGTACATTCCTCAAAGTTATATAGCGTCTAAAACAAGTGATTATTCAGCAAGGGCCTACTTCATCAATACTCCGAGGATGGCAGCAATGGCGCCCGCCCCGGCAGGCCGGTTGCACCTCACTAAAGCTAAAATCATCAGGAGAGACACATGTTCAAGCAGAAGCCGCTCGCCGCGGCCGTATCGATGGCGGTATGGAGCCTGGCAGCCGTGCCGGCCATGGCGCAAGATGCACCCGCGGGCCAGATCCAGACCGTCGAAGTCACGGGCATCCGTGCCTCGATGGCGAAATCGCTGGCCGTCAAGCGCGATGCGGGCGCGAACGTGGAGGTGATCACCGCCGAAGACGTGGGCAAGATGCCAGACAAGAACCTGGCCGACTCGCTGCAGCGCCTGGCCGGCGTGGCCGTGCGTACCGACTACGACGAAGCCGAGAAGGTCGCCATGCGCGGCTCCAACCCGGACCACACCCTGATCCTGTTCAACGGCCACACCGTCTCGGGCGGCGACTGGTACGTCGCCGACCAGCTCTCCAGCAGCCGCTCGACCAGCCTGTCGCTGATGCCGTCCTCGGTGCTGAACCAGGCCATCGTCTACAAGACCTCGCAGGCCAACCTCGTCGATGGCGGCATGGCCGGCACCATCAACGTCACCACCCGCAAGCCGCTGGCGCAAAAAGAGCGCCTGACCGGCGTCGTCAACCTCGGCGCCGTCTATTCGGAACTGCCGGGCAAGGCCGCGCACGACACCAATGCGTCGATGAACTGGAAGAACGAGTCGAACACCTTCGGCTTCATCCTGCAGGGCTTCGCCGAGAAGCGCCACGTGCGCCGCGATTCGGCCTCGCGCTTCGCCTATGCGGGCGGCAGCGGCTGGGACGTCATCAATACCTCGACCATGCTGGGCATCACCGACGCCTCGCTGGCCGGCACCGGCTTCAAGGCCTCGGACCTGAACGGCGTGCGCATCCCGGGCTCGATGAGCACCGAGTTCGTCGAAAGCGTGCGCGACCGCAAGGGCGGCATGTTCTCGGCCCAGTTCAAGCCGAACGCCGACCTGGACATGACCATGACCGGCTTCCATTCGGAAATGAAGGCCGATAACTTCGGCCGCCTGAACGCCGGCGCCATGTTCAGCATGCTGCGCGGCCAGGGCGGCGTCCAGGGCGGCGCCGCGCCGACTTCGTCGAACGGCCAGCGCGTCTATGCGCAGATCAAGAACCCGGTCATCGTCAACGAGCGCACCATCTACGGCCACGACCTGCGGGTGCTGAAATCGGCCGACATCGTCTACCCGGCCGGCACCACCCCGCAATACATCGGCGAAACCGAAGGCGCCTACCGCGAAGGCGCCAAGGCCACCAGCGCCTTCCTCGACCTGGATGTGAAATACCGCGTCAGCCCGGACCTGACCGTCAAGGGCCTGCTGTCATCCACCCGCGGCGTCGGCCAGACCGGCCTCGACCAGGGCTTGACCTACACCCGCTACGGCACCGGCGTGCGCTATGCGCTGGGCGACCTGCGCGACGCACCCTTCGTCCAGTACCTCGGCACCGGCCCGAATGTCCCTGGCCGCAACGCCGACGGCAGCGGTTTCGTGCTCAGCGGCCGCGCCGCCTCGGGCGTGAAGACCACCGACAAGGAAACCAGCCTGAACATCGATGCGGAATACAAGCTCGACCGTGGTTTGGTCAAGTCGCTCGATTTCGGCGCGCGCCACGCCGACCACCGCCGCGAAAGCGCACGCCGCTTCCCGCAGCTGCGCTCGAGCGCCCTGTCGGCCAACGAACCGACCGCCGCATCGAACTTCATCGCCTATCCATCGGACTTCGGCGCCGACCTCGATGGCCCGGCCGGCTGGGATAACACCAGCTGGACCCTGACCCCGGAAGCGCTCAAGACCTATTTCGCCGCCAACTACAAGCCGACCAATGCGGACTGGGAGCGCCGCGTTTCCACCGAACTGGACATGCGCGAGCGCCAGAGCGCGGCCTTTGTCATGGCCAACCTCGAGGGCGACCGCTGGTCGGGCGACGTCGGCCTGCGCTACGTGCGCACCAAGATCAACGCCGCGGTGCCGTCGCCGATCCCGGCCGGCCTGTGCCCACGCACCGAGCCAGGCAAGCCGGTGACCACCTGCGCCGCGGTGCCGGGCGCGATCACCACCGCCAGCGACGGCGTGCAGTACTACGACAACGTGCCGTTCGTGATCAACTCGGGCGTCATGTACTTCAAGGAAGCCAAGGAAAGCACCTTCAACAACCTGCTGCCTAGCATGAACATCCGCTACGAGCTGAAGAAGGACCATATCCTGCGCTTCGGCGCCAGCAAAACGATCGCGCGCCAGAACTACAACCTGCTCGGCGCCGGCTACGGCTCGCCGGCCTGTACCGACGGCATCTGCCAGGTCACCGGCCCGAACCCGAACCTGGAACCGCTGTTCTCGAAGAACCTGGACCTGTCCTACTCGTGGTACCTTGGCAGCCGTTCGATGTTCGGCTTTAACCTGTTCGCCTCGAACATCACCGGCTATCCGAAGACCGGCGTCGCCGGCCAGGACACGGTGCAGCTGCTCGATCCGCGCGATTCGCAGATCAAGAACTTCGCGGTCAATTCGGCCTCGCAGCAGGGCGCCCGCATCCGCGGCATCGAAGTGATGTACGAGCAGCCGTTCGGCGACACCGGCTTCGGCTTCACCTCGAACGCCAGCAAGTCGCGCACCCGCGTCGACGACGGCCGTCCGATGGTGGGCGCGTCGGAGTACGCCGCCAATCTGGGCGTGTACTTCGAGAACGACAAGCTGTCGGCCCGCCTGGTCGCCAACTACCGCAGCGAGTACATCAACACCTCGACCGCGCCGGCGCCGAACGCCAACAGCCAGGGCCTGTCGACCATCAACGGCATCCTGATGCCGGTTGCGCCGACCATCGCGGCGCCGGTGACGACGCTGGCCTTCAACGCCAACTACAATCTGACGCAGAACCTGCAGCTGCTGTTCAGCGCGACCAACCTGACCAACGTCAAGCGCGCCTACTACCGTTACAGCGAAGAAGAGCAGCAGAAGCTGGACGTGTCGGGCCGCATCTACTACCTGACCCTGAAGTATCGCTTCTGATCGCGTCAAGGCAGGCCTGAAAGGGGAGCTTCGGCTCCCCTTTTTTCATGCGCGAGCAAGACGGCTTTCCATTGCCGCCAACGGCCTTGTAGGATGCGGCCTATCGAAAAGTGTGTGCTACCTAACGGTCGATCTGCCAGGTCATCGTTAAGATGAACCTGTGTGAGTGAGGACCTGCGCGACGAGCGCGGCGCCAACAGCTCAACAGGTTAGCCGGTCGCCTCGAGGACCGGCACCAGATCCGGGCCGGCGCGCATAGCGAAGGCCCCCAACACAAGCGGAGGATGCCATGTCCGAGATCAAGCACCCACCCAAGCATGTGGTACGCGAATACCTCGAGCGCCGCTCGCGGGACTCCGCACCGCCCCCGACGCCGGAAGAAATCCGGCGCCAGCTGGGCTGGGGCATGCTGATGCCGGCCGATCTCAAGATGGGCAGCACCCGCTCTTAATGTCAATCCGCGCCAGGACGGGGCGGCCATCACCGCAAGCGCGGTGTCAAACCAGGAGACGTTCATGACCCAAAAGATCGGCAACAAACACGAAGCACAACACCGCGGCAAACAGGAACGCCTGGAAATCCGCCGCACCAATATCGCGCGCGAAGCCGTGAAAATGGCGGAAGCACGCGGGAAATACCGCAACCAGGTCAAGGGCCGCCCACAGATGGACCTGTTGGCGCAAGCCTGACCAACCGTACCGGCCACCCAGCCCGCCCTTCGAAGGCGGGCTTTTTTTCGTCCATCGGCCGCAGTTCCTGCCTTCTTTCGCCGTTTGCGGCCCGCCCGCGCCGCGGCGCGCCATCCGCCGAATTCTTCTCCGTTCACCGGCTCCGGGCCGCCGTTCGCCGATTCGCGCTTTTCCCGGGCCTTGCCACTGCCGTATCGTGTGTCCATTCCGATCACACACGAGGAGACGCAACATGAACAACGAAGACACATACCGCTGGCGCAAGCAGGTCGTCTGGGGCCTGCTGCTGATCGTGGTGGGCACGGTCATCCTGCTCGACCGCCTGGACTATCTCGACTCCCGCGCGCTGTGGCATTATTGGCCGCTGCTGCTGGTCGTCGTGGGCATCAACCAGACCATCGGCTACCCGAGCCCGCGGGAATTCGGCAACGGCCTGTGGACCGTCTTTATCGGCCTGTGGCTGTTTGCCTGTTTCGAGCACGTATTCGGCTTGACCTTCCGCAACAGCTGGCCGCTGTTCATCCTGGCCTGGGGCGTGAAGATGGTTGCCGAGCCTTTCATCGTACGCCGCCTTGCCCTGAACCATCCGGAGAACGACCATGCAAAATAAACTCCAGCGCAGGGGCGTGACCAGTCAGGTCGTGCTGGGCCTGCTCGTCATCTTCGTGGGCTTGCTGTTCCTGCTCGATAACCTGGACATCCTCGGCACCCGCCGCGCCGTCTCGTTCTGGCCGATGTTGTTCATCATCGTCGGCACCGTCAAGCTGTGCGACACCCAGACCCGCGGCGGGCGCCTGCTCGGCACCGGCTTCATCGGCCTGGGCGTGGTGATCATGCTCGACCGGATGGACATCATCGATTTCAACTGGCGCGTCCTGTGGCCGCTGTTCTTCATCGGCTTCGGCATCTATACCCTGGTCAAGGCCCGCACCGGTCGGCGCGCGATCTCGATCGACGGCGTCAAGGGAGAAAAGGATCTTGGCGGCGAAGGCGTGGTCGACATCACGGCCATCCTGGGCGGCTTCGAGCGGCGCGTCTTCACGCCCGATTTCCGCGGCGGCGAGATCACGGCCGTGATGGGCGGCTGCGCGCTCGACCTGCGCAACTCGTCGATCCAGGGCGAAGCGGTGATCAATGTGTTCGCCTTCTGGGGCGGGGTCACGCTCAAGGTGCCGCCCGACTGGACGGTGATCCTGGACGGCACGCCGGTCATGGGCGGCTTCGAGGAAAAGACCGTCGCCCCGCCGGACAACAGCAAGCGGCTGGTCGTGCGCGGCTACGCCATCATGGGCGGCGTGGAAGTGCGCAACTGATGGCGATTGGGCGATGAACGGCGGATCCTGGGCGCGGCGCAGCGTCGCGCTCTACCTGCTGGCCTGGCTGATGCTGGGCGTGCTGCTGGCGGGCCTGATCAATGCGACGACCGGCGCCGGCGCCGCCGCCAGCCTGCTGTTCGCGCTGCCGCTGACGCTGTTCTATGCGAGCGCCTGCGGCTTTTCCGCCTTCTACCTGTGCCGCGCCTATCCGCTGGGCCAGCGCCCCTTGGGCGCGGTGCTGTCGGTATTCTTCTTCAGCGCCCTGAGCGCCGCCGTGCTGTGGTGCGCCGCGGCCAGCGCCTGGGCTTACCTGTGCAGCGCGATGCTGGCCGAAGCCGTCGACGTGACGCGGCCTTTCGTGGCGGTCATGATCGGGATCGGCATGCTGCTGTACTGGATGACCGCCGTGGCCCACTACCTGGTGCTGGAGTTCGAGCGCGCCCGCCGCGCCGAGACCAGCGCGCTGGAGTCGCGCCTGCTGGCGCAGGATGCCGAGCTGCGCATGCTGCGCACCCAGATCGACCCGCACTTCCTGTTCAACAGCCTGAACTCGATCAGCGCGCTCACCGCCATCGATGCCGGGCGCGCGCGCGACATGAGCCTGCAGCTGGCGGGGTTCTTTCGCCAGACCCTTGGCCTGGAAGCGCACCGCAAGGTGGCCCTGGGCGAGGAGGTGGCGCTGGTCGAACGCTTCCTGGCGATCGAGCAGGTGCGCTTCGGCCCGCGCCTGGCCTTCGTGCATCAGGTCGGCGAGGGCGCGTCAGCGTGCCTGCTGCCGCCGATGATCCTGCAGCCGCTGGTGGAGAACGCGGTCAAGCACGGGATCGGCCAGCGGCTCGATGGCGGTACCATTACGGTGACGGCCGAACGCGCGGGCTCGCAGCTGCGCATCCGGGTCGGGAACGACATCGATCTCGAGGACTCGGGCAGGCAGCAGGCCGGCAAGGGCATCGGCCTGGTCAACGTGCGCCAGCGGCTGGCGGCGGCCTACGGCAGGCAGGCCAGCGTGCACTGGACGCGCGACGAGAATACATTCAGGGTGGACCTGGTGCTGCCCGCGGAGACGGACAAGAATGAACATTGAAGACAGACCGATGCGCGTGCTGATCGTGGACGACGAACACCTGGCGCGTGCGCTGCTGCGCGAATTCCTCGCCGCGCATCCCGACGTGGACATCGTCGGCGAATGCGCGAACGGCTTCGAAGCGGTCAAGGCCATCGGCGAACTCGATCCGGACCTGGTCTTCCTCGATATCCAGATGCCCAAGCTCGACGGTTTCGAAGTGGTCGAACTGGCGGGACCCAAGCCGCACTATGTTTTCGCCACTGCCTACGACGGCTTCGCGCTGCGCGCCTTCGAGGTGCATGCGATCGACTACCTGCTCAAGCCCTTTTCGCGCGAACGCCTGGCCCAGGCGCTGGCGCACGCGCGCAGCCGCCGCACGCCGCCGGCACAGCTGCACGCGGTGGTGGCCGAAGCGGCGCAGCGCCACGGCTACCTCGAGCGGGTCTTGATCAAGGACGGCAGCCGCGTGCACGTGGTGCCGGCGTCCACCATCGACTATGTCGAAGCCCAGGACGACTACGTGCAGGTCACCGGCGCCGGCAAGGCCTGGCTCAAGAACCAGCGCATGGCGGAGCTCGAAGCCCAGCTCGACCCGCAGGTCTTCATCCGTATCCACCGCTCGTATATCGTCAACCTGGGGTCGATCGCGCGGATCGAACCGAGCAGCAAGGATAATTTCTGCGCCGTGCTCAAGGATGGCGCCAGGCTGCCCATCAGCCGCAGCGGCTACCAGAAGCTGCGCGAGCTGATGCGCTAGGCCGCCATGTCGTCGCGGCCGTCGACCTTCCACCATGCCGGCAGCAGGGCCAGCACGTCGGGCTTGCCGAAGCGGTCGTCGATCAGCCACACCACGCCGCGATCCTGCTCGGTGCGGATCACGCGGCCGGCCGCCTGCACCACCTTCTGCATGCCGGGATAGAGATAGGTGTAGTCGTAGCCCGAGCCGAACATCGCCCCCATGCGTTCGCGCAGCTGCTCGTTCACCGGGTTCACCTGCGGCAGGCCGAGCGTGGCGACAAAGGCGCCGATCAGGCGCTCGCCCGGCAGGTCGATGCCTTCGCCAAAGGAGCCGCCCAGCACCGCGAAGCCGACCCCGCGCCCGCCAGGGGTGAAGCGATCGAGGAAGGCGGCGCGCTCGGGCTCGCTCATGCGCCGCTCCTGGCGCCAGGCCGGCACGCTCGGGTGGCGCGCCTCCAGCTGCGCCAGTACCTGCTCCATGTAGTCGAAGCTGCTGAAGAACGCCAGGTAGTTGCCTTCGCGTTCGAGGTACTGGCGTGCGATCAGGTCGGCGATGGGGACTAGCGAGGCGGCGCGGTGCTGGTAGCGCGTCGAGATGCCCCGGGCGATGTGCACTTCCAGCTGGCAGGCGGTAAACGGCGAGGCGACGTCGGCCCAGGCGGTGTCTGCCGGCATGCCGAGCAGGTCGCAGAAATAATGCCAGGGACTGAGGGTGGCCGAGAACAGCGTCACCGAATGCGCCTGCGCGAAGCGGGGTGTCAGGAAAGGCGCCGGCACCACGTTGCGGATGCTGATGACGGAATCGCGCAGGCCCGCGCGCGCCACGTCGCACAGCGAATGCTCGCCGAAGGATTCGGCCAGGCGCAGGAAGCCCATGGCGTCGAAATGAAAGCGCTGCAGGTCGGGGTCGAGCGGCCCCGGGCTCTCGACCAGGAAATCGTTGACGGCGCTGGTCGCGTTCTGCAGCGCGTCGACCAGCTTGGACGGGACTTCCGGCAGCACCTGGTAGGGCGCGGGCGCTTCCTTGTCGACGCCGGTCCAGGCGCGGCCGACGCGCTCGAGCGCCTTCTTCACGAGCTCGGGCGCGTTGGCGCGCGCAATGCGCAGGTTGCCGCGGTCCAGCTCCGCGCTGTACATCGAGCGCGCACGCGAAACCATGTTGTGGGCTTCATCGACCAGCACACTGGTACGCCAGCCGTTGTTCAGACTCAGCGCGTAGAGCATCGCGCCGCCGTCGAAATAATAGTTGTAGTCGCCCACCACCACGTCGGACCAGCGCGCCATCTCGCTGCCCAGGTAATACGGGCAGACATCGTGCGCCAGCGCGACCTCACGCAGGGCTTCGCGATCGAGCACGCTTACCTGGGCGGCGCTTGACCGCGCCGCCGGCAAGCGGTCGTAAAAGCCCTTCGCAAGCGGGCAGGCGTCGCCCTGGCAGGCCTTGTCGGGATGCTCGCAGGCCTTGTCGCGCGCAGTCAGTTCCAGCACGCGCAAGGGGATCCCGGCCTTGGCCGTCAGGCTGGCGGTGGCGTCCAGCGCCAGGCGGCGGCCGGGCGTCTTGGCGGCCAGGAAGAACAGCTTGTCCAGGTTCTGCTGCGGCATGGCCTTGAGCACCGGGAACAGGCTGCCGATGGTCTTGCCGATGCCGGTCGGCGCCTGCGCCAGCAGGCAACGGCCGCTGGTGTTGGCGCGGTAGACGTTTTCAGCAAGCTCGCGCTGGCCGGGGCGGAATTCGGCATGCGGAAAACGCAGCGTGGCCAGGCCCGCGTCGCGCGCCGACCGGTGCGCGGCCTCCTGCGCGGCCCAGCTCGAGAAGCGCTGGCACAGGTCCGTGAACAGGGCGGCCAGGTCTTCGGCATTGCGGGTCTCGCGCAGTACGGTTTCAACCCCGCTGCCGATGTCGTAATAGACCAGCGCCAGGTTGACCTGCTCCAGAGCGAGTTGCCGGCACAGCAGGTGGCCGTAGACCCGTACCTGGGCCCAGTGCAGGTGGCGGTGGTTATCGGGAATCGAGGTGAACTTGCCGCGGTGGGTCTTGATCTCTTCGACCAGGTTCCGGTCCGGGTCGTAGCCATCGGCGCGGCCGCGCACATGCAGGTCGCCCCAGCTGCCTTCGAGCGAGACCTCGGTGCGGTAGTTGCCGCCGCGCCGGCCCTGCACCACGGCGTGCCCGGCGATGCCTTCCTGGGCGGTGGGCGAGGGCGTGAAGCGCAGGTCCAGGTCGCCCGCCTTGGCGGTGAATTCGCACAGGGCCCGTACGGCGACGGTGTACTTCAGCCCGTCCTCGGTCAAGCGGCCTGCTCCCACTGCAAGTAGCACACCGACACCGGCATGTCGTGCGCCGCGCAGTAGTCGATCCAGCGCAGCTGGTTGTCCTGCAGGCGGTCGCCCGGGCCCTTCACTTCGATCATGGTGTAGCGCTGTTCGCCTGGCCAGAACTGGATCAGGTCCGGGAAGCCCGTACGGTTTTCCTTGACGTCGGCCAGGATCCGCTCGCACCATTTGCGCAGGTGCGCGGCCGGGATGCAGGCCAGCGCCAGCTCGAGCAGCTCGGGGCTGAGCGCTTCCCAATGCACGAAGGGCGAGGCGATGCCCGCCTTTTCCACGACGGTGCGGCGGATGGCGTCGCGGTAGCTGCCATCGTCCAGGGCGGCCAGGCAGTGCGCGAACTCGGCCTCGCGGCGCTGGTGGAAGTCGGGGCTGTACAGGTCGGCCGGGCCGCGGTGGAAGGGGTGGAAGAAAGCGCCCGGGATCGCCGCGAAGATCGCGCGCCAGCACAGCAGTCCAAACAGCGAATTGGCCAGCGCATTCTCCACATAGAACACGGGCGCGTCTTCGCCTGCCAGGTGGTCGCGCACCACGCCCTCGACCCACCAGTCGCCGGCCGGCATCGGCAGGCACAGGTCGAGGCGATGGGGGGCCGGCGCGCGGCGCGGCGCCAGCTTGGCGTGGCCCAGGCGCCGCGCCAGGCGTGGAGCGACGCGCAGCAGGTGCTGGCGTTCGGCTTCGCTTTCCGGGGCGGCTTGCGCGAGGCTCAGGAGGGCGTAGGCCTCGTCGAAGCGTTCGTGCTTTTCCAGCACCCGGATCGCGCGGCCGCGCGCGCCCGGGAAGCGGCAGCGCGCATAGACCGCGTGGGCCTTGTCCCAGTCCTTGGCTTTTTCGTATTGCTGGCCGATCTGGAACAGCAGCTTTTCGCGCCGGCTCACCAGCCAGTCGTTGTCGAAGGCATGCGCGGGCAGGTCGCGCACCACCTCGTCGAGCGACTCGCCGGCGTAGAAGCGCTCCTTGCAGGCGTGCAGGACGACGTAATGGTCGATGTCGCCGCGCGAGCGAAAACCGCGCGACGCCTGCGAGATCTCGACCTGCTCGTAGCGGAACATGCCCAGGTCGGACAGCACGAATTCGGTCCAGTCCTGGCGCAGGTTGCCGAAAAAGAGCAGGCGCAGGCGGTCGCACAGCGGCTTGACCAGGATGCGCAGAGCCAGGTCGGTGCAGCCGCGGTACCAGTCGCCGAAGGAACGCTGTTCTGGAAAGGCCGGGCGCAGGACTTCGAGCTGGTCGCCCTTGCGCGCGTTCTTCTGTTCCAGGTGGTCGCGGAAGGCGGCAGCGATCTCGGGTTTGGACAGCAGGTCGAAGACTTCGTCGAGGGAAAGCGCCGGGTTGGTATCGACCCAGCCGGTAGCCAGCAGGTGCTGCGAGGCGTCGACCGGGCAGCCGATCTCGGCGTAGATCAGTTTGCTGGCGCGGAACAGGTTTCCCTTGCGCAGGACCATGCGCACGAACAGGGCGCGCGCATTCTGGGGCAGGGCGGGGAAGGCAGCGATGAAAGCGAGCTCATCGTCGCCCAGCAGGTCGCGATAGCGCTCGCCTATCCAGTCGAGGACACGCTGGAAATTGTCCAGATAATAAAACTCGTTTTCCAGAACCCTGATCATCTCGTGTTGCCGTACTGTGCTTATGTACAGTATAGCTCCACGGAGCATCAACCACCCAGCAATATCCTGGATTTTTGCAGGGGATGGTGGCTTTTCGCCACGCTATTGGGTGGCGGGTTTTGCCTTGCAGGCATCGTTCGGGCACAGCAGTTCGGTCATCTGCGAGCCTTCGGGCGCGTGGCCATTGGCGTGCACGATCACGGCCGAGATCAGGGCGACGTCCGCATCGACCTGGCCCTCGGCGCCTTTGGCGATCGGACCGGCGCTGCGCGGGGACTTGGCCGGGGCCGACCGCACGGCATTGCGGGCAAGGACCGTCGGCCGGGGACGGGCGGTGGCGGAGGGACGCGCGGCCGGGCGGTGAGCGGACGCGGCCAGCGGTGCAGGCTTTAGCGCCGGCGGGCTGCTGCGGGCGGCTGGGCGCGGCTCGGCGGCCGGTACCGGCACGCGCACCGGCGGCAGCGCGGCGGGCTTGGCCGGAGCCGGTTTGAGCAGGCGCATCGGCGGCACGTCGTGGGCCGGCTGCTGGTCGACGATCACCGCGGCCGTGTCCGCGCGCCGCGGTGGCGCCGAGGTGGTGGCCAGGGCGACCTGGCGCAGGGCCGGCGCCGGCGCGGGCAGGGCGGCCGATGGCGGATCGAGGCGGCTGGATGAGGCCGGCGTGCCGGCGGCACTGGCCAGCACCGGCTCGTGCGGCAGCGCGGCCCCGTCGTTGCCGGCGGCCAGCCATACCAGGGTGGCGGTCAGGGCGACCGCGACACAAGCGCTGGCCCCATACCATGCGAGCCGACCGCTCGAGGCGCCGCCCGCGCCGCGCTTGCGCATCGGATCGCGTTCGAGCATCGCCAGGATGCTGTCCTCGCCCGTGGTGCGGCGCGGCGACATCAGGTTCGGACGCATGGACGGGGATTGATTTTCGTCTGGTGGCCGCACGGCATTACTCCTAAGATTGGTTCTTCCAATTCTGATTAGAAACAATCTTGGGGATAGCGATGATGATTTTCCAGGTGTTCGACAAGGGCGTGCTGGACGATGCCGAAGGGCGCCAGATCGACTTTCGCAACACCATCATCATCCTGACCTCGAACGTGGGCTCGAGCCAGATGATGCAGGCCTGCCTGAACAAGCCGGTAAGCGAGGTGCCCGAGCCCGGGCAGCTGGCGGAGCTGATCCGCCCACAGCTCATGAAACACTTCAAGCCGGCCTTCCTGGGGCGCCTGAACGTCGTGCCGTTCTACCCGATCCGCGACGAGGTGCTCACCCGGATCATTCGCCTCAAACTCGACCGTATCAGGGAGCGCGTGATGACCAACCACCGCGCCCGGTTCGAGTACGACGAGGCGCTGGTCGCGGCGGTCCTGAGCCGCTGCACCGAGGTCGATTCCGGCGCGCGCAGCGTCGACAACATCTTGAATGGCACGCTGTTGCCCGAGATCGCCGACAGCGTGCTGGCGCAGATGGCCGAAGGCGGCGCGATCGCGCGGGTGAAGGTGAGCGCGACCCGTGCCGGCAAGTTCAAGTACGCCATCGAGGCCAACGCGGTCTAGGAGGGAGCATGTTCAATCTCGACAAACTGCTGGTCCCGATCAGCATGGACCGCCCCTGCGGCGAAGACCTCGCATTCTCGCCCGAGGTCGACGCCATCAACCGCGCGCGCCAGGCCGACGATCCGTCGATCGAGCAGGGCGCCTGGGTCACGACGCTCAAGGAAGCCGACTGGAAGTTCGTCTCCAGGCGCTGCATCGAGCTGCTGGAGACGCGCAGCAAGCACCTGCAGCTGGCGGTCTGGCTGGCGGAAAGCTGCGCCAGGACGGGCGGGCTGCGCGGGCTGGCCACCAGCCTGCGCCTGGTCGCCGCCCTGTGCGAGCGCTATTGGGAGGGGTTGCATCCACTGCCCGACGAAGACGGCCACGAACGGCGCATCGGCAACCTGGCCTGGATCGCGGCGCGCATCGCGCCCCTGGTCAAGGACATGCCGGTAGCCGAGGGCGTGAGCATCAATGCCTGGGAAGCGGCGCGCGCGCGCGGACCGGAGGCGGTGGCCGAACTCGATGCGCTGCGTTCGCGTGCCCCGCAGGCGGCGCGCCAGGCGCTGCTGCAGGATGCCGAGGACTGCATCGCGGCGCTGGCCGAACTCGAACGCGCGGTCGACGAGCGGCTCGGCGCGGACGGCCCGAGCTTCGGAGCGGGCAGGGCGGCCTTGCGCGACCTGGCCGACCTGGCGGCGCCGCAAGTGGCGACCCCGGTGGCAGCGCCGGTCCAGGTGCAATCGGCAATGCAGGCGGCGGCGGCGGCCGGCGTGCCGCTGCGGGTACTCGATGGCCCGCTGCAAAGCCGCGAGCAGGCGCTGGCGCAATTGCGCGCGGTGGCCGAATTCTTCCGCCGCAGCGAGCCCCACAGCCCGGTCGCCTACCTGGCCGACAAGGCTGCGCGCTGGGGCGAGCAGCCCTTGCACGCATGGCTGCGCTCGGTCATCAAGGATGACGCGTCGCTGGCGCGGCTGGAGGATCTGCTGGGGATCGAAGCGGAAAGCTGAAGGGTGAATGTGAAAGAAAATTTCATGTAGAGCGGAAAAATGAAATTTCCTTTCACGGGTGGGGCGGACTGGCCGGCGGCTACTCCGCTTTCTTTTCCGTTCCCGGCTGGACCATCGAACTGGCCTTGGCGATCTGCTCTTCGACGGTCTGGACGGCCTGGCGGGTCGCCTGCGTCACCTGCTCGTAGCCCTTGAAGGCATTGTCGATCGCGGTCTTGATGATCTCGACGGCGTTTTCCGAGCCCGGCTTGACGTTTTGCGTCACGTCGTAGATCAGGGCCGACAGGGTGCTCTTGGCTTCGGCCACATGGGTATCGGCGGCCTGGCGGAACTCCTGGTGCATCTCGTCGATGATGGTCTTCATCTGCTCGCGGTACTCGGCGGCGCCGGCCACGCCTGGCTGCATGCGGGCATGCAGCGCCGCGATCGCCGCTTTCGGATCGCCCGCCTTGGCCATCTCCTGGCCGGCGGCAATCGAGCCTTCCATCGAGCTCTTCGCTACATTCATGTTCAGCGCCACTACCTGTTCCACGCCTTTCACCGTCTTGCTGGCGAGGGCGTTGAAGGTCTGCATCTGCAGGTCGAACAGGGTCTTGGTGGCGTTGGCGAACTGCTCCGGACTGGTGAACATCGGTGTCTCCTCCGTATGATTGGAATGGATCGTTGAGCTGCGCTTGCTACCCCATTATTTAGCAACAATGAGTTTTTCGCAACGCGGGTCCCGATACGGACCGGCAGATTTTTCCCAGCCGGGTCCGAGCGGAGTCTGCGAGCAAGCCAGCGCACCGTTGAGTTTGCTGCGCCACTGGAACCAGGGCGCCGGGCCCGCCAGCGCGGTATTCGCCGCGAGGACGAGGATCAGGAGACTAGGGACAATGTGTTTCATGGCCAGTCGAGCTTACCCCGATGGTGCTGCAAGTCAAGCGAAGCCTTGACCTTGCCACGATGGGAAGGTGTAAGCTGCCAGGGAAACGACAGGAGAGCACCATGTCCCAGGGAGACACACTGCTGAACATCGGCGACGCCGCCAGGGCGTCAAGCGTCTCGGCCAAGATGATCCGTCACTATGAATCGATCGGGCTGATCGGCGCTGCCCGGCGCACCGAGTCCGGCTACCGCGTGTACACGCAGCAGGACGTGCACGTGCTGCAATTCGTGCACCGCGCGCGGGCACTGGGCTTTTCGCTCGAGCAGATCGGCAAGCTGCTGGGACTGTGGCGCGACGAGCACCGGGCCAGCGCCGACGTGCGCGCGCTGGCGCGCAGCCATATCGCCGAGCTGGACAGGAAGATTGCGGAGATGCAGGCCATGCGCCGCAGCCTGGTGTCGCTGGCCGCTTCCTGCCACGGCGATGCGCGCTCGAGCTGCCCGATCCTCGACGACCTGGCGGCGCAATAGAAGAAAAGGGCGCGCCCAACGCAAAACGCCGTCAGCCTTTTTCAAAGCTGACGGCGTTTTGCGGGACCGAAGTCCAAGGTAGAGTTTGGTGCCCACGGAGGGACTCGAACCCCCACACCTCGCGGCACATGGACCTGAACCATGCGCGTCTACCAATTCCGCCACGTGGGCACTGAACTGCTGCTGCAACAACACACTGCTGACTACGAACTGCTGCGGAAATTCACTTCCGGTAGAGTGGTGCCCACGGAGGGACTCGAACCCCCACACCTCGCGGCACATGGACCTGAACCATGCGCGTCTACCAATTCCGCCACGTGGGCACTGATACTGCAACATCAACTACGCTTTGCTACGAACTGCTGCGGAGTACTTCCGGTAGAGTGGTGCCCACGGAGGGACTCGAACCCCCACACCTCGCGGCACATGGACCTGAACCATGCGCGTC
>NZ_JBYTST010000015.1:0-98826 GCF_058111565.1 Telluria sp. AZSoR62
AGACACGGGCTCATCTGGGACACGGCTGGGCTTGTGTCCGAATGTCAGACCTGACCCCGAAGTACGAAGTTTGAATGTCGTGCAGAGATCAGCACTCGCGCAGCCCCGCCAGATAGGTATCCACGACTGCCCCGCCCAGTTGTACCAGGTCGTAGGCCTCGGTATCGAACAGCCAGTTGCGGATCAGGCCATCCATGATGATCCACATGCCGTTGGCCACCGTCACCGGGTCGAGGTCCTGGCGGACCTTGCCCAGGGCCTTGGCCTGCGCCAGGCGCGTCTCGACCCGCTGCATCCAGATCAGCTGCTTTTCGCGCCGTCCTTCGCGCATGACGACGGCGTCGGCCACGAATTCCATCTTCAGCGTGACGATCTCGAACACGCGGCGCGCCTTCGGGTCGCTGGCGGTCACCCGCAAGACCGTCATCACATACTCGCGCAAATCCTGCACCGGATCACCGCCCTCGTTGGCGTCGAGCAGCAGCATCGCTTCTTCCAGGGGCATCTTGGCGCGCTCCATCATGGCCTGCAGCAGCGCGCCCTTGTCCAGGAAATGCCAGTAGATCGCGCCGCGCGTCACACCCGCTTCGCTGGCGATATGCTGTAAAGTTGTCCTTGAAACGCCTTGTTCGGCGAACAATTTTTCAGCAGCGTCAAGGATGCTGTCGCGGGTAGCGGCAGCCTCCGCCTTGGTTTTACGAGCCATTTTTTTCCTTGCTCTCGATTTGAAGAGCGCCTCAAACATTAAACATACAACCGTGATAGTATATAAAACTGCCAGCAATAGCCAGTGACGATTCGTATGTTGTGGAAATGCCCGCATACGGTAGTCGAATCGATAATCAGAAGGAAAGCACACGTAATGCGCGCACACCACAACCACGCCCTCACCCGGATCGCTGCCGGCACCCTGATGGCCGTCGCCCTGCTCTCGGCCTGCGGCAAGAAAGACGCGGCGCCGGCCGCTGGCGGCCCCGGCGGCGGCATGCCGGCGCCGGAAGTCGGCGTCATCACCACCAAATACGAGGCGGTTGCCCTGCAGACGGAACTGCCGGCACGCGCCGAGCCGGTCCGTACCGCCCAGGTCCGCGCCCGCGTCAACGGCGTGGTGCTCAAGCGCCTGTTCACCGAGGGTAGCGAAGTCAAGCAGGGTCAGTCCCTGTTCCAGATCGACCCGGCGCCTTACCAGGCGCAAGTGGCTGCCGCCCAGGCCGACCTCGGCCGCGCCCAGGCGACCCTGAGCCAGGCCGCCTCGCTGGCCGAGCGCTACAAGCCGCTGGTCGAAGCCAATGCCATCAGCAAGCTGGAATACACGAACGCCGTCGCCGCCCAGAAGCAGGCCGAGGCCGCGGTGGCCGCCTCGCGCGCCCAGGTGCGCATCGCCCAGATCAATTCCGGCTATGCCAACGTCAATGCCCCGATTTCGGGCCGCATCGGCCGCGCGCTGGTGACCGAAGGTGCCCTGGTCTCCGCAGCGGAAGCGACCGAAATGGCCGTGATCCAGCAGAACAACCCGATGTACCTGAACATTACCCAGTCGGCGACCGAATTGCAGCGCCTGCGCAAGCAGGCCGGCGGCGGCGCCAAGGATGCGCCGGTCACCGTGATGCTCGACGACGGCACCGAACTGGCGACCCGCGGCCGCCTGCTGTTCTCGGACGTCACCGTCGATCCGAGCACCGGCCAGGTCACCCTGCGCGCGACGGTGCCGAACCCGGACAACGCCCTGCTGCCGGGCCAGTATGTGCGCGTGCGCCTGGCCCAGGCCCAGGTCCCGAACGGCATCGTGGTGCCGCAGCAGGCCGTCACCCGCGGCGGCGCCCAGGGCGATACCCTGATGGTGGTCGGCCCCGACAACAAGCCGACCCCGCGCACCGTCAAGATCGGTTCGCAGCAGGGCAGCGCCTGGGTCGTCACCGAGGGCCTGAAGGAAGGCGAACGCGTGATGGTCGACGGCTTCCAGAAACTGCAGATGCTGCCGCCGGGTACCCCGGTCAAGGTGGTGCAGTGGACCCCAGGTACGGCCGCCCCGGCCGCCGGCTCGGGCGCCACGGCACCCGCCGCACGCTAAGCGCCGGCAACAAGAACAGGATTTAACATGGCACGCTTTTTTATTGACCGCCCTATCTTCGCCTGGGTGATCGCGCTGTTCATCATGGTGATCGGCGGCGTTTCGATCACCCAGCTCCCGATCGCACAGTATCCGAACGTGGCCCCGCCATCGATCGTGATCAATGCCGCCTATCCGGGCGCATCGGCCCAGACCCTGGAAGACTCGGTCATCTCCGTCATCGAACGCGAGATGAACGGCTCCCCGGGCCTGATCTACATGGAATCGAGCAGCTCGGCCAACGGCAGCGGCTCGATCACCCTGACGTTCGAGACCGGCACCAACCCGGACCTGGCGCAGGTGGATGTCCAGAACCGCCTGGCGCGCGCCACCCCGCGCCTGCCGCAGGCGGTGAACCAGCAGGGCGTGCGCGTCGACAAGGTGCGCGCCAACTTCCTGCTGTTTACCATCCTGTCGTCGAGCGACCCGAAATGGGATCCGATTGCGCTGGGCGACTACGCCTCGCGCACCGTCCTGCCTGAAATCCAGCGCATCAAGGGCGTCGGTACCGCGCAGCTGTTCGGTACCGAGCGCGCGATGCGCATCTGGATCGACCCGGCCAAGCTGGTGGGCTTCCGCCTGTCCCCAAGCGACGTGAACAACGCGATCCGCAGCCAGAATGCCCAGGTGGCCTCGGGCACCATCGGCGAACTGCCGCTGGCGCAAGGCCAGGAAATCAGCGCCACCGTGGTCGTCACCGGCCAGCTCACCACTGCCGAACAGTTCGGCAACGTCGTGCTGCGCGCAAACCCGGACGGCTCCACCGTGCGCCTGAAGGACGTGGCCCGCATCGAGATCGGCGGCCAGAGCTATTCCACCTCCGCGCGCCTGAACGGCAAGCCGTCCACCGGTATCGGCGTGCAGCTGGCGCCGAGCGGCAATGCGCTGGAAACCGCGCGCCTGGTGCGCGAGCGCATGGAAGAACTGTCGAAGTTCTTCCCACCCGGGATGAAGGCCACCGTGCCGTTCGACAGCTCGAAGTTCATCGATATCTCGATCGAGCAGGTGCTCCATACCCTGATCGAAGCGATCGTGCTGGTGTTCCTGGTGATGTACCTGTTCCTGCAAAACATCCGCTACACGATCATCCCGACCATCGTGGTGCCGGTGGCGCTGCTGGGCTCACTCGCCACCCTGCTGGCGCTGGGCTATTCGATCAACGTGCTGACCATGTTCGGCATGGTGCTGGTGATCGGTATCGTGGTCGACGACGCCATCGTGGTGGTCGAGAACGTCGAGCGCATCATGAGCGAGGAAGGCCTGAGCCCGCTGCTGGCGACGCGCAAGGCCATGGGCCAGATCTCGGGCGCCATCATCGGCGTGACCGTGGTGCTGATGTCGGTGTTCGTGCCGCTGGCCTTCTTCGGCGGCGCGGTCGGCAACATCTACCGCCAGTTCGCGGTGGTCATGGTGTCCTCGATCGCCTTCTCGGCCTTCCTGGCGCTGTCGCTGACCCCGGCGCTGTGCGCCCACCTGCTCAAACCGGTCGAAGCGGGCCACCACCACGAGAAGAAAGGCTTCTTCGGCTGGTTCAACCGCCGCTTCAGCCGCACCGCCAAGGGCTATGAAGGCTGGGTCGGCAAGATCATCCGCGGCTCCGGCCGTGCGCTGGTGGCGTTTGTCCTGATCGTCGGCGTGGTCGGCCTGCTGTTCGCCCGCATGCCGAATTCCTTCCTGCCGAACGAAGACCAGGGCTATGTGATCGCCAACATCCAGTTGCCGCCGGGCGCCACGCTCGAGCGCACCAACGAGGTGATGCGCACCGCCGAAACCTTCATCATGAAGCAGCCGGAAGTGGCCAACATGGTCAGCGTGCTGGGCTTCTCGTTCTCGGGCGCCGGCCAGAACATGGCGCTGGCCTTCATTCCGCTGAAGGACTGGGACGAGCGCAAGGGCGAAGGCTCGAGCGCGCAGGCGCTGGCCGGACGCATCATGGGCGGCCTGTCGGGCGTGCGCGACGCCTTCATCTTCGCCCTGTCGCCGCCGCCGATTCCCGAACTGGGACGCGGCACCGGCTTCACCTTCCGCCTGCAGGACCGCGGCGGCGCCGGCCACAATGCGCTGCTGGCGGCGCGCAACCAGCTGCTCGGCATGGCCTCGCAAAGCCCGGTGCTGGCCGGCGTGCGTCCGGAAGGCCTGGAAGACGCGCCGCAAGTCATGCTCGACATCGACCGCGACAAGGCGCAAGCCCTGGGCGTGAGCTTCGAGTCGATCAACTCGGCCATCTCGACCGCGCTCGGTTCGTCGTACGTGAACGACTTCCCGAACGCCGGCCGCCTGCAGCGTGTCGTGGTGCAGGCCGAGGCCAGCGCCCGCATGCAGCCGGACGACCTGCTGGAGCTGAACGCACTCAATACGCAAGGCCAGCCGGTGCCGCTGTCGTCGTTCGCCTCCACCCGCTGGGTGACCGGCCCGATGCAGACCATCCGCTACAACGGCTATCCGGCGATGAGCATCGCGGGCGACGCCAAGCCGGGCTATTCGACCGGCGACGCGATGGCCGAGATGGAAAAGCTGGCGGCCAAGCTGCCGCAGGGCTTCGCTTTTGAATGGACCGGCCAGTCGCGCGAGGAAGCGCAGTCCGGTTCGACCATGGGCATCCTGATGGCCTTCGCGATGCTGGCGATCTTCCTGGCGCTGGCGGCCCTGTACGAAAGCTGGTCGATCCCGGTGGCGGTGCTGCTGGTGGTGCCGCTCGGTATCCTGGGCGCGATCCTGGCGGCCATGATGCGCGGCTACCCGAACGACGTGTACTTCAAGATCGGCCTGGTGACCATCATCGGCCTGGCGGCGAAGAACGCGGTGCTGATCATCGAGTTCGCGAAGGACCTGCAGGCGCAGGGACGCTCGCCGATGGAAGCGGCAATCGAAGCGGCCCACCTGCGCTTCCGCCCCATCATCATGACCTCGCTGGCCTTCATCCTCGGCGTGCTGCCGCTGGTGATCGCAGGCGGCGCCGGCTCGGCATCGCAGCGCGCCATCGGTACCGGCGTGATGGGAGGTATGATTACGGCTACCGTGCTGGGCGTGCTGTTCGTGCCGATGTTCTTCGTGGTGGTGCGCAAGCTGTTCAAGGGCAGCGAGCGCCAGCGCAAGAAATACGCACATGAAGAAGAAGCCGCAGCCGCAGCGGCAGTCCATGAAAAAATATGATCGCCATGATGAAAACAACTAATCGACTGGTAAGGCTGGCGCCGATGGCGCTGGCACTGACGCTGGCAGGCTGCATGTCGCTGGCGCCGAAATACGAGCGTCCCGCGGCCCCCGTGGCCCAGGCCTTCCCCGAGCTGCCCAAGCCGGCCAACGCCCCAGCCGCCCAGGTGGCGAACGAAGCGCCCGTCAGCCTGGCCTGGCAGCGCTTCTTCCAGGATGCCCGCCTGCGCGGCCTGATCGAGCAGGCGTTGGCCAACAACCGCGACCTGCGCATTGCGGTCGCCAACATCGAGCAGGCGCGCGCGCAGTTCCGCATCACCCGCGCCGACCGCCTGCCGACCATCGGCGCCGCAATCAGCGGCCAGCGCCAGACCACCGGCGAAGACCAGCCGATCGACAGCGTCTACCAGGGCGGCTTGTCGGTCTCGGCCTTCGAGCTCGACCTGTTCGGCCGCGTACGCAACCTGTCGGACGCCGCGCTGGCGCAATACCTCGCCACCGAGGAAGCGCGCAAGACCACGCAAATCAGTCTCATCGCGTCGGTCGCCAACGCCTACCTGCAGCTGCTGGCCGACGAGGAACTGCTGGCCATCACCCAGCAGGCGCTGGGCACGCGCCAGGAGTCGATGCGCCTGACCCAGCTGCGCTTCGACAACGGCGTCGCGTCGCGCCTGGAACTGCAGCAGGCGCGCTCGCTGGTGGAAACCGCGCTGACCACGCTGGCCGCGCAGCAGCGCCAGCGCGCCCAGGACATCAACCTGCTCACGCTGCTGGTAGGCGGCTCGATCGATCCGAACCCGGCCGGCAGCACCCTGGCCGCGACCGACCTGCCGGACCTGCCGGCGGGCCTGCCGTCGGACCTCCTGATCAACCGTCCGGACATCCGCGCGGCCGAGCAGGAGCTGATCGGCGCCAACGCCAACATCGGCGCGGCGCGCGCGAACTTCTTCCCGCGCATCACGCTCACCGGCAGCGTCGGCAGCGCCAGCACCGAGCTGTCGGGCCTGTTCAAGAGCGGCAGCTTCGGCTGGACCTTCGCGCCGCAGGCGATCCTGCCGATCTTCGACTACGGCCGCAACGTCGCGGTGCTGGGCTCTGCCCGGGCCGGCCGCGACATCGCGGTGGCGCAGTACGAGCGCTCGATCCAGACCGCCTTCCGCGAAGTGGGCGATGCGCTGGCCGGGCAGTCGACCTTCAGCGAGCAGCTGCGCGCCCAGCGCGCGGTGGCCGAAGCCGAGGCCGACCGCTTCAACCTGGCCGATTTGCGCTACAAGAACGGCGCGGCCAGCTACCTCGACCTGCTCGATGCGCAGCGTTCGCTGTTCCAGGCGCAGCAGGCCGCGGTGCAGGCGAATCTGCAGCGCCTGCAGAACCAGGTGACCTTGTACCGCGTGCTCGGCGGCGGGTGGAGCGCGCCTGGCACGCCCGTGGCGGCGCGCTGAGCGTTTCGCGATCGATGAAAGGCCGGACTGTGCGCAGTCCGGCCTTTTTTTTGCCTGCCTTGTCGGTGCACTGCAAGCCGGTTCTGCAGCCACTATCCCGGCGCAGTAAAGTAGCGGCACGAACGAAAAAGGAGAACGCCATGTACCAGCAAACCTTGACCGCCGGTTGGGGCGACATGGACTTCAACGCCCACATGCGCAACACGGCCTATCTCGACAAGTCGGCCGACGTGCGCATGATGTATTTCGCCGAGCACGGCTTCCCGATGTCGGAGTTCGCGCGGCTGCAGCTCGGGCCGGTGGTGATGCGCGACCAGCTCGACTACTTCCGCGAATGCCGCCTGCTCGACCGGATCACGGTGACCCTGGCCCTGGGCGGCTTGTCGGAAGACGCCAGCCGCATGCTGCTGCGGAACGAGTTCTTCCGCGAAGGCGTGCTGTGCGCGCGCGTGACCTCGACCGTGGGCTGGTTCGACCTCCGCCAGCGCAAGCTGGCCGTGCCGCCCGCGAACCTGGCCGGGCTGCTGCGCGCACTCGAGCACAGCCACGACTTCCAGGTGCTGCCCAACAGCGCGCGCTGAGCCGCGCACCCGGGCTGAATTGAAGCGCGGAATTGGCGCGGCGGGGCTTTGCCAGTTTGGCTACACTGGACGCATCGACGCTTGAAGGCTGCTTTTTCCCGCCATGCGCAAATTCGCCCGCTCACACTGGAAGGTCGTCATTGCGATCCTGCTTGCGATTGCGCTGGCTACCCTGACCCTGGAAACCGATTCCGCCATGCCGGCTCCCGACCTCGCCGCGCGCCTGCGCACCCACGTAGAAGCCATCGCCAGCGAAGAACACAATACCGCCAACCCGCGCCAGCTCGAACAGGCCGCGCGCCACATCGAAGCGAGCCTGCAGGGTGTCGGCTACCGCGTGCAGCGGCAGGAATACCAGGCAGGCGGCCAGAAGGTGCGCAATATCGAAGTCTCGGTGTCGAACGCCGCGCCGGGCGCGAAGCCCGAACGCATCTTCATCGTCGGCGCCCATTACGATTCCGCGCCCGGCGCGCCGGGCGCCAACGACAACGGCAGCGGCACGGCGGCCGTGCTGGAACTGGCGCGCCTGCTGAAAACCATGCAGCCCAGCCGCGGCACCGAAGTGAAATTCGTCTTCTTCGTGAACGAAGAACCGCCCTGGTTCATGGGCGAGGAAATGGGCAGCATGCAGCATGCGCGGGCACTGAAGCAGGCCGGGCACAAGGTGGCAGGCGCCCTGATCCTGGAAACCATCGGCTGGTATTCCGATGCTCCCAACAGCCAGCGCCTGCCGCCGGAGCTGCAAGGCCGTTACCCGAGTACCGGCAATTTCATTGCATTCGTGGGGACGCTCGAATCGTCGGCGCTGGTACGCCAGGCACTGGCGGCTTTCAAGGCGCAGTCCGACTTCCCTGCCGAAGGGCTGGCGGCGCCGGCGCACGTGATGGGTGTGACGCTATCGGACCACACTTCGTACAACCGGCAAGGCTATCCGGCGTTGATGATCACGGATACCGCCTTCCTGCGCTACCCCTACTACCACACCGCCCAGGACACGCCGGACAAGCTCGATTACGCCAGCATGGCGCGCGTGGTCAAGGGCTTGGGGCGCACGATCGAGGCGCTGGCGGGGGCGAAGACGATTTGAGGCAGCGTGCCCCATTCTGGTGAATCAGCAAGACCCGTAGGGTGGGCGGATTCCGCCCACGCGGTGATCGTTAGCGCATTCAAACCGCACCGCGTCCGTGCTACAGCTGCTTGAACGCGTGGGCAAGGAACTTGCCCACCCTACGATGCGCAGGCTGCATTGCGTCAGCCGGCCAGGAACATTTCCTGCAAATCATTCAGGAAGCGCTGGCCCAGTTCGGTAGGCCGAATCAGCTTGTGGTCGCGGTACAGCAGCCCCTTGGCTTCGGCCGCGTCGAGTTGCTTGCCGATCGCGCCGATATTCATCCCGGTGCGCTCGCCGAACAGATTCGGATCGAAGCCGTCGACGAGGCGCAGCGTGTTGAGCATGAACTCGAAACCCATGTCGGCGCGGGCGATCTCGTGCTCTTCCTGCACCGGGTTGCCGCGCCTGGCCGCTTCCATGAAGGAGGCCGGCTGCTTGTAGCGCGCCTGGCGCAGCACGCGGTGCGGAAAGGAGATCTTCGAATGCGCGCCGGCGCCGATGCCGAGGTAGTCGCCGAAGCCCCAGTAGTTCAGGTTATGCCTGGCCTGCTTGCCGGCCCTGGCATAGGCCGAGACCTCGTAGTGCTGGTAGCCGCCGGCCGCCGTGGCTTCCAGGATCATGTCCTGCATGTCGGCGCTCAGGTCGTCGTCGGGCAGCGCCGGCGGGTACTTGGCGAAGACCGTGTTCGGCTCCATCGTCAGGTGGTACATCGACAGGTGGGGCGGCTCGAAGGACATCGCCGTCTGCAGGTCATGGCGCGCCTGCTCGAGCGTCTGCCCCGGCAGCGCGAACATCAGGTCGAGGTTGAAGTTATCGAAGGTAGAGCGCGCGATTTCCACCGCGCGCAGGGCTTCGCTCTCGTCGTGGATGCGGCCGAGGGCCTTCAGGTGGGCGCCGTTGAAGCTCTGGATCCCGATCGACAGGCGGTTCACGCCGCTGTCGCGGTAGGACCTGAAGCGCTCGGACTCGAAGGTCCCCGGATTGGCTTCCATCGTGATCTCGGCGCCGATCTCCAGCGGCAGCAGGGTGCGCACGTCGGACAGCAGGCGGTCCAGTCCCGCGGCCGACATCAGGCTCGGCGTGCCGCCGCCGATGAAGACGGTATGGATCTTGCGGCCCCAGATCATCGGCAGCGACTGCTCCAGGTCCAGGCGCACGGCGTCGAGGTACTCCTTTTCCGGCAATTCGCCCTTGGCCTCGTGCGAATTGAAATCGCAATACGGGCATTTACGCACGCACCATGGGAAGTGGATGTAGAGCGAGAGCGGCGGCAGGGCCGTCAGGTTCAGCGCGCCCGGCTTCAGGTATTGCAGGGCGGTCGTCGCCGGGCTACGCGGTTCGCTGGGCGTCGGGCCCGCGACTTTAATCGGGATCATCGCAGCTTCTCGACCAGTGCACGCAGGGCCTGGCCGCGGTGCGAGTGGGCATTCTTCACGGCCGGCTCCAGCTCGGCGGTGGTCTTGCCCAGCGACGGGATCAGGAAGTGCGGGTCGTAGCCGAAGCCGTTGGCGCCGCGTGGCGTAGCGATGATCTCGCCGTTCCAACGGCCGTCGGCGATGACCGGTTGCGGGTCGTCGGCGTGGCGCACATAGACCAGCACGCAGTAATAATAGGCCGACTTGTCGCTGTACTGGGCCAGGTCGGCCACCAGTTTCTCGCTGTTGCGGGCGTCGGATTTCGGCTCGCCCGCATAGCGCGCCGAATACACGCCGGGCGCCCCACCCAGGGCATTGACGCAGACGCCCGAATCGTCCGCCAAAGCCGGCAGGCCGGTCAGGCGGGCGGCGTGGCGGGCCTTGGCCAGCGCGTTTTCCACGAAGGTGCCGAAAGGCTCTTCCGCTTCGGGCACGTCGAATTCGCCTTGCGGGTGCAGTTCGAAGCCGATGGGGCGAAGCAGCTGCGCGAATTCCTTCAGTTTGCCGGCGTTGTTGGAGGCGAGGATCAGGCGTTGGGTCATGGCGTGCTTGGAGGTGGTTGCTGCGGGAGGGGTAGTATTTTAGCGTGTCAGGCCGAAGGATGCTTGTCGGCTGCAGTTGGGCATGGGGTCACGGCCTTGGCCGGGACCCCAGTTCCTTACCGAAGCCGCAACAGGAAATCAGCCGACCAGCCCGAGGGACTGCTTCTGCAACCTGATCAACTCCGTAATTGCCAGCTGCCCCAGATCCAGCAAGCGGTTCATCCCGTTGCGGTCAAAAGCCGCCCCTTCCGCCGTGCCCTGCACTTCGATGAAATGCCCCTGCTCGTTCATCACCACGTTCATGTCGGTATCGCAGTCCGAATCCTCGAGGTAGTCCAGGTCCAGCACCGGCATGCCCTTGTAGACACCCACCGAAATCGCCGCCACGAAGTGCCTGACCGGCACGGCAGGCAGCAGCCCCTGCCCCACCAGCGCGTTGAACGCGTCATAGGCCGCGACCATGGCGCCGGTGATCGAGGCGGTGCGGGTGCCGCCGTCGGCCTGGATCACGTCGCAGTCCAGGTGCAGGGTGCGCTCGCCAAACGCTTCGAGGTCGAACGCGGCGCGCAGCGAGCGGCCGATCAGGCGCTGGATTTCCTGGGTGCGGCCCGACTGCTTGCCGCGCGCGGCTTCGCGGTCCATGCGGGTGTGGGTCGAGCGCGGCAGCATGCCGTATTCGGCCGTCATCCAGCCCTGCCCTTTTCCTTTCAGGAAGCCGGGCACCTTTTCTTCGATGCTGGCGGTGCAGATCACCTTGGTGTCGCCGCATTCGATCAGCACCGAGCCTTCGGCATGCCGGGTGTACTGGCGGGTAATGCGGATTGCACGCAGCTGGTCGACCGTGCGGCCGCTCGGGCGTTGTTCGAAGCTCATGGAGGTGCCTTTGTTATTTGAGTAATTGGGAAGATTTTTCGATCGCCTCGCGGATCTCGGCAATCGCCTTTTCGATTTCGTCCTCGTCAAACGCGTCGGCGCCCGCATTGGCGGGCTGGCCGGCCGTGATGGTCGAGCTGACCGCGTCTTCGGCCAGCATCTGGGTCGAGATCGTGTCGGGCGCGGGGTTCGCCGCGTCTGCGCCCTGCCAGGTGATGGCCAGCGCCGTCGTGTTGTCGCCGCGCGCCCCGCCGATGGCGGCCGACATCGCCACCAAGTCCGGCACCGCCTGCACGATGGTCGAGGTGGAGAGGCGGTGCACGATCTCGGTTTCCGGCAGCACGCCCCATAGGCCGTCAGAACACAGCAGCAGGGTGTCGCCCGGTTCCAGGCTGGCCTGGTTCGAGATCTCGATCTTCGGTTCCTGGCCGGCGCCCAGGCAGTTGTACAGCTTGTTGCGGTCGGGGTGGGTATTGCGGTCCGCTTCGCTCGCACGGCCCTTGTCGATCAGGTATTCGAGGTGGGAGTGGTCGCGCGTGCGCGCCAGCACCTGGTTGCGGCGCACCCAGTACAGGCGCGAGTCGCCGCAATGGGCCCAGACCGCGCAGTTGTGCTGCACCAGGCAGGCCACGATGGTGGTGCGCGGCGTCTCGGGCAGCTTGTTGGTTTCGGCATAGGCCAGGATGTCCCAGTGCGCCTGCTGCAGCGCCTCTTCCAGGAAGCGCTCGGCCTTCTTGATATACGGGCGGGCCTGCATGCGGAACATCATCGACAGCGTCTGCAGCGCGATGGTGGCGGCGATCTCGCCGCGCAGGTGGCCGCCCATGCCGTCGGCCAGCACCAGCAGCAGCGCATCGCGCGTGAAGCTGTAGCCCATCCGGTCCTGGTTGACCTTGCGCCCGCCGATGTGGGTCTGCTGGTAGACGGAAAACTGCATGCTGCTCCCCTTTACTCTTCAGTGCGGGCCTTGCGGCCGATGCCGCCCAGCCGTTCGACCAGCCCGCGCCAGCCTGCCGCGGGCGCAGCCGCCTCGTCTTCTTCCGCTGCACCGGCTACCGACGGCGGCGCCTGCAGCACCTTCTGCATCGCAAAGACGCTCGGCAGGCGCGCCAGCGGATCGAGCGCCATGCACGACCCTACCATGTCCACCAGCTCCGGCGAATAGCTGCCCGCCAGTTTCGCCAGCTGCACGGCGGTCTTGTCTTCCTGTTTGCGCGCCTCGACCGGCTGCGGCATGGTGCGCGTCATGCAGGCATACATGGCCGCGCCGATGCTGTAGATGTCGGTCCAGGGCCCGAGGGTGGCGGCCTTGCTGTACAGCTCGGGCGCGGCAAAGCCCGGCGTGTACATCGGCGCCAGCATCGGCACGTCGATATTGATGGTCTGGCGCGCCGCGCCGAAGTCGAGCAGCAGGGGCGAGCCGTCGCTGCGCAGGTAGATGTTGGCCGGCTTCAGGTCCAGGTGCAGCAGCTTGTTGGCATGGACTTCGCGCACGCCCGCGCAGACGCCGTTGAAGAGCTGGCGGATCGAGGCCTCGCCCATGCGGCTGCCCTTGGCGTGCAGGCGTGCGATGTGGTCCTGCAGCGTGTGGCCGGATTCGTAGGCCATGACCATGTACACGGTCTCGTTCGCCCTGAAGAAATTCACCACCCGCACCACGTTCGGATGGACGATGCGCGCCAGCGCCCGCCCCTCTTCGAAGAAGCATTTCAGGCCGATGCGAAACACCGGCAGATTGGGCTTGGACACGCTCGGCGCGAGCTCGCCCGGCGCCCGCAAGGCGAGCTGGCTGGGCAGGTATTCCTTGATGGCGACGGCATTGCCTTCGGCGTCATATGCCAAATAAACAATACTGAACCCACCGGACGCAATTTTCTTTACAATGCGATATCCGGCAATTTCCAGGCCATCGGGCAGGGGTGCGTTGTTCTGTGCGGCCATCCAGGAAGGGTTCCTTGCTTAACGGGACGATTGTGTGGGATAAATGTTGGCTTTGTAAAGGGCAGCTGCCCTATAGAATAAAAACCGGGGACTTCTTTGAGCATTTCTAGCATGACAGGTTATGCGGTAGCGACCAGCGAAGGCGCTGCCGGCACCCTCACCATCGAGATCAAGAGCGTCAACTCGCGCTTCCTGGATCTGCAATTCCGCATCAACGACGACCTGCGCGCGCTCGAACCCGACCTGCGCGCCGCGATCATGGCCGCGATCACCCGCGGCAAGGTCGAAGTGCGCCTCTCCTTCGGCCGCAAGACCACCGGCGGCTCGCAGGCCCTGAACCAGGAACTGCTGGCCGACCTGGCCCGCCTGCAAGGCGAGATCGGGCAGCACTTCGCCGCCGCCGCGCCCATGACCGTCGCCGAACTGCTGCGCTGGCCCGGCGTGATCGAGGAATCGACCGTCGGCCAGGAGTCGCTCCAGCAGGACGTCGCGGCGCTGACCGCCACCACCGTCGCCGCGTTTGTGGACAGCCGCCGCCGCGAAGGCGCCGCGCTGGAAGCGATGCTGCAGTCGCGCATCGAGTCGATGGAAACCATCGTCAAGCGCATCACGCCCCTGATTCCGCAGGTGATCTCGCAGTTCCAGCAAAAGGCCATCGAGCGCATGCAGGACGCGCTGGGCCTGGCCGGCCACGGCAACCCGTCTACCCTTACGCGCCAGGAAGTGCTCGAGCGCATCCGCCAGGAAGTGACACTGTACGGCATCCGCATCGACGTGTCCGAAGAGTTGTCGCGCCTGTCGGCCCACCTGAACGAGACCCGCCACATCCTGAAAAAGGGCGGCCAGGTCGGCAAGCGCCTGGACTTCATGATGCAGGAGCTCAACCGCGAAGCCAACACGCTGGGCGCCAAGGCCTCGGTGAAGGAACTGGCCGACGCCTCGATGGAGCTCAAGCTCCTGATCGAGCAGATGCGCGAGCAGGTGCAGAACCTGGAATAAATAGAAGCAGGATGTTGTCGTCGCGCAACAATGTGCGGCGGTGACCTGAACGCGTGGGCAGGAGACCTGCCCACCCTACAACGGCAATGACATCGCGGCAAACGCATGACATGCCGCTTTTCGTAGGGTGGGCCGGTTTCTTGCCCACGCGTTCAACGTTATGATGAACACTTCGCGGCGATGAACTCGACGCAATTACACGCAAGAAGGAACACACCCATGATCACTCCCGCCCTCTCCGGCAGCCTGTTCGTCGTCGCCGCACCCAGCGGCGCCGGCAAATCGACCCTGGTCAACGCCCTGCTGAAGCTGGAACCGGGCATCAAGCTGTCGATCTCGACCACCACGCGCCAGCCGCGTCCGGGCGAGCAGGATGGCCGCGAATACCATTTCACCTCGGCCGAGGATTTTGTCGCGCGCGCCGATCGCGGGGAATTCCTGGAGTGGGCGGAAGTGCACGGCAATTACTACGGCACCAGCCGCTTGAGCGTGGAACAGGAAATGAAGCTGGGGACCGATATTTTGCTGGAGATCGACTGGCAAGGCGCGCGCCAGGTGCGCAAGCAGTTCCCGGATGCGGCCGGCATCTTTATCTTGCCGCCGTCGATCGAGGCGCTGGAAGAGCGCCTGCACAAGCGCGGCACCGACGAACCCCACATCATTACGCGCCGCCTGCTGGCGGCCGGGGGGGAGATCGCTCACGCTCCGGACTTCGAATATGCTATCATCAACGAAGAGTTCAATGTCGCCCTCTCGCAGCTGCAGGCGATTGTCATAGCGACACGTTGCCGCTTCGCCCAACAGGCGGCCCGCAATGCAGACTTGTTCGCCCAGCTCGGAATCCACGCGCAACAACCAACGTAAACGCGGCGCCGCAAGGCGTACCGCAAGAATGACCAATTAGGAGTGTCCCATGGCCCGTATCACCATCGAAGATTGCCTCAAAACCATCCCGAACCGCTTCCAGCTGACCCTGGCCGCCACCTACCGCGCACGCCAGCTGCTGCAGGGCCACACCCCGAAAGTCGAAGCCAAGGACAAGCCGACCGTCGTCGCGCTGCGCGAAATCGCCGCCGGCAAGGTGGGCATCGAGATGCTGAAAAAGGTACCGATGTAATACCCCGCGATGGCTTGAATTCGGGAATCGTTGAATCTGTTATTCTGTGCCTACACTGGCTGATCGATATAACGCATGAAACTGACTTCCCCGGATTCGACCCATCCAGGCACGACCCCACCCCGCGCCAAGCGCGCGGGTAAACCGCAAGACGCCGAAGCACCGGCGCCCGCCCCGGGCGTAGCTTCGGTCACGCAGCTGATCAACAAGCTGTCCGACTACCTCACTCCCGCCGAACTCAAGAAAGTCAAGGAAGCCTACCGCTTCTCGGACGAGATGCATCTCGGCCAGGTGCGCAAGTCGGGCGAGCCCTACATCTCCCATCCGATCGCCGTCGCGGAGATCTGCGCCGAGTGGAAGCTCGACGCCCAGGCCATCATGGCCGCGCTGCTGCACGACGTGATCGAAGACCAGGATGTGAAGAAGGACGACCTGGTCGAGCGCTTCGGCGCCCAGGTCGCGAACCTGGTCGACGGCCTGTCCAAGCTCGAAAAGATCGAATTCCAGAGCCAGGTCGAGGCGCAGGCCGAAAACTTCCGCAAGATGCTGCTGGCGATGGCCTCCGACGTACGCGTCATCCTCATCAAGCTGGCCGATCGCCTGCACAACATGCGCACGCTGGGCGTGATGGTCGCGGCCAAGAAGCGCCGCATCGCGCGCGAGACGATGGAAGTGTACGTGCCGATCGCCCACCGCCTCGGCCTGAACAACATCTACCGCGAGCTGCAGGACCTGTCGTTCTCGCACCTGTACCCGCTGCGCTACCAGACCCTGGCCAAGGCGATCAAGGCCGCGCGCGGCAACCGCCGCGAAGTGGTGAAGAAGATCCTCGAGTCGGTCAAGGCGCAGCTGGCCACCGCCGGCATCACGGCCGAAGTCTACGGCCGCGAAAAGACCCTGTACGGCATCTATAAAAAGATGCGCAACAAGCACCTGTCGTTCTCGCAGGTGCTCGACGTCTACGGCTTCCGGGTGGTGGTCGACACGGTCCCGAACTGTTACGTCACCCTTGGCACCCTGCACGCGCTGTACAAGCCGATGCCGGGCAAGTTCAAGGACTACATCGCGATCCGCAAGATCAACGGCTACCAGTCGCTGCACACCACCCTGATCGGCCCCTACGGCACCCCGGTCGAATTCCAGATCCGTACCCAGGACATGCACCGCACCGCGGAAAGCGGCGTGGCGGCGCACTGGCTCTACAAGACCGGCGACTCGAACATGTCGGACCTGCAGCAGCGCACCCATGCGTGGCTGCAGTCGCTGCTCGACATCCAGCAGCAGACCGGCGACTCGGCCGAATTCCTCGAGCACGTGAAGGTCGACCTGTTCCCGGATTCGGTCTACGTGTTCACGCCGAAATCGAAGATCATCGCCCTGCCGCGCGGCGCCACGGCGCTCGATTTCGCCTATTCGATCCACACCGGCATCGGCGACCACACGGTCTCGGTCAAGATCAACAACGAGACCGCCCACCTGCGCAACGAGCTGCACAACGGCGACATCGTCGAGATCGTCACCAATCCCGACTCGCGCCCGAGCCCGACCTGGCTGAGTTTCGTGCGTACCGGCAAGGCCCGTTCGGCGATCCGCCATTACCTGCGCACGGTGAACGTGAACGAGTCGGTGGAGCTGGGCCAGGAACTGCTGGCCGGGGCGCTGGCCGCCCGCAACATCAACCCGGACCTGTCCCCCGGCGCGATCGAAAAGCTGCTGGCCGAATCCTCGGCCAAGTCGATGGACGAGCTGTACGCCGACATCGGCATCGGCAAGCGCATGCCGGCCCTGGTGGCGCGCCACATCTTCGGCCTGATGGAAAGCGATCCGGACCACGCGCCTTCGTCCCAGGCGGTACCGAGCAGCGACATCGACCCGGTCACCATCTACGGCAGCGAAGGCGTGTCGGTGCAGCTGGCGCCCTGCTGCCTGCCGATCCCGGGCGACCAGATCCTGGGCCAGCTGCGGCGCGACCAGGGCCTGGTGGTGCACACCTGCGACTGCCTCCCGGCCAAGCGCGTGCGCGCCAAGGAACCGGACCGCTGGATCGCCGTGCAATGGGGCGAAGAGCTCAACCGCCGCTTCGACTGCCGCATCCGCCTGCTCATCAACAATGAGAAGGGCATTTTGGCGCGCGTGGCGGCCGAGATCGGCGAGTCCGACGCCAACATCACCTATGTCGGCATGGACGAGGACGACGAACACCTGATGACGCAGCTGCGCTTTACCATCCAGGTAAAAGACCGCGTGCACCTGGCCCAGCTGATCCGCAACCTGCGACGGGTGGCGGGGGTGAACCGGGTCGAGCGCGAGCGTTCTTAAGGGCGCACCGCGCGGCGGACCCGGCTGGCGAAAACCGGATCAGCCGCGCCGCGCCGCCTCGATCGCCGCAATGTCGATCTTCCCCATCCCCATCATCGCCTCGAATGCACGCCTGGCCGCGGCCTGGTCGGGATCGGTGTAGGCGTCGATCAGGACGCGCGGGGTGATCTGCCACGACAGGCCCCACTTGTCCTGGCACCAGCCGCACACGTTGGCCTGCCCGCCATTGCCGATGATGGCGTCCCACAGGCGGTCGGTTTCCTGCTGGTCGTCGGTGGCCACCTGGAAGGAAAATGCCTGGTTGTGGGTGATGCCCGGGCCGCCGTTCAGGCCGAGACAGGGAATGCCCATGACCGTGAACTCGACCGTGAGGATATCGCCCTGCTTGCCCGCCGGGTAATCGCCCGGCGCGCGGTGGACAGCCGTGACCGCGCTATCCGGAAACGTCGCGGCGTAAAACTGCGCCGCCTCCAGTGCCGCGCCGTCGAACCAGAGACACACCGTGTTTTTGGCAACCATGTCGTTTCTCCGGTGAGGGTGCTTATTGGGCCAGCGCAGCGCGCTGGCGCTCTTCCTGCTCGCGCAATTCCGGCGTCATGGTGTCGCCGAAGTCGTCCATTTCGAAGATCTGGCGGATCTCGATCTCGGCTTCGCCGCTCAACATGGGCATCGGCACGCGCTTGACCCAATCGATCGCTTCCTGCTTCGAGTTCACGCGCCAGATCCAGAAGCCGGCCAGCAATTCCTTGGTCTCGGCGAAGGGCCCGTCGACCACGCGCACGCCGCCGTCCCTGCTGAAATGCACCCGTGCGCCCTGGGATGATGGCTGCAGGCCCTCGCCCGCCAGCATCACGCCGGCCTTGACCAGTTCGTCGTTGAAATTGCCCATGGCCGTGAGCAGCTCTTCGCTCGGCATCACGCCCGCTTCGGTGTCCTTGTCCGCCTTCAGCAAAATCATGAATCGCATCGCATCCTCCGTGTGGTTGGGTTGACAACGGCTTTGCCAGCCGTTTGACAAGACGACGATCGGCGCGGTGCGGAATCGACACCGGCGCGCATTATTTTTGCATCAGGTATGCGGCGCCAGCTCCAGGATGCGGTCGAAGGCCGCGCAGGCCCCGGTGCAGGCTTCGGCGATGTCTTCCGGTGTGCGTACGTTCGCGCGCAGCGCCAGCATGAAGGCGCGCCAGCGCGGCCCCGGGCCGCCGGCTTCGCCGCGCAGGTAGCGCAGCGGATGCGGCGCGAAGCGCTCGGCCAGGCGGGCATGGAGCACGGCGCCGCCCAGCTGCGAGCCTTCGATCACATAGGCCACGCCCCAGCGGTAAGCCGCGCTTGCATCAAGAGGCCATGCGACGCCCGGACGCGGCGGCGCAGCTGCCGGCATGCCGGACTCGAGCAGGTCGGCTTCGATCAGGGACAGGCGGGAAGTGGCCGGCAGGCTGGCTTCGGCCTGGGGACCGTCGGCATAGCCGTCCAGCCAGGCCTGCAGGGGCAGCAGCCAGTCGCGCACCATCAGCAAATGCCCGGCGTAATCAGTCAGGGATGGGTCGGGTGCGGACAGGGGCAGGCCGCCGTCCAGGCGCTCGTGGCGGGCAGCGGTGGCGGTGCGCAGCGCGGCGAGGGCATCGGCCTCGCGCAGGGCATCGTGGGAACGGTTCATGGAAGACGGGACAATCGGCGAATCGCTCATCTTACCAGCCCGGCCCGGTCAATCCGCGACCGGCTCCGGGTAGTCGACCGAAAGAATCTCGAGTTCTTCGACGCCCAGCGGCGTCTGCAGGGTGACGAGGTCGCCCTCGCGCCCCTTGGTCAGGGCGCGCGCCACCGGGGACACCCAGCTGATCTTGCCCTTGAGCGGGTCGAGCTCGTCGATGCCGACGATGGTGACGGTATGCTCCTCGCCCGCCTTGTTCAGGTAGGCGACGGTGGCCCCGAAAAAAACCTGGTCGTTGCCATGGTGCACGGAAGGGTCGACCACGGCGGCCGAATCGAGGCGCTTGGTCAGGAAGCGGATGCGGCGGTCGATCTCGCGCAGGCGGCGCTTGCCGTAGATATAGTCGCCGTTTTCCGAGCGGTCCCCGTTCGAGGCGGCCCAGTGCACGATGCGCACGACCTCGGGACGGTCGACGTCGATCAGCTGCAGCAGCTCGTCCTTGATGGCCTGGTAGCCGGCCGGGGTGATGTAGTTCTTGGCTCCGGCAGGAATGGCCTGGGCAAGCGCCAGCGCTTCGCCGTCATCGTCGTCGTTGTCGGACTCTTTTACAAATGCCTTGTTCATGGTCCTTATTGTAACGGCAGCGGCGCCGGGAGTCCCTTGCTTGCCGTATCATGCGCTCATGGACGGAGAAAACTCGGCAGGACATCCGGTACACAAGGCGCGCCCCCATCCGCGCGTCGGCCAGCGCTCACGGCTGCTTGCGCCCCTGATGCAGCTGGCGGCGCTGGTGCTGCTGCTCGAAGCCTGGACCTGGCAGGTCGGCAGCCGCGCCGCCGCCCGCCTGGCCGCCTGGCCGCCGCTGCGCTGGCTGGAAGCGCATATCCGCACCCTGCCGCCCTGGGCCGCCCTGGGCCTGTTCCTGCTGCCCGGGCTGCTGCTGTTGCCGGTCAAGCTGCTGGCCCTGCTCGCCATCGCCAAGGGCCATGCGCTGGCCGGGATCTCCACCTTCGTGCTCGCCAAGCTGGGCGGCGCGATGGTGGTGGCGCGCATCTATATATTGACCTTGCCGACCCTGCTCGGCGTAGGATGGTTTGCCCGCTGCCATGGCGGCTTCATCGCCCTGAAGGACCGCTGGCTGGCCAGCCTGCGCGTAAGCAGCTTCTGGCGCCGCAGCCGCCTGGCCGTCAATGGCGCGCGGCGCGCCCTGCGCCGGCTGCTGCGCCGCGCGGGGCGCCAGCCCAGCCACCTGACGCGGGTGCTGCGGCGCTTCAGTGCGCGCTCCAAGGCGCGCCAGCAGGCGCAGCGTGTAGACGAACAAGAAACCGAACAGCCATGAGTCCGACGCCCACCCTGGCCGCCGAAATGCAGGCGGCCGCCTCCGAGATCTACCTGCTCGACGCCGCCACGCTGGCCATCGTCGACGCCAACCAGGCCGCGCGCCTGAACCTGGGCCATGATGCGGCCAGCCTGGGGACGATGGACGTCTACGCCATCGCCCCGGCGCTCGAACCCGGCGTGCTGTCCGCCCTGCTGGCCGGGCTGGGCGAGGAGATCGGCGCCCAGGTGGGCATCCGCACCCGCCTGCGGCGCGCCGACGGCAGTACCTATCCCGTCAAGCTGTCTTTCCTGCGCATCGTGCGCGACGGCCGCTCGCTGCTGCTGGCCATTGCCGACGACCTGACGCTCGAGCAGGCGGCGGCGCAGGCGCTGGCGCAGTCGCAGGCGCGCTTCGACGCCATCGTGCGCAATACGCCGGGGCTGGTGTTCCAGCTGGCGCACTATCCGGACGGGCGGCTGGAATTCCCCTGGCTCAGCGACGGCTGCCAGGCCCTGCTCGGCCTGTCGGTGCTGGAGCTGCAGCGCGACGCCTCCCTGTTCGAAGGGCTCATCCTGCCGGAAGACCGCAAGGGCTACCTGGACTGCATGCAGATTTCGCGCGACGGGCTCGGCGCATGGAACTGGGAAGGCCGGATCTGGATCGACGCCTGGAAAGACGTGAAGTGGATCAACCTGCGCGCCACCCCGCACCCGGCCGACAGCGGCGCGGTGCAGTGGGACGGCATCATGACCAACATCAGCGACAGCAAGCAGGAGCAGCACGAGGTGATGCGCTCGCGCTCGCGGCTGGCCGAGCTCACCGACCACATCGAGCAGGTCAAGGAACAGGAACGGGCCCGCATCGCGCGCGAGATCCACGACGACCTGGGCGGCAACCTCACGGCCATCAAGATGGCGCTGGCGATGCTGGCCGCGCGCCTGCCCGAGCAGCCGGCGCTGATCGACAAGGCGAATTACCTCGACGACCTGGTCGACCGCACGATCGAGGCGGTGCACCGGATCTCGCTCGACCTGCGCCCGACCATGCTCGACCTGGGGCTGGTGGCCGCGCTCGAATGGCAGGCGCGCGAGTTCGAAAAGCAGATGGGCATCGCCTGCCTGTTCCGCTGTCCCGACAAGGACATTCTTCTGGACGACGACCACGCCACCGCCCTGTTCCGCATCTTCCAGGAAGCGCTGACGAATATCGCCAAGCATGCCGGCGCCACCCGGGTGACGGTGTCGCTGCGCCGCCAGCGCGCCCACCTGACCCTGGTCATCTGCGACAACGGCCGCGGCATCGAACCGGCCGACCGCCTCAAGCCGCAATCCTTCGGGCTGCGCGGCATGAGCGAGCGCGCCAAGGCGCTGGGCGGCACGCTGGCCTTGTCGCCGGCGCCCGGAGGTGGCACGATGGTGACCATCAAGACCAGGCTGGCTGCCCCGCACGAAGCACGCGAGGCGGCCGCCCACCATGAGTTCAGCAATAGCGCAGGCCAGAATGACTGACAAAGCAACCATCCGTGTATTCATTGCCGACGACCATGCCATCGTGCGCGAAGGCCTGAAACAGATCCTGGCCGAGCAGGGCGACATCATCGTGGCCGGCGAAGCGGAAACCGGGCTCGACGCCATCAAGCTGGTCGGCAAGTCGCGTCCCCACGTGATGCTGCTCGACATCTCCCTGCCCGACCGCAACGGCATCGAAGTGCTGAAGCAGGTGCGCAAGGACCGGCCCGACCTGGCCGTGCTGATGCTGTCGATGCACCGCGAAGACCAGTATGCGATCCGCTCGCTCAAGGCCGGGGCCTCGGGCTACATGACCAAGCAGAGCGCCCCGCGCGAGCTCGTGACGGCCATCCGCCAGGTCGCGGCCGGCCAGAAATACGTCAGCGCCGCACTGGCCCAGACCCTGGCCGCGCAGGTCGGCGAAGACCACGACGCGCCGCCGCACGACTCCTTGTCGGACCGCGAATACCAGACCCTGACCATGATCGCCTCCGGGATGTCGGTAAGCGATATTGCCCGGGAATTGTCGCTGTCGGTCAAGACCGTCAGCGAATACCGCGCGCGATTGCTGGTCAAGATGAAGCTCAAGAACAGCGCGGAATTGACGCATTATGCGATTCGCAACCAGCTGGTGGGCTAGCCGGTCGCCGATGCAAGCGTTGTCGCAAGCATCTTTGTTACTGTTTTTTAATTGATGGTTGGCAATTAAACTGCTTATCATTACGCCAAACAGCAATCTGCGTCCTACCAGCCATGTCCACCACGTCGTCGCCCTCCCCCGTCGTCCCCGGCCAGAATCCTGCCGATATCGCCCGTGAAGCCTTCCGGCGCCTGGCCACGCGCCGCATCGCGCCGACCCCGGACGCCTACCGCGCCATCTACGACGAGATCGCGGGCGTGCCCCCTGCCGCGGCCGCGCCGGCCGCCAACCCGGCCGGCGACGTGCTCGAAACCTTTGCGCGCCGCCTGGCCGATACGCCCGGCGAAGTATCCGAATACGGCCGCCGCATGCTGCGCGCATCCAAGGGGGGCGACTGGAGCGGCTACGCCCAGGCGCTGAGCCAGATGGCCGAGCGCCACCTGCGCCGCAACACGCCGGTGATGGCCCTGGGCGACGAAGACCCCGACATGCGCCACCTGCGCGAGATGCTGGGACGTTCGCTGGCCTTTGCCCTGGCAACCCTGCTGGCGGGCAGCAAGGACCTGGTGCTGGAAGCCGAGACCCTCGGCGGCGCCGTCAAGCTGGCGCGCGGCGACGAGCTGGTGGACCTGTCGAGCCGCCTGAAGCAGCTGTGCTACCAGGTCGAGCTGCACAGCGGCGACCAGTCCGAGCAGCGCGAGCTGCTGCTGCGCCTGTTCCGTCTTCTATTAGATAACGTCAACGAGCTGCTCGACGACGACAGCTGGATGCGCGGCCAGATCGCCGCCGTGCAAGACCTGATTTCCGGTCCGCTCGACACCCGCTCGCTGGAAGACGCGACCCGCAGCCTGAAGGATGTGATCCTCAAGCAGGGCCAGCTCAAGCACAGCATCTCGGACGTGCGCGCCACCGTCAAGAACATGATGATGACCTTCATCGACCGTCTCGGCTCGGTGGCGGCCTCGACCGGCGACTACCATGCCAAACTGGGCACCTTCTCCAAGCGCATCAGCGGGGCCGCCAATATCGACGAGCTGGGCGGCGTACTGGAAGAAGTGCTGCGCGAGACCCGCCAGGCCCAGATTGATACGCTCGCCTCGCGCGACCGCATGGTGGCGGTGCACCGCGAAGTGCAGGAAGCCGAGGACCGCATCCGCATGCTCGAAGCCGAGCTCCAGCATATGAGCGAGCTGGTGCGCGAAGACCAATTGACCGGCAGCCTGAACCGGCGCGGCCTGGAAGAAGTGTTCGGGCGCGAAGCCGCGCGCGCCGACCGCCGCAACACGCCCCTGTGCGTGGCGATCCTCGACCTCGACAATTTCAAGAAGCTCAACGATACCTACGGCCACCTGGCCGGGGACGGCGCCCTGAAGCACCTGGTGACGGTGGTGCGCGAGACGCTACGCTCGATGGATGTGATCGCCCGCTTCGGCGGCGAGGAATTCCTGATCCTGCTGCCCGAGACCACGGTCGAGGCGGCGGCGGCGGCGATGGTGCGGGTGCAGCGCGAGCTGACCCGCCATTTCTTCATGTACGAGAACGAGAAGATGCTGATCACCTTCTCGTGCGGCGTGGCGCTGCGGGTGCCCAACGAAAGCCAGGAAAGCCTGATGGCGCGGGCCGACCGCGCCATGTACCAGGCCAAGCAGACCGGCAAGAACCGGGTCGTGGTGGCAAATTAAGCCGCGCTAACCCGTTTCAGTGCCGGATTAATTCTTCTTATTGAGTAAGCGCGCCCGGACGCGGTGCGTTGCGCATCTCGTCCTTGGCGCCCTGTGCGCCCACCGCCTTGAGCATGCGGTCGGTCGAGGTGCGCTTGGCCATCCTGGTGCCGGTCATCGCGTGGCCATCCTGTCCCGCGGTGTTGACTACGCCGGCGGATACTTCCGCCATGGTCGGCGCCGGATCGGAAACCGGCGCCGAGGCGCATCCGGCCAGCATGCATGCCGCGACCGCCAGTCCTGCTGTCAAAGCTTTCATTGCATCTCCTTTTTATGGGGTGGTCGCCAGGAAGGGGTACCGCAAGGCGAACAGTTGTCATAGTCTCACATGACAGGCCGGCATGGCCGGTTTGCCATCACTTCTGCCAGGAGCATACTGTCGAGTCGCAGCCATGCGACAGCCGGGCGCGGGTTTCGCCCGCCCCGGGTCCAGATGCTTGTGGGCAAGGTTCACCTGTCGTAGTATGGACGGCCGGAGCCACCCGGCAACTACTTAGATACCATGGCCATCCTTCATCGTACCCGCACCATCCCCGCCCTCGTTCCCCGCTACGTCACCCGCTTTCGCTGCACCGGCTCGGCCTGCGAAGATACCTGCTGCTCGACCTGGCAGGTCGACGTCGACAAGAAGTCCTTCAAGGCCCTGCGCAGCCTGGGCGAAGCGGAGATGGGCGAGGCCGTGCGCAAGCACGTGCGCCGCAACGACGATGCCGAGGGCGCCCATTACGCCACCCTGCACTTCGACCCCGCGACGCGCCAGTGCGGGCTGATGAAAGACCAGCTCTGCTCGGTCCACGCCAAGCTCGGCGACAGCTACCTGCCGAACGTGTGCTTCTCGTATCCGCGCGTCTCGCACACCGTGGGCGGCCAGGCCGAACAGGCCCTGGTACTGTCCTGCCCGGAAGCGGCGCGCCAGGCGCTGCTGGCCCCGGACGCCTTCGATTTCCTCGAGAGCGGCATTACCGTGCGCATGGAGAACCTGGGCGCGATCGGCGACCGCCATGGCGTACCGGCCGATATCGTCAACGAGCTGCGGGTGTTCTGCCTGAACCTGATGCGCCTGCAGGGCCCGAGCGTGTGGGAGCGCCTGGCGCTGCTGGGCGCGCTGTGCGACTCCCTCAACCAGCGCCTCGACGCCGGCCAGGGTGCGGACGTGCGCGCAGCCATCGACGAATTCACTGCACTCATAGAAGAAGGCAGCGTCTTCGACGCCCTGCGCGCCATCGAACCGAACCATGCGGGCCAGGCGATGGTGTTTTCGCTGCTGTGGAGCGATCCGGGCTTCGATGACAACTCCGCCCCGCGCGCCGCCGTCAGCGCGCGCGTCGCCCGCGGCCTGGGCGCCGACCCGGTGACCGGCAAGGTGGATGGCCAGACCCTGGTCGCCAACTACCGCGCCGGGCTGGCCCGGCTGCCCGAGGCGCTCGAAGCTGCCCCGCACCTGCTGGAACACTACCTGCTCAACGAAATCTTCACCAATATCTTCCCGTTCGACGGCGGCAGCCCGTATGAAAGCTTCCTGCAGCTCGCGGCGCGCTTCGGCGTACTGCGCCTGATGCTCGCCGCCCAGTGCAATACCGACGGCCCGCTGCCGGACGCGGCCATGCTGGTGCAGACCACCCATGTGCACTGCCGCCGCTTCCAGCACAACATCGGCTTCGCGCGTGAAGTGAAACAGGCGCTGGTCGACGCCAACCTGGCCTCGCTCGAAAAGCTGTACCCGCTGCTGCGGCCTTGAGAATCCTGCGGCCGATGCCGCATTGACAAGAAAACCCGCCCCGGCGACCTGCCGCGGCGGGTTTTTCTTTGGGCGCGGCGACCTGAAGCGAAAATATTTCCGTAAAAAAATAATTTATTTCGCCCTAAAGTTCGCGAAAACCTCGCCGTCTAGACGCAGCGCCTTCGGGGCCGAGTAACGAACAGGGCCATTTTTTCGCAAAAACGGCCCTAAAGTTTTCCCACAGGAACACGTTACCAGCATCAACAGCGGTTTGATCGTCACGGAACAGCGTGGCGGACCAAAGTGAACAGGGTAAAGTCGCCCGCCCCGAAATACAGCTTGGAGAATCACCATGGCATCCGTAATCAACACCAACATCGCTTCCCTCAACTCGCAACGTAACCTGAGCGCATCGCAGTCGTCGCTGACGACCTCGCTGCAGCGCCTGTCTTCGGGCCTGCGCATCAACAGCGCCAAGGACGACGCAGCTGGCCTGGCGATCTCGGACCGTATGTCGTCGCAGATCCGCGGCATGAATCAGGCGACCCGTAACGCGAACGATGGCGTGTCGATGGCGCAGACCGCCGAAGGCGCACTGTCCAGCTCGGGCGACATCCTGCAGCGTATCCGCGAACTGGCAGTCCAGTCGTCGAACGCATCGAACTCGTCGAGCGACCGCCAGGCACTGCAGACCGAAGTTACCCAACTCGGCTCGGAACTGAACCGTATCGCCCAGACCACTTCGTTCAACGGCCAGCAGCTGCTGGACGGCACGATGGGCACCGCCACCTTCCAGGTCGGCGCGAACGCCAACGAACTGATCTCGACCAACGGCGCCAACTTCACCACCTCGACCTACGGCAACAACCGTACCGAAGTGGACGCCAAGGCAGCCGCGGCCACCACCAACGTCGTCGCCTCGAAAGCTGTCGACGTCGCCGGCCACCTGGGCAAGTCGACCTACACCACCAAGGCAACCGATACTGCAAAGACCATCGCTGCCGGCATCAACGGTGAAACCTCGAAGACCGGCGTGACCGCAACGGCCAAGACCGAAGTGCTGATCAAGCCGACCGCCAGCAAGGACTTCGCGATCGACCTGACCTCGGACAACAGCACCGCCGTCACGATCTCGTTCTCGACCGGCGCCGGCACCAGCGCCGACGACTTCGCCTCCGGCGTCAGCGCCATCAACGCCCAGTCGGCCAAGACCGGCGTGACCGCTGAATACGACTCGAAGAACAAGGGCATCAAGCTGACCCACTCGAGCGGCAACGACATCAAGCTCACCAGCGGTGCTGGTTCGACCGGCGACGTCAACATGCAGACCTACGAAGCAGACGGCGACCTGACCGCCGCCCTGCCAGTGGCAACCGGCGCGACCGGTATCGCCAACGGCCGCGTGACGATGGACTCGGAGAAGAGCTTCTCGGTGACCGACGCCGGTTCGGGCCTGGGCCTGACCAAGGCTTCGACGCTGAAGTCGGTCGCTTCGCTGGACATCACCAGCTTCGACGGCGCCCAGCTGGCAATCAAGATTGCCGACGCTGCCCTGGCATCGGTCAACACCAAGCGCGCCGAATACGGTGCACTGCAATCGCGCTTCTCGTCGGCGATCTCGAACCTGCAATCGACCACCGAGAACCTGTCGGCATCGCGCAGCCGCATCGTCGACACCGACTTCGCCGCAGAAACCGCAAGCATGACCCGCGGCCAGATCCTGCAGCAGGCCGGTACCGCGATGCTGGCCCAGGCCAACTCGCTGCCGAACGGCGTGCTGTCCCTGCTGCGCGGTTAATCGCAAAGTAGTCACCACACGGTGTAATACGGTTCCCCGGCTGATGAAAATCAGCCGGGGAATTTTCACTAAGGGTCCCCGATATGAACATCAACACTGTCAGTACACCAGTCGCCCCGAAGTTCGAGGATCGCGCCGGCAGCGCGGTCGACAGCGCCGCACCGGCGCAGGCCGCAGCGGGCAAGCGCCTCGATACCGCAGCCGCGCCGGGCGAAGCCCAGCCCTCGCGCGAGCAGGTCGCCGACGCCGTCAAGAAGATCAACCAGTCGCTGCCCGCCTCGGCGCAGGGCCTGGAGTTCTCGGTCGACGACGACAACAAGCAGACCATCGTCAAGATCGTCGATATCTCCACCCGCGAAGTGGTGCGCCAGATCCCGACCGTCGAAGCGCTGGAAATCGCCAAGTCGCTCGACAAGATGATGGGCCGCCTGATCAGCGACAAGGTCTGAAACCGGCCTTGGGCCGCGTAGCGTTCCGGTGAACGCAACAGGACGTGACCGCCACTTTGCGCAAGAAGCGCAGGGGCCGTTGCGCTTTCTGCGTTTACCTTGCGCTTGTGGCAACCCGCCTGCGAATCTCCAAACAGGCGGGTAATTCCTCCTTTCAAGTTCCCTTTGCTCCTGCCGATAATGACTTACATTAACGTCTTTCGTAGGAGAAACAAGTGGCGCTCACTTCATCAGGAATTGGTTCAGGACTCGACGTCGACGGCCTCGTTGCGAAGCTCATGGCGGCCGAGGCTGCGCCACTGTCCAACTACGACAAGAAAGCGGCCCTCTTCCAGGCCAAGCTCGACGCACTCAACAAGCTCAGCGCGGGCATGGGCGCCTTCCAGACCTCGCTCGGCGCCCTCACCTCGCCGCTGACCTTCCGCGCCGTCAGCGCTACCGTGTCGGACGACAAGGTGCTGCGCGCCAGCGCCACCGCCGAAGCGGCGGCCGGCAGCTACAAGATCAAGGTCAGCCAGCTGGCTCAGGCCCAGACCCTCAACAGCGCCGGCAAGGCCAGCATGACGGCCATGATCGGCAGCGGCGCCCGCACCACCCTGACCTTCCAGTTCGGCACCGTGGGCGGCGGCCAGTACGGCACCACCGGCACGGCCCTGCCGGCCAGTGTCGCGAGCAACGGCATCGCCAGCGGTTCGCTCACCATCAACGGCGCCGCGATCGCCACCAGCGGCACCACCCGCAGCGCGCGCGAGCTGGCCGCGGCGGTCAACGCCCAGAGCGCCACCACCGGCGTGTCCGCCACCGCGGCGCGCACCGAAACCGGCGCCGCCCTGTTCGGCGGAGCCGGCGCACCGAACTTCGGCAACGTCTCGACCGACGCCGCCGGCAGCTACACGCTGTCGGTCGGCGGCGTGCAGCTGGCAACCCAGGGCGCGAACATCGCGGCCGGCGGCGTGGGCGGCGTCACCGCCGGGACCATCGACGCCACCCTGGCCGGCACCAACGCCACCACCACCGCGCTGGCCGCGGCGAACATCACCTTCACCGGCTCGGCCGCGAACGGCGACCTGCGCTTCTTCGCGGCCGACGGCGCCAACATCACGGTCAGCGAATCCGTGGCCGGCGTGGTCGAAGGCGGCATCGCCCATGCGGCCGGCAGCGCCAACAGCGGCAGCACCGTTACCGCCAGCAGCACCATCAGCTTGACCTCGAGCACCGCCAGCCCGATCACGGTCGGCGGCAGCAACCCGGCCCTGGCCGGCCTGGCCGCCGGCAGCGGCGGCAGCTACCTGGGCGCGGGCTTCACCCAGGATGGCGCCAAGGCCAGCGGCACCGTGGTGCTGGAAGCGGGCGACCAGTCGCTGCAAGGCATCCGCGACGCGATCAACAAGGCCAATATCGGCGTGCAGGCCAGTATCGTCTCGGACGGCAGCGCCTCGCCCTACCGCCTGGTGCTCACCTCGACCAAGACCGGCGCCAGCTCGTCGATGAAGATCAGCCTGAGCGGCGACGGCGGCGCGGCGCCCGACGCCGCCCTGAACGGCCTGCTCGGCTACGACCCGGCCGGCGCCCAGGCCCTGAAGCAGACCAGCGCCGCCCAGAGCGCCCTGCTGGACGTGAACGGCGTGGCCGTCACCAGCGACAGCAACACCGTCACCGAGGCGATCCAGGGCGTGTCCCTGAACCTGGCCCAGACCGGCAACAGCAACGTCACGATCGCCAAGGACACCGCCTCGGTCAAGGTCAGCGTGGAAGGCTTCGTCAAGGCCTACAACCAGCTGAACTCGACGATGAAGAGCCTGACCAGCTACGATCCAGAGACCAAGAAGGGCGGCGTGCTGGTGGGCGATTCGACCGTGCGCTCGGTCCAGGGCCAGCTGCGCTCGATGCTCGGCGCCGCCGTCGGCGGCGGCAAGCTCAACAGCCTGAGCCAGATCGGCATCTCGTTCCAGAAGGACGGCAGCCTGGCCATCGACTCGACCAAGTTGAACAAGGCGATGACCGACAACTTCTCGGAAATCGCCGGCATGTTCGCCGCCATCGGTACCGCCAGCGACAACCTGGTGAAATTTACCACCTCGACCGCCAAGACCGAGCCGGGCACCTATGCGATCAACCTGACCCAGGTCGCCAGCAAGGGCAGCCTGACCAGTGCCGCGGCGCTGCCGCCGACCACCACGATCGCCCCCAACACGACCTGGACCGTCACCCTGAACCAGACCGACCCGGTCACGGCCAGCAAGACCGCGAATATCTCGCTCAGCGCCGGCAGCTACACCCCGGCCGAACTGTCGGCCCTGCTGCGCGCGGCGATCAACGGCAATGCCGGCTTCGCCGAGAACGGCGACACGGTCGAGGCGGCGGTGGACGGCAGCGGCAAGCTGGCGCTGTCCTCCACGCGCTGGGGCGCCGGCTCGAACATCGCGATTTCCAGCCTGACCGGCACCAGCATCGGCACCGTGTTCGGCGGCGCGCAGCCGGCCAAGGGCACCGACGTGGCCGGCACCATCGGCGGCTACCCGGCCACCGGCAATGGCCAGACCCTGACGGCTGCTGCCGGTTCGCGGGTGGAAGGCCTGAAGCTCGAAGTGACCGGCGGCGCCATCGGCGAACGCGGCACCCTGACCTTCTCGCAGGGCTATGCCTACCAGCTCAACAACCTGGCGACCTCGCTGACCGGCAAGGATGGCCTGATCAGCGGCAAGGCCGATGGCCTGAACACCAGCATCAAGTCGGTGGCGTCCGAACGGGAGCGCTTCGGCGCCCGCCTGGACGGCATCGAGAAGCGCTACCGCGCACAGTTCACCGCGCTCGACACGATGCTCGCATCGATGCAGTCGACCTCGAACTACCTGACACAACAGTTGGCCAGCCTCGCCGCCAACTCGTAACCTGCACAACCGGAGAAGATGATGTTTGGATCCATGCAACGCGGCGTGAACGCTTACGCCAAGGTCGGTCTCGAGACCGGCGTCGGCGCCGCGTCGCCGCACAAGCTGATCGTGATGCTGTACGACGGCGCCCTGGTGTCCATCCTCGGCGGCATCAGCAACATGAAGGCCGGGAATGTCGCCGCCAAGGGCGCCGCCATCTCGAAGGCCATCAACATCGTCGACAACGGCCTGCGCGCGGCGCTGGACAAGAAAGTCGGCGGCGAGATCGCCCAGAACCTGGACGCCCTGTACGAATACATCAGCGCGCGCCTGCTCAAGGCCAACCTGGCCAACGACCCGGCCATGCTGGAAGAAGTCCATGCGCTGCTGACCGACCTGCGCGACGCCTGGAATGCGATCGACCCGCAGGCCGCGCCGGCAACCGCCGCCGCGCCGGCCGCTTCCGCTCCCGCGCTGCGCGCACCGACCCTGATGAGTGCCTGACCATGCCATCGATGACCAGCGAAGATATCGTCGACGTGTACGAGACCATGGCGGTGATCACCGACCAGATGCTGCGCGCTGCCAACGACAACGACTGGGACCGCCTGGCCCTGCTCGAGCAGCAGTGCGCCCTGCACGTGCGCCAGCTGAAGGAACACGAGCAGGCGGCGCTGGCCGGCCCGGCGCGCGTCAAGAAGGTCGATGCGATCCGCCGCATGCTCGACGCCGACCGCCAGATCCGCGACCTCACCACCCCGTGGATGGCGCGCCTGTCGGCCCTGATCAGCAACACCTCGACCGAACGCCGCGTCGCCCGCGCCTACGGCGTGTGAAGCCGCCAGGCCGTTCGTAACGCATGCTCCCGCGCGACCTCGTCTCCAGCGTCGTGCGCACCGGTCCGGTCCTTCCGGCCGAGCCGGTAGCCAACCCGCGCGAACAGCAAGCCTTCGCACGCGCCCTCGCCCCCCAGCTGGGCAAGGCGTTGCACGGTGAAGTCCTGGCCAAGCTGGCCGACGGCAGTTTCGTCGTCAAGGTCGCCAACATCGCCGCCCGCATGCAGCTGCCGGCAGGCGCCCAGGTCGGCGCCGACGTGCCCTTGACCTTGCTGTCGGTATCCCCGCGTCCCACTTTCCAGGTCGGCAGCGGCGGCAACCCGGTGTTTTCCGAAGCCGGCCCGCCGCTGCCGCAAGGCGCCGATCCAGCCAAGGCCCCGCTGGCCATGCGCGAAGGCGCCGCGCCGGCGGCCGGCGCCGCGGTCAACCGCGCCGCGGCCCTGCTGCAAGCCCTTGCTCCCGGCGCCGGCGCGCTGCTGGGCGGCGCAGAAGCCAACAACACTACCCTGAGCCAGGCCGGCAAGACCATCGGCGGCGTGCTCGCGGCCGCCCAGAAGGCCGAGACGCCCATGACGGCGCTGGTGGGCCGCGCGCCGCTGGTGGCAAGCAGCGGCGCCGATGCCGCCAGCATCGCCAAGGGGCTGGAGCAGGCGGTGGGGAAAAGCGGCCTGTTCTACGAATCGCACGTGGCCGAATGGGCGCAGGGCGCGCGCGGCCTGGCCGAACTGAACGCCGAACCGCAGCAGCAGCTGGCGCGCGAGGGCGTGCGCCAGTCGCCGCTGGATCCGGCCACCGCCCAGTTCATCAACCTGCAGCTGGCCACCCAGGAACAGGCCCACCTGGCCTGGCAGGGCAACCTGTGGCCGGGCCAGCCGATGCAGCTCGACGTCGCGCGCGACACCCGCGAAGGCCACGACGAAGCCGGCGAGGCCGAACAGGCCTGGCACAGCCGCCTGCGCTTGAGCTTCCCGGAACTGGGCGAGCTCGATGCGCGCCTGAGTTTCAGCGGCGCTCGCCTGCAGGTGCAGTTCGCGGCCGGCAGCGAAGCCACCGCCCTGCTGCTGCGCCAGCACATGGGCAGCCTGGCCGGCGCGCTCGATGCGGCCGGCACCGAGCTGGCCGGCTTCGAGGTGCGCGCAGCCGGCGCCGAGGCGGAGCCTGGTCCTGCGCCCGACCGGCAGGCCGGATGAGCGGCCCGGTTAAAAAGCGGCGGCAGAACGCCGTCGCGATCGCCTATGGCAGCGGCGACGCCGCCCCGAAGGTCGTGGCCAAGGGCCAGGGACTGGTCGCCGAGCAGATCATGCGCCGCGCCAACGAGGCCGGCGTCTTCGTGCACGAGTCGAAAGAACTGGTCCAGCTGCTGATGGGCGTGGACCTCGACCGTGAGATCCCCCCTGCCCTGTATCGGGCAATTGCGGAACTGTTGGCATGGCTATATCATATTGAGTCGGCGCAAAAGCATGGGACAGTCAAACCACCCCCGCCGGATCCGACGCCCCACCTCAACCTGGACGACGCGGCGAACGCTGGTATAAGCAATGAATAATCAGGAACTGGATAACTGGCACGACTACGAGGTGGAGTCGCGCCGTGAGATCGTGGCGCTGCTGCGCCAGATCGGCGAGAAGCACCAGCTGATCCGCATGCTGGTCAAGGGCGAGGCCGATGTCTGCGTCACCTCCATCCTCGACATCGATCCCGACACCAACACCATGGTGCTGGACCGCTCGATCGACCGCGGCCAGAACGAGCGCATCGTCGCCGCCGGCGAGGTGCGCTGCGAGACCTCGCTCGACAAGATCCGCATTCTGTTTTCCGCCGGCGAGCTGCGCCCGATCGAGTTCGAGGGCAATGCGGCGCTGCGCGCCGACATCCCGCCGACCCTGATCCGCCTGCAGCGCCGCGAATACTACCGGATGGAGACTCCGGTCTCGAACCCGGTGCGCGCGATCATCCCGCTGCCGCTGGAGCTGGGCGCCGGCACCGGCGTCTTCCCGCTGCACGACATCAGCTGCGGCGGCATCGCGATCCTCGACAACAAACTCCAGCTCGGCACCACGATCGGCGAGAACTTCCCCAACTGTCGCATCGAGCTGCCCGAGATCGGTCCCGTCACGGTGACCCTGCAGGTACGCAATTCGCTCGACATGACCCTGCTGAACAACAAGCCCTACCGGCGCCTGGGCCTGCAATTCATCGACATCTCGCGCGGCGGCATGGCGGGCGTGCAGCGCTACATCACCAAGCTCGAACGCGAGCGCAATGCGCGCCTGGCCGGGCTCGCCTGATTGCGGCGCGGCCTTTCCGGACTTGCTGTTTTGATAGGGAAAAACTGATTATCGGTCGCTAATTCGGCTACACTGTCGGGATCGAAATCCCGATCCCGTTGCCATGCATGCTCCCACGGCTGACTTCTTTTCGAGCGCCTTCGTCCACTCCGCGGTGGGCATGGCGCTGGTCGGCCTGCACGGCCGCTGGCTGGACATCAACCCGGCCTTGTGCCGGATGCTGGGCTACCCGCGCGAGCAGCTCATGGCCCGCACCTTCAAGGACGTCACCTACCCCGAAGACCTGCCGCGCGACCTGGAACTGCTGGACCAGGTGCTGGCCGAGGAAATCGACTGCTACCACCTGGAAAAGCGCTATCGCCAGGCCGACGGCGGCATCATGTGGGGCCTGCTCACCGTCTCGCTGGCACGCAACGACGCCGGCCGCCCGGAATGCCTGCTGGCGCAGATGATCGACATCACCCCCGAGAAACAGGCCATGGCCGAACGCGAGGCCTTCTTTGCGCTGTCCCCGGATCTGCTGGCCATTGCCGACCCGCGCGGTTTCCTGGTCCAGGTCAATCCCTCGTGGACCGAAACCCTGGGCTGGAGCGCACAGGAACTGACCACCCGCCCCTTCATCGAATTCGTGCATCCCGACGATGTCGCCCGCACCCTGGTTGAAGCCGAGTCCGTCAGGCAGGGCGGCCTGGTCAAGGGTTTCCGCAACCGCTACCGCGACAGCCGGGGCGGCTACCGCTGGCTCGAATGGAACACCCGCGCGTCGAGCAAGGGCCTGCTCTACTGCACGGTACGCGACATCACCGCACAGATCGAGAGCGAGGAGCGCCTGCGCAGCCAGGAGCGCAAGATCCGCCTCCTGATCGACAACGCCAACGACGCCTTCCTGGGCATGAACGAGCAAGGCATCATCACCGAGTGGAACAAGAAGGCCGAGACCACCTTCGGCTGGAGCGCCGAGGAAGCCATCGGCCAGCCGATGAGCGCACTGCTCACGCCGCAGCGGCTGCGCCAGCGCCACCACGACGGCGTGAGCAGCTTCCTGCTGCACGGACGCGACCAGGTCCGCAGGAAACGCGTCGAAGTGCCCGCCCTGCGCAAGGACGGCTCGGAAATCATGGTGGAAATCACGGTCGGGGTGGTGCCGGTCGCCGGCGAGCAGTATTTCCACGCCTTCCTGCGCGACATCTCCGAGCAGCGCCGCGTCAGCGAGCAGCTGCACTACCGCGCCACCCACGACTTTCTTACCGGCCTGCCCAACCGCTACGAATTCATGAGCCGGCTGCAGCACGCCATCGACGACGCCGCCCGTGCCCCGCGTCCGCTGGTGCTGCTGTTCATCGACCTGGACGGCTTCAAGGCCGTCAACGACCTGTGCGGGCACGAAGCAGGCGACGCCGTCCTGACCGAGTTCTCGCGCCGCCTGGAGCATGCGGTACGGCGCACCGACCTGGTGGCGCGGCTGGCGGGCGACGAGTTCATGGTGCTGTTCGACCATTTCGCCGAGCCGGCGCACGACGCGCTGGATGTGAGCCGCAAGGTGCTGGAAGCGGCAAGCCAGCCCTACGCGCACACGGCCGGCCGCGTCGAACTCGGCGCGAGCATCGGGGTGGCGCACTACCAGCAGGGCGATACGCCCGACAGCCTGCTGTCGCGCGCCGATGCGTCCATGTATGTCGCCAAGAATGCGGGGAAGAACCGGGTGGCGTTCCTGCGCGATGGGGCCTGGGTCGTCAGCCATTGACGCGTCCGCCAGTCCAGGCATGGGAGGCATTGTTGCGTCCGTCCAGCGAAGGACGGCGCCATGCAATTCAGCCCTCGGGCCGCTACCATCGATAGCAAGGGCTGGAAAATCTTCGCTCAGGGCTTGCGAAACACGATCGCATGCTGGATCGGCAGCGACGTGATGCTGCGTTCCCACGTCAGGCCATGCGCCGCGGCTTCACGCCGTACCTGCCGCTCGCTCATCTTGTGCAGCGGCTTGATCGCGACTGCGGGATCCTCGGCGCGGTATTCGACAAAGACGACGCGCCCGCCCGGCTTCAGGGCGCCGACGATGCTGTCCAGGACCTCCGCGGGATAGGCCAGCTCGTGATAGACATCGACCATGATCGCCAGGTCGACGCTGGCCGGGGGCAGCTTGACGGTGGTGTCGCTGCCCAGCACCGAGACCACATTGCGCACGCCGCGCTTGGCCATCTGGCTGTCGAGCATCTTGATCATTTCCGGCTGGACGTCGACCGCATAGACACGTCCGCCGGGCCCGACCTGTTTCGCCAGCTGCCAGGTGTAGTAGCCGGTGCCGGCGCCGATGTCGGCCACCGTCATGCCGGGCGCCAGCGCCAGTTCCCGCAGAAGCAATTCCGGCCGCTCCTCGCGTGCCCGGCTTTCGCGTTCGAGCCATTGCGCGCCCTCCCATCCCATCACGCCGGCGATCTCGCGGCCCATGTAGCGCTTGCCGATGCCATCCCGGCTGGGTACGACGCGTTCATAGCGCGTATCGGCGGCGGCTGCCTGAGGCGCTGCGTCGATACGCGCGGATGACAGCAGCATCAGCGCCGACAGGCAGGCCAGCAGGATAGGTTGCGTACGGCGAGTGTATGAGGTGCGGCAATTCAAGCGGGTGAGGTGCATGATGGGTTTCCGTAAGAAGTCGCCGCCTGCAACGACGCCGGCAGGCTAGCCGTGGATGGACATGACCAGTGTAGCGGCGTTGGCCGCCCGGCGCCAAGGCATCGTTCGCTACACGCCTTCGGCTCGTGACCGGTTTCCCGGCCGAGGCGCCTTGTTCATCGGTGAACAGCCATTGACAGCGCTCTCCTGGATCGCAGGCAGGCGACCGTGGTAGTCTGGTTTTGGCCGAGAACAGCCGGCCGGCGAACATCGACGTCGACGCGGCAGGGGGATTCCCCGCCACGCCTTTTCCATCAACTTTTCAGAGGTGTACCGTATGGACAAGACCATGAAGCTGCCCGGGCCGGACCATCCAATCGCGATCACACCCGCATCTCGCCGCGTGACAGTCAGCCTGGGCGGAATTGTCATTGCGGACAGCACGCGAGCGCTATCCCTGAAGGAGGCGAGCTATCCGGCAGTGCTGTACATCCCGCGCGACGACGTTCGCATGGACCTGCTCAAGCGCACCGAGCATACGACGCATTGTCCCTACAAGGGCGACTGCGCTTACTACAGCATTCCAGCCGGTGGCGAACGTAGCGTGAACGCGGTATGGACGTATGAACATCCGTTTCCTGCAGTCGCATCAATAGCGTCCCACCTGGCCTTCTATCCCGACCGGGTCGACGCCATCGACATCGCCTGAGGTTCACAGGGCTTTGTTGCGTGCGCCGGTAACGATCCCTGATGCGGCTGTTCGTATGCTACGTAGCGCAGCCAGGCGCCGGCCCAGCCGCCCTGCTAGCACCCAGCCGACACCCCGCCACCGGGCCGGATCAGCCCTCGCTGGGTCGCCACCACCACCGCATGGGTGCGCGCGGTCGCATCGAGCTTGCTCATCACGCCCTTGACATGGGTTTTCACGGTGCCGACCCCGATGCCGAGCTTGCGGGCGATCGACTTGTTGCAGCAGCCCTGGGCCAGCAGCTCGAGCACGTCGGTCTCGCGCCCGGTGAGCGCCTCGCGCGTGAGGCTGTCGGCGACGCTGCGCGTCATGGATTCGCTCAGGTAGCGCTGGCCGCGCGCGAGCATGCTGACCGCGTGCGACAGCTCGTCCGGCGCGCAGGACTGCAGCAGGTAGCCCGACACCCCGGCATCCATGGCCAGGCGCACTTCCCATTCCTTGTCGAACTGCGTCACTACCAGCACGCCGGGCGGCGGGCCGCTTGCCGCGAACTGGCTGGCCGGCTGGCGCGCCAGGGCGATGCCGGCGTCGTAGTCGGTGACCAGCACCCGCGCGACCCGCTGGGCTTCCGGCTGGCCGAGGTGGGTGGTCACGCGCAGGCCGGGATGCCCGGCAAGGACGTACTGCATGCCGACGGTCAGGAGGGGGTCGGCGTGCATGATATGGACGGCAGATGGTATCGGTTGCATGGGCATGCTCCAGACGGGGGGCAGCGGCAATGGCGCTGCCAGCTCCCATATTGAAACGACAACGCCGGCAAGGCAAGTAATGATATGTAAAAACCGGTTAAAGTGTCTCGCCGATGTCAGGCCCCGCCGTATCAGGGCGGTTGCGATATACTTGCCTGACCATGCGCCTGACTTCCTTCACCGATTACACCCTGCGGACCCTGCTCCACCTTGGCAGCAATCCGGGCCGGCTCGTGACGATCCAGGAAATCGCGGACCTGCACAACATCTCGAAGAACCATCTGATGAAGGTGGTGCATGAGCTGGGCCGCAACGGCGTCATCGAGACCATCCGCGGCCGCAACGGCGGCTTCCGCCTGGCCCACCGTCCCGCAGACATCAATATCGGCGCCGTGGTGCGCCAGAGCGAGAGCGATTTCTACATGGCCGAGTGCTTCGACCCGGACGGCAATCCCTGCGGCCTGGTCAAGGCCTGCGCCCTCAAGGGCGTGCTGACCAATGCCACCGCCGCCTATCTCGCCGAGCTCGACCGCCATACGCTGGCGATGCTGCTGCCGGAACCGGCGCCGCGCGACGGCGCCATCCCGGTGACCTTCCAGCGCAAGGAACGCGAGGCAGCCTGAGACGATCGGCCGTCGGCGATCGTGAAGATGCAGGGTAAGGGGCTGGTCGCGCCAGCCCGGGGCAGCGCCGGCGACGCTGACGCCTGGCTTACTTTGGCGTGACGGCTGCCATCATCAGCGCGTACTGGATGTTGTTGTAGGCGAGGATGGCCTGCATCGAGGAGCGCATCTGGTCGGCATGGCCGCATGCCCGGATATAGCGTCCGCTCTTCTTTTCGTTTTCCATACCCTCGGCCGAGCGCATGAAGGCCTGGAAATCCATCATCTTCTTCTTTTCGACGTCGATGAATTCGGGCGAGGTCATCATCGCGGCGAATACCTTGCCCTTTTGCTGCCTGGTCCATTTCCCCTGCTTGACCAGTTCGTCGGCGGCATCGTCGATTTTCTTTTGCGTCACCGCCTCGGTCAGCTTGCGGGTGCGCTGCAATTCCGCCATGTCGCTATCGAGTTTCAGGACACTCGCTTTCGCCTCGGCTTCGTTGCCGCAGGCGGCAAGCGCCGTACCGGACAATGCGGGAACGGCGGCGCCCAGCAGGCAGGCAATCCAGAGTACTTTCATGTGAGTCTCCATGAGGGGAAGTCGTCGGCCTGCGCCGAAACGCCGCCTGGCTTGTCCATGCCGGCAAGCCAGGCAGTGCGCCAGGTAGATCAGTTCGCCGGCATGGGCTTGAGCGTATGCACGAGCTTTTTATCGATCCTGTGCACGCCGAAAGCCATTCCGCCGCCCAGGCCGGTCATGTGCATGTTTCCCCTGAGGCGGACCATGACCTCGCCATCGGTTTCGTCGATCAGTTCGGCATTTTTGAAATGCAGCTCTTCCGGCATCGTGTAGAAACCTGCCCCGCCTACCTTGTTTCCAATAAGGTGGAGGCTGCCGAACGTGACCTTCTTTCCCGTTGCAGGCAAGGCGCCGGTCACGTCACGCTGCAGCAAGCCGGCGGCCTTCGCCGATCCATGTGCCAGTTCGCTGCGGTAGTTGGCGATCTCGTCGGCGCCGAGACTGGCGAAGCGCGCTACCGGATAGGCCGTGGGAAGATGGTAGACATACCGGCCAACCCAGGGGTCGCCCGCCTTGGCGCCTTCGACATGCAGCACGAGGGACAGGCGGAATTTGTCGTCGTAGCAGTGCTGGACGAATACGAATGGCTTGACGATGAACGCCGCATCGCCCGCGCTCTTTACGCCGGCCTGGGCCAACGCAGCCTGGGCGAACGTACTCGGATCGATCCCCAGGATGGAGTCCTTGTACTTCTCTGCCATCTCCCTCGTATTGGCGGCGATATTCAGGCTTCCGAGTATCGGCCCGAGCAGCAGGCTGCCGCCACCGGATTGGACCATGACATAGCGCGTGCCGGGCGCAATGGCAGACTGTTCGGGAAGGAAGTCCGCCTTCGGCATCTCGGGCGAGAGCGCTGCGCTCACTCCCGGTACCAGCGCGGGCGGCCTGCTTTCGTGAACCGTCATGCAACCGCTGACGGTGACCGCGACAATCAATGCCCAACTACGAAACAGGATAGTTTTCATTTTACGAATCGAAGAAGTGTGGAGACGGCCCTGGCGGCTATCGGATAGGGAATGCTGCCAGCTTTGCTGCCGGCAAGCAAGATTTAGCTATCCCGCATAGACGTGGCCGGTGGCCCGGGCGTGCGATCCGTTCTTCCCTGCCAGCCCATGCGGCAGGCCTTGCCCCGACGTCTTGGGCCTGCTATGTCTGTTTCCGCACTGAACGAATACTTGGCGGGGCATATGCTCAGGCTGTGCTTGGGATATTTCGCTCGATCCCAGAGTTCGACCACTGGCCGATTACCGCTTACTGAAACTGAACCATGCCATCCTCTGCCAGCACCGACGCCGCGACGAACGAGATCCCGGCCTCCACCAAGAACCGACGCCGGGCGCCCCTGTCGCTCGCCGCCTGGAAGCAGTTCGTCAACGTGGCCAAGCCGTACTGGCTGGAAGAAGAAAAAAAGAAGGCCTGGTTCCTGCTTTTCCTCCTGATCGCCCTGATGCTGGTCGAGACCAAGTTCGCCGTCATGCTCAACAACGAGACCGGCGAAATGACCTCGGCGCTGGCCGGCAAGGACGGCGGGCGCTTCTGGAAGTCGGTGCGCGCCTGCCTGTTCATCCTGGCTTTCGCGATACCGATCTACGCCTTCTACTATTACATGCGCGACCTGTTCGCCAACCACTGGCGGCGCTGGCTCACCAGCCGTTTCCTCGACAGCTACCTGAAGGGCCGCAAGTACTACGAGCTGGGCTCGAGCAGCGAGATCGACAACCCCGACCAGCGCATCAGCGAAGACATCAACACCTTTACCGGCAGGTCGATCCACTTCCTGCTGATCTTCCTGGGCTCGATCATGCAGCTGGTGGCCTTCAGCGCCGTGCTGTGGTCGATCTCGCATGTCCTGGTGGCCGTGCTGGCGGTCTATGCGCTGATGGGCACCGCGATTGCCCTGTGGGTGTTCGGCAACCCGCTGATCCGCCTGAATTTCTGGCAGCTGCGGCTCGAGGCGGACTTCCGCTTCAGCCTGATGCGCGTGCGCGAAAATGCCGAGTCGATCGCCTTTTATCGCGGCGAACCCCAGGAACGTGCGCATATCAACAGCAAGTTCGACAAGGTGATCCAGAATTTTGCCCTGTTGATCAAGAAGCAGCGCAACCTCAATTTGTTCCAACGCACCTTCAGCCAATTGACCCTGGTGCTGCCCTTCGTGATCCTGGCCCAGGGCGTGCTGTCGGGCGAACTCGAAGTCGGCCGCGCGATCCAGGCCGCCGGCGCCTTTACCGCCGTGCTCGCCGCGGTGGGCGTGATTGTCGATAACTTCGAGAGCCTGAGCCGCTTCGTGGCCGGCATCGACCGCCTGCAGGGGCTCTCCAGGCTGGTGCTGCCCGATACGGAATCCGCGCCCGATGCCGAAGCAAAGCATCCGCGCATCCAGCGCCGTCCCGGCGAGCACCTGGCGCTGGACGCCCTCACCCTGCATCCGCCGCGCTCCGAACGCGTCCTGATCAAGGAGCTGAGCCTGGCCCTGAAGCCGGGCGAGGCCCTCCTGATCACCGGCGACAGCGGCTGCGGCAAGAGTTCCCTGCTGCGCGCCATCGCGGGGCTGTGGCATACCGGCAGCGGCGCGATCCACCATCCGCCCGCCGAAGACTTCTTCTTCCTGCCCCAGCAGCCCTATCTGCAGCACGGCAGCCTGCGCAGCCAGCTGATCTACCCGAGCGCGCAATCGAGCCTGGGCGACGACGAGCTGCTGAGCATCCTGGAGCAGGTCCACCTGCCCCACCTGGCCGAGCGCGTGGGCGGCCTGGGCGCCGAGCACGACTGGGAAAAGCTGCTGTCGGTCGGCGAGCAGCAGCGCCTGGCGTTCGGCCGCGTGCTGGTGCACGCGCCGCGCATCGTGATCCTGGACGAAGCGACCAGCGCGCTCGACAGCAGCAACGAAGCCTCGCTGTATGCGCGCCTGCGCGAGAGCGGCACGACCCTGATCAGCATTGCGCACCGCCCTGCCGTGCTGCGCCACCATACCCATGTGCTGCGCCTGCTGGGCGACGGGGCATGGGAGGTGCACGAGGCCGACGGCTACCAGTTCGACGGGCATGCCGATCCGCGCGGCGCGGCCGGCGAGCACCCGGCGCCGGCGCCGCTCAAGGTCGTGGTCGGCGGCTAGTCAGGCCGTTTGCGGAGCTCGCACTCAATGACTGGCGCGCCGGCGTGGACCGGGGAATAGCGCCGCCAGCTACCAGGGCTTGAACACCGCCAGGCCGGTCACCACGCCGATCAGCAGGTAGACCGGCACTAGCGCGCGCCCTGCCACCGTCGCCTTGCCCGACGCTTGCGCCGCAAGCGTAAGCCGGCGCAGTTCGCCCGCTTGCAGGCCGTGCAGCATCGAGAGCACGACGACGCAGACCAGCTTGGCCTTGAGCCAGCCGCTGGCAAACCATCCCGCGTGCAGGGCTGCCGCCAGGCCGAAGATCCAGGTCAGGGTCAGCGCGGGCACCGTGACCAGGTTGTCCCAGTACTGGACGCGCAGCAGGAGCTGCCGCTCGTCCGGCATCTGCGGTACCGGCAAACCGCGATACAGCCGCAGGACGTGGGCCTGCAACAGCAAGCCGCTGGCAAAGCCGACCACCGCGACCACATGCAGCGATTTCAGCAGCAGATACATCATGCCTGCCGCCCGCGCGGCTGGCTGCCCGCCTGGCGCAGCCGCGACAGCGCCAGCATGCTTCCGAACGGGATGAAGGCAGCCAGCAGCAGCAAGACGAAACGCTTGCCCGGCCAGCCGGCGGCGCCCTGCAGCTGCATCAGGGTCCAGACGTAGGCGAGGAAGGCGACCCCATGGACCGGCCCCATCGCCTTGACCAGCGCCGGCTCGCCCGCCAGGTATTTGACCGGCACGGCCACGCAGACGAGCAGCAGCAGGGTCATGCCTTCGATCAGCGCTGCGCGCTGGAACAGGCGGGCTGGCCGCGCGACGGTATCGGCCAACAAGTCGGGATGGTCGGACATGCGTTTCCTCCAGGGTTGCAGCGCACGACGCTGGTCCGGCATTGTCAGTGATATGGCCGCGCGATACTATCTGGCCGTCAGCCAACTTTCGCTCGATTTCGGCCACCGGCCCCCGAGGCCTGCCGGGGCGCTTCCACACCGACCCAGACCCATGCCGCAGACCCACACGATCGCTGTACTTGCCTTCCCGGGCGTTATTCCGTTCGACCTGGCCATGCCCCTCGAAACGTTTGCACGCGTGCGCAACGCGCAAGGCGAAGCGCCCTATGCCATCCGGGTCTGCGCCGATGGCCCGGAGGTCGACGCGGGTTTCTTCAGCATCGCCAGCCGCTGGACACTGGCCGACGCCGCCGGCGCGGACACCCTCGTGGTTCCCGGCCTGGTCGATCCCGGGGCCGTTCCCGCCAATGTTTGCCGCATCCTTGTCCAGGCCGCGAGGGCCGGCGCCAGGATCGTGTCGATTTGCAGCGGCAGCTTCGTGCTGGCCGCCGCCGGCCTGCTCGACGGGCGGCGGGCGACTACCCACTGGGCTGGTGCGGCCGAGCTCGCTGCACGCTATCCGGCCGTGACCGTGCTGCCCAACGTGCTCTACGTCGAAGACGGCAGGCTCTATACCTCCGGTGGCGCCACGGCGGGGCTCGACCTGTGCCTGCATCTGATCGAGAAGGACCTCGGCAGCGCCGCCGCCGCCGAAGCCGCGCGGCTGGCGCTGGTGCCCCTGGTGCGCGAGGGCGGCCAGGCCCAGTTTCTCAAAGCCTCGCCCAGGCCGCAGCAGGGGAGCCTGGCGCCGCTGGTGGAATGGGCCCTGTCCCAGCGCACGGGCAGCATCGGGGTCGAGGCGCTGGCGCGGCATGCCGGCATGAGCGTGCGCACACTGACACGGCGTTTCCAGGAACAGTTCGGCAGCTCGCCCCAGCGGTTCGTGCTGTCCTTGAGCATCGACCAGGCCAAGGCATTGCTGGAAACCAGCCGCAAGCCGCTCGACCTGATTGCCGACGAGTGCGGCTTCAATTCCACCGTCACGTTCCGGACCTGCTTCACCCGCCTGGTCGGGATTGCGCCGGGCCGCTACCGCAAGGCGTTCAGGCAGGCTTGAGCGTCGACGGCGGCACATGCTGTCGCTTGGACAATATGTCCACTTTTTTTCGCAATGGCGGCAGTACAATCGGCCCATGTTCCGCCTGAGATCCCCGGCCTCGCGCCTTGCCAGCTTCGTGCTGTGCCTGCTGCTGCTCGCGCAGCTGGGCATGACAGGGCGCGCGCGCGCCGCCCAGCCGCAGTGGATCGAGCTGTGCAGCGTTGCCGGCACCCGCTACGTCCCGGCGACAACGGGCGACCTGGGCGCGGATGCCGGCGGCCACGACGCGAATACGCATTGCCCCGCCTGCCCGATCTGGCAACCGGCCGCCCTTCCCGTACCGCCTGCGGCGGCGCCCGTTCCGGCACGCATTGCGTTTCTGCTTGCCCCTCTTCCCAGCGCGCTGCCGCGCAGCGCGTCCCATTGGCACGCCTGCCAGGCGCGCGGCCCGCCCCTTTCCGCTTGATGCGACACCGCCCGGCCCTTGCGGCCGCGGCACCTTGATGCTTTCCCGCCGGTGCACGGTTCGCGTCCCGGCAGGAGGCGCCACGTCCATCCAGACAGGAACCAGTCATGCACATCCAACGACGGCATTTCCTTGCCATGACGCTGGCCTCGAGCTCGCTTGCACTCGCCGGCTGCGTCAAATCCTCCCCCGTCTTTCGTAGCATCAACCTCACCAATTCGTCCTATCCGGCCGACTTCACCCTCACCGACAGCGCCGGCAAACGCCACTTGCTGCAGGACTTCCGCGGGCGCTACCTGCTGATGTTCTTCGGTTACACCCAGTGCCCCGACGTCTGCCCGACTGCCTTGTCACGGGCAGTGGAGATACGCCGCCTGCTCGGCGAACGCAAGGATGCGCTCCAGGTCGCTTTCATTTCCGTGGATCCGGAGCGCGACACGCCTGCCATCGTCGCCGCTTATGCCAAGGCCTTCGACCCGGGCTTTGTCGGCATGTCCGGCCGCAGCGAGGAGATCGCGAAGGTGGCCGAGGGATACCGGGTGTTCTACCGCAAGGTGCCGACCGGGAGCTCGTACAGCATCGACCACACGGCGCTGAGCTATGTCATCGACCCTGAAGGACACGTGCGGCTGGCATTCCGGCACGACCAATCCGCGCGCGAATGCGCGGAAGACCTGCACAAACTGATGCGTTACGACGCCGAACGAAAAGGGAGCTGGGCATGAACTACCGACAATTTCTTACTGTATTTGCCAGCGCAGCCTGCGCTTGCACCGCGATCGCCGCCGAGCCGGTGCGGATCGACGATGCCTGGGTGCGGGGCACGGTGGCGCAGCAGCGCGCCACCGGGGCCTTCATGCGTTTGAGTAGCAGTGCGCCGGTGCGCCTGGTATCGGCCAGTTCGCCGGCCGCGGGCCGTACGGAGATCCACGAAATGCGCATGGTGGGCGACGTGATGCGCATGCGCGAGATCGGCGGCATCGAGCTGAAGCCCGGCAAGGCCGTCCAGCTGGCGCCGGGCGGCTACCACCTCATGCTGCTGGACCTGGCCCAGCCGGCCAGGCAGGGCGAGCGCATCACCCTGGTCCTGACCTTCGAAAGCCGGGACCGGCGCTTCAGCATGCAGGTCGAGGCGCCGGTACGGGCGCTCGGGCAGGAGCAGCCGGGCCATCACTGAACCGGCGTTCAGAAACCGGCTATGGCCGGTTTTTTCCCCAGCGGGCGTGCATCCCGCGTGGACGACATGCCTGGAACCGCCACATCGCAGGGTGTATCAGGCGTTAGCAAACGTAACGTCGGTTGAAACCGCCGGGCAGAAGCCTAGACTTGGTCCAATGCCAACTGTGGAGGTGGAAGATGAATGATCGAAGCGTACGCGTGCTACGACGCTGTGCGGCGGGTCTGCTGCTCGCTGCCGGCCTTGGTGGGTGCGCCGTCTATGGCCCTCCCCCAGGCTATGCCGGCTACGACCCGTACTACGGGAACAGCGGCTACTCCGGCTATTACGGTTCGCCCGTGGAACTGAACCTGGGTCTGAATTATTACAGCCGCAACCGTCACGGGGACTATCGGCGCGACGGCCACAGGCACGACCGGCGGCACCACGACGGCAGGCGATACCGCGACCGCTATTAAGTAACACGGGGCTGGCCATGCGCCATGCTCCCGCCGGACATGGCGACGCCGGCCCTGGGCTTGTTACGACGCCCAGGGCCGGCCGTCCTTCCCGAGCCCGCAAGGCCCGCCAGTCAGCTCTCGGCGTCGTAGTGGAACGCGCGCAGCTCCTGTGCACAGCGGCAGGCCGCCGCGAGCTTCGCCGCCCATTGAATCGCATCTTCCCTGGACGCAAGCTCCAGCACGCAAAAGCCCCCATCGAGCTCCCTGAGCTGCCGGTCAGCGCCGCTTGTGCAGCTGCCGTCCGCGGCGACGACTACCGGCGCGACATCGGCATTGATGCCGCCGCCAAACACGTAGACGCCGGCCGCTTTCGCCTCCCGGATCACCGCGCGCGAAGCATCGCTCACGGCAGGCAGGTCTTCAGGCGAGACATCCATGGCGCTTGCAGGAAAAGAGATCAGGAACTTGGTCATATCGTCGGTCTCCAGAGGTAAGCGGTTCAGGCTGTCGGCGCCATGTACACCAGGTTCCACAGGTGCCCGTCGAGGTCCTCGAAACCCTGGTCGACCATGAAGCCATGGTCCTCGGGCGGATGGGGAATGCGCGCGCCGGCGGCGGATGCCCTGGCGATCAGGCTGTCGAGTTCCTCGCGGCTCTCGCAGCTCAGGCACAACACCAGTTCGTTGGCCTGCCTGGCCGGCATGAACGGCTTGTCGATGAGCGACTGGAAAAAAGGCTCGGTCGTGAGCAGCACGTGGATGCTGTCCTGCGCGACGATCATCATGGCCGCGTGGTCGCCGCATGCATGCCGGTCGATCCGGTAGCCCAGCGCGGAAAAAAAGGCGACCGACTTGTCCAGGTCCTGCACGGGCAGGTTGATGATGATTTGCTTGTTCACGGTAACTCCAGGTCGAGGATGGTGTGGATGGGCTGCTTCATCGTCACGACGAACGGGGGCATCGAACATCGACATGGCGACAAACAATCCAGCCATTTTCCTTGCGGCGCCGGCCCTATCCGGGAAGGACGGCGGCGCACGCAACGGGTGCGTGCCGGGGCAGCAACCTGCCCGCGCCGATCAGCCACAGCGAGTATGCACCCATGATGCCGACCACGCCATTGGCCAGCAGGAACAGCCAGGGCGCGAGGGTTTGCGCGATGTCGAGTCCACCCGCGGCCAGCTTCCAGGCGCCGGTCGACAAGGCGGTGATACCGAAGGCAAAGCTCCAGAACGCCGGGCCGAGGCCGCCGGCGAGCAGCCAGCGCAGTAGCCGGAGCGCGAGCAGCAGCTGCGCCAGCGCGTAGCCGAACAGGATCAGGGCCAGGTGGTCCGGCACTGCCTCCCAGGCGGCAAACAGGGCAAGCAGGCCCACCGACGGCGGGGCCAGCTGGACGCCGAAGCTGGCGCGCATGGCCGGCGGCATGGCCTCGCCGTGCATCATCCGGTTGAGCAGGACCAACTGCCTGCCGGTATTCTCGGAACAACTCAGCGCCGTCGTCGCCGACCACCACCCGTGGGCCGGACGGGGGCAGGTCGAGGCCGCCGCGCTGGCGGAGATCGAACTGGGTTTGCTCAGCGCCGATTTCGTCACACGGGTGCACGTCGACCGCTACCTGCAGGAGCAGCACCTGGCGCCGGCCGTGGCGGTCGAGGCCAACACAATCGGCGCGCTGGTCGGCATCGTCCGGCACAGCCGTCTGGTGACCATCCTGCCGGAGGCCATCGCGGCCCGTACGCCGGGCCTGTGCAACGTCGCGCTGGCGCCCGCGCCGGCGCCGCGCACGGTGCGCCTGTTGCGGCGCAAGGATGCCTACCAGAGCGCCGCGGCGCGCGCGCTGATGGAAATGATCATGCGCGACGCCGCGCAATGGAGCGTGTAGGCCCTGCCCGTCCATGGGCCTGGGTGGCCCAGGCCTTATTCCTGCTGGGGGTAGGCGCCCAGGTAGTCGCTCTTGCCGATGCTTGCGCCCTGGTGGCGCAGGATGTCGTAGGCCGTCGTCACGTGGAAGAAGAAATTCGGCAAGGTGAAGCCGAGCAGGTAGCCTTGCGCGGTGAACACCGGGCCGCTGGCGGTCCAGTTGAGCCTGATTTCGCGTCCGAAGCTGGCGTCGATCGCGGCGGCGTCCACGCTCTCGATGAAGGCGATCGTCGCCGCCAGGCGCTGCCGCAGTTGCGCGAAGCCGGTCTCGTCGTTGGCGAACACCGGGCCGTTCACGCCGCCCAGGCGCTGGATGGCCAGCTTGGCGGTGTCGCAGGCCGACTGCACCTGCGCCGACAGCGGCAGCATGTCCGGCGCCAGGCGCGCGGCCAGCAAGGCTTCCGGCGCCATGCCGGCCGCGGCGGCGTGCGCCTCGCCCTTGTCCAGCAGCGCGCCCAGCACGGTCAAGCCGCGTACCAGCACCGGTAAGGATAGTTCCGACATCGTCATCGTCATCGTCATGTGCATCATTCCCGATCAATAAAAAAACGGTGAGGCCCTGCTGGCGCCTTCGGCCATGGGCAAACAGCCTCGAGTATGCCGTTCCGGCGCCGCGCCGATAAGGGCGGCGGCGCGCATATCACCTATGCGCTGCCTGCATGGAAAGGAACACGCCATCCCATCTGGTATGCAGATTTGTCCGCCAACTGGCCCTGTTTTATTGCCGACAAGCAGCGAATAATGCAGGCACTCCAACCCGCCAGTCGCTCCCGCCATGTCCGACCTGTCCCTTCCCCTGTCGCCGCCCCTGCCCGATCCCTCCGGCCGGACCGCGGATGTTCCCGCAGCCGGCCATGCCGGCTGCGGCCCGCTGGAGGCCAGCCTCACCCTCGACCGCGATGGCGTCCTGCTCGCCGTGGGCGAGGGCGTCGAGCGCATGATGGGCCTGGCCGCGTCGCTGCAGCCGGGCCTGCTGCTCGGGCGCAGCTGCGGCGACCGCGCCTTCGTCGACGCCATCGCCTTCGGCACCGCGGCGCCGGGTCCGCACCGCACCATGCTGGTGCGCCAGGGACTGGACGGCAAGCTGCGCCATGTCCTGATGAAGGTGGTGCCCGCCGGGCCCGCTCCCCTGCCCGTCCTGGTGCTGCTCAGCGACGCTACCCGCCAGGTGCAGCGGGAAGACGACTTGCTGGCGGCCTGCCGCGTACTCGACGGCATCTCGGAGGCGGTGCTGCTGGTCGACATGGCGAACTTCCGGGTGCGCCAGGCCAATGCGGCGGCGCTGATCATGCTGGGCCTGGACAGCGGCGAACTGCCGTCGCTGCAGTTCGACCAGCTGTGCGCCCGCTTGCGCGCGGAAGATGGCAGCACGCCGACGCCAGCGCAGCTGGCGGCGCAGATCAATCCGAGCGAATACGATTGCCGGCGTGCGGACGGCGGTGCGCTCAACGTGGAAGTACGCGTCGAGCGCATGCGCCTGGCCAGGCGCGATTTGCTGTCGGTCGTGATGCGCGACGTCAGCCAGCGCGTGCAGGCGCAGGCCCAGCTGCGCGCGGCCAGCTCACGCTGCGCCATCACCTTCAGCCAGGCCGCGACCGGCCTGGCGCACGTCTCGGTCGATGGGCGCTGGATCAAGGTCAACCACAAGCTCGCGTCGATCGTCGGCTACCCGGAACACGAGCTGCTGGCCATCCCGGCCAGGGAGTTCACCCACCCGCAGGACCACGCCTACGACGTGCTGGTCTACCAGCGCATGCTCGCGGGCGAACTGGTGTATTCGACGCGCGAGAAGCGCCTGCGGCGCAAGGACGGCAGCCACGCCTGGGTCAGCGTCACCAGTTCGATCGCCTACGACGAGCAGGGCGCGCCGTCCCACTTCATCTGCATGATCGAGGACATCGACGAGCGCAAGCGCGCCGACGAGCGCATGCGCCACCTGGCCCTGCACGACGTGCTGACCGGCCTACCCAACCGCGCCGGCCTGCACGACTACCTCGGCCAGGCGCTGGAGGCGGCCGCCACGGCCGGGCGCCGTATCGGCGTGGTGTTCCTCGACATGGACAAGCTCAAGTCCATCAACGACACCCACGGCCACGAAGAAGGCGATCGCGCCCTGGTCGGCTTCGCGCAGCACCTGCAGCAGGTGGTGCGCAGCGGCGACCTGGTGGCGCGCCTGGGAGGCGACGAATTCGTGGTCGTCCTGAACGACGTCGCGCGGCGCGCCGACATCGACGCCACGCTCCAGCGCACGCTGCTGGCCCGGCCCCCGGCAGGTGCATCGTGCAGCATCGGCGTGAGCATCTTTCCGGACGACGGACGCGACGCGCAGACCCTGATCCGTCACGCCGACATGGCCATGTACCGCGCCAAGCAGCGCGGCGGCAGCAGCTATGCCTACTACTCAGCCATGCCGGAGGGAGACGCCTCCTTCCCGGCCTTGCCGCCACTCCCACTGGAATAAGAACATGACCACGTCCCTCGGCACCCTCCTTCTCGACCACCGGCTGCGCGCCGTCTTCCAGCCGATCGTCGCCACCTTCGACCTGAGTATCGTCGGCTACGAAGCCCTGATCCGCGGCCCCGCCGGTTCGGATCTGGAATCTCCCGCCGCCCTGTTCGCCGCCGCCCGCAAGGAGCACCGGCAGCGCGAACTCGAATACGCCTGCCTGCGCACGATCTGGACGGCGTTCGGACGGCTCGACCTGCCCGGCAAGCTGTTCGTCAACGTCAGCGCCAGCCTGCTGCTCGCGCCCGACGCCGCCGGCCCGGAGCTGGAACAGGTTCTGGTGTCGCTGGACGTCGACCCGACCCGCGTCGTGATCGAAATCACCGAGGAACAGGCGGTGCACGACTACGCGCGCCTGCACGAGGTGACCCGCCGCCTGTCGGCCATGGGCTACGAGATGGCCATCGACGACCTCGGGGCCGGCTATGCCTCGCTGCGCCTGTGGCTGGAGCTGCAGCCGGCCTGCGTCAAGCTCGACAACGCGTTCGTGCAGGGCAGCGACGGCGATGTGCTCAAGCGCTGCTTCCTGGAGGCGGTGCAGCAGCTGGCGTCGTGCTCGCAGGCGCGGGTGATCGCCGAGGGCGTCGAAACCTTCCAGGAGCTCGACACCCTGCGCCGCCTCGGCATCGCCTACGCCCAGGGCTTCTACATCGCCCGCCCATCGGCCACCCCGCCGCTACGCATCAACCTGTCCTGAGCCGGGGCGCCGGCCGGACGCATGTCGCGGCCCTGCGTGCCCGGGCAGGCGATCGTTCGCCCGCGCCTTTCCCACCTATTCTCATTATTCTCATACTGGAATCCCATGAAAACCCTGTCGATCCGTGCCCGCCTGATCCTGTCGATGTCGATCATGGCCGCGCTGCTGGTGCTGAGCGCGGCCCTGGCCATCGTCGGCCTGTCGCACGCCAACGCCAATCTCGAGGAAATGTATACCAACCGGCTGGTCTCGGCCTCGGCGCTGGGCGAGTCGGTCGCCTACCTGCTGCGCGCGCGGACCGCTATCGACCGCGTGGTGCTCGATCCGGAATCGGGCGAAAACCGGCGCACGCTGGAGCGTGCGATCGGCTTCGTCGACAAGTCCGACGCCGCCTGGCGCAGGTACACCGAGCTGCCGGCCGATGCCGAAGAGCTCAAGCTCACCGAGGCTGTCCAGGCCCAGCGCGCCATCTATGTCCAGCAAGCGCACCAACCCCTGGTGAGCGCCCTGCGGGCCGGCCGCAACGACGAAGCGCGCTCGCTGGTATTGCACCGCATGGCGCCGATGTACAGTACGCTGAGCGAAAAGATCGATGCGCTGGCACAGTTCCAGACCAGCCGTGCGGCGGTCCTGTACCGGCAGAGCTCTGGTGATTACCGCGACTTCCTGTGGTGGACCGGCGGCGGCCTGCTGCTTGGCCTGGTGACGGTCGTTGTCTCGGCACGGCAACTGTCTGGCGCAATCCTTGGTCCACTTGACACGGCGCTGGCCCACATGCGCGCCATCGGCGACGGCAAGCTCACCGGGAAGATCGCCGCCTGCCGGCAGGACGAGATGGGCCGCATGATGGCCGGCCTGGACCGGATGCAGGCCAGCCTGGTCGACACCGTCGCCGGCGTGCTGGCCGGCAGCCAGGCGATCGGCGCTGCCACCCGTGAAATCGCGCAAGGCACCGCATCGCTGTCGGAGCGCACCGAAACCCAGGCCGGCGCGCTGGAGGAAACCGCTTCGTCGATGGAGGAACTGACCGCCACCGTGCAGCAGAACGCTGCCAGCGCGCGCAAGGCGGCCGAGCTGGCGCACCTGGCCAGGGAAATGTCCGACCATGGCAGCGCGCAGGTCGGCAAGGTGGCCGCGGTCATGCAGGAAGTGCTGGGCGCGTCGCGCCGGATCGAGGACATCACCGGGCTGATCGAAGGCATCGCCTTCCAGACCAACATCCTGGCCCTGAACGCGGCGGTGGAAGCGGCGCGCGCCGGCGAGCAGGGCCGCGGCTTCGCGGTGGTCGCCGCCGAGGTGCGCACGCTGGCCCAGCGCTGCGCCAACGCCGCCAAGGATGTCGGCAGCCAGATCGCCAGCTCGGTCGAGCTGGCCCAGTCCGGCGCCGGACTCGCACGCGAAGCCGGCGCCAGCGTGCAGGCCATCTTCGACCGCATCGGGGAAGTCAGCGGCATCGTCGCCGAGATCAGCAACGCCAGCCAGGAGCAGGCGGCGGGCATCGAACAGGTCAACGAAGCCATCTTGCAGATGGATCAGGTGACCCAGCACAATGCGGCGCTGGTCGAGGAAAACGTCGCCGCCTCGGCGGCCCTGCGGGAACAGGCGGAAACGCTCGAGCGCATGGTCGGCCGCTTCGAGCTCGGCGCCGGGCGCCGCCGCCAGGAACGGGTCGCGCTACCGTCCTGAACCGGTCGGCTCACGCCGCCAGCAGCGGATCGAGCTTGCCCGCGCGCGCCAGGGCGCTGAGGTCGTCGTAGCCGCCGACGTGGGTGGCGCCGATGAAGATCTGCGGCACCGTGCGGCGCCCGGTGATGTGGATCATTTCCCTGAGCTTGCCCGGCTCGTCGTCGACATGGATTTCTTTCGCGACCACGCCTTTTTCGGCAAGCAGGCGCTTGGCCTGGACGCAGTAAGGGCAGGTATGGGTGCTGTACATCGTGACTTCTTGCATGCTGTGCTCCTGTATGGTGGACCGGGGCGTGCGGCCGGGCCGCACGCCACCTCGCGCGCTCAATCGGCGGCCGGGAAATCGAGGGTCGTGTCGTTGACCCGGTTGAGCAGGTTGGTGAAGGTGATGCTGGCAATGGCGAGCATGGTGTCCACGATCTGCGCGTCGCTGTAGCCGGCGGCCTTGATCGCGTCGACTTCTTCCAGCGGCACAGTGCCGGTGGTGGTGACCAGCAGGCGGGCGAAATTGGCCAGCGCATCGGTGGCGGCATCGTCGCTGCCGGCGCCGCGTCGGATCGCCAGCATGCTGTCGCGGCTCAGGCCCGCTTTCTTGCCCATCAGGGTGTGCGCCGCCACGCAGTAGTCGCAACCCACCGTTTCGCTCACGGCGAGCTTGATGATCTCCACCTGCTTGGTCGACAGGCTGGTCTCGCGCAGCGCGGCGTCCAGGCCGAGCGAGGCTTTCAGGGCGACCGGGCTGTTCGAGCCGGCGGTGGCGTAGGCGTTGGGCACCATGCCGATGGCCTGCTTGATGGCGCCGAACAGGGTGGCGGCAGGACCGACGGCGTCGGCGGGAGCGATGGTGTGAAGACGGGTCATGATCATTCCTTCGTGGTTGGTGTGAGTGGCGCCGGCATGAATCTGTGTCGACGCAAACCAGTCTAGGCTTCCGGGGTCGCTTGTTGAATGCTCGCAACGCTCTATAATTTGCTCATTGCTCTCACCGGATTGCCGCCATGGGCGCCCTCAGCCAGCTGCTTGCCTTGTATCCCGTCCGTACCGCGCTCGACGTGCGCTGCCAGTTCGGCGCGCCCTGGGTGCTCGACCACCACGGCAGCGGCCCGGGCATCGCGCCCTACCACCTGATCGCCAGCGGCGAGTGCCTGCTCGAGGTCGGCAACCGCAAGGAGATCGCGCTCGGCGCCGGCGACATCATCCTGTTTCCAAGGGGGACCCCGCATCGCCTGCACACCCCGGGGCCGCACGAGATCCACTATGCCCCGCGCGAATCGCACGACCGCGGCCCGCTGCCGTTTCACTACAACGACAGCCCCGGACCGCAAACCCGCATCCTGTGCGGCCAGTTCGAGTTCGACCCGGACAGCGCCAGGGTGCTGCTGGCCTCGTTGCCGGAACTGGTGCATGTGAAATCCGCGCAGGGCGAGGGACTGGCCGTGCTGCAGCAGCTGATCGCCATGCTGCGCGCGGAAACCGAACAGGTACGCCCGGGCGGGCGGGCCGTGGTCTCGCAGCTGGCCTCGGCGCTGTTCGCCCTGCTCATGCGGGCCTGGGTCGAACAGGGCGCGGCGCTCGACGGCCTGTTCGCGCTGCTGGCCGATCCGCGCCTGCGCGGCGCCCTGCACGCCATGCTCGAGGCGCCCGAGCGTCCCTGGGAAGTGAGCGAACTGGCGGCCGCCTGCAACATGTCGCGCGCCACCTTCGCCCGGCTGTTCCAGCAGGTGGCCGGCACCACGCCGGCGCAGCTCCTGAGCGAAACACGCATGGCCAAGGCCGCGGCGCTGCTGCAGAACGGGCGCCTGCCGGCCGGGGCGATCGGCGAGCAGGTCGGCTATCAATCCGAGGCCGCCTTCAACCGGGTCTTCAAGCGCCATTTCGGCGTCGGCCCCGGCGCCTACCGGAAAACCCGGGCGCCGGGACAGGAACGCGCCTGAACGGGAGGCGGGAGTGCAAGCGGTGCAGTTGCCCCGAAAAGCGGCGTAGCAAGCTGCTGTCCTGCACGAGCCGCGGGGAAACGCCCATGCGCCGCCGCCACCGACACGCGGGACGGCGCCATCTGATGCGCTAAAACGGGTCCGGACTGCCTCTGTTTGTTTTCCATGCGCAGGCCATACTGCCTCATCGACTGGCCGCTGCGCACTTTCCTCGAGCAAGACGTGCAGCGCCACGCCGATCGACAGCCCCGCCGGGGCCTTGTTCCAGGAGCGTGTCATGAACCTGTCCTTCCACCGCGTCATCCCGTTTCGCCGCGATCCCGGCGCGGCCGGCGCCAGCCTGCCCCTGCCGGGCAAGGAACTGGCAGGCATCGTGTTCGTGTTTCGCCTGCTGCGCGACGGCACCTACTGCGCCGCGGCCGCCAGCGATGCATTCTGCGCCCTGTACCGGGTCGAGCGGCATTTGCTGCGCCACGATGCCCAGCCCGTATTCGATGCGGTCCACCCCGACGACCTGGATGGCTTCGTCGCTTCGCTGCTGGCGTCGGCGCGCAGCATGCGTCCGTGGCAGCACGAATACCGCCTGCGTTTCGCGGACGGCACCGAACATGTCATCTCGGGCAACGCCCTGCCCGGCCTGACCGACCAGGGCAATGTGGTCTGGAACGGCTTCCTGGTCGACGTCACGGCCCAGCGCCGCAGCGCCGCACGGGCCGAGCTATGGGCCAGGCACAGCCAGCTGCTGATGGAAATGACCACCGAGGGCATCCATATCCTGGATGAGGCCGGATTCCTGGTGGAAGCCAACGATGCATTCGCCCAGATGCTCGGCGGCGCCGCGCGCCACATGCTGGGCATGCATGCCTCCGAATGGAACCTGGAGTGGGATACCACCGCGCTGCGCCAATGCTTCGCCGGCCTGGTCGCCGCGCCCGGCACGGCCGCGACCATCGATGCGCGCTACCGCCGGTTCGACGGGCGCCGGATCGCCGTGCGGATCTACGCCACCAGCACTGTGGTCGAGGGCCGCGCCTATGTCTACTGCTCCAGCCGCGACGTCACCGAGGAACAGCGCATGCACAGGGAGCTCAGCATTGCCGCGATCGCCTTCCAGGGCCTGGAAAGCATGTTCATCGCCGACACCGGGCGGCAGCTCGTGCGCGTCAACCGGGCCTTCGTCGCCGCCACCGGCTACCAGGAAAGCGAGCTGGCCGGCCTGGACCCGCTGGCCGGACGCATCGACGCCGCCGGGCCGGCCTGCCCGTGGATGGAACTGGCGCGCAGCGGCGCCTGGTCCGGCGAGCTGACCCTGCGGCGCAAGAATGGCGAGGTGTATCCGGTGCTGCTGGAACTGTCCGCGGTCGTTGACGAGCACGGCAACATCGCCAACTACGTCGGCCGCGAAACCGATCTCTCGGCGCGCAAGGCGGCGGAACGGGAAATCGCCCGCCTGGCCTACTACGACGAAGCGACCGGTTTTCCCAATCGCCGCATGCTGCTCGAGCGGGTGGCGCAGGGCGCACTGGACGCGGGAAGGCCCGGCGCGCTATTCCACATCGACCTGGACGACTTCAAGGCGCTCAACGACCGCCTGGGCCACGCGTCCGGCGACCGGCTGCTGCACCAGGCCGGCGAACGCCTGCTATCCGTGGCCGGCGCGGGCGCCACGGTGGCGCGGCTCAAGGGCGACGAATACGGGGTATACATCGACGGCGTGGGCGCTGGCGGCGCGACCCCGTCGGCCGAGGCGCTGGCTGCCGGCGCCCGGATGCTGGCCGCGCTGAACGCGCCGTATTGCCTCGATGGGCAGGCGCTGCGCAGCACCGCCAGCATCGGGGTGGCGCTGGCCTGCCCGGGTACGGCGGCGGGTGAAGCGCTGATGGAGCAGGCCAACCTGGCCATGTGCAGCGCCAAGGCGCAAGGGCGCAACACGGTCAGGATGTTCGCACCCACCATGCAGTCGCCCTACTGCGCGCAGCTGGCGCTGGAAGCGGACATGGCCAGGGGCATGCAGCACGGCGAATTCGTGCTGCACTTCCAGCCGCAGCACGAGGGCGGCCAGGTCGTGGGCGCGGAATTGCTGGTGCGCTGGAAGCATCCGCTGAAGGGACTGCTGATGCCCGGGGCCTTCATCGAGCAGGCCGAGCAAGGCGACATGATCGTCGCCCTGGGCAGCTGGGTTCTGGAATGCGCCTGCGTCCAGCTCGCCGCCTGGCAGGCCCACCCGGCCACGGCGGGCCTGAGCCTGTCGGTGAACGTCAGTGCACGGCAGTTCCGCCGGGCCGATTTCCTGGCCGGCGTGGCCGATCTGCTGCGGCGCACCGGCGCCGACCCGGCCCGCCTGACCATCGAGCTGACCGAGAGCTTGCTGATCGACGACGTCGGCGACACCATCGCCAAGATGGAGGCGCTCAAACGCATGGGCATCGGTTGCGCGCTGGACGACTTCGGCGTGTGCTACTCCTCCCTCACCTATCTCAAGAACCTGCCCTTTGCCGAGATGAAGATCGACCAGACCTTCATCCAGGACCTGACCGACCCCAAGAACGCGGCGATCGTGCGCGCCATCATCGTATTGGGCGAGACCCTGGGCCTGAAGGTGGTGGCCGAAGGCGTCGAGACGGAAGACCAGCGCAGCTTCCTGTCCACCCACGGATGCACCAGGCAGCAAGGCTACCTGCACGGACGTCCAGTGCCGCTACAGGAGTTCGCGTCGAGCCTGTCCCGCCATGGCTGAAGCGCCGCTCGCGCACCCGTTTGTTTCGGCAGCCTGATTGCTCAGTTCACTTAACTTGCCATGCATAGAAACAAGTGCTGTAATTCCTGTATCTGGGAGACAGGGAATCGCATGAAACGCTACGAGCAGCTGGCGGAGGAACTGGCATCCTCGATCAGGACCGGGCTCATGAAGCTGGGCGACCGGCTGCCCTCGGTGCGCCAGGTCAGCGCCAGCCGCGGCGTGTCGGCATCGACCGTGTTCGAGGCCTACTACCTGCTCGAAGCCCGCGGCCTGATCCGGGCGCGCGAGCGTTCCGGCTACTACGTGACGGCGGGCGGCACCAGCCTGCCGCCCGAGCCGGGCACGGCAGGCAACTACGATGCGAGCTCCTTGCCGGTCGAGGTGAGCGAGCTCGTGTTTTCGGTGCTGGCCTCGGTCACGACGCGCGAGGTCGTGCCGCTGGGCTCGGCATTTCCCAGCCCGCTGCTGTTTCCCCTGCCCCGCCTGGCCCGCTCGCTGGCCTATGGCGCCAACGCCATGGATCCCTGGAGCACGGTGGACGACATCACGCCGGGCAATGCGACCCTGCGGCGCCAGATCGCCCTGCGCTACCTGGCCGACGGCGTGCATGTCCAGCCCGACGACATCGTCATCACCAATGGCGCGCTCGAGGCGCTCAATCTCTGCCTGCAGACCGTCACCAAGCCCTGCGACTCCGTGATCGTCGAGTCGCCCACCTTCTATGGCGCGCTGCAGGCGCTGGAAAACCTGGGCCTGAAGGCGATCGAGGTGCCGTCGAGCCCGCGCGACGGCATCGACCTCGGACTGCTGGCGCAGGTGCTGGAAATGCACCGGCCGGCGGCCTGCTGGCTGATGACGAATTTTCAGAATCCGCTGGGCAGCTTGATGCCCGATGAGAAAAAGCGCGCCCTGGTCAGCCTGCTCGCCGCGCACGGCGTGCCGCTGATCGAGGACGACGTCTACGCCGAGCTGTACTTCGGGAAAAAGCGGCCCCTGCCGGCCAAGGCCTTCGACCAGTCCGGGCTGGTGCTGCACTGCTCCTCGTTTTCCAAGTCGCTGGCGCCGGGCTACCGTTTGGGCTGGGCGATTCCCGGCAAGTTCAGGCAGGGGGTGTCGCGCCTGAAACTGATGCGCACGCTCGCGGTCGCCGCGCCGGTCCAGGAAGGGATTTCGGACTACCTGGCCAAGGGCGGCTACGACCGCCACCTGCGGCAGTTGCGCCATGCCCTGTCGCAGCAGCAGATTTCGCTGGCAACGGCGGTCTTGCGCCATTTTCCGTTCGGCACCCGGGCCACGCGCCCGGAGGGCGGGTATTTCATGTGGGTCGAACTGCCGCCCGGGATCGATGCCCTGCTGCTGCAGCGCGACGCCTGTGCCGTCGGCATCAGCATTGCGCCGGGACCGATGTTCTCGGCGCGCGCCGCGTTCAAGCACTGCATCAGGCTGAACTACGGGCACCCATGGACGCCGGAGTTCGACAAGGCCATCGCCACGCTGGGGCGCCTGGCCACCATCCAGCTTGCCAACGCCAAGCTGGCGCCGGAAACGCAGGTGGCGGCGCTGCGCCGGGACGAGATTACGGGCAAGGTCTGAGGCGGGTGCGCTGCATGACGAATCGCGCGCGTAGGCCAAGGCGCATGCTCATTGATTATCAAAGTCGCTTCGACGTCAAGAATCCATATGCATTGAATCAACAATCGCGATACGGCCTTCACCGCCCCACAGGCAAACTGAGCGTGTTCGATGCCGTCCGCTCGGACGACACCTGCGGTGTATCAGACAGGAGAAGGCCAGGCACAGACAGCCAGACATCCAGTCATCAAGGCATCAATTACTAGCCATCTATGCACTGCAACGTGAGTCTTACGCGCGGCTGTGACGAAGGTACAGATAGGCAAGGCCGAGTGGTGCGATAAATAGAGCAAGAGCAAAACACATCACCATTGTGAAGCATTTTGCAATCAGCATTGGAATCGCCGGAAGCAGGAAGAAGTTTTCACCAACAATGAAATCAACGATGCTTTCGTAGACAAAGCGGGAATATGGGTACAGTGCAGCATTTACCAGAAACATCAGCATGGCGCCGAAGCCGACACCGCCCGGCCGATTCTGCAGTACCGTAATGAATAACGCTGCCATTGCTACGCCAAAGAACAGTTGACGAGCGAGATACTGTTTGGTCAGTCCGCCGAAGGTTTTAGCAAGAATTTCTTTCATGGCAATCAAGTTGTGAGGAAAATCACATCATACCAACCTCAATTTATATTTCCAAGCAGCAATTTACGTTACTGTAGTTTATTTGCTAGAGTGATAATTCGCTAGTTTTCGCCGTTGCAGATTCATGTAGTTTTGATGGCGCTAAAGAGTGTCAAAGGCAAATACTCGACTGCATGTATTGTGCATCCGGTGAGGCCCCCGCAATGACGAGCCCCCCTGAAGCCGGAGTTCGAGGGTAACGAAGCCGGACCGGATGCGGACGTTTCAACACCTTTGCAGTCGATTAAATCGGACTCGTTCGGGACAAATACGGCATTACTGGACTTGCATGAAACCTGGAGCAGGTCCCAAGCATGAGGCTATCCCGTACAGCAGGCCAATATATATCAGTCCAGCGATCAAGCCGTTGAATAGCCCGATCACTTGCCCTGGTTGATCAGCTGAACCAGCTTGAACGCTTCGCGCTCGATCGCCGGCTCCGCCTCCGCCAGCTGCTTGCTCGCCTGGACGTAGGCCGCACGCTTGCGTTCCTTCTTTTCCTCTGGCGGCACCACCGGCTTTATTCCTGGCATCATGATCTGCGAGGCGCTGTTGTATTTCTGGTGGATCACCGTCTTGCCGTAGGGCGTGTTATAGAAACGCGTCATCTCGGTCGCGGTGTCGTAGGAGATGGCGGACGCCAGCGGCGCAGCCATGCGCTGGTACACGGTGGCCGGCGGCGTCTTGTCGAGCTTGGCGAACACGGCCTTGCGCTGTGCATCGCTCTGGTAGCGGCTGCGGGCGGCGACCCCGCGTACGACTTTTTCAGCCTGCATGGCGCCGAGCAGGTCCTGGACAGCTTTCACGTGCACCGGACTGCCGGGTGCGACCTTGGTCGCCGGCGCTGCAGGAGCGGCCGGGGCGGCAGGAGCGGCAAATGCGGGTGGGACGACGGCAAGCGACACGCCGAGCAAGGCCTGGACGAGGTAGTTCATGGATTTCCTTTCCGATATTAAATAAGCACAGAGATGTCCGGCTGAAGTCTACCAGCCGGGCCGGAATTCCATGGTTTGCCAAACGCGCAGCCCCAACGAAAAACCGGCCATGCGGGCCGGTCTCGATGCGTTCCTGCTCGGCAGAACTTGTCTGCCTTACACCTGCATGTTCATGATGTCATGATAGGCTGACACGAGTTTGTTGCGTACTTGCACCGTACTCTGGAAAGCGATGCTCGATTTCTGCATGGCGATCATGGTGTCGGACAAACTCACGGTATCATCCCCCATCGCAAACCGCTGGCCGAGCTCGGATGCCTGTTTCTGGGTAGTGCTCACGCCTTCCAGCGTGGTCTTGAGCGCGTCGGCGAAGTCGAGCTTGGCAACGGCTGGGCTGGCGCCAGGCGCGCCCATGCCGACGGGTGCAACCGGGCCCGCTGCCGGCTTGGTTGCCGCAGCTTTCAGTTGCTCCATCATCGCCTGGATCCGGCTGGGGTCGATACCGCCGATGCCGCCAATACTCATCATGTTCTCCTGCAAATTAGCGTGACCGCTTTATTCAGGCTTCCAGAATATCAGTGTCCAGACAAGTTCCTCCTTCGAAGAAGCACGGGTTTCCACCCCTATTTCAGGGTTTGAATGTTGCCCTGCGGCTTCATAATGCGTCTAATCCCTCCATCCCGGACACCAACCCACCATGGCAGCAGTAGCAGACGACTTGATCGATACCCCGGCCGCAGGTCAACGCCAGGGATTTTTCCAGAGCACGATGGGGCGCCGCGTCGCCCTGGGCGGCGGCATCGCCCTGGTCCTTGCCATCATGATCGCGCTGTGGATGTGGAGCCAGGCCCCGGAGTACCGCGTGCTGTTCTCGAACTACAGCGACCGCGACGGCGGGGCCATCACCGCCTCGCTCGACCAGATGGGCGTGAAGTACAAGTTTTCCGAAGGCGGCAGCGCGATCCTCGTACCTAGCGAACAGATCCACGACCTGCGCCTGAAACTGGCGTCGCAAGGCCTGCCCAAGGGCGGCAACGTCGGCTTCGAGCTGATGGAGAACCAGAAGCTGGGCGTGTCCCAGTTCCTCGAACAGGTCAATTACCAGCGCTCGCTCGAAGGCGAACTGGCGCGCTCGATCCAGTCGCTCGGCTCGGTCAGCGCCGCGCGCGTGCACCTGGCGCTGCCGAAACCGTCCGTCTTCGTGCGCGACCAGCAAAAGCCGACCGCCTCCGTGCTGCTGAACCTGCAGCCGGGCCGCGCCCTCGATCCGGGCCAGGTCAGCGCCATCGTTCACCTGGTGGCGTCCAGCGTGCCGGAACTGACCGTCGGGAACGTCACCGTCGTCGACCAGACCGGCAATTTGCTGTCGGATACTTCGAACAAGGCGCCGGGCGCCAAGGGACTGGATGCAACCCAGCTCAAGTATGTCGACCAGGTACAGCAGAACATCATCAAGCAGGTCGAATCGATCATCGTGCCGCTGGTCGGCAAGGGCAATGTGCGCGCCGAAGCCACCGCCGAAGTCGACTTCGCCCAGGTCGATACGGCCGCCGAGATGTACAAGCCGAACTCGCCGCCGGAGCCGCAGGCCATCCGCAGCCAGCAAACGTCCGAGTCGAGCCAGCCGGGCCCCGGCGCCTCGGGTGTCCCGGGCGCGCTGTCGAACCAGCCGCCGGGCGTGGCCACCGCGCCGATCGACGGCCAGGCACCGGCAGGCGCAGCGCCGGCCGCCGGTGGCCCGACCCGCAAGGACGCCACCACCAATTACGAAGTCGACAAGACCATCCGCTACGAGCAGCGCCCGATGGGCGGCATCAAGCGCCTGACCGTGGGCGTGGTGGTGAACCACCGCCGTACCGTGGACCCGAAGACCGGCAAGATCATCGTGCGTCCGCTGGCCGCCGCCGAAGTGGCCCAGATCAACGAGCTGGTCAAGCAGGCGATGGGCTACTCGCAGGCCCGCGGCGATACGCTGAACGTGACCAACGCGCCGTTCGACGGCGTCGACCGCCCGGACGACACCATCGCGCAAATCGACTGGTGGCGCGACCCGGCCAACCTGCCGCTGGCCAAGGAAATCGGCAAATACCTGCTGCTGTTCGCCATCCTCGGCTTCCTGTATTACCGTATCCTGCTGCCGCTGATGCGCCCGGCGATCAAGAAGTTCGACGAGGCCGTGGCCCTGCCGCCGGAGCCGGAGCCGGAAAACCAGGATGAAGCCGAAGCCCTGGCCGAGGCGGTCGAGGAAGAGCTGGAAGAGCAGGAAGTGGAACGCCGCAACCAGGGTTACCGCGCCAATTTGGTCATGGCGCAGGAACTGGCTCGCAAGGATCCACGCATCGTGGCTAACGTCGTCAAAGCATGGTTGGGTACAAATGAGTGACAAGGATAAAGATGGCATCCAGCAGGCAGCGATCCTGATGCTGGCCCTGGGCGAAGCGGAAGCGGCCGAAGTGATGAAATTCCTGGGCCCGCGCGAAGTGCTCAAGCTCGGCGGCGCGATGGCGCAGATGAAGGCCGTGCAGCATGGCGAAGTGGTGAAAGTGCTGGAAGCCTTCGTCGAAGAAACCAACCTGCATTCGACCGTGGGCCTGGATTCGGACGAATACATCCGCCAGGTGCTCACGAAAGCCCTGGGCGACGACAAGGCCGCCGTGCTGCTCAACCGTATTTTGGGCGGCAAGGACGCCTCGGGCATCGAGAGCCTGAAGTGGATGGACTCGCCGTCGGTGGCCGAACTGATCCGCAACGAGCACCCGCAGATCATCGCCACCATCCTGGTCCACCTCGAGCGCGACCAGGCCTGCGAGATCCTGGCCAACTTCACCGAACGCCTGCGCAACGACGTGGTGCTGCGTATCGCCACGCTCGACGGCGTGCAGCCGGCCGCCCTGCGCGAGCTGAACGACGTGCTGACCAAGCTGTTGTCGGGTAACGAGAACATCAAGAAGTCCTCGCTGGGCGGCGTGCGCACCGCGGCCGAGATCCTGAACTTCATGAGCGGCGAGCAGGAATCGGCCGTCATGGACAACATCAAGAACTACGACAACGACATGGCGCAGAAGATCATGGACGAGATGTTCGTGTTCGACAACATCATCGACATCGACGACCGCGGCATCCAGCTGCTGCTGCGCGAAGTGCAGTCCGAGATGCTGATCATCGCCCTGAAAGGCGCCTCGCAAGACCTGCGCGAGAAGATCTTCAAGAACATGTCGCAGCGTGCCGGCGAGATGATGCGCGAAGACCTGGAGTCGAAAGGTCCCGTGCGCCTGTCGGAAGTCGAATCCCAGCAGAAGCAGATCCTGCAAATCGTGCGCCGCCTGGCGGACGAAGGCCAGATCGTGCTGGGCGGTAAGGGTGAGGATTCCTTCGTCTGATGATTCCAAAGGAACAGCAAAGCGCCTACCAGCGCTGGGAAATGACCTCCTTCGGCGACGAGCGCCCGAGCACGCTCGCGCGCCGCGCCGCGATGGCGCCGCCGGCCGCACCCAGCGCTCCCGCGGCGGGCGCCGACGCCGGCGAGATCGTGCACAACGTGCCGATGCCCACTGCCGAAGAACTCGAAGCCATCCGCGAGCAGGCGCGCGCCGAGGGCTATGCCGAGGGCCTGCAGGAAGGCCAGGCCGCGGGCCATGCCCAGGGCTATGCCGACGGCGCGGCCGCCGGCCAGTTGGAAGCCAGCGCCGAGCTGGAACACCTGCGCGCGATTGCCGCGACCTTCAGCGACGCCGTCGTGCAGGCCGACGAGACCATCGCCCACGACGTGCTGGAACTGGCGCTGCGCCTGGCGCGCGGCATGGTGCGCACGGCCTTCGACGTGCGTCCCGAACTGATCTTGCCGGTGGTGCAGGAAGCGATCGGCTACCTGCCGGTACTGGCCCAGCCGGCCGTGCTCACGCTCAACCCGCAGGACGCCGAGATCGTGCGCGACGCCATGGGCCAGGAGCTGATCAAGGGCGGCTGGCGCATCGCCGAGGACATCGGCATGGCGCGCGGCGGCTGCAGGGTGGATACGGCCAGCAACCAGATCGATGCCCAGGCTGCGGCGCGCTGGAACCGCCTGACCCATTCCTTGCAGTCCAATGTGGATTGGCTCGGCAATTGACATTATTCGAACACCGTAGGGTGGGCAAGTTTCTTGCCCAGGCGTTCAACCACCGCCGGCACAACCGCGACTCCATTCATGTCGGCGACCACCGCGTGGGCAGAATCTGCCCACCCTACGATTTTCGACAACTCTTCCGATGACGAATCAACCCACCGACCGCCACACCGCCCGCTGGAAATCGTTCTTGAAGGATTGCGATTCCCTGGTCGGCTTCGCCGAACCGATGCAGGTGTCCGGGCGCATCACGCGCGTGGCCGGCCTGGTGATGGAATGCGTCGGCCTGAAGCTGGCCGTGGGCAGCGCCTGCACCATCCCGATGCCCAACGGCACCCGGATCGAGGCGGAAGTGGTCGGTTTCGAAGGCGAGCGCCTGTTCCTGATGCCGCAGAGCGACGTCGAAGGCGTGGTGCCGGGCGCACGCGTGTTCCCGGTCGAATCCGCCCTGCCGAAGCCCGGCAGCGTGCAGCACCCGCGCCGCCGCCCGAGCGACCGCACGCGCCACCTGCCGGTGGGCATGCAGCTGCTGGGCCGCGTGGTCGACGGCGCCGGCCGCCCGCTCGACGGCAAGGGGCCGCTGTCCACAGACGAAGTGGGCCCGCTCAACGCCCGTCCGATCAATCCGCTCGACCGTGCACCGATCAGCGAGACCCTGGACGTGGGCGTACGCGCGATCAACGCCATGCTGACGGTGGGCCGCGGCCAGCGCCTGGGCCTGTTCGCCGGTACCGGCGTCGGTAAATCGGTCTTGCTGGGGATGATCGCGCGCTACACGACCGCCGACGTGATCGTGGTCGGCCTGATCGGCGAACGGGGCCGCGAAGTAAAGGAATTCATCGAGCAGATCCTGGGGCCGGAAGGGCGCGCCCGCTCGGCGGTCGTGGCCGCGCCGGCCGACTCCCCTCCCCTGCTGCGCCTGCAGGGCGCAGCTTACGCCACCGCCATTGCCGAGCACTTCCGAGACCAGGGCAAGAGTGTCTTGTTGATCATGGATTCGCTGACCCGCTACGCGATGGCCCAGCGCGAGATCGCGCTGGCGATCGGCGAGCCGCCGGCCACCAAGGGCTATCCGCCCTCGGTGTTCGCCAAGCTGCCGGTGCTGGTGGAGCGCGCCGGCAACGGACTCGAGGGTGGCGGCTCGATCACGGCGTTTTATACCGTGCTGTCCGAGGGCGACGACCAGCAGGACCCGATCGCCGACGCCGCGCGCGGTATCCTGGACGGCCACATCGTGCTCAACCGCCACCTGGCCGAGGCCGGCCACTATCCCGCGATCGACATCGAGCAATCGATCTCGCGCGCCATGCACGGCATCACCACCCACGAGCACCAGCTGGCGGCGCGCAAGCTCAAGCAGCTGTACTCGCGTTTCCAGCGCTCGCGCGACCTGATCGCCGTTGGCGCCTACGCCGCCGGCAGCGACCCGGTGCTGGACCAGGCGATCGCCAAGAACGAGCAGATCGAACATTTCCTGTGCCAGGAGATCCACGACAACGCCAACATGCTGGAGAGCTTGGGGCAATTAACCTCTCTGTTCTAGCGATGAAAGGATGCTTGGCGGCATTATAGTGTGACCTATTATGGCCAATGCATCCGCCCTCGACACCCTGATCGACCTTGCGCAGCGCGATTCCGACGCGATTGCCAAGCGCCTGGGCGCAGCCCTGAAGGCGGTCGAGGAAGGCGAGCAGAAGCTGGTGATGCTGGACGGCTACCGCGACGAATACGTGCGCAAGCTCGATGCGGCGCAAATGGCCGGCATCACCCCGTTCTCGTACCAGAATTTCGTTGCCTTCATCGGCAAGCTGGACAACGCGATCATCGGCCAGCGCGAAGTCATCAAGCATGCGCAGTACAAGGCGGACATGGAAAAGAAAGCCTGGCAGGAAAGCGAGCGCAAGCGCCTTTCCTACCGCACCCTGAACGAGCGCGCCGCCGCCGAAGCACTGGCGATCGAGAACAAGCGCGACCAGAAACTGATGGACGACCACGCAGCCCGTGGCGCCCGCTACAAACAACGCTGACCAGGCTGACGAAGCCCACACGCCATGACGATGCAGACGACCACCCTCCCGTTCCAGGTTTCCGGCGCCAACGCGCTGGCCCAGCCGCAGCGCAATGCCGCTGCGGGCGTGCAGGCGCCGGGCGCCGGCCAGTTCGGCGCCACGCTGTCACGCGAAATCGCCCAGCGCCAGCAGGCGCCCGGCAAGATCACCGGCGCACCAATGCCCGCGCCCGGCCCAACCTCGGCGAACAAACCCGCTGCCGCGGCCAGGCAGCAGGCGGCCGACAAGCCCGCCGCGCCAGGCCCGAAAGTGGCCGCGCGCGAACCGGCGAAAGCGAACGAGGCGGCAAGCGAGGCGCCGGCAACTGCCCAGGCGGATACTGCCGCCAAAGCCGGCGCCACGGAAGACGCCGCAGCAGCTGCCGAATCGGCCAGCGCCGCGGCCCTTGCCGCCGCCGAAGCGGCCGCCAGCCCGGTCACCGACATGCTCGCCTTCATGGCCAGCCTGGCCCAGCCGGTGGCCGTTGCCGCACCGGTGGTCGCCGAAGCCGCCAACGCTGCCGCGACCGGCGCCGACGTGCAGCTCGCCGCGCTCCAGTCCGCCTTTGCGAAACTCGACACGGCCGACAGCCTTGTGACCACGACCGATCCGGCCCTGGCCACCGCGACCGAGGGCGAGACCGGCTTCTCGCTGGCCACCGGCGTGCAGCCGTCGACCCAGGAAACCGCCGACCTGCGCACGCTGCAGCAGACCGCGCAAGCCGCCGTGCAGGGCGAGCCGAAGGCCCTGGCGGGCGGGCGCGAAGCGGTGGCTGAGGCGGCCCCCGTGGTCGAGGCCCCGGCACCGGCCCAGCTGCAGGCCCAGGCCGCCAAGCTCGAGGCCCTGGCCCCGGCTGCCGTGCCGACCGACCGCATCCCGGCGCGCGTGGGCACCCCGGCCTGGGACAACCAGGTCAGCCAGCGCATCGTCTACATGGTGGGCAAGGAGCAGGCTGCGACACTGACGCTCAATCCGCCGGACCTCGGCCCGGTGCAGGTGGTGCTGAACGTGGGTAACGAGGGCGCCAGCATCGCCTTCTCCTCGAGCGAGCTGGAAGTGCGCCAGGCCCTGGAAAACGCCCTTCCCCGCCTGCGCGAGATGATGAGCGAGAGCGGCATCGCGCTGGGTAATGCGACGGTCGATGCCGGCACGCAGGAGCAGCGCCAGGCGCAGGACGGCGAGCGCCGCAACGGTAATGCTGGCGGCCGCGCAGGCCTGGATGCCGGCGGCAGCGTGCTGGCCGCCGAAGACAGCCGTCCGGCCACGCGCACGGTGATCCTGGGCGACAACGGCATGGTCGATACTTTCGCGTAAGCATAGATCGTTGGGATTGCCACCCGTTCGCCCCTCTTTTCGGGGCTTGCCGGTCTACCCTTTCCACCGATAATGCCATAATGACGCACCCATTCTCTAGGCAGTAACGAGGCATCTTGAAAGCGAATCCGAAAATGAAGGCCGACCCGAAAGCAGACGCAGCCGTAGTAGTCCCGGCCGGCTCCAAGAAGAAGCTGATCATCATCGTCGCGGCCGCCGTGCTGCTGCTCGGCGGCGGCGGCGCCGCGGGCTGGTATTTCATGAACGCGGGCGGCGAGGAAGCGGCCAGCGCGGAGACGGCCAAGGACGGCAAGAAGAAGAAAAAGAAAGAAGCCGGCGTCAAGCCCGAATACGTGCCGGTCGAGCAGTTCACCGTCAACCTGCAGCCGGAAAACGGCGAGCAGTACCTGCAGGTGCAGTTCACCCTGCAGGTCGAGGGCGCCGAACAGGGCACCCTGATCAAGGACAACATGGCGATCGTGCGTAACCGCGTGCTGCTGCTCCTGTCGGGCAAGAAGGCGTCGGAAATCAGCACGGTCGAGGGCAAGCAGCAGCTCGCCGCCGAGATCCAGGCCATCATCCGCGAGCCCTTCGAGAAAGAAGGCGACGAGCAGGAAGTAACGGACGTACTATTTACCTCATTCATCATCCAGTAAGCCAGACGCACCATGGCCGATAATTTCCTCTCCCAGGAAGAAGTCGATGCCCTCCTCAAGGGGGTCAACGGCGACCAGGACGACATTGCCGCGCCTGAAGACACCTCGGGGGTACGCACCTATAACCTGGCGACGCAGGAGCGGATCGTCCGCGGCCGCATGCCGACGCTCGAGATCATCAACGAGCGTTTCGCCAGGTATCTGCGGGTGGGCCTGTTCAACTTCCTGCGCCGCAGCGCCGAGGTGTCGGTCGGCTCGGTGCGGGTCTCGAAGTACAGCGAGTTCATCCGCAACCTGGTGGTGCCGACCAACCTGAACCTGATCCACATGAAGCCGCTGCGCGGCACGGCCCTGATGGTGTTCGACCCGGGCCTCGTGTTCCTGCTGGTGGACAACCTGTTCGGCGGCGACGGCCGCTTCCACACGCGCGTGGAAGGCCGCGACTTTACCCAGACCGAGCAGCGCATCATCCTGCGCATCCTGGACATCGTGTTCGAGGCCTACGGCAAGTCGTGGGAACCGGTGTATCCGGTCGAGTTCGAGTACATCCGCTCCGAGATGAACACGCAGTTCGCCAACATCGCGACCCCGAACGAGGTCGTGGTGTCCTGCACGTTTACCGTCGAGCTCGGTTCAGTGTCGGGCCAGATCCACTTCTGCATGCCCTACTCGATGATCGAGCCGATCCGCGATGCGCTGACCTCCAGCCTGCAGGGCGAGGCGCTGGAAGTGGACAAGCGCTGGGTGCGCCTGATGACCCAGCAGATCCAGGTCGCCGAAGTCGAACTGGTGGCGGTGCTGGGCGAAGGCCGCGCCAATTTCGACGAGATCCTCAACATGAAGATCGGCGACGTCATTCCGATCACGGTGCCCGAGACCCTGCAGGCCACGGTGGACGGCGTGCCGGTCATGGACTGTACCTACGGCGTCTTCAACGGCCAGTACGCACTGAAGATCGAGCGACTGCTGGCCAACAGCGACAGCTTCAACAAGTAATACTCAGATAGCGCAGTCATCAATATTGGCCGCGATTAATAGCAACAGGTAATGAATAGGGCCGGCAGCTGCCGGCGACAGGAGAGCAAGATGTCTGATACCCAGGACGACCAGGGCGGTCTCGACGACGATTGGGGCGCGGCGATTGCCGAGCAGGCCGCGGCCGAAGCCGCGGCGCTCGAGCGCCAGCAGCAGGCCGCAGCGGCCGCCCCGACCGCCGCCGTGTTCAAGGATTTCTCGAACAAGGGCACGCGCAACGAAACGCCGAACGACATCGACTTCATCCTCGACATCCCGGTGCAGCTGACCGTGGAGCTGGGCCGCACCAAGATCGCGATCAAGAACCTGCTGCAGCTGGCCCAGGGCTCCGTGGTCGAGCTCGACGGCCTGGCCGGCGAGCCGATGGACGTGCTGGTCAACGGCTGCCTGATCGCCCAGGGCGAGGTCGTCGTCGTGAACGACAAGTTCGGTATCCGCCTGACTGATATCATTACGCCGTCGGAACGGATCAGAAAACTGAATAAATGACCTCGCGCAACGTCGGCAATCGTAATCCCGTAGGGTGGGCGGGTCTTCCGCCCACGCGTTCAAGCGACGGTGAAGTCATCACAGATGTTCGTCCGTGCCAAGGCCGGTTGAACGCGTGGGCAGCCAAGCTGCCCACCCTACGGATTGCGGCAGTGCTGCTGTTGTCGCCCTTGCCGGCGTGCGCGGCACCCGTCGTTGCCGACCAGGCGCCGACGGCCCAGCAGCAAGTGGCCGCGCCTGCGACGCCGCAGGCAGCGCCTCGCACCGAGCCCGCAGCCACTGCCCCGATTCCCGTCACGCCTCCCGCCTCGGTAGAAACCCAGCCCCTGCCCAAAGGCGCCACCACGGCCGGCCGCCCGGCCACCCTGGCGCGCCCCGCCCCCTCCGGCCCGATCTCCACGCCCGTGCAAGGCCCGGGCCCGGATGCCGTCGTCACCGAGACCGCGCCGGCGCCCGCTGCCGAAACACCTGCCACCACCACCGCCCCCGCCACAACACCGGCGCCTGGCCAGCGTCCGCCGCAAGTGATCATGCCCGGCTCGGCCACGCCCGGCGCCGGCAGCCTGCTGCAGACCATCCTGGCCCTGGTGCTGGTGCTCGGGCTGCTGCTGGGCCTGGCCTGGATGCTCAAGCGCTTCGGTCCGCGCGCCATGGGCGCCAGCGCCAACCTCAAGCTGGTGGGCGCCCTGAATATCGGCGGGCGCGAACGGATCATGGTGGTCGAGGTCGGCGACCAGTGGATCGTCGTCGGCGCCTCGCCCGGCCGCGTGAATGCCCTGGCCACCATGCCGCGCCAGGAGGGCGCGCAGGGACAGGACGCCCAGCTCGCGCAGCACGCCACGCCCGCCGCCAGTTTCGGCGACTGGCTCAAGAACACGATCGACAAACGTAATGCGAAATAAACGACTCCTGCTGTGGGTGGGACTGGCGGGACTGGCATTGCTGCCGCTCGCCGCCCTCGCCCAGCCCGGCATCCCGGCCTTCACCTCGCGTCCCGCCCCCGGCGGCGGCACCGCCTTCTCGCTGCCGGTCCAGACGCTGATCCTGATGACGGCGCTGACCTTCCTGCCGGCCGCGCTCCTGATGATGACCGCCTTCACCCGCATCATCATCGTATTGTCGCTGCTGCGCCAGGCGCTCGGCACCCAGACCGCGCCGCCGAACCAGGTGATGGTGGGCCTGGCGCTGTTCCTGACCTTCTTCGTGATGGGGCCGACGTTTGACCGCATCTACACCGAGGCGTACCTGCCGCTGCAGGAAAACCGGATGGAGATGAGCCAGGCGCTGGACCGCGGCGTGGTGCCGCTCAAGGAATTCATGATCAAGCAGACGCGCCAGTCCGACCTGGCCCTGTTCGTGAAGATCTCGCGCTCGCCCGCCCTGCAGGGGCCCGAGGACATCCCGCTGCGCGTGCTGATCCCGGCCTTCGTCACGAGCGAGCTGAAAACCGCCTTCCAGATCGGCTTCGCCATCTTCATACCGTTCCTCATCATCGACATGGTGGTGGCCTCGGTGCTGATGGCGATGGGTATGATGATGATGTCGCCGGCCGTGATCTCGCTGCCCTTCAAGCTGATGCTGTTCGTGCTGGTCGATGGCTGGCAACTGCTGCTGGGTTCACTGTCCCAGAGCTTCTACTAGGAGGCCCGCATGACACCCGAAACCGTCATGACGATGGGCCGCAACGCAATGGAAGTGACCCTGATGGTCTCGGCCCCGCTGCTGCTGGTGGCCCTGATCATCGGCCTGATCATCAGCATCTTCCAGGCCGCCACCCAGATCAACGAGGCCACGCTCTCCTTCATCCCGAAACTGGTCGGCATCTTCGTCGCCCTGGTGGTGGCCGGCCCCTGGATGCTGTCGGTGATGCTGGACTACATGCGCCAGGTCTTCACCGGCATCCCCGGCATGATCGGCTGAGAAGGCTGCGATGCTGAGCCTGACCACGGGCGAGATGAATGCCTGGATCGCGGGCCTGATCTGGCCGCTCACGCGCATCCTCGGCCTGGTCGCTTCCGCGCCCCTGTTCGGCAATGCCGGCGTGCCGGTATCGATCAAGGTCGCGCTGGGCGTGCTGCTGGCCAGCGTCATCGCCCCCACCGTGGGCGACATCCCGGCCGTCGACCCGGGCTCCTGGGCCGGCATCCTGATCCTGGTAAAAGAGCTGCTGATCGGCGTTGCCATGGGCTTCGCGATGCGCATCGTGTTCGCCGCGATCGAGTACGCGGGCGAAGTGGCCAGCATGACCATGGGCCTGGGCTTTGCCATGTTCTTCGACCCCAACTCGCGCGGGCGCTCGTCGGCAGTCGGCCAGTTCCTGGCGCTGGTGGCGACCATGGCCTTCCTGGCCGTGAACGCCCACCTGGTGCTGCTGGCGGCGCTGGCCGAAAGTTTCGTGACGCTGCCGATCTCCAGCACCCCGTTCTCGGGCAACGCGCCGCTGGAACTGGCGCGCTGGGGCGGCCGCATTTTCTCCAGCGGCCTGCAGCTGTCGCTGCCGATCGTCGCCGCCCTGCTCATCACCAACGTCGCCTTGGGCATCCTCACGCGCGCCGCGCCGCAGCTGAACATCTTCGGTATCGGCTTCCCGGTCACGCTGGGCGTGGGCTTCCTGACCCTGAGCCTGACCCTGCCCTACCTGGGCATGCCGATCGTGAACCTGTTCAACCAGGGCATCGAAGCCGGACGCGCGGTGCCGCGTGCCGGGGCGCAGCGGCCGGCGCAGCCGGTGGCGGCGCCGGTGGCCGCCGTTCCCGCTCCCGGCTGACGCAGCCCTTCAGCGCCCGGCCACGGCCTGCGCGCCGCCGGCCGCGATCACCTGCAGGATCGCCGCCTTCACGACGTCCGGAGAGCTCAAGGCCATCTGGTGGCTGGAATCGGCCACGATGGTCTTCGCATTCGGGTACAGCGCGCGCACCTGCTTGCGCGTGTCCTCGTCCATCCGGAAGGCGCCGAAATCGACCGGGATCGCCGTCGCAGAAGTGGGCTGGTTGACCAGGCGGACGATCGGCTTGCCGTCGATGCTCGCCATGCGCAGCACCATCTCGCCGGTCTCGTCGATCTGCTCGATTTCGCGCCACACCGAGCGCGAAAAGCCCAGCTGCCCAGCCAGGCGCGACCACATCGGAAACTCCGCGACCGGCTTGACCATGCGCGGATACAGCGCATCGACCAGTACCAGGCCTTTGACTTCTTCCGGATAGGCGCGCGCGAACAGCTGCATGTACAGGCCGCCCAGCGAATGGCCCACCAGCACATAGGGCGGACCCAGGCCCTTGTGGCGCAGCACCGCGCGCAGCTCCTCGACGATCGTGCGGCCGTCGCGCGCCGTCGCGGCAACCGCGCTGTTGCCATAGCCGGGGCGGTTGTAGGCAAACACGGTGGCCTCCCGCCCGACCAGTTCCGGCACCGTGCCCCACTTCTCGATCGTATTGCGCGAGCCGCCTTCGAACACGACCACGTCCTTCGATGTGGGATGGCGGATCATCAAGGATTCGACCTGGCGCCCGTCGATGGTGTCGACGACCGGCGCCGGCGCGGCGGCAGCGCCAAGCAAGGGAAAGCAGAGGGCGGACAGGGTCAGGACAGGTTTGAACACGGGCGTCTCCATGATGAAAACGCCAGCATCGCGCCAAGCCTGCCCAGGTGCAGCAGCTTTGCGACAGACCGGCGCCGCCTGCGACGAACTGCAGTTTGCTGGCGGATGCATTGATGGGAAAGGCAATGACGGGCGGTGACAATATGCGAAAATTGCCACTTCAATAGCCAATATACTGGCCGGTGACTGGTAGCAGACCGGCTTGTGATCCGGACCCCGTGCGCCGCCCGCGCCCATGACAAATCGAACAGGAGACAGGATGAATTCAACGAAGATGTCGCGTCGCAGCTTTGCCGCATGCGCAGTAGCCGTGCTGGCAGCATTCCCCCTCACCAGCGCGCTGGCCGCGCCCTTCTCCTCCGAACGGATTACCGTGCGGACCGAAGGCAGCGGACCGGACGTGGTCTTGATCCCCGGCCTGAATTCGTCGCCGCGCGTGTGGGCCTCGACCGTCGAGAAGCTCCCCGGCTACCGCTACCATCTGGTCCAGGTGTCCGGCTTCGCCGGCCAACCGGCCGCCGGCAACAAGGAAGGCACGGTGGCCGCGCCAGTGGCCGACGAGATCGCGCGCTACATCGGCGAGGCAAACCTGAAGCAGCCGGCAGTCATCGGCCACTCGATGGGCGGCACCATCGGCATGATGCTGGCAAGCCGCCACCCACAGCGCCTGTCGCGCCTGATGGTGGTCGACATGTACCCCTTCCTCGGCACCTTCTTCGCCGGCCCGGGCGCGAGCGCGAGCCAGGTGGAAGCGGTCGCCGACCGCATCGGCGCCGGCATTCGCGCGGCAACGCCGGAGCAGCGGACCAAGAACACCAACGACACCATCGCCGGCATGGTCAATACCGAGGCGATGCGCCCGGTCGCGATCAAGGATTCCACGGCCAGCGACCCGGACGTGAGCAGCCGCGCCTACCGTGAACTGATCGTCACCAACCTGATTCCCGAACTGTCGAAGATCACCGTGCCGGTCACGGTGCTGTACGTCCAGCCCAAGACCGTGCCGCTCGCGCCGGAACAGTTCGACGCTGTCTACAAGGGCGCCTATGCGCCGATCAAGCAGCTGACCCTCAAGCGCATTCCCGACAGCGCCCACTTCATCATGTGGGACCAGCCGCAGCGCTTCCAGTCGGAAGTGGCGGCCTTCCTGTCGGCGCGCTGAGCGGCGCGGCCTGAAATCCCGATCCTTGTGCCGCCATCGTCCTGCCTGGCCGGACGATGGCGGCATGCCCATTTCGACAGTCTGAACAAACCGAATGCCCACGCGCGACGATATCGTTTTACTAGCGGCCTATAACGCGTCGATGAACGCCAAGCTGTATGCCGCTGCCGCCCTGCTGCCGCAGGACGCGCTGCACGCCGACCGCGGCGCCTTCTTCGGTTCCGTCATGGGCACGCTGAACCATATCGTCGCCGGGGACACCATCTGGCTGCGCCGGTTCAGGGGCCATCGATCAGGTTTTGCCGCGTTGGACGCGATGGCGGACATGCCGGTTCCGGCTGGTCTTGCGCATTCCTTCAGCGAGGAGCTGGCTGCGCTGCTGGCGCTGCGGGTGCGGCTCGATGCGATCATCACGGCACTGGCGGCAGAAGTCACCGACGACGACCTGGCACAGGCGTTGTCGTACACGAATTCGCGCGGCGAATTCCGAAAGAATGTTGGAAGCCTGCTGCTCCACCTGTTCAACCACCAGACGCATCACCGGGGCCAGGCAAGCACGCTGCTGTCGCAATCGGGCATCGATATCGGCGTGACTGACCTGCTTGAGTGGATACCCGAGCAAACTTAAGCAGGTCGGCCTAACCCAAGCAGCGCAAGAAAGCGCTGGTACCAAGGCGGCGCACTCCTGAGATACGCAGGCCGAATACGATTTCTGATTAAGCTCATCAAGGCTGGGCAATGACCAAATATCTCATCTCCTTCCCTGCAGTGCAATGGTGGTCGCCGACGAGGATATGGCAGCGGTCAGCGAGGCGTCGCGTGCCGTGATCAGGAAAGCAAAGGCCGCTGGGGCGTATGTTTTCGCCGGCGGCATCAATAGCGAAGTCGATCCGCTGATGGTGTCGGCTGACGGACACTGCGCGAACAAGACTTACCGATAAACGAGAGAGCTGGATGGCGGTTTCTGTGTGCTCGAGCTGCCATCCAGGGAGGATGCTCTTCATTGGGCCGCGAAATTGGCTGCCGCCTGCCGTTGTGCACAGGAGCTTAGCGAGTTCTACTTCGACCCCGAGAGTTAAGTAGGCTTGCTCTGCATTCGGCTTGAGGCGGCCCAGCGTGATTGATTGCAGCGCGACGTCTGCAAATCGATCAAAACCGAATTGAACGGTCGAGGCTCGCAGCCAGGCATGCTTGCGTACGCGGCCTGGCCGAAGGGGCGTTTAGCGAGGGGAGTTCGCTCGTCTGATACCCCTCGAGACCGAGAATCCTGGAAACGACGAAGACTGGGCAGCATGACCGCCGCAGGAGCTGGCAGGTAAGCACCCGCCAGCTCCTGCAACGCGATTATTTCGTGACCTGCACCGACGTGCTCGACACATTACCCGCCGCATCCCTCGCCACCGCCTTGACCGTATGCGTGCCCTTGGCGATCTTCTGCGTGTTCCACTTGTAGCTCAGGCTCGCACCGTTGTTGCTCGCCACCAGCGCGCCGTCGATATACAGCTGGTTGATGATGCCGGCAGCGCCGCTGTTGTCGGCCGACTGCACCATCACCGTCACCGTGCCGCTGATGCGGCCACCGACAGGACTCGTGATCTGCACCGTCGGCGCCGTGACGTCCGTGGTTGGCGCAGGCGCCGGCGCGGGTGCAGGCGCCGGCTGCGTCACGACCGTCGCCGCCTCGTAGGCGCCGATATCGAGCGCGCCGCTCACCGCGCGAACGTCGCTGGCCGCGCGGTGCTTGTACTGGGCGACCGGCGCCAGCGACAGGCCGGTGACGGACACGCCAGGATTGGCGCCGGCGTCGAGCATCGGCGAGCCGGCGGCGGGACGCAGGTCGTAGTTGGCGCGGTCCACAAAGGCCGGCGCCAGCGAGCGGTAGTTGTTGCGGTCGAGTGCGGCCGCTTGCGTGCTCAGGGTGCCCACGCCCGCGACGATGTTGTTCTGGATGAGGGCCGGGGTCGTGACGCCGCTGCCGATGAAGACGAAGGTGCCGCGCGAGCTGTCGTCGTTGAGGAAGGTGTTGTTGACGACGTACAGGTTCTGGCCTGGATTGGTGGCGCCCTCTTCGCCGAAGGTCAGCATGCCCGGGTTCTGGTTCGACGCGGGCTGCTGGATCACGTTGCCGATCACGTAGGCGGTACCGGCGTTGGGCAGGTTCACCTCGTAGCTCGGCTGCCCGCTGGCGGTGGTGTTGGCGTGCCCTGCCGGCGTGCTCGAGAACCGGTTGTAGACGATCGTGTTGGTCTGCGCGCGCGACTTCAGGTTGTGGCCGATATTGGCGTCGTGCGAGTAGTTGTAGCGGAAGGTCAGGCTGCGCACGTTGCCGATATACAGGTTGTGCGAATAGCCGTCGCCGTGGCCGTTGAAGCCGAATTCCGAGCGCTCGACCAGGATGTCCGACGCGGTGTTCGCGTTCGACAGGATGCCGTTCTCGTTATCGTGCAGGAAGCTCGAGCGCAGCGTGAAGCCGGTGCCTTCCAGGCGCAGCGCGGCGCCGTTGCGGTCCGGCACACGGGCGCCGAACATCTCGACGTTCTCGACCGTGATGCCGTTACCGACCACCACCCAGGTGCCCTTGCCCATGGCATTGGCGCCGCCGGCATCGATCTTCGGCCGGCCATTGACACCGCGGATCACCAGGTTGTGCGCGTAGATGCCGCAGACATCGCCCACATAGGCGGTCGCGGCATCGATCTCGACGATGTCGCCGGCGGCAGCGGCGGCGAAGGCCTTGCAGGGCGTGGCAAAGGTCTTGCCGGCGCCCACCGACAGCGTCGCTGCATAGGCAGGGCTCGCGGCGGCAGAGCACAACAACACGGCGGCGGTCATCGCGGTGCGCGACAGTGGCGAGGAAATCAACATGCGGCGGATCGTGGACATGGCTACTCCTGAACTCAACAAGACAGAACAGGAATCTTCCCATGGGAAATTGATTTCCTACGGAAACATAAATCTTCCATAACGCCATAGGACGCGATGCGTTGGCCTCGCACAACAATTTGAACAGCAAGCCTTGGCTTGCCGTCAATCTTGCAAAATGTTGGTGTCGATATCCAAACGCCTGCTACGTCGTACGATTGCGACATCGTGGCGGGTAAGCCCACCCTGTCGCTCCGCCCGCCGCTCCGGTATCATTCGGGGATGAAAGAAATTCCTTTCCGTCCGTTTGTCATTGGTGTCGCCGGCGGCAGCGGCAGTGGCAAGTCAACGGTCTCCCAGCAAGTGCTGGCGTCGTTCGGCGCCGATGTGGTGTCGGTCGTGATGCAGGACGACTACTACCGCGACCAGTCCGACCTTACCCCCGAAGTGCGCCGCCGCCAGAACTACGACCATCCGCAGGCCTTCGACTGGCCGCTGCTGGTGCAGCACGTCCAGGCCTTGTGCAACGGCGACGCGATCGAGATGCCCGAGTACGACTTCACGATCGACAACCGCTCCAACAAGACCATTCCGGTCAAGCCGGCGCCGGTCATCGTGATCGAAGGCCTGTTTGCGCTGTACGACGCGGACCTGCGCAACATGATGTCGCTGAAGATCTTCGTCGACACCGCCCCCGACGTGCGCTTCATCCGCCGCATGCAAAGGGATATCACGGAACGCGGCCGCTCGGTCGAGAGCATCGTCGGCCAGTACCTGGAAACGGTGCGCCCGATGCACAAGCAATTCATCGAGCCGACCAAGCGCCACGCCGATGTCATCCTCCCCCACGGCGCCAATGGCCCGGCGGTCGATGTCATCACGACCAAGGTCGCCAGCGTGATCGGCCAGCTCAAGCGCACCTGATCGCCTGCCCTTGGTGTGACTAGCCGGCGCTGGCCACCCAGCCCCGGAACGAGAAGGCTGCATAGAACAGCGCCACGTCTTCGAACCCCGCTTCGCGCAGCAGCGCTTCTTCCTCGTCCGGGGCGAGCAGCGACAGGCGCTGCGCCATCACCCTGGCGCTTTCGCTGGCGTGGGTCCAGTCCGGGCCGGCGCGATCGCCGAACGCGATCGAGCGCATCATCCAGCGCTGCGGGTCCGGCAAGGGGGCCGTATGGTGGGCCAGTATGAGCCGCCCTCCCGGCTTGAGGCGGCGGCGGATCTCGCGCAAGGCAGGCCCGCGCTGGTCCCTGTCGATGTGATGCAGCGTGAGCAGGCAGCTGGCGCCATCGAAGGGACCGTCCGGCGCCCGGTCGACCGTCCCCTCCAGCAAATCGATGCGGTCCGCGAACGGCGTTAAGGCCTGGCGCGCCAGCGACAGCATGGCCGGCGATGGATCGACACCGGTAAACCGCCATGCCGGCTGCGCCTCGGCCCAGGCCCGTGTTTCCATGCCGCCGCCGGCGCCGACCACCAGCATGTGGGCCGAGGCGCCCGCCTGCTCCTCCAGCAGGAGCAGCGCCATGCGATGCAGGTCCGCCAGTCCCGGCACCTTGCGCAGGGCATCCTCGGCATACGATGCGACGGCGCGCGGGTCGTTGTACGGAGAAGCCTGGCCGGACATCGGGGCCGTCCTCACAGAACCAGCGAGCGGTGGATGGCCAGCGCCGCCATCACGCCGTCGCTGGCGGCAAAGGTCACGGTGTGGCCGGCGCGGGTGATATCGCCAGCGGCCCAGACGCCGGCCACGCTGGTCGCCTTCATCTCGTCCACCGTCAGGATCGGTCCGAGCGGTCCGGCGTCGATGGCGCATCCGAGCCGTTCGGCCAGGTCGCTGTTGAAGCGGTTGGATGGACCGATGTAGAGCGCGTCGAGCTGCAGCTCGCGGCCGTCGCGCAGCTTGACCGCTTGCAGGCGCGTTCCTTCCCCCACCAGGCGCTCGACCGGCGTGGCCTCGAGCGTGACGCCGCGGCGCACCAGGTCCGCCAGTGCGGCCGGGTCGAGCGCGACGTCGTTCGTGAAGAAGGTCGTCGGCCCCCATTGCGGCGCCAGCATCGCCTGGTGCACCGACATCGGCGACATCGCCAGCACGCCGAGCCGCTGGTCGCTGAATTCATAGCCGTGGCAGTAAGGACAGTGGATCACCGACTTGCCCCAGCGTTCGGCCACGCCCGGAAGGTCGGGCAGGATGTCGTGGATGCCGAAGGCGAGCAGCAGCGTGGCGGCCGAGAGCGTGGCGCCGTCGGCCAGGGTGACGCGGAAGGCCTCGCCCTCGCGCACGGCGTCGACCGCTGCTACATCGATGAACTGCACGGTCGGATAGGCCGCGACCTGGGCGCGCATGGTGGCCAGCATGTCCAGCGGGTCCCGGCCGTCCTGGCCGAACAGGCCATGGGACGCGCTGGCGTAGCGGTTGCGCGGGCTGCCCGTGTCGAGCACGCAGACCGAGCGGCGCGCCCGCCCCAGGTAAAGGGCAGCCGACAGGCCGGCGAAGCTGCCGCCCACGATGATGGTGTCGTATCGCATTATAATTTCTCCTTGTCGCAAGACTGCGCAAAGGCGCCCCGCGGCAGGCGAAGCGCAATTCACATGAAGGACTTCATTTCATGTATCTTTGAATGATACGTAATCAGTCCTGGCATGTCAACGGCTGTCCGGCCAGCGCCGGACCACCCCACTCGAAAGCCATACGATGAACCGGGACACCCGACTCTCCGACGTACTCCACGTCCTGCTGCACATGGACCAGTGTGCCGAGCCGCAGACGTCCGAGCTGCTGGCGCAAGGCATGGGCACCAACCCTGCCGTCTTTCGGCGCACCATGGCGGGGCTGCGCGAGGCCGGCTTCGTCAGTTCGGGCAAGGGGCATGGCGGCGGCTGGCAGCTGGCGCGCCCCTTGAGCGAGATCACCTTCCTGGCCGTGTACGAGGCGCTCGGCCGCCCCAACCTGTTCGCGTTCGGCAACCGCAGCGATCATCCGGACTGCGTGGTGGAGAAGAATGTCAATGCTGTGATGGCGGCCACCATGGCGGAGGCCGACGCCCTGTTCCTGAAACGCTTCGGCGAGATCACGCTCGACGAGATCGCGCCGCGCCGTCCGGTGCCGGTCTCGGTGCACGCCGCCTGAGGACGGCTGGCGCGTTTCCTCTACCGCTTCACGCCAGCCAGCGCCAGACGCCGGCCGCCCACCCGGCCAGCGGAATGTGCGCCCAGGTGGCCAGCAGCCACACCACCACCCCGCCGCCCAGCGCATGCGCGCCGAAGCCGCCGAAGCGCGCCCTGCCCTGCGCGATCGCCTGGAACGGCCAGTAGCTGGTGCGCGCCTGCCAGGCGTGCCAGCCCTGCGGATCGAGGCCGGCCTTCTTGCGGTCCTGGAGCGCGGCGCCCACCAATGAGAGCACGATGATGGCGACGGCGACGATGATGTTCTTCGTTACCGGGTAGACCAGGATGTGCACGCATCCCCAGATGGCAAAGGCCCACATCATCGGATGGCGGGTAATGGCATACACGCCGCTTGCCTGCGCGCCGGCGGCATTGGTGGCGCCCGGCAGGGCCGGGTTGCGGATGAAGGAACCGAGCAGCATGATGGAAGCGGCCAGCATCAGTACGGTGCCCAGCGCCCACAGGCCGTCGCCCACGGCCCAGAACGGCGCGGTGACCGGCGCTTTCGGATAGGCCCAGGAGATCGACCACAGGGTAGCGAAGGCCAGCGCCGAATACAGCAGCAGGAAACCCTTCTCGCCCAGGGCGGCGACCAGGGGCCGGCGCAAGGGATGCGACAGCAGGAAATGCGAGCCCACGAAGGCTGCGGCGCACGCCAGCAGCACCACCGTCATGTCCATGTCCAGCCCTCCTTTGTTGTCATCCATGCAAACTATAGCAGACCTGGGAGAGCCTGCAGCCGCATCGCGCCGGCGGCCTTCTTCCGGCGTGGGTGGCGACACCCGTGCCGGGGCCGTGGTTAGAATTGACGAGTCGGCCTGCACCCGCAGGCTCCCGTCTCTCAGCGATAGGAATCACTACCATGCGTTTTCGCGACCTGCTCTCTTCCGCCCTGATCGGCGCCGTCGCCAGCGCGCGCTCCATGACCCCGATGGCCACCATTGCCGCGGCGCGCCTGTTTGGCCGCCGTACGCCGGGCGAGCTGTTCATCCTCGACCGTCCCCTGTTCAAGTACGGTGCGCTGGCGATGGGCCCCGGTGAACTCTACGGCGACAAGATGAAGTCGGCGCCCGACCGTACGGTCTTCCTGGGGCTGCTGGCGCGTGTCATGAGTGCCGGGATCGCCGGCGCGGCCCTGGCGCCACGCGGCCGCGAGCAGGCCGGTGCAGCCGTGGCGGTTGCAACCGCCGTGCCGCTGGCCTATTGCACGCTGGCCGTGCGCAAGCAGGCGATGGCGCGCATTGGCCAGACCAGAAGTGGCCTGATCGAAGATGCGCTCATCGTCGCCGCAGGGATCGCAGTGGTTGCGCTGGCCACGCGTCCGAAATACGCTTGATTCATTCACGGCGTGCCGGAACCGGTCCTGATCGACCGGTCGTTCCGCCCAAGCAAAAGAGCCGGCAACTGCCGGCTCTTTTGCTTGTCACGCCTGCTGAACGCTTACAGGTAGTTGAACAGCGACAGCCCCGACATCGTCTTGAACGACATCTGCGCCGCCTGCAGCGTCACCTGCTGCTGCGAGAAGTCGGAATAGGCCTTGACCAGGTCCAGGTCCTGCAGGTCCGACAGCGTGGCCGTGTACTGGATGTCGAGGTCGTCGCCGGCGCTGTCGAGGTAGTCGAGTTCCTTCATGTGCGCACCTACCGAGGCCTGCACGGTCAGGACGTTGTTGTGCGAGGACTTCAGGTTGTCCAGCGCGGTGTTGATCTGGTTGGCCAGCGCGGCCTTGCCGGTGGAGCCGTCGGCCGGGGCGCGCAGCGCCGTGATCAGGTTGGTCACGGTGGTGAACACCGACTGCTTCTCGCTCGGCTTGGCGCTGAAGTTGTCGCCGTCGGCCGGTTCGCCCTTGATGTCGAAACTCAGGCCGCCGAAAGTGATCGCCTTGCCCGCTTCGTAGGGCTGGGCGGTCATGCCCGGCACGGCGACGTCGGTGCCGGTGGTGGTGTCGACCACGCTGTAGGTGGTCACGGGCGGCGAACCGGCCACCGCGAAGGTGAGCTTGTAGTCGCGGCCCGCATTGGCCAGGTTGCGGTCGACCACCGAGCCGGACGAGATGATGGCCGCGCCCGTGTTGGCGGCGTTGGCCTGGGTCTGGAAGGTGCCGTTGCCGGTCGCGTTGTTCTCGAACACCGCGCTGCCCGAGGTCGACAGCGGCATGCGGCGCGAAGCGGCCACCTGCAGCTGGCGCTGGCCCTGGTCGCCCTGGTAGGCGGCGCCGCCCGGGGTTTCGGTGAAGGGCTGGGTGGTGGCCATGTAGCCGCTGAACAGGTAGCCGCCGGAGCCGTCGGTGCTGTTGGCCACGCCCAGCAAGTCTTGCAGGCGGCCTTCGAGCTCGGTCGCCAGCAGCTGGCGGTCGGCCGGCAGCATGGTGCCGTTGCCGGCGCTGACGGCCAGTTCCTGGATGTCCTGCAGCAGGTTGCCGGCGTTTTGCAGCGCGCCTTCCACGGTCGACAGCGACGAACGGGCGCTGGCGCGGTTGGTGGCGAACTGGCTGTTCATTTCCTTCGACTGGCTCACTTCGAGCGCGCGCGCCGACGCCACCGGGTCGTCGGACGGGGTCAGGATGCGGCGGTCGGTCGACAGCTGCATCTGCGTGCGCGCCAGGGCGCTCTGCAGCGAATTGAGCTGGGTGGTCGCGTTGCTGTAGATCGAAAGTGAACTGATGCGCATGGGTGCCTCGTGTTGGTGCGGTGACGTGCGGTGGGCGATCAGCGGCCGATCGACAGCAGCGTGTCGAAGATGCTGCCCGCGATCTGCATCACCTTGCCGGCGGCCTGGTAGGCCTGCTGGTACTTGATCAGGTTGGTTGCTTCCTCGTCCAGGTTCACGCCCGAGACGTCCTGGGCCGCGCCCTGGGCCTGCACCAGCAGCGCTTCGCCGGCCTTGCCGTTCACCTGCACTTCGCGGGTCTTGTTGCCGACCGTGCTCACCAGCTGGGCATAGGACGATTGCAGGGTCGCGGTGCCGTTGTTGAAGATGTTCTTGGTCTGCAGGTCGCCCAGCAGGCCGATGTTGCGGGTGTCGCCCACCCCGCTGCCGTTGCTGGAAATGGTGAACTTGTCGCCGTCTCCCGGCGCGCCGGTCATGGTCACGCTGATGCCGCCGAAGGTATAGGTGGCGCCGGCCTTGAAGGGCACGCTGCCGGATGGGACGGTGCTGGCCACGCCATTGCTGTCGACCATGCGCACGGTGCCGGCCGGGAAGCCGCCCAGGTTGCCGCTGGTTTTATCGAAGCTCAGGGTCAGCGGCAGCGCGGTGCCCCCGCCCAGGAAGCTCGGGTCGACCTTGCCTTCGCTGATCTTCGCGGTGCCGGTATTGCTCAGCGGCGCGCTGGTGCTGATCGGCGCGGCGGCGGCAATGCCGGACACGTCCTTGACCAGCACGCTGAAATTGGCGGCGCCGCCGATGGTCGGGCGCACCAGGAAGTTGTCTTCTTTTGCCGCCGTGCCGGTGATCCTGAAGTCGACCCCGTCGATGGTCTGGGCCGCGCCGGCGCCGGTATAGGTAGTCTTCTTGTTGTCCGACAGGCGAATGACCTGGTAGTCGGTGCCGTCGAACTCGACCTTGTAATCGCTGTCCGCCAGCGCCGCCGGGTTGCTGACGATGGCGTCGATCTTGGTGGTGCTGGCCGTGGCGTTATGGATGTTCTTGCCCACGTAGGCCGGCGCCACGCTGAAGAAGTCGCCGCCCGGCACGCCGTTCTGGTCCAGGCCCAGCTTGTGCTGCTGGTTGAATTCGTGCGCCAGGCCGATCGCGACCTTGCCCAGCGCGCTCTGCGCCGGGTCCAGCGTCTTGCTGCGGAACTCCAGCGCGCCGCCCAGGGCGCCGCCGGAGAGCGCATTCTCGCCGAGCACCGAGACCTTGTTGCCGGTCACATAGCCCACTTCCAGGCGGGTCAGGTCGGTCGGCGACTTGGTCGCCGCCAGTTCGAAGGCGCGCTGGCCCACCACCAGCGGCTGGCCGCTGCCGATCGAGACCGTCAGGCTGCCGTTGTCGCCCGGGCGCACGGTGGCTTTTACTTGCGTGTTCAGTTCCATCACCAGCTGGTCGCGCTTGTCCAGCAGGTCGTTCGGCGCGCGCTGCATGGCCGAGGCGAAGGTGCCGATCTTCTCGTTCAGGTCGGCGATCTGGCTGGCGTAGGAGTTGATCGTGGTGATGCTGCTTTCGATGGTGCTGTTCACGCCTTCGCGGATCTCGCCCAGGCGCGAATCGAGCGCCTGGAAGCGCGTGGCCAGGGTGTCGGCGCTCGACAGCATCGACTGGCGCGACGGGATCGAGGCGCGGTTGGCGGCCATGTCCTGCACGCCCTTGAAAAAGCTTTGCAGCGAGGGCGACAGGCCGGCGGTCTGGTCGGCCAGCATGTTGTCGATCTGGCTGATCTGGCTGTAGTAGGAATCGAGCCCGCTCTTGCTGGCCTGGGCGTTGCGCACCTGGCTGTTGAGGAATTCGTCGCTGTAGCGCTTGATCTGGTCGATCTGGGTGCCGGTGCCGATGAAGCCCACGCCGGTATCCATCATCGGGGCGGTCGACTGCACCACCGTCTGGCGGTTGTAGCCGGCCACGTTGGCGTTCGCGATGTTGTGGCCGGTCGTGGACAGGCCTGCCTGTGCCGCGAACAGGCCGCTCTTGCCAATGCTGAGGAGGTTACCGGACATGTCAGCTTTCTTTCTATGTGTATCTCATTTACGGCAACTGATGAAAAAACTTGACCCGTCGGGTGAGGGGGTTCCCCGCCCACGCGGCGATAGTTATCACTTGAATAACCGTATGCGATGATCTTGCTGCCTGACCGCGTGGGCAGGAAACTTGTCCACCCTAAGGGTTACTTGCTCTTTTACGCCAATGAGTTCTTGATGATGCGGGTCAGTTTGCTTGCGTAATTCGGATCGGTCGCATACCCGGCGCGCTGCAGGCCGTGGGCGAAGGCCGAGGCATCGCCGCCGCTGGCCAGCACTTTCTCGTAGCGCGGGTTCTTGGCCAGCATGTTGGCGTAGTCCTTGAACGAGTCGGCCGGCGTGTCGTAGGCGCGGAACTTCTCGACCTTCTGGTGCGGACGGCCGTTGATGTATTCGGTGGTCACGGCGGTGGCGACCTTGCCCTTCCAGCCAGGGCCGGCCTTGATGCCGAACAGGTTGTTGCTGCTGGTCCCGTCGGCGTTGCGAATCATGCGCTTGCCCCAGCCGCTTTCCAGCGCGGCCTGGCCCAGCATGAACTTGGCCGGCACGCCGGTGGCGCGCTCGGCCTCGGCGGCGTGGGCGTGCAGCTTTTCCTGGAAGGCGCGCACGTGCGGGGTTTGCACGCGGCCCGAGTCGGTGGTCAGCGCCAGGGCCGGCGCGCCCGGCTGCTTCGCGCCGGTCTTGATCATCGTGGCCGCGTCCATGCCCGGACGCATGCTGCCGTCCAGCGGCGCCAGGGCCGATGCGGCGGCCGCGGCTTTCCCGGCCGCCATGCCATCCGACCCGATCGCCAGCGCCTGGGCGCCGACCTGGTTCGAGGTCAGCTGGCGCGTAAGCATGTCGGCCAGGCCGACGCCGCGCTTGGCCAGGTTCTGGCTCATCTGCTGGTCCAGCATGCCGGTGAACATCTTGGACTGCTGGTTGTCCAGCATCCCCTCCTGCGGGGTGGCGTCGCGCATGCTCTTCATCATCATGTTGATGAACATGGCTTCGAACTGGGTAGCAGCCTCCTTCAGCGCGGCGGGCGAGCCGGCCTTGGCCGATTGCTTGAGTTCGCCCAGGCCCTTGGTATCGAGGGCGAACTTACTGGTCAGGTCAGTGGAAGGAGAACCGATCATGGCGTGCTTTCTTAGATGATCTCGAGTTCGGCGCGCAGCGAGCCGGCCGCCTTCAGGGCCTGCAGGATGGCCAGCAGGTCTTGCGGGGTGGTGCCGATCGAATTCATGGCCTTGACCACTTCGGCGAGCGAGGCGCCGCCCTTGACCATCAACACGCGGCCCGGGTCTTTCTTGACGTCGACCGAGTTCGATTGCGTCACGGCGGTGCGGCCGCGCGAGCCCGGGGCCGGCTGGCTCACGTTCGTCTCGGCGCCGACCGTCACGGTCAGGTTGCCATGCGAGATCGCGCAGTTTTCCAGCATCACAGCCTGGTTCATCACCACCGAACCGGTGCGCGCATTCATGATCACCTTGGCCGCATCCTTGCTGCGGGCCACGTCGATCCCTTCCAGCTGGCCGATGAAGGCCACGCGCTGGTCGCTCGAAGACGGCGTGCGCACGCGGATCACGCGGCCGTCCAGCGCGGTGGCGATACCGGCGCCGAACTGGTCGTTGATGGCTTCCACCACGCGGGCGGCGGTCGAGAAATCGGTTTCCTTCAGCTCGAGGCGGATCTGGTTGTCGGCGCCCAGGTTCGAGGCCACTGCGCGCTCGACGGTCGCGCCGGCGGAGACCTTGCCCACCGACAGGTGATTGACCTGCACTTGCGCGCCGCCCGCCTGGGCGCCGACGCCGCCGACCAGCACATTGCCCTGGCCCATGGCATACACCTGGCCGTCGGCGCCATGCAGCGGGGTCATGAGCAGCGTACCGCCGCGCAGGCTTTTCGCGTTACCGATCGACGAGACCGTGATGTCGATGGTCTGGCCCGGCTGGGCAAAGGCCGGCAGCGAGGTGGTGACCATGACGGCCGCGACGTTCTTCAGTTGCAGCTGGGTGCCGGGCGGCAGGTTCACGCCCTTTTGCTGCAGCATTGCCTGGATCGACTGCACAGTGAACGGGGTCTGGCTGGTTTGGTCGCCGGTGCCGTCCAGGCCCACGACGATGCCGTAGCCGGACAACTGGTTCTGGCGCACGCCGGCGATGCTGGCGAGGTCCTTCAGGCGCTCGGCCTGGGCCGGGGTAGCGGCGCCAAGCAAGGCTGCGCAGAGCAAGGCGATCGAGGTGATTTTCATCTGCATGGCTATCCTCAGAACGGCAGCATCGACTGGAAGAAGCGCGAGAACATGTTGCTCATCTCGGCGCGGTCGACGCGGCTGTTGGTGCGGTATTCGACGCGTGCATCGGCCACCAGGGTCGACGAGACCATGTTGCCCGGCTGGATGGTGTCGGGAGCGACCATGCCCGAGAAGCGGATGTACTCGATGCCCTTGTTCATGGCGACCTGCTTCTCGCCGGCGACGATCAGGTTACCGTTGGGCAGCACTTCGGTGACGGTTACACCCAGGGTGCCGGAGAAATTGTTCGATGCGCTCTGGGTGTCGGCGTCGGCGAACTTGTTCGCGCCTTCCAGCGCGATGCCGGCGCCGAGCTTGGCCTGCAGCGGACCCGGCACCGTGAAGCCGGCGCTGCCCGACTTGCTGCCGGTGCTCGCGCCCGACTTGCCGGCCGAGGTGCGCTCGGTGATGTTCACGGTCAGCAGGTCGCCGATGTGGCGCGCGCGGCGGTCTTCGAACATCGGGCGATAGCTGTTGGCGTTGTAGATGGCGCCATCGGCGGCGGGCGCCGTCTGCACCAGCATCGGGCGGCTCGAGGTCGGGCCCTGCACGATGCTGCTCGGGGTGGTCGAGCAGCCGGCCAGCGCCAGCAATGGGGCAGCGAAAAAGAGAGAAGATTTCATAACTGGGACAGTTTCTGCAGCATCTGGTCGGAGGTGGTGATCGCCTTGCTGTTGATCTCGTAGGCGCGCTGGGTCTGGATCATGTTGACCATTTCCTCGACCACGTTCACGTTCGACGATTCCACATAGCCCTGCATCAGCACGCCGGAGCCGTTGGTGCCCGGGACGTTCAGGTTCGGGTTGCCCGAGGCGCCGGTCTCGACGTACAGGTTCTCGCCGCGCGACTCCAGGCCGGCCGGATTGATGAAGGTCGCCAGCTGCAGCGAGCCGACCTGGGTCGGGGCCGGGGTGCCCGGCAGCTTCACCGAGACCACGCCATCGCGGCCGACGGTGATCGATTCGGCATTGGCCGGGATGGTGATCGCCGGCTGCACCACGAAGCCGCTGGAGGTGACCAGCTGGCCGTTGGCGTCGGTCTGGAAGGAGCCGTCGCGGGTATAGGCCTGGGTGCCGTCCGGCAGCAGCACCGGGAAGAAGCCCGAGCCATTGACCATCACGTCTTTCGAGTTGCCGGTCAGCTGGGGATTACCCTGGGTGAAGATGCGCTCGGTGGCGACGGTGCGCACACCGGTACCGATCTGCAGGCCCGAAGGCAGGTTGGTCTGCTGCGACGACTGCGCGCCTGGCTGGCGCACGTTCTGGTACAGCAGGTCCTCGAACACCGCACGCGAGCGCTTGAAGCCGTTGGTGCTGACGTTGGCGAGGTTGTTGGTGATGACGTCGAGGTTGGTCTGCTGCGCTTCGAGGCCGGTCTTGGCAATAAACAGCGATCGGATCATGGAATTCTCCTAAGTGCAGCGGACACGGTCCGCCACGTACAGGAGAATTATGCTGCAGCAACTATCAATTCAAAGCGAGGATCTGGGTGGCTTTCGCGGCGTTATTCTCGGCGTTCTTCAACAGGCTCATTTGGGTGTCGAAAGAACGTGCCAGGGCGATCATGTCGACCATCGAATCGACCGCGCTGACATTGCTGCCCTCGAGGGCGCCGCCGGCCACGCGCACCGCCGGGTCGGCCTGGGCAGGGGCGCCGCTCCTGAGGCGGAACAGGCCGTCGTCGCCGCGCACCATCTCGCCGGTTGGCGGATTGACCAGTTTCAGGCGGCCCAGGATGTTGCTTGCCGAGGGCTGGTCGGTGGTGGAAATGGTCGAGATGGTGCCGTCGCCGCCTACCGTGACGGTGACGTCGGGCGGGATCGTGATCGGGCCGCCCTCGCCGGCGATGGTGGCGCCGTTCGCGGTGGTAAGCAGACCGTTGGCGCTGGTTTGCAGCGAACCGTTGCGGGTATACGCTTCGGTGCCGTCGGCCATCTGCACCGCCAGCCAGCCTTCGCCCTTGACGGCCACGTCGAGGTCGCGCCCGGTCACCTGCAGCGCCCCGGACGCGAAATTCGCGCCCGGGGTCGAATTGACCACGAAGGCGCGCGTCGGCAAGCCTTCGCCCTGTACCGGCACGGCGCGGAACACGTCCATCTGGGCCCGGAAGCCCGTGGTGTTCACGTTGGCCAGGTTGTTCGAGGTCGTGGCCTGCTTTTCCAGGATGTGCTTGGCGCCACTGGCGGCGGTGTAGATCAGGCGATCCATCGTATATTTTCCTCGTTGCTACTATTCGAGTTCTTGTTGACCGCGTGGGCAGGAGACCTGCCTACCCTACGATGAGCCACTAGCTCGTAGGGTGGGCAGATTCTGCCCACGCGGTCAGCCATCGCTTGCTATGCCGTACTGCTCATTATCTCAATTAACGCAGGTTCACCAGCGTCTGCAGCACCGAATCCTGGGTCTTGATCGTCTGCGCATTGGCCTGGTACACGCGCTGCGCGGTGATCATGTTCACCAGCTCGGCGGTCAGGTCGACGTTCGAGCTCTCGACCGCCGACGACTGCAGCACGCCCATGCTGCCCGAGTTCGGGGTGCCCATCAGCGGCACGCCGGAGTTGGCCGATTCGGCCCAGGCATTATTGCCCAGCGGCTCCAGGCCGTTCGGGTTGGTGAAATTGGCCAGAACCACCTGGCCCAGCGGCTTGGTCTGGCCGTTGCTGTACTGGCCCAGGATGATGCCGTCCTGGCCGGTCGAGAAGCGCTGCAGGTTGCCGGCCGCATAGCCGTCCTGGACGATCTTCTTTTCGCTGGTGGCGGTGCCGTACTGGGTGGTGCCGTCGTAGTCGATGGTGAAGGTCATGACCGGTTCCGCGCCGGTGGCGGGGAACACCGGCAGGCTGGCGCTCATCTTGCCGGCGCTGGTGGAGGTAACCTTGTTCAGGCCGCCATTGGTGTCGAACACCAGGGTGCCGATGCTCTTCGGCGGCACGTTCACGGCCTTGGCCATGGCTTCGTCGACTTCGGCCGGCGTGGTGCCCGGCACCAGGGCGGCATTGGTCGCGGCGGTATTGATCTCGGTCTGGTTGGCGGCAGTGCCGCCGGCGGCGCCGGCAGCGGCCGACACCATGGCCGAGGCGGCGGTGGCATAGCTGTTCAGGGCGGCGGCGATGGTGGCCGGAACCGGCGGAACGGCCTTGGTGGCCGCTTCCCAGTTGGCGCGCGCGGTATTCACCGCGTTGAAGGCCGCGCCCGTACCTTGCGCGGCGCCGGCCACGGCCAGGTTGGTCACTTCGGTGCCGTCGTTGGCCGCGTATACATCCCAGCCGCCGGTGGCGTTGCGGGCGTAATAGGTCGACAGCACGTGCGGATTGCCCAGCGTGTCGTACACGCTCATCGGGGTCTGCTTGTTGTAGGTGGTCGGGTCGTCCGCGTTGAACGGCGTGTTGATCGGCGCCTGGCTGCGCGAATCCAGGTTCAGTTCCATCTGCACTTCCGAGGTCTTGACCGGCTGCAGGTCGGCGGTGTTGATCTGCAGCGGCGCCGGGGCGCCGGCCGAGAGCTGGCCGTTGGCGTTCAGGCCGTAGCCGGTGAGCTTGGCGCCCTGCGGGTTGACCATGAAGCCGTTCTTGTCGAGCGAGAACTGGCCGTTGCGGCTGTACTGGATCAGGCCCGAGGTTTCGGTGCGGAAGAAGCCGGCGCCATTGATGGCGATGTCCAGCGGGTTGTTCGAGGCTTCGACGTTACCCTGGGTGAACTGCTGCGAAATCGCCGCCACTTTCACGCCGATGCCGGCGGTGACGCCGCCGGCGCCGTTGAGCGAGCTGGCGTAGACGTCGGCGAACTGGGTGGTCGAACCCTTGAAGCCGACCGTGCTGGCGTTGGCGATGTTGTTACCGATGACGTCGAGGGATTTGGCAGCGCCGTTCAAGCCGCTCAGGCCTTGTTGGAAAGACATGGTGTACTCCTAATAGGTTGGTAAGCGGCTGGCTTACAGGACTTGTTTGATATCGGCCATGCTCACGGACCCCTTCACCGGCAGGTTCAGCTTGATGCCGTCCTTGCCGCTGGTGGTCACGCTCGCGACGCTGTCGAAGGACAGGCCTTTCGCATCTTTCAGGGCCTCGCCGCCGCGCGTGGCGACGACACGGAAACCGTAGTTGCCATTGGCCAGGGTGACCGGCTTGCCGGCGGCATCGACGTTCTTCGGATCGATCACGCCGTCCCAGGCCAGCGGCAGGACGCCGGCGGCCTGCGGGCCGAGCTCGATGGTCTGGACATCCTTGCCGGTGACCGGATCGGTGATCACCACCTGCACCTTGTCGGCCGGGCTCTCGAGCTCGACGCCGAGGATGGCCTTGCCATCCTGCAGCTGCACCTTGTTGCCCTCGACCAGCACGCCGTGGCCGATCAGGTTGGTCGCCTGCATCGCTTCGGCCGACTGGTAGCTGGTCTTGAGCGATTCCAGGGTGGTGTTGAGCTTGTTGACGCCGGTAACGGTGGAGAGCTGGGCCAGCTGGCTGGTGATCTGCGCGTTGTCGAGCGGGTTCAGCGGATCCTGGTTCTTCAGCTGGGTGACCAGCAGGGTCATGAACTTGTCGGTGTCGGCCTGGACGCTGTCGGTCTCGACCTTCTTCTTGGCGTTCATGGTCGACATCAGGTCGGAGACGTTCGCGGCCGGGTTGTTGTTGGCAATGGTGGTCATGGTTTAGTGTTCTTGTGTTACTGACCCAGGGTCAGGGTCCGTTGCAACATGGTCTTGGCCGCGTTCATGGTCTCGACATTGGTCTGGTAGGAGCGCGAGGCCGACAGCATGTTGACCATCTCGTCGACCACGTTCACGTTCGGCATCGCCACATAGCCCTTCTCGTCGGCCATCGGGTGCTTGGGATCGTAGACCTGCTTGAGCGGCGACGCGTCCTCGACCACTTCGCGCACCCGCACGCCGGTGGCGCCCGACTGCTGCGGTACCGCCTCGAACACGACCGCCTTGGCGCGGTAGGCTTCGCCATTGGCGCTGGTGGCGCTGTCGGCATTGGCCAGGTTGCTGGCCACGGTATTGAGGCGCTGCGCCTGGGCGCTCATGGCCGAGCCGGACACGTTGAAGATATTGAATAGCGACATGATTACTGTCCTTGAATGGCCGCGAGCAGGCCCTTGATCTGGTGGTTGATCATCGTGATGCCGGCTTCGTAGCGCAGCGCGTTGTCGGCGAACTGGTTGCGTTCCACGTCCATGTCGACCGTGTTGCCGTCGACCGCGCCCTGCACCACGCCGCGGTACATCACCGGGGTGCCGTTGGACAGCATGTCGCCGGTGGGCTTGCCGCGGCCGATGTGGTTCTGCGCCGTGGTCGCCATCGGGCCGGTGGCGCCCTTGGCCGCCAGCGCACCCTGCAGCGCCGCGGTGAAATCGATGTCCCGCGCCTTGTAGTTGGGCGTGTCGGCGTTGGCGATGTTCGACGCCAGCAGCTCCTGGCGCTGGGCGCGCAGGGACAGGGCCTTTTCGTTGAAACTCAGATACTGGTCGACTTTGCCGATCATGCTGCCTCCGGGACGGGACGTATTGGGACAGCACCGATCATACGGACGGGCAACAAACACCAATCGATGGAGAAAGGACGGCAAACCCCGGCTATTCAAAGTTTCACCATGGAATCATGCTGCCTAAAATGGCAGCATTCGAGATCCATGCCCTTACCGGAGTCATCCTTCCATGAAACGCCAGATCGCCGCCCTGCTCTTCCTGCTCGCGCCCTTCGCCTCCGCGCAACAGCCGGTCGCCCAGCGCCAGAACCTGCCGGCCTTGCGCGCGGTCGTGGAACAATACCTGCAGACCCAGGCCGCCGGCCTGCCCGGCGAGGTGAGCGTCAAGGTCGGCAATGTCGATCCGCGCACCAGCCTGGCCGCCTGCCCTGCTCCGGAAGCCTTCCAGCAGCCGGGCGCACGGGCGTGGGGGAAAACAACAGTGGGCGTGCGCTGTACCGCGCCGAGCGCCTGGACGGTGTATATTCAGGCGACCGTGAGCGTGGTGGCCGAGTATGTGGCAGCGGGCGTGCCGCTGGCCCAGGGCCAGGCGGTGGACGCCAGCCAGCTGGTGATGATGAAGGGCGATATCGCGGCGATGCCAAACGGCATCATCACCGACATGGCCCAGGCCATCGGGCGCACGCCGACCGCGTCGCTGCAGGCGGGAACACCGCTGCGGCTCGATACGCTCAAGGCCAAGCCGGTCGTGCAGCAGGGCCAGGCGGTACGGCTGGTTTCAAAAGGATCGAACTTCTCGGTGTCGGCCGAAGCGCGCGCGCTCGGCAATGCCGGCGAAGGCCAGGTCGCGCAGGCGCGTACCCAGTCCGGCACCGTGGTGAGCGGCACCGCACGCAGCGGCGGCGTCATCGAAATCGCGATCTGAACATTGTCATTCAGCGGCACCGCATAATTTCAATCCATGGCCTTTTCTGCACTAAAGTTTGTGAAATCCGCGCCGTTACCGGATGCAGATACCGGAGTTTCCGCTCCGAACAGAGAAGGATGATGCTGTGAAAATCAACGATACCGTCAAGGGCAACCCAGGCCTTCAGCCGGCAACCACGCCGGCCAACAATACCCGCACCGACAAGGCCGCGACGACCGCCGCCACGCCGGCGGCAACCGACAGCGTGCGCCTGTCCTCGCAGGGCCAGGCCATGGCCGCTGCCGTGGGCGCCAACAACCAGGTGTTCGACACCAAGAAAGTTGAACGCATCAAGATGGCCATCGCCGATGGCCAGTTCCAGGTCAATTCCGAGAAAGTCGCCGACGGGCTGCTCGACACCGTCCGCGACTTGCTCCATTCACGCAAGCGATAACCCTTCATGCCCACCAGCCCAGCCTCGACCCTTTCCCTTGAGCAGCAACACGTCACCTCCCTGCTGGAGTTGATGAAGCAGGAACAAGCGCTGCTGGTCGCAGCGGACGCCGACGGGCTGGCAGAACTCACTCCACGCAAGAACGCGCTGTTGCAGGCGCTGGCCGACCTGTCGGCCGAACGCCACGCCGCCCTGCTGGCAGCGGGCTGCGAAGGCTCGGAAGCCGGCATGCAACCCTGGCTGGCCGTCGGCGGCACCGCCGAAGTACAGACCCAGTGGGAACAACTGCTGGACCTGGCCCGCCAGGCCAAGGAACTCAACCGCGTCAACGGCATGCTGATCAACAAGCAGCTGGCCCACAACCAGGGCGTGCTCAACGCATTGCGCATGCCGGCCGGCGCCGAAGCCGGCGGCGTGTATGGTTCCAGCGGGCAGACCGTTGCCGGCGGACCATCGAAGCGCTTCGTGGTCGGCTGACCCCGCCGGGTCAGGCTGCCCTCATCTCCCTACGATCCTGATCAGCCCCTGAGGCTCCGCGTTCCCACCCGGGACTGACGGGGCCTACGCGGCCTTGCGGGCAAGCGCCTGCAGCAAGGTAGTTGCCGTTTCCTCCGAGGAGCCGGGATTCTGTCCGGTAATCAAGAGGCCATCGGTCACCACATGCGCGGCCCAGTCGTCGCCCCGCGTGAAGATGCCGCCCTTTGCCTTGAGTTCGTCTTCCACCAGGAAGGGCACGATATCGGTCAGTTCGACCGCCGCTTCTTCGGTATTGGTAAAGCCCGTGACCTGCTTGCCCTGCACCAGCGGCGACCCGTCGGGATTTTTTGCGTGACGCAGCACGCCGGGAGCATGGCACACCAGCGCAACCGGCTTGTTTGCCGCGATGAAGGCTTCGATCAGGGCGATCGAGTTCGCGTCCTCGGCCAGGTCCCACAGCGGACCGTGGCCGCCGGGGTAGAACATTGCATCGAAATCGTCCTGCGACACCGAATCGAGGCGGACGGTGGCGGCCAGCTGGGCAGTTGCCTCGGCATCGGCTTCGAAGCGGCGGGTCGCCTCGCTCTGGGAATCGGGCTCCTTGCTCTTCGGGTCGAGCGGCGGCTGGCCGCCGGCGGGCGAGGCCAGCACGATGTTGGCGCCGGCGTCCTTGAAGGCGTAATACGGGGCCGCCAGTTCTTCGAGCCAGAAGCCGGTCTTGCGGCCGGTGTTGCCGAGGGTGTCGTGGGAGGTCAGGACGATCAGGATATTCATGGCATGGATCTTTCTTGAAAGTAGTAGACCAGTCGTCTACTGATGAGGTCAAAAAAACGCTCCGTCTGAAGCGTTGGAAGTAGTGTCCCGCTCAGCGGGACAGATGCAGCAGGTGCTGCGTGGTACGCATGACGCCATCGAAGGGCGCTTCGTCGCGCGTGATCTTGGCCATGACGCTGGCGCCGAGCCAGAGTTGATACAGGCTTTCGGCAACCAGGCCCGGTTCGCTTTCCACCTGCAAGGAGCCTTCGGCGACGCCCTGCTCGATGGCATGCGCCAGGCGCGCCACGATACCCGCGGTGCCCTGCTTGAGCGTCAGGCGCATCGGCTCGGACAGGTCCGACACTTCCGCCCCCAGTTTCACGACCAGGCATTTTCCATGGCACTCGCCCAGGGACTGGCTGGTGCGCCAGTTGTCGAAATAGCGCACCAGGCCGTCCGCCATGCTGATGTCCGGCTCCTGGAAGGCAGCATCGATCTCGGCCAGGTAGTCCTTGAAATACTGCTCGAGCAAGGCTTCGCCGAACGCATCCTTGGACGCAAAATAATAGTAGAACGATCCCTTCGGCACGCCGGCGGTAGTCAGTATCTCGCTCAAGCCGACTGCCGAAAATCCCCTGCCCGCCATGAGGCGCTGACCGACTGCGACGATCTTGTCACGGACATCGGGGGCTTCGCTTGCTGACGATTTGTTCATGGATCGATAATAAGTTAAATTAGACCGGTCGTCTACAACTATTTTCTGCGGCCTTCCTAACCAATTTCGGGGTCAGGTCTGACATTCGGACACGAGCTCAACAGTTCTTACCCTGCGCGCAGCTGTGCGGCCTCAGTGCAAGCGATTATCCAATCGATACCGTTAGCGGTATGACGCGACCACTTCGAATCGAATTTCCAGGCGCCCTCTACCATGTGACCTCGCGTGGCAACCGGCGTAATCCGATCTACCGGCACGATACCGACCGCCAGGTCTGGCTAGCAATGCTTGCCTTGGTGTGCAAGCGGCACAACTTCGTGATTCACAGCTTTTGCCAGATGACGAATCACTACCATTTGCTGATCGAAACAGTGGAGGCGAATCTTTCACGCGGCATGCGCCAACTGAACGGCTTGTACAGCCAATATTTCAACCGGCGGCACAGCTTGGTCGGACATCTTTTCCAAGGCCGATACAAGGCGATCCTGATCCAGAAAGAAAGCTACCTTCTGGAACTTTCCCGTTACGTGGTCTTGAACCCGCTACGCGCGAAGACTGTCATCTCCCTGGACGATTGGCCTTGGAGCAGTCACCGTTATGTTGTTAGCGAAGACGATCCGCCCCCTTGGCTCGAGCGTGTTTGGCTCCTTGGCCAGTTCGGCTCCACGCGCACAGCTGCCATTTCCGCCTATCAGGCGTTCATCCTGGCCGGCGTCGGCAAAGCCAGCCCGCTTCGCGCAACACGACATCAGATCCTGCTGGGCGATGACGACTTCCTGTCGATGCATCAGGAATCCCAATGCGCTGCGGAGTTCGCGGAAACGTCGAAGTTCGAGCGTCGCGCAATTGCACTTCCGCTGAGCTTCTACCAAGCCCGCTTCGCCGACCGGAACGAAGCCATGGCGCGCGCTTATCATTCGACCGCATTCACCATGTCCCAGATTGCGAGTGCATTCGGCGTATCGAGCAAGACGGTGAGCCGGGCTGTCGCTCACTTCACGATGCCCTGAGCACTGTCGCACGCGGGATCACGCGCCAGATAACAGCGGGGAATTCAGGGTCAGGTCTGACATTCGGACACGGCCTCAACCGCGCATGCTCATGGCGAGGCACGAACACTGGGATCCGCTCGAACAGCCATTCCCGAATCGACCTTCATCTCTGCGGCCGGCAAAACGCGGGACGCCGCGGCATGCCTAATGCTGAGTTCGTGTCCAAATGTCAGACCTGCCCCCGATGTTGCAGGTATGTGCCTAATGCTGAGTTCGTGTCC
>NZ_JBYTST010000016.1:0-98097 GCF_058111565.1 Telluria sp. AZSoR62
AGCACTCTGGCGCGGCAACGAAAAAAGGATCCCGAAGGATCCTTTTTTCTTTTAGCTGGCGGAGCGGACGGGACTCGAACCCGCGACCCCCGGCGTGACAGGCCGGTATTCTAACCAACTGAACTACCGCTCCGTTTAATCTGATCGGCACTTCGTTTCGACATCTGACTGAATCCTTGGTGGGCGCTGAGAGGCTCGAACTCCCGACCTAATCCGTGTAAGGGATCCGCTCTACCAACTGAGCTAAGCGCCCGTGACTCTTTCAGAGGTTTTCTGTCTGACGCTTGTCATTGCGTCCGAAGAGGCCCGAATTATAGAGGCTGCAATTCGGGGTGTGCAAGGGTTTTTCGAAAAAAATTCCAGGGGCGGCGAATCGATCTTTTTACCGGGGCGCGATTTTGTGTAAAGATCATGTTTGCCCCTGCCTGGAGAGCCCGCCCATGACCGGTCCCCACCCACTGCTGCACCGCCTGTTCGACGCCGCGATGAAGGCGGCCGATCCCTATCACCTGGTCGCGGCCCACTTGCCTCCGCCTCCCAAGGGCCGCACCGTGGTGCTGGGTGCCGGCAAGGCGGCGGCGCGCATGGCCGAGGCGGTCGAGCATCACTGGCAGGGCCCGCTCGAAGGCCTGGTGGTCACGCGCTACGGCCATGGCGCGCCGACCCGCCACGTCGAGGTGATCGAAGCCGGCCACCCGGTGCCCGATGCGGCCGGCGAGGACGCGGCGCGGCGCATGCTGGCGCTGGCGGACAGCCTGGGGCCGGAGGACCTGGTGCTGTGCCTGGTCTCCGGCGGCGGCTCGGCGCTGATGTCGTTGCCGGCGCCCGGCATCGGCTTCGCCGAAAAGCGCGCGCTGAACGAGGCGCTGCTGCGCTGCGGCGCGCCGATCGGCGAGATGAATTGCGTGCGGCGCCACCTCTCGAGCATCAAGGGCGGGCGACTGGCGCTGGCCTGCCATCCAGCGCGCGTGGTGACCCTGGTGGTGTCGGACGTGCCTGGCGACGATCCGGCCGTGGTTGCATCCGGGCCAACCGTGCCCGACAGCAGCAGCGGCGACGCGGCGCTGGCCATCCTCAACAAATACGGCATTCCCGTGTCGAGCGCGGTGCGGGCCGTGCTGGCCAATCCGGAGGCCACGCCGCGCGCGGACGACCCGCGGCTGGCGCGCAACGAAACGCATGTCATCGTCACCGCCCAGCAGGCGCTCGATGCGGCGGCCGAGGCGGCGCGCGCGGCCGGCTACATGCCCCTGATCCTGTCCTCGAGCATGGAAGGCGAGGCGCGCGACGTCGCGCTGGTACACGCCAGCATCGCGCGCCAGGTCGTCGCGCATGGCCAGCCCTTGCGCGCGCCCTGCGTGATCCTGTCCGGCGGCGAAACCAGCGTGACCGTGCGCGGCCGCGGGCGGGGTGGGCGCAATGCCGAATTTCTCCTGGGGCTGGCCGTGGCGCTGGACGGCCTGCCCGGCGTGCATGCGCTGGCAGCGGACACCGACGGCATCGACGGTACCGAGGACAATGCCGGCGCCTGGCTGGCGCCCGGCACGCTGGCGCTGGCGCGCTCGAAAGGCATCGATGCGCGCGTGCGCCTGCTCGACAACGACGGCTACGGCTTCTTCGGCGCGCTCGGCCAGCTGGTGGTCACCGGCCCGACCCGCACCAATGTCAACGACCTGCGCGCCATCGTCATCGAGACCGATGTGTTGTAACGGAGTTGAAAAAAGCTCAACTTGGCGTGAATTGCTTGCTTTGGCGCACATCCATCACTGACAATACCGCCTTTATCAAGTCGGCAAGCTTAAGACATCGCCAAGATGCGCGGCCGAAGGCGGGACATATCCGCTTGCGCCCCTGAACAGGGCGTCGATTAGAAGAGAACGGGGACATCGGTTCTTTTATCAATCGTTAGGAAAACACTCCATGATTAAGATGTCCAAGATGCACAAGCGCGTGCTCGGCGCCCACGGCGCAGCACTGGCCCTGGCTACCGCAGCCATGCCGGTCCAGGCCCAGACCAACCAGGCTCCCGAGCTGCAGACCGTCACCGTGACGGCGCAGCGCCGCACTGAAAACATCCGCGAAGTCCCGGTGTCCGTCACCGCGCTCAAGGGCGAAAAGCTCGACGTGCTGGTGTCCGGCGGCGAAGACATCCGCCTGCTGGCCGGCAAGGTGCCGAGCCTGAACGTCGAATCCTCGAACGGCCGCACCTTCCCGCGCTTCTACATCCGCGGCTACGGCAATACCGACTTCAATACCTTCGCCTCGCAGCCGGTCTCGCTGATCTATGACGACGTGGTGCAGGAAAACCCGATCCTCAAAGGCTTCCCGATCTTCGACCTGGCCAGCGTCGAAGTGCTGCGCGGCCCGCAAGGCACCCTGTTCGGCCGCAACACCCCGGCCGGCGTGGTCAAGTTCGAATCCGAGCGTCCGAAGCTGGGCAAGGTCGAAGGCTATTACAACCTGTCGGCCGCGACCCACTACACGATGAACGCCGACGGCGCCGTGAACGTGCCGCTGTCGGACAAGTGGGCGCTGCGCGTGTCGGCCACCGGCCAGCACCGCGACGACCACATCGACAATTTCGGCGACGTGGCGATGACCCAGAAGCGTGGCCAGCTCGACGGCTACAACGAGAACGCCCAGCGCGTCCAGGTGCTGTACAGCCCGGACACCAGCTTCAACGCCTTGTTCAACGCCCACCAGCGCAACACCAAGGGCAGCGCCCGCCTGTTCCGCGCGAACCTGATGCAAAAGGGCAGCAACAAGATCGCCCCGGGCTATGACCTCGACAAGATCGTCACCAATGCCGAGAACTTCCAGCGCCTGAACAGCAATGGCGCCAACCTGCGCCTGTCCTGGGACCTGGACCACTTCCGCGTGTTCTCGATCACCGGCTACGAGCACGTCAGCGATTACTTCAGCCGCGGCGACATCGACGGCGGCACCCCGGGCGGCCCGGGCTTCATCCCGTTCCAGGTGCAGACCGGCGGCTATATTAGCGACCTCGACCAGTGGAGCCAGGAATTCCGTGTCGAATCGAAGAACACCGGCCCGCTGAACTGGCAGGCAGGCGTCTACTTCTTCGACGAAGATGCCACCGGCGGCAGCGACAACTTCAACGATGCCGGCGCGCGCACCTCGCGCCTGGTCAGCAACCAGACCAACGAAGCCTGGGCTGCGTTCGCTTCGCTGAACTACACGATCAACCCGGCCTGGACGGTGCGTGGCGGCGTGCGCTACACCCGCGACGAGAAGCAGTTCCGCACCATCACCGCGCAGAATGTCGTTCAGATCGGACCGGGCTCGGTCGCGACCGACCAGGACAAGATCAACTGGGACCTGTCGGCCACCTACAAGCTGACCGACGACGTCAACATGTACGGCCGCGTCGCCACCGGCTTCCGCGCGCCGAGTATCGCAGCCGCCTCGGCCGCCGTGCCGATCACCGTCGCCGATTCGGAAACCATCACCTCGGTGGAACTGGGCGTGAAGGCGGATCTGTTCGAGCGCCGTGCACGCACCTCGTTCTCGATCTACGACTACACCGTCAAGGACCAGCAGCTGACCGTGGTCGGCGGCAATTCGAACGTCAACCGCCTGATCAATGCCGACAAGACCAAGGGCAAGGGCGCCGAGTTCGACTTCGAAGCGGCTGTCACCACCGCCCTGCGCGTGAGCGCCGGCGCGAGCTACAACTACACGCAGATCCGCGACGCCAGCCTGTCGGTGAACCGCTGCGCGCAGTGCACGGTGACCGACCCGATCAATGCGGCCGGTCGCGTCGTGATCGACGGCAATGCCTTGCCGCAGGCGCCGCGCTGGACCCTGAACGCGACGGCCCGCTACGGCATCCCGTTCCGCGACGGCGAGCTGTACTTCTTCACCGACTGGTCCTACCGCAGCAAGATCAACTTCTTCCTGTACGAGTCGACCGAGTTCACCGGTGCGCCGCTGACCGAGGGCGGTCTGCGCCTGGGTTACATCTTTGGCGGCGGCAAGTATGAAGTGGCAGCCTTTGGCCGCAACGTGCTCGACCAGCGCCGCGTGACCGGCGGGATCGACTTCAACAACCTGACCGGCTTCACGAACGAGCCGCGCCAGTGGGGCATGCAGTTCAAGGGTAACTTCTGATCGCCTGCTAGTCGCTCCGGCGTAGTAACCAGGAAGGCCGCGCATTGCGTGGCCTTTTTCTTTAAGCAACACCTTTTCTGGAGCATCAACACAACTGTGGCATACGTTATTCGGCTCTTTTAACGTTTCATCGAAGAAAAATGTTTCTTATGTTTTAGATCGGTCGAGTGTTGTTATTACGCTGAAATTGTATCGAATTGTCACGCACTGTCTCTTTCTTTCGCGATACGCTGCTTTTCGCCGCACTCAGACGGCACCGGATACGCCGCAAGGCACCGGTTACACAACGACACAGGCGAGGTCCATTTCGCTTGACGGAAAACTATACAAAAAGGAAGAAACATGAAGCAATCGCATTCGATTCATCCTGCAATGTTGAAGATGTGTGCCGCAGTTTCGCTCGCTCTCGCCGCCTCCGTGGCCGGTGCTGCCGAGCAGAAGTTCATCCTGGAGACAGACCGTATCATCGTGAAGTACAAGGACTCGGTGCCTGACAGCAAGGGCCAGGCCAAGAAGGCCGCCCTCGGCGCCGACCGCAAGGCCAAGCTCGACCGCGCCGGCCAGCAGTACGGCATGCTGGTCAGCGAGAGCCACGCCATCTCGACCGGCGCCCACGTGTTCAAGCTCAACGGCAAGAAAGCACTGAAGGAAGTGGAACAGCTGGCTGCCGAAATGATGGCCCGCGATCCTGCCATCGAGTACGCCGAGCCGGACCGCATCATGACCCACATGGCGACGGCGAACGACCCGCTGTACGCCCAGCAGTGGCACTACACCGACACCACCGGCGGCCTGCGCCTGCCGACCGCCTGGGACAAGTCCACCGGCACCGGTGTGATCGTGGCCGTGATCGATACCGGCTCGCGTCCGCACGCCGACCTGAGCGGCCAGCAGCTGGCCGGCTATGACTTCATCAGCACCGCTGCCATCGGCAACGACGGCAACGGCCGCGACAGCGATCCAACCGATCCGGGCGACTGGGTCGCAGCAGGCGAGTGCGGCACCGGTTCCCCGGCCTCCGGCTCGAGCTGGCACGGCACCCACGTGGCCGGCACCGTTGCCGCCAAGACCAACAACAGCCTGGGCGTCGCCGGCGTGGCCTACAACGCCAAGCTCGTGCCGGTGCGCGTGCTGGGCAAGTGCGGCGGCTACACCTCCGACATCGCCGACGCGATCACCTGGTCGTCGGGCGGTACCGTGACCGGTGTCCCGGCCAATGCCAACCGCGCCAAGGTGCTGAACCTGTCGCTCGGCGGCGGCGGCGCCTGCGACGCCACCACCCAGACCGCCATCAATGGCGCCCGCTCGCGCGGTTCGATCGTGGTGGTCGCGGCTGGTAACGACAACATGAACGTCAGCAACGCCAGCCCGGCGAACTGCTCCGGCGTCATCGCCGTGGCGGCAACCGGCAAGACCGGCGGCCGTGCGTCGTACTCGAACTACGGCACCCTGGTCGACGTCGCAGCCCCAGGCGGCGACGGCAGCTTCAGCGTCATCTCGACCCTGAACGCCGGCACCAGCACCCCGGGCGCCGACAACTACGCAGGCTACCAGGGCACCTCGATGGCGACCCCGCACGTGGCCGGCGTGGCGGCGCTGATGTTCGCTGCCAAGTCGACCCTGACCCCGGACGACGTCGAAAGCATGCTCAAGTCGAGCTCGCGCGCCTTCCCGGCAACCTGCTCGGGCTGCGGCACCGGCATCGTGGACGCGACCGCGGCCGTGAATGCCGCGCTGGGCACGACCCCGACGCCAGGTCCGACCATCACGGAAGTCGAGTCGAACAACACGACCGGCACCGCGAGCATGATCACGACCTCGGGCACCACCGTGAACGGCACCATGGCGACCACGACCGACACCGACTACTTCCGTGTCGACCTGCCGGCCGGCAAGACGCTGAGCTCGGTCCTGACCCCGGGCACCAGCACCGCCGACTACGACCTGTTCGTGTACAACAGCGCAGGCACGCTGCTGGGCAAGAGCGAGAACGGCGCCGGCGCAGTGGACAGCTACAGCTCGGCCAACACCGGCACCACCACCGCTACCCGCTACGTCCGCGTGGTGTACTACAGCGGCGGCACCGGCTCGACCAGCGGCAAGTACACCCTGAAAATGACCTGGTAACTGGTTCGATCAGGAAGAAGCGGCGCGGCTCCCCTGCGCGGCCTTCAACCGGGAACGCGCGGCTTGCCGCGCGTTCTTTTTTTGCCCCTGAGTTGATTGCCCCTGCTTCTCTGCGTATTGCGTAAATTCCACATTCAACGGATACTGTATGCAATTACAGTAGTGTTCCGCCCTGGGGCGGCCTCGTCTCCGTGAACGCCCCGCTCCGTAAAATCATCCACTGCGATTGCGACTGCTTCTATGCCTCGGTCGAGATGCGCGACGATCCCTCGCTGCGCGGGCGTCCGCTCGCGGTGGGCGGGCGTTCCGACCAGCGCGGCGTGATCGCCACCTGCAACTACGAGGCGCGCCGCTTCGGCATCCATTCGGCCATGGCCACGGCCCAGGCCATGAAGCTGTGCCCGCAGCTGGTGGTGATTCCGCCGGCGATGGAAAAATACCGGATCGCCTCGCGCCAGATCATGGACATCTACCGCGACTACACCGAGGTCGTGGAACCGCTCTCGCTCGACGAAGCCTACCTGGACGTGAGCAACGCGACCCACTGCAAGGGCAGCGCCACCCTGATCGCCCAGGAAATCCGGCAGCGCATTTTCGAGACCGTCGGCATCACCGCCTCGGCCGGCGTGGCGCCGAACAAGTTCGTGGCCAAGATCGCCAGCGACTGGAACAAGCCCGACGGCCTGTTCCTGGTGCGCCCGGAAGAGGTGGACGCCTTTGTCGCGGCGCTGCCCGTGAAGAAGCTGTATGGCGTGGGCAAGGTCACGGCCGACAAGATGCACCGGCTGGGCCTGCAGACCTGCGCCGACATGCGCGGCTGGAGCGTGGAGCGGCTGCAGGAGCATTTCGGCAGCTTCGGCGCCCGGCTGTACGACCTGTGCCGCGGTATCGACGTGCGCGAAGTGAACACTTCGCGTGAGCGAAAGTCGATCAGCACCGAGGAAACCTATACGCCCGACGTGCCCGACCTGGCTGCCTGCCTGAAGCTGCTGCCGGAATTGCACGAGCACCTGCTGGGCCGCATCAAGCGCAACAATGCCGAAAAATTCATCAACAAGCTGTTCGTGAAGATCAAGTTTTCGGACTTCCAGCAGACCACGGTCGAGTGTGTTGGCTATGCGCCACATATCCCGACCTATACGCGGCTGATGGAAACCGGCTGGGCCCGCGCCAGCCGACCGGTGCGCTTGCTGGGCGTCGGCGTGCGCCTGGGCGACACCGAGACGGTGGAGCAATTGCGCCTGTTCGATGACGCCGCCCCGGACGCCGTCGCCAGCATTGTTGATGACTCGTCAACTGAATAATTTTTCGTACTCGCTGCCTGCAAGGGCAGCGTAGAATGTCGTTCCCTTGAAATACTGAAACATTGGATAAAGCGTATGTGGTTCAAGAATCTCCAGATTTATCGCCTGCCCGCCCCATGGGCATTCACCCCAGAAAAAATGGAAGAAGCGCTCCAGTCGCAGGCGTTCTCTCCTGCGAGCAGCAACGAATTGCTGCGCCAGGGCTGGGATTCGCCGCGCGCCAACGGCAAGCTGGTCCACGTCGTCAACAAGCAGATGCTGATGATGCTCGGAACCGAGAAGAAGCTGCTGCCGTCGTCGGTCATCAACCAGGTCGCCAAGGCCAAGGCCGCCGAGATGGAAGAGCAGCAGGGCTTCCCGCCGGGTAAGAAGGCCATGAAGGAACTGAAGGAGCGCGTCGCCGACGAGCTGCTGCCGCGCGCCTTCTCGATCCGCAGCAATGTCTGGGTCTGGATCGACCCGGTCAACGGCTGGCTGGTGGTCGATGCCGCCAGCCCCTCGAAGGCGGACGACGTGATCAAGCTGCTGCTCAAGGCGGTCGACCGCATGCCGCTCGAGTCGCTGCGCGTGCAGCGCTCGCCGGTGGCCGTGATGACCGGCTGGCTGGAAGCGGACGAAGCCCCGTACGGCTTCACGATCGACCAGGACACCGAACTGCGCGCCACCGGCGAGAGCCGCGCTGCCGTGCGCTACGTGAAGCACACGCTGGAACCGGACGACATCCGCCGCCACATCGCCGCCGGCAAGCAGTGCACCCGCCTGGCCATGACCTGGACCGACCGCATCAGTTTCGTGCTGACCGAATCGATGGCGATCAAGGGCATCAAGCCGCTGGACGTGATCAAGGAAGGCGAAGCCGTCACCTATAGCGACGATGAGCGTTTCGATAACGACATCATGCTGATGACGGGCGAGCTGGCCAAACTGATGGCCGATGTGGTGGAAGCGCTGGGCGGCGAAGCGAAGGCCTGAACGTCCATTGGTGCCATTGCGGTAAGAATGGCGCTAACGATCACCGCGTGGGCAGGATCTGCCCACCCTACGATTCGTCGGCAACTCGTAGGGTGGGCAAGTTTCTTGCCCACGCGTTCAAACCAAGCGTGCACTCACGCACCGCTGCACCTGCGCTACAACTGCTGAAACACCCCCGCCGCCCGATTCTTGGTCACGTTATCCCACGGGAAAACCTGCCCATTCATCGCGACATACACGCCGGCCGGCAAGGTTTGCGCCACGCCGCAAGCCAGCCCCAGGTTGAATAGCGCATCCGAATTCGCAATTTCGTAGGGAATCATGGCCCCGGTCAGCACGATGGTCTGCCCAAGCCCGGCCGCGCCGAGCACCGCGGCGGTTTCGCGCATGGTGTCGGTGCCGTGGATGATGACGATGGCCTTTTCTGGCGCCGACTGGCAGGCAGCCAGCACGCGCTGGCGGTCCGGGTCCTGCATGTCGAGCGAGTCGAGCAGCGGCAGCACGTCGAGCGCAACCGGAATCGTCATGCGCGAGCGGGCAATCACCGCCGGCAAGTGGCTGTCGGAGAAGCCGAGCACGCCATCGAGTTCGTTATAGTGTTTGTCGAAAGTGCCGCCGGTGGCGATGATGCGCAAGGTCATGTTGATTTGTCCACGTGCTGAAAAAAGGTGCGTAATGATAGCCGCAAACCGTAGTGTATCTGTATGTGACTGCGCTAGAATCGGTCGGATCGGTTGAGTAGACTGATCGTCCTTTTTCTCATTTCCAGTTGATTCCATGAAAGCCGTCGCACCGGGCACCGTCATCTTCCACCGCCATCGCGGTTATGGCGTGATCACCCACGTCAACCTGCTGACGGGCTGGATTTCGGCGCGTTTCGGCAGCGAAGCGCGCGCCCTCGACCTGAACCTGTCGAGCGACGAAGTGCAGCACGCCGACGGCGAGCCGATCCTGTTCCGCCGCGCCCCGCCGGACCGCATGCCGCACGCGCGCCTGATGGAAGTGGTGCGCGCGCTGCACAAGGCCGGCTACCAGAAACTCTATTTGTATTCCTGGCCCAAGCCCTCCGGACTGCACTGGCGCTGGCATCTGTTTACCGGCCCGCGCAACTGGATGCAGCGCACCTGGCGCGAAGGCTGGTATGGCTCGGGCGCGGAATACAACAACAATCCGGTGATGGGCTGGGGCGATTTGCCGGGTGCGACGACTGACGAACTGATCCATGCGCTGGCCAAGTTCGACCCGCAGGGCCTGGCGCAGGCGCTGGGCCGCGACGAAGACCACACGGCCTGGTTCGCGCAGGTGTGCGATGCCCTGCTGCCGGGGTACATGTACAGCCTGAATATGGAGCGGCCGGCGGGCGGTGGACTGATCGAGGCGCCGCTGGTGCCGGTGGTGCCGGTCAGGGCGGGCTTGCAGCCCTATGCCGGGCCGGCGATCGGCTGGCCGCCGGGCTGGGCCGGCTTGTGGACGGGCAGGCATGTGATGCCGGAGCCCAAGCTTAACCTGACGGGCGAGCCGGAACTGCGCCAGGACTCGCCGCGCCCGGCCTAGCGCTTCCCGAGCGCTTCCGGATTCAGGATATTGTCCGGCTGCCCCTGCGCAAACCGCACGACGTTCTCGAAGGCCGTCTGGAAGTAAATCTCGTAACTGTCCTGCTCGACATACCCGAGGTGCGGCGTGGCCAGCACCGTCGGAATGCGCAGCAGCGGCGAATCGCCCCGCAGCGGCTCGCTGGCAAACACGTCCAGCGCCGCGCTGCCCGGCCGGCCCGAACGCAAGCCCTGCTCCAGCGCGCCTTCCTCGACCAGTTCCGCCCGGCTCGTGTTGACGAACAGCGCGTCCGGCTTCATGCGCGCCAGGTCTTCCGGCTTGACGATCCCGCGGGTGGCGTCGGAGAGACGCAAATGCAGGGTCAACACGTCCGCCTGCGCAAACAGGGCCTCGCGCGACGCCGCCGCCTCGTAGCCGTCGGTCACGGCCGCCTGCCGGCTGGCCTCGCTCCCCCAGACCAGCACCCGCATCCCGAAGGCCCGCGCATAGCCGGCCACCAGTTGCCCGATCTTGCCGTAACCCCAGATCGCCAGCGTCCGACCGCGCAGCGAACGGCCCAGGCCGTTGAGCACCGGGTTGGTCGAGGCGGTCTGCCACAGGCCATCCTTGAGGTTGTTCGCATAGGGCACGATCTTGCGGCTGGCCGCCATGATCAGCGCCCAGGTCAGTTCGGACGGCGCCACCGGCGAGCCGATGCCTTCCGCGATCGCAATGCCGTGTTCGGTGGCGGCGGCGACGTCGATATGTCCGCTGACCTTGCCGGTTTGCGAGATCAGTTTCAGGTTCGGCAGCCGCGCCAGCAGGGCGGCAGGGAAGGCGGTGCGCTCGCGGATCAGCACCAGCGCGTCGTAGGGCGCCAGGCGGATGGCCAGCTGGCCCAGCCCGCGGCCGGGGTGGGTGAACACTTTTACCTCATGTCCGTCGAGCAGGTGGAAGCACGACAGACCCCGCACCGAGTCCTGGTAATCGTCGAGAACAGCTATTCGCATGAGTGTTTCTTCCGTTTAATGTTTATCGCGTAGCGAAATAACAGGTTCTAAAAAGATGCCGAATAGCCTACTACATTACTCGGTCATTATCGGCTACTTTTTTGTAGTAGCTGAGCGCGAATCGCGGTTTTAGGGGTGTACAATCGGCCAATTAATTGAGGGTTTGACACGCTTGTGTCGGCCCAGCAGCACAGTTCCCGGCGTCCCTTAGCGGACGTCGACACGACCGCCGTAAACGCCGCGCTCCGCTGGAGCGATATGCCACCAGGGCACGGCCAGACAGGCGCACCGCGTGTGCCGGGACAGACAGGATTCTTAATTGGCATTGGAGGTATCTATGAACCAGCCCGTGATGGGCGGCGTCGCCGCTTTGAACGTTCCAGCTTACATCAAGCACCAGCAGCTTATCAATTGGGTGGCCGATATTGCCGCCCTGACCAAGCCTGACAGCATCTACTGGTGCGATGGTTCCGAAGAAGAGTACGACCGCCTGTGCGCACAGATGGTCGAGGCCGGCACCATGAAGAAGCTGAATCCGGCAAAGCGCCCGAACTCCTATCTGGCCTGGTCCGACCCGTCGGACGTCGCCCGTGTCGAAGACCGCACCTATATCTGCGCCGAAACGAAAGAGCAGGCCGGCCCGACCAACAACTGGATGGACCCGGCCGAGATGCGCCGCACCCTGAACGGCCTGTTCGACGGCTGCATGGCCGGCCGCACCCTGTACGTGGTGCCGTTCTCGATGGGCCCGCTGGGTTCGCCAATCGCCCACATCGGCGTCGAGCTGTCCGACTCGCCTTATGTCGCCGTCAACATGCGCATCATGACGCGCATGGGCCGTGCCGTGTACGACGTGCTGGGTCTTGACGGCGAATTCGTGCCCTGCGTGCACAGCGTCGGCATGCCGCTGTCGGCCGGCCAGCAGGACGTGCCATGGCCATGCAATTCCACCAAATACATCGTCCACTATCCGGAAACCCGCGAGATCTGGTCCTTCGGTTCGGGCTACGGCGGCAATGCGCTGCTGGGCAAGAAGTGCTTCGCACTGCGGATCGCCTCGAACATGGGCTACCAGGAAGCGCAGGCAGGCGGCACCGGCTGGCTGGCCGAGCACATGCTGATCCTGGGCGTGGAGTCGCCAAAAGGCGACAAGAAATACGTCGCCGCCGCCTTCCCTTCGGCCTGCGGCAAGACCAATTTCGCCATGCTGATCCCCCCTACCGCATTCGACGGCTGGAAGGTCACCACCATCGGCGACGACATCGCCTGGATCAAGCCGGGCCCGGATGGCCAGCTGTATGCGATCAACCCGGAAGCCGGCTATTTCGGCGTGGCCCCCGGCACCAACGACAAGACCAACCCGAACTGCATGGCTTCGCTGCGCGAGAACGTCATCTTCACCAACGTGGCGCTGACCGACGATGGCGACGTGTGGTGGGAAGGCATGACCAAGCAAGCGCCCGATCACCTGATCGACTGGCAGGGCAAGGACTGGACCCCGGCGTCGGGCACCAAGGCCGCCCACCCGAACGCGCGCTTCACCGTCGCCGCCACCCAGAACCCGGTGATCGACCAGGCCTGGGACGACCCGGCCGGCGTGCCGATCTCGGCCTTCATCTTCGGCGGCCGCCGCTCGACCACCGTGCCGCTGGTGACCGAAGCGAACAACTGGGTCGAAGGCGTCTACATGGCCGCGACCATGGGCTCGGAAACCACCGCCGCCGCTGCCGGCCAGATGGGCGTCGTGCGCCGCGACCCGTTCGCGATGCTGCCTTTCATCGGCTACAACATGAGCGACTACTTCCAGCACTGGCTCGACCTCGGAAAGAAAGTGCAGGCCAAGGGCGCCGCGCCGAAGATCTTCTGCGTCAACTGGTTCCGCACCGGTGAAGACGGCAGCTTCGTGTGGCCGGGCTACGGCGACAACATGCGCGTGCTGAAGTGGATCCTCGACCGTGCCGACGACAGCGTCCCGGCCGGCAACGCCCACCTGTTCGGCCGCTCGCCATCGTACGGCGACCTGAACTGGAGCGGCATCGACTTTACCGAGCAGCAGTTCGAGCAGATCACTTCGATCGACAAGGACGCCTGGCGCGAAGAACTGAAGCTGCACAGCGAGCTGTTCGACAAGCTCGCCTACCGCCTGCCGCAGGAACTGGTGGAGACCAAGGCCAAGCTGGAAAAGCAGCTGGCACACTAAGCCCGGGACAGGGTCGGTCAAGTAAAACAGGGACGGCGCCACGGGCGCCGTCCCTGTTTTCATTGGAGCTGTTCAATCATTCCTGCAGTCGTTTTCTCGCACTCAAACTGGCGCTCTTTGATGACGGTCGGGTTTAGGCTAGCCGCTCCATGTCCACTCAAGGAGGACCCATCATGAACCCGACCATGAAGCGAATCATCGCGGCGTCGATTGCCGCGCTGTTGACGGGAACGACCGCGGCTGCACTTGCCCAGGTCGGGCCGGCACGGGAAGCCGCCACCCCGGGCACCGAGCGCCACAAGAAGGAATTGCGCAAGGCGACCGAGCACGTCAACAAGGCCGTCGAAGTCGTACAGCAGATGCAGGCCACGCCCGAGATGCGCGCGCTGCTGCAGCGCTCGAAAGGCGTGTTCGTCGTGCCCGATTACGGCGGCGCGGCGCTCGGCATCGGCGCACGCGGCGGCGCAGGCGTGCTGCTGGTGCGCAGCGGCGATACCTGGAGCAGCCCGGCCTTCTACAACATGGGCGGCATCAGCGCCGGCCTGCAGGCGGGCGTCGAAGCCGGCGCCATCGCCTTCGTGCTCAACGACGAGAAGGCGCTCAACAGCTTCATGCAGAACAACAAGTTCTCGCTCGGCGCCGACGCCGGCCTGACGGTGGCCGACTGGTCCAGGCGCGGCGAAGGCTCGGCCGGCTGGGGTAACGTCACCGCCTGGGCCGATACCGAAGGCCTGTTCGGCGGCGTGGCCCTGAATGTCAGCGATATCGACTACGACGAAGACGAGACCTCTGCCTATTACCGGCGCCAGGTAGCCGCACGCGAGGTCTTGTCCGGGAAGATCCGCAATCCGCAGGCCGATACCTTGCGCCAGGCGCTGGCCAACCTCTCCAGCGGCAGCGCCGCGTCGAGCATGGGGGCCAGCGGGGCGAAGGGCACGACCGGGTCTGGCAAGGACGTGAAGACCGAGTCGGAGCGGGAGCGCAGCCGGTAGGACAGGCAAAAAAGAGGGGCAGTGCCTGGCGGCGCTGCCCCTGTTTTCATTACAACCACTTCCCGGTTTCAGAGATAACCGCTAGTTTCAAGCGATATCGGCAGCCTTCACCTTCAACAAGGGCTTCAGATACTTGCCGGTTGCGCTGCCCTTGTTCTTCGCCACATCCTCCGGCGTACCGCTTGCCACGATCAGGCCACCGCCGGCGCCGCCTTCCGGCCCCAAATCAACCACCCAGTCCGCCGTCTTGATGACGTCCAGGTTGTGCTCGATGATGGCGAGCGTGTTGCCCTGGTCGCGCAGGCGGTGGATCACCTTGAGCAGCAAATCGATGTCGGCAAAGTGCAAACCGGTGGTCGGTTCGTCCAGGATGTACAGGGTACGCCCGGTATCGCGCTTGGACAGTTCCAGCGACAGCTTGACGCGCTGCGCCTCGCCGCCCGACAGCGTGGTCGCGCTCTGGCCCAGCTTGATGTAGCCGAGGCCCACATCGAGCAGGGTCTGCAGCTTGCGCGCGATCACCGGCACCGGCTTGAAGAACTCGTGCGCGTCTTCCACCGTCATGTCCAGCACTTCGGTGATGCTCTTGCCCTTGTAGTGCACCTCGAGCGTCTCGCGGTTGTAGCGCTTGCCGTGGCAGACGTCGCAAGGCACGTACACGTCCGGCAGGAAGTGCATCTCGACCTTGATCACGCCATCGCCCTGGCAGGCTTCGCAGCGGCCGCCCTTGACGTTGAACGAGAAGCGGCCCGCCGAATAGCCGCGTTCCTTGGCGGTCGGCACGGTCGCGAACAAGTCGCGGATCGGCGTGAACAGGCCGGTGTAGGTCGCCGGGTTCGAACGCGGGGTGCGGCCGATCGGCGCCTGGTCGACCGAGATCACCTTGTCGAAGTGCTCCAGGCCATGGATCGCTTCGTGCTCGGCCGGTTCAAGCTGCGAACCGTACAGGTGGCGCGACAGCGCCGGATAGAGCGTGTCGTTGATCAGGGTCGATTTGCCCGAACCCGAGACGCCGGTGATGCAGGTCATCAGGCCGACCGGCAGCGTGAGCGAGACGTTCTTCAGGTTGTTGCCCTTGGCGCCGGTGATGACGAGCTGGCGCGCCGGATCCGACTTGGTGCGCTTCTTCGGCACTTCGATGCGGCGGCGGCCATCGAGGTACTGGGCGGTGACCGAGTGCTCGTTCTTCATGATCTCTTCTAACGTGCCCTCGGCGATGATCTGGCCGCCGTGCACGCCCGCGCCCGGACCCATGTCGACGATGTAGTCGGCGGTGCGGATCGCGTCTTCGTCGTGCTCCACCACCAGCACGCTGTTGCCGATGTCGCGCAGGTGCTTCAGGGTGCCGATCAGGCGGTCGTTGTCGCGCTGGTGCAGGCCGATCGAGGGCTCATCCAGCACGTACATCACGCCGGTCAGGCCCGAGCCGATCTGCGAGGCCAGGCGGATGCGCTGGGCTTCGCCGCCGGACAGGGTATCGGCACTGCGGTCGAGCGACAGGTAATCGAGGCCGACGTTGTTCAGGAATTTCAGGCGCGCGATGATTTCCTTGATCACCCGCTCGGCGATTTCCTTCTTGGCGCCGACCAGTTCGAGCGTCTCGAAGAAGGCCAGCGTATCGCGCAAGGGCTTGTCCGACACTTCATAGATCGCGCGCTGCTGCGCGCCCTGGCCGATCTTCACGTAGCGCGCCTCGGTGCGCAGGCGCGCGCCTTCGCAAGACGGGCATTTCTTCTCGTTGATGAACTTGGCCAGTTCTTCCTTGACCGCCATCGAATCGGTCTCGCGGTAGCGCCGCTGCAGGTTGTTGACCACGCCCTCGAAGGTATGCTCGCGGATCACGGTGCGGCCACGCTCGTTGACATAGCTGAACGGGATCGAGGTCTTGCCCGAGCCGAACAGCACTGCATCCTGCGCGGTCGAGGGCAGGGTGTCGAAGGGCTTGTCGAGGTCGAAATCGTAGTGCGACGCCAGGTTCTGCAGCATCTGGTAATAGAACTGGTTGCGGCGGTCCCAGCCCTTGACGGCGCCGGAGGCCAGCGACAGGTGCGGGAAGGCCACGATCCGCTTCGGATCGAAGAACTCGATATGGCCCAGGCCATCGCATTCCTGGCAGGCGCCCATCGGGTTATTGAAGGAGAACAGGCGCGGTTCCAGCTCCTGCAGCGAATAGCCGCAGACATTGCAGGCGAACTTGTTCGAGAACACGGTTTCAATCCCGCTATCCATCTCGTAGGCCACGGCGCGGCCGTCGGCCAGGCGCAGCGCGGTCTCGAAGCTCTCGGCCAGGCGCTGCTTGATATCGGCATTGACTTTCACGCGGTCGATGACGACGTCGATGGTGTGCTTCTCGGTCTTCTTGAGCTTGGGCAGCTCGTCCATTTCGTAGATCTTGGCGGGGTTGACGCCGCTGGCCACGCGGAAGCGCACGAAGCCCTGGGCCTGCATGGCCTGGAACAGGTCGGTGTGCTCGCCCTTGCGGTTGGCAACGGTGGGCGCCAGGATCATCAGCTTGGTGCCTTCCGGCATTGCCAGCACGGCATCGACCATCTGCGAGACGGTCTGGGCCGCGAGCGGCTCCTGCGGGTGCTGCGGGCAGTAAGGCGTACCCACACGCGCGTACAGCAGGCGCAGGTAGTCGTGGATCTCGGTGACGGTGCCGACAGTAGAACGCGGATTGTGCGAGGTCGCCTTCTGCTCGATCGAGATCGCCGGCGACAGGCCTTCGATCAGGTCGACGTCCGGCTTTTCCATCAGCTGCAGGAACTGGCGCGCGTAGGCCGACAGCGACTCGACATAGCGGCGCTGGCCTTCGGCGTACAAGGTATCGAAAGCAAGCGAGGACTTGCCCGAACCGGACAGGCCGGTAATGACGATCAGCTTGTTACGCGGAAGGTTGAGATTGATGTTCTTCAGGTTGTGCGTGCGTGCACCGCGGATACGAATTTCTTCCATTAGGTTTGTGGAGGCTTTCAATAAGTTTGCGGGGCCGGCACACGAGTCAGTGTCGCGGTGAGCGGGCCAATCAGGGGAACCCATTATTGTAGCGCGTTTTTCGAAGTGCTGTACATGCATCCAGCACTTTTGTGCCGCCAGGACACGTTTCTGCTGTCAGCCTGGCAAGCAACATGCCCCTGCCAACGCGGCGAGTGACGTATGTGGGCCGTTTACCCTGCCGTTCAATGACAAAGCGTTCAGAAACCACAAATTTTTAACAGAGCCCGGGTCAACACCGGGATATCGGCAAGTTTTGGGGCGGAAGAAGCGCAATCGTGCGCTTGCAGGGGCGCAAAAAATCTACTTTTTTTCTCTGCCTTCCGGCCCCATAATAGTTGGCTGTAACACCTCGTTCCCTGACGCTTAGAAGTGCGCAGAGTCAGGGCTCTATAAAATTGATTGGAGTAACACCATGGCATCAGTTAACAAGGTCATCATCGTCGGCAACCTCGGCCGCGACCCGGAAATCCGCTACATGCCAAGTGGCGACGCGATCGCCAACATCGCAGTGGCAACCTCGTACAAGTCGAAAGACAAGAACACCGGCGAGCAAAAAGAACTGACCGAATGGCACCGCATTTCCTTCTTCGGCCGCCTGGCTGAAATCGTCGGCCAGTACCTGAAAAAGGGCTCGTCGGTCTACGTCGAAGGCCGCCTGCAGACCCGCAAGTACACCGACAAGGACGGCATCGAGCGCTACGCAACCGACATCATCGCCGAGAACATGCAAATGCTGGGCGGTCGCCAGGGCATGGGCGGCGACAACATGGGCGGTGGCATGGATGACGGTGGCGGCTACGAGCCGCAACAGCAGCAGCGTCCTGCGCCACGCCAGGCCCCTCCGGCGCCGGCCGCACGTCCGCAGCCGAAACCGGCGCCGAACTTCTCGGACATGGACGACGACATCCCGTTCTAAGGCTGAGAGAACGACAGCGTCGATCAAGCGGAGCCCGTCATCGGGCTCCGTTTTTTTTTGAGCGGCGCACCAGGGCTTTGCCAGAGCGCTGCCGGCTTGCCTTTCCCTATCGTCAATCCAGCGCAGCGCCGCGTGCGCGCTGCAAACGGCCGGGTTGGTACGATGCAGAGATGCACATTCTCTGGAGCTACCTCCGCCCCCATTGGCGCCTTGCCGGCCTGGCGCTGCTGCTGGCGGGCATCTCGCAGGTGCTGAGCCTGGTCGACCCCATCATTTTCGGCAAGATCATCGACGAGTATGCACTCAACCCAGGCGCCAGGACCGACGAGCAGCTGGTGCGCGGCGTGCTGCGCCTGCTCGGCATCGCGGTCGTGGTGGCCTTGTTGTCGCGCCTGGCCAAGGCGCTGCAGGAATACGTGACGCGGCTGGTGGTGCAAAAGCTGGGCGTGGCGATCTTCAACGACGGCCTGCGCCATGTGCTGCGCCTGAAATACCAGGAATTCGAAGACCTGCGCAGCGGCGAGACCCTGTCGCTGCTGCAGAAGGTGCGCGCCGACAGCGAGCGCTTCATCAATACCTTCATCAATACCGTGTTCGCCTCCCTGGTCGGCGTGACCTTTTTGATCTGGTACGCGGTGAACAAGCACTGGCTGCTGGTGCCGGTGTTCCTGGTCGGGGTGCTGGTGCTGGGCGGCCTGACCGGCATGCTCAGCCGCGAGATCAAGACCCAGCAGCGCTCGATCGTGCGCGAGACCAACCGCAATTCCGGCTTCATCACCGAGTCGCTGCGCAACATCGAGCTGATCAAGAGCCTGGGCCTGACCTTCACCGAGATCCGTCGGCTCAAGGCGCAGACCGACAGCATCTTCGCGCTCGAGATGCAGAAGGTGAAGCGCATCCGCCTGCTCTCGTTCCTGCAAGGCAGCACGCTGAGCCTGCTGAAGCTGGCGATTCTGTTCGCGCTGCTGTGGCTGATCTTCCGCGACGTGCTCTCGCCGGGCGAGCTGATCGCGATGCAGTTCATCTCGGTGGCGATCTTCGCACCCTTGCAGGAGCTGGGCAACATCATCCTGGCCCACCGCGAGGTCGAGGCATCGCTCTTGAACTTCCGCGCGCTGATGGACAAGCCGATCGAACGCCGGCCGGAAGAGTTCGTGGAGATCGGGCCGCTCGAGCAGATCCGCTTCGCCAGCGTCGGCTTTCGCCACAAAGGCGCGCAAGAGGACTCGCTGGTGGACATCTCGTTTTCCGCCGCGCTGGGCCAGACCGTGGCCTTTGTCGGGCCTTCGGGTTCGGGCAAGTCGACCCTGGTGAAACTGCTGGTCGGGCTGTACACGCCGGCGCGCGGCCAGGTGTTTTATAACGAGATCTCGACCGAAGACCTGCGCTATAACGAGGCGCGGCGCCAGATCGGCTTCGTCACGCAGGAAACCAACCTGTTCGCCGGCACGCTGCGCGAGAACCTGCAGTTCGTGAAGCCCGACGCGACCGACGCCCAGATCGTGCGCGCGATGGAACAGGCGTCCTGCGCCAACCTGCTGCTCAAGTCCCCCGATGGGCTGGACACCGTCATCGGCGAGCGCGGCATGAAGCTCTCGGGCGGCGAAAAGCAGCGCCTGTCGATCGCGCGCGCCCTGGTGCGCGAGCCGCGGCTGCTGATTTTCGACGAGGCCACCTCGGCGCTCGATTCGCTCACCGAAGAGCAGATCACCAATACCGTGCGCCAGATCTCGGCGCGCGCCAGCCAGATCACGATCCTGATCGCCCACCGGCTCTCCACCATCATGCATGCGGAGTCGATCTTCGTGCTGGAAAAGGGGCGGGTGGTCGAAACCGGCTCGCACGACGAACTGGTGGGGCAGAAGGGACTGTATTACGCCATGTGGCGCCAGCAGATCGGCGAGCGGCCGGTGCCTTCCGGCGTGGAGCCGGACGCTCAGTCGTCGGCGGGGTAGCGCAGTCCGATCTGGCCGCGAATCGTGTCGAGCAGGGCCATCTGCGCCAGCGTGTCGGCATGCGTCATCAGCGGATGCTCGATCGCGCCCGCGCGCAGGCTGCGCCCGGCTTCGATGGCTTCGTGCGTGTAGCCGTTGCCGAGGTAAGGTGTGGGGATGGTGCGCGAGGAGCCGTCCTGCAGCGCGACCGTGATGCGTTCGGCCAGGTGGAACATGCGGTGCATGCGGATACTGCCCTGGGTGCCCGACACGATCAGTTCCGACGCCGAACGGGCCCGGATCGAGCAGCTGCATACCGACAGCGTGCCGCCGGCATGCTTCATGGTGAAGGCCGTGGTGGCGTCGACGCCGGTGTCGCTCATGATCGCCTGCGCCTGCACGCTCTCCACTGGCCCGAGCAAGGCGCTGGCGATCGACAGTGGATAGATGCCCAGGTCGAGCAGGGCGCCGCCGCCCAGTTCGGGCTTGTTCACGCGGTGCTCGGGGTCGGTGGTGGCGGAAAAGCCGAAGTCGGCGTGCACCTGCGTCACGGTGCCGATCTCGCCGGAGGCCATGACGCGTTTCACCTCGGCCAGCGCCGGCAGGAAGCGCGTCCACATCGCCTCCATCAGGAACAGCCTCTTTTTCTGCGCCAGCGCCACGACGGTGGCGGCTTCGCGCCGGTTCATCGCAAACGGCTTCTCGCACAGGACCGCCTTGCCGCCTCGCAGCGCCAGCAAGGCGTTCTCGGCATGCATCGGGTGTGGCGTGCCGATATAGATGATGTCCACATCCGCGGCCTCGGCCAGCGCCTGGTAGGACCCGTATGCCGCGTCGATGCCCAGCTCGCGCGCGAAACGCGCCGCGCTATCCTGCGTACGCGAGCCTACCGCCGCCAGTACGGCACCAGGCGCCTGCTTCAGGCCCAGCGCGAACGCGCGCGCGATGCCGCCGGTGCCCAGGATGCCCCACCTGACTGTCTCGTTCGTCACAATGCCTCCCTGACCTTGAGGTAGTCCTTCAGCACGGCCACGACCAATGCATGGTCGTCCGGTCCCGGCAAGCCGGACACGGTGATGGTCCCGACCTGTCCGGTTCCCTTGACGACCACCGGGAAGGCGCCGCCATGGGCAGCATACTCCCGCACGTCGAAGGATGGCATCGCGTCGATGTCGCCGCCCCGTTGCACCACCTCGGTATGCACGAAGAACGAGCTGTGGCCGGTGCGGTTGACGAGATTGTTCTTGCGGCGGATCCAGTCGGCATGGTCGGGTGGCGCGCCGTCCATGGCGTGCGCGAACAGCACCTGGCCATTGCGCGCGATCTCGACGCTGACGACCTGCCTGGCGGCGCGCGCCCGCTCGATGAGCTGCTGGCCGATGGCCAGCGCCGCGGCATTGGAAAAGCTGTCGAACTGCAGCAGCTGTTCCTGGCGCCGCAGCAGGTCGAGTGGGTCAGCTTGGGTACGCATGGTAGGTGCCTGCACGGTGAGTTCGGACAGCGCCGCGGTGACGTACACCAGCGGCGCGTTCCAGTTGATGGCGACCTCGTTGCTGGCATAGCTGCACACATGGTCGAGATAGGACAGCGCCGGCAGCGCCGAAGGATAGGGTAGGCATTCCGCCTTGTCCTGCTGGAAGGGCTGCGGGCCGCCCGTGAGCCAGCCCGGCACCGGCGCGGCGATGGCGTCGCCGGCCGAGGGACGGTGGTGCGGGTGCTGGGAAGGGCGGGCGCCGAAGCCGGTGACGAAGGACATCCCCAGCGCATTGCGGCCCAGGACATAATCAAGCGCGGACTGGGCCGCCGCCAGGTAATCCCGGTTGCCGTTCAGGCGGTGGCCCTGCACCAGCATCATGGCCTGGTTCAGCATGACGGCGTTGCTGCCCCAGACGAAGTCCTGTGCTTTCATGGGCACCCGGTAGCCCGAGCTGCGCCACTGCCCGGCCAGGCGCGCGGCCAGGCCATCGATGCGCGCCGCGATCAGCTTGCGGTCCGCGGCGGGCGTCAGGCGGTCGCGGTGGTGCGCCAGCGACATCCAGGCCAGGCCGCGCACGTCGTCCCAGGCCGGATAGGTGGCCGACACCGTCTCGGGCTGCAGCGCCAGGTAATAGCTGTCCTTGCTGGTACTGATATACAGCTCGGCCGCGGCCCAGGCCCGCTCGTCGTCGACGCGGGCATCGCCATACTCGCCGGTGACGACATCAAGCGGATTCTTGAACAGCACTGCCGGGTTGGCCTCGGCCCAGGTCCAGGCCCGTTCGGCCGCCGCCAGCATCTTCGCCGCCATGCCGGGATACTGCTTCTGGTAGGGCGCCAGCACGCGGCTGGCGGCCGCCATGGTGGCCGCGAAATTCAGGGCCGCCGAGGTGCTCTTGGCTACCACGTAGCGCGGCGCCTTCATGGCCTGGTGCGGCATCACCATGCCATCGAAAGTGAGGTTGGTCAGCTTGTGATAGACCCCGCCATCGAGCGGATCCTGCATGCTCAGCATCCAGTCCAGGTTCCACATGGCTTCGTCGACGATGTCGGGCACGCCGTTGCCAGACTCGGGGATGTTCACGTCCAGCCGGTCGAACCAGCGCGGAAAGTGTTCATACGCCGCCAGCAGCGTATAGGTCGTGATGCCGGAACTGGGCAGGTATTTGTTGTAGTCGCCGGCGTCGTACCAGCCCTTGGGACTGGCGATGACGGTGCCGGCAGGACGCTTCTCAGAGGCGGCCGACGCATGCACGAGCACCTTGTCGTCCGGGTGGCCGGCCGGGCGCGCGTACATGCCGGCATGCTGCGGTGCGAGCGCGATCGCCGTGCGGTTGAAGTAGTAGGCCTTGAGCGCGGCCGCGCCCAGCGCGCGGTAGGCGTCCGGGCCGACCGTGAATGGATCGGACGGCGCCAGCGCGCCCACCTTCAGCCGGTAGCGGCCGGGCGCGGCCAGGCTGGAAAAGTCGGCCAGGCGCACGGTTTCGCCGGAGGCCTCCCAGCGCAGCGGGGCGCCGAGCGCGCCTTCCAGCACCCGCTTGCCGCTGGCGGCGTCGACGACCTCGAAACGCGTGCCGGCGCTGTCCGGCACGACGGCCAGTTTCTGCGCCGCCGGCAGGAAGCCCAGGCCGTTGACCTTGACCGTGGGGTTGGCGCTGGCGGCCGAGCTAGCGGCAAGCAGCAGGGGCAGTAGCAGCCGCCTCATGCCGGCACCGCCTTGCCCTGGGCCCCGGCCTGGGGCGCACTGCCGTCGTCATGATGGAACGGCGCGAACCAGGTCGCCAGGAACGAGGGGATCGTCGCGACCATCACGAACACGAAATAGCTGGTGTAGCCGAGCAGCTCCTGCAGGTGGCCGCTGATCACGCCGGTCACCAGCCCGCACAGTCCCATGACGCCGGTGCCGAAGGCGTAGTGGGTCGTGGTGTACTTGCCGGGTGCGAGCTGCTGCATCAGGTAGATCATGAATCCCACCGCGCCGAAGCCGAAAAAGAATTTTTCAATGACCACGCCGGCCGTGATCGCGGCCAGGCTCGAGGGCAGGTAGATGGCCATCAGCAGGAAGGTCACGTTCGGGATGTTCACCGCGCAGCACAGCACGAACAGGGTCGCCTTCAGTCCGCGCCGCGCCACGTACCACCCGCCCAGCAGGGAGCCGAGCAGCACGGCGGCCAGGCCATAGGTGCCGTAGATCAGGCCCAGCATCTCGTTGGACAGGCCCAGTCCCCCTTTCGACGCCGGGTCGACCATGAAGAAGGGGCCGATCTTCTCCAGGAAGCCGATGCTGAGCCGGAACAGGAAGGCGAACGCGATCATGCGCCAGATGCCGGGCTTGCGGAACAGCGTGACGAAGGCATCGAGCAAAATGCCGCCAGCGGCGCGCGCATTGGCGGGCGTGTCGGCCGCGCGCGCGCCGTCTGGCATCACGCGCAGGTGCCACAGGGCCATGAGCAGGGTGATGCCGGCGACGATGAAAAAGACGATGCGCCAGGCCTCGATCCAGTCGGGTCCGAAGACCTTCGGGTCGTGGCCGAACACCTCGGTGTGCAGGTAGCCGCTCAGGAACACCATGCCGCCGGCGGCCACGATCGGGCCGATGTTCCACGACAGGCTCTGGATGCCGCAGTAGAGCGACTGCGCGCGGCTGTCGAGCGAGGTGACGTAGACGCCGTCGCTGGCGATGTCCTGGGTCGCGCCGATGAAGGACAGCGCGAAAAAGATCGCCATCAAAAAGCCCATGTAGCCGGGCAGGCCCATGGCCAGGCCGACGCCGGCAAAACCCAGGCCGATCGCCACCTGCGCGCACAGCACGAAAAACTTCTTGGTGCGGTACATCTCCACAAAAGGCGCGAACAGCGGCTTGATGGTGTAGGCCAGGATCAGCAGGCTCGAATACTGCGCGGCGCGGCCATTGTCCATGCCGAGGTTCTTGAACATGATGGCGGTGACGCTGGTGAGCATCACGTAGCCCAGCGCCATCGTGAAGTAGCCGCTCGGTACCCACAGCAGCGGCGAGGCGCCCGTCCTAGCGCTGCGCATGGCCGGCTTTCGCATGGAGGTCGAGGGGCGCCGCCATGGGGCCCGCACGCAAGCGCCGCGGCGCCGGCGCAGCCGGTTGGCGCGCCAGGCGATCGGCCAGGATGGCCGCAGCGCCCGTCAGCGCCGGATAGGGCGCGGTGATCACCCAGGTCGGGATGCCGGCGGTGAAGGCGCTGAAGCGCCCCTTGCGTTCGAAGCGCGCGCGGAAAGGGGAATCGGCGAAATAGCCACCCAGCCGCGGCACCACGCCGCCGCCGATGTACACGCCGCCTTGAGCGCCCAGGGTCACGGCAAGGTTCGCAGCCCCGGTGCCGAGCATGCCGCAGAAGCAGTCGACCGCTTCGCGGCTCAGCGCATCGCCGCCCGACAGGGCGCGCGCCACGATCTCGCCCGGCGCCATCGGGACTTCGAGCGCATTGCCGCGGGTGGCGGCCAGCGCTTCGCGGATCAGGACGATACCCGGGCCGGAGACGAAGCGCTCGGCCGAGACGTGGTCGTAGCGCTGCCAGCAATAGCGCAGGACCTCGACCTCGCGCTCGTCGAGCGGCGAAAAGGCGACATGGCCGCCTTCGCTGTGCAGCGGCGCCCAGCGGCCGTCCAGCGGCACCAGGCCCGAGACCCCCAGGCCGGTGCCTGCGCCGACCAGGCCGATGGCGCTGCCGGCGCGCGCGGCGCCCCCACCCACCGCCACCAGGTCGGCGGAACCCAGCGCCGGCAGGGCCATCGCCAGCGCGGTGAAGTCGTTCACCACCAGCAGCGTGGCCAGTTGCAGCTCGGCGCGCGCAGCCTCGATCGAGAAGGCCCAGTGGTGGTTGGTCATGCGCACGGCGTCGCCGTCGACCGGGTTGGCGATGGCGATCACGGCGTGGGCGACGGCGGCCCCGCATTGCGCCAGGTAGGCGTGCACCGCATCCTGCAGGCGCGGGTAGTCGGCGCAGGCCAGCGTCAGCATGGCCGTGATCTTGCCAGGGCCCGGCTCGAGCGCGAAGCGGGCGTTGGTGCCGCCGATGTCGGCCAGCAGCCGTGGCTGGGCGTAGCTCGGGGCATCGATGAAGTCTTGCATGTCTCCTCCTGTATTTTTATGGTGCTGCCGGCCGCTTCATGCCTTGCGTGCGGCCAGGAATTCGCGGTACCACAGCGCGCTGTCCTTCAGCGTGCGCTGCTGGGTCGCGTAATCGACGTGCACGATGCCGAAGCGCTTGCTGTAGCCGGAATTCCATTCGAAATTATCCAGCAAACTCCACAGGAAGTAGCCCTTGACGTCGACGCCCTGCGCCATCGCCTCGCCCAGTGCGTCCAGGTGGCTGCGCACGAAGGCGATGCGTTCCCCGTCGTGGACCTGGCCACCAGAGACCGTGTCCGGGTTGGCCATGCCGTTTTCGGTGATGTAGATCGGCGGCAGGTCGTATTCGGCCTTCAGTTTGAGCAGCAGCTCCGGCAGGCCTTGCGGATAGATTTCCCAGCCCATGTCGGTGAAGCCGAGCTTGCCCGGCATCGGCCGGGGCGGCGTCTCGGCGCTGCACCAGGCGCGGAAGTAGTAGTTACAGCCCAGGAAATCGATCGGCTGGCGGATGATGTCGAAGTCGCCCTCGGCGACGATCGGCGCATTGGCGCCGTGGGCGCGCAGGGCCAGCTCCGGGTAATGGCCCTTGAAGATCGGGTCCATGAACCACTGGGTCGAACGCGCGTACTCGAAGGCGGCCAGGTCGCGGTCGGCTTGGGAATCGGTGGCCGGATCCGCGGTCCACTGGTTCAGGACGATGCCCAGCTGCGCCGGGGTGTTCAGCGAGCGCATTGCCCGCATGGCCAGGCCGTGCGACAGCAGCAGGTGGTGCGAGACCTGGATCGACTGCTTCAGGTCGGCCACGCCGGGCGCGAACTGGGCGTTGCCGTAGCCGAGGTTGGCCGTGCACCAGGGCTCGTTGTGGGTGGCGATGGCCTCGATGCGCGTGCCGAAGCGGCGCGTCACTTCGTGCGCATAGTCGGCGAAGCGGTGCGCGGTGTCGCGGTTGAGCCAGCCGCCGATGTCCTGCAGGCCCTGCGGCAGGTCCCAGTGGTACAGGGTCAGGTGGGCCTTGACGTTCTTTTCGGCCAGCGCATCGAGCAGGCGGTCGTAGAAATCGAAGCCCTTTTCGTTCCACGCGCCCTGGCCGTCGGGCTGGACCCGCGACCAGGCCATCGAGAAGCGGTAGGCGTCCACGCCCAGCGAGGCGAGCAGGGAGACGTCCTCGCGGTAGCGGTGATAGTGGTCGCAGGCGACGCTGCCGTCGCTGGCGTCCTTGATGTTGGCGCGGTCGGCGCAGAAGGTGTCCCAGATCGACGGGCCCTTGCCGTCGGCCCGGGACGCCCCCTCGATCTGGAAGGCGCTGGTGGCCACGCCCCAGGTAAAGCCGGCGGGGAAGTCGTTGGCGGTGTCGAAGGCGGAGTGAATCATGGGACGCTGGTTCATGAGGCGAAGTGGTAGAGGCGGGTGAAAAAAGCGGCAGGCCGCGTGGCCTGCCGCGAGACCGGTCAGAAATCGAAACCGGTGTTGATGCCGATGGTGCGCGGCGGCTTGTACTGCGCCAGCCATGGGCCGAAGCCATTGAAGGCGCTGGTCTTGACCTTCTTGTCGCCCACGTTGCGGACAAATGCGTCGACCCACCAGCCCTTGTGCTGGTAGCGCAGGCCGAGATCGGCGCTGGCATAGGCTTCCTGGCGGTCTTCCGGACCGTAGTTGAATACCGAGAGTTCGGCGTCGGTCTCGTAGTGCGCGGTCACGCGCGGCACCAGGGTGCCGCCGTTGGCCAGGTTGAAGGTGTGCTGGTACATCACCGTGGTCGAGAAGCGCGGCGCGTGCGGCAGGGTGTTGCCGGTCACATCGAGGCAGCGGTCGAACTCCGGCTTGGCCAGGCAAGGCGAGGGCAGCGTGTAGTCGTTGGAGCCGGCGACCAGGGCGCCCAGCTTGGTCTTGAGCAGGGCGAAACTGACCGACAGGCGGTCGTTCGGTGAGAGGCGCGCTGCAATCTCCGATTCCAGGCCATACACTTCGGCGCCTTCGGCGTTCTCGATCGACAGGCCGCGGCTGCCGTCCGAGAAGTTGACCGGCGAATTGAACTGGAAGTCCTTGAAGTCCATGTAGAACAGGGCGTTGTTGACCTTGACGGCGCCGTTCATGAAGGAGCTCTTCGAGCCGACCTCGTAGTTGGTGAGCGTTTCGGGCTGGAAGGTCAGGCCGCGGTCCTGGGTGCCGCCCGATTTATAGCCGGTCGAGACGCTGCCGTAGACCATGTGGTCCTTGTTCAGATCGTAATTGACGCGGCCCAGCCAGGTCACCTTGCTGCCGCTGAAGGTGCCGTCGTTGCCCGGCACGTCGGCCTTGAAGCCCGGCTGCACGCGCGGATCGATGGATGGGTTCAGCGGCAGCTGCGGCGCGCTCGCGTCATAGGCCCAGGTATAGGCGCGACCGCCGATGTTCTCGCGCTTGTCGTGGGTGTAGCGCGCGCCGGCGGTCAGGTGCAGCTGGCTCGAGACGTTCCAGGTGGCCTGGCCGAAGACTGCCGCGGAGTCCACCGTTTCCTTGGGCTGGATGAAGGAGCCCTGCCAGGCGACCTTGCCGCTGTCCCTGGTGCCTTCCATGATCGGGATGTCGAAGCGGATGCTGTTTTTCTCGTTTCCGTAGTACAGGCCGGTCTGCCAGTCGATGGTGCGGGTGCCGGTCGACTGCAGCAGCAGTTCGTGGCTCTGGCTGCGGTAGTCCGAGTCGGTAGTGGTGTGCTCCTGCCATTTGGCGCCCGAGATGATCGAGGTCGGCACGGTGGCACCGCCATCCTGGTCGAAACGCATCGTGCCCTTGTATTTGGAGAAGCCGGCCACGTAGTTCAGGGCCATGTCCGGGCCGATCTCCCAGCTCAGGCGGCTGCGGATGTTGTGGCTGTCGCGCTCGATCCAGGGAGCGCTGTCGCTGAGCATGGACCAGTGGTCCTGGCCCGGACGCGGGGTCTGCATCAGGTTGGCGTTCGGCGTGCCGCGGTCGCTGAACTTCTCGTAGGCGACGTTCCACTGCAGGCTCGGGGTGATGTGCCACAGCAGGCTGACACGGGCAGCGCTCTGGTCCTGGGCGTTGTACTTGCGGTCGCCCACGGCGAAGTCGTTCGGGTTGATCGGACGGAAGGCGGCCGGGTTGCCGCCGGCGGCCAGGTAGGCGGCGCGCTGCTGCTCGAGCGGCACGCCCGGGAATGTCTGGTAATCGACGTAGCCGTCGTGCTGCTCGTGCACGATGGCGAAACGCAGGGCCGCGGTGTCGGACAGCGGCACGTTGACCGCGCCGCGCATGCCGTAGCGGTTGTAGTCGCCGATGCCGCCTTCGACATAGCCGGCGCGGCTGCCCAGCTCCGGCTTGACGGTCTGGATGTTGACCGCACCCACCGTCGAGTTGCGTCCCCACAGGGTGCCCTGCGGGCCGCGCAGCACCTCGATGCCTTCCACGTCGAACAGCAGCGCGGTGGCGCCTTCGGCGCGCGGCGAATAAATATTGTCGACGAAGGAGGCGACTTCCGGGTCGGCATACTGGGTCTTGGCGCTGTCGTTGCCGATGCCGCGCAGGGTCATGGTGGTCACGCCATGGTCGCCCTGGGCCGTGGCCTGGAAGCCCGGCACCAGCTGCACCACGTCGAGCATGGTCTGCACGTGGTTATCGGCCAGCGTGGCGGCGCTCAGCGCGGTGATCGCGATCGGGGTCTTCTGGAGCGAGGTCGAGCGCTTGGTGGCGGTGACAATGACTTCGGCCATGCCGTTGCTGTCGACCGCGCGCGGCGCCGTGGCCGCCGGTCCGGGCGAGGATGCGGCGGGAGGGGCCATGTCGGGAGCGGTCTGGGCGGCGGCATTGCCGATGCCGGCCACCAGCGCCAGCACGGCCACGTGGATGGGAGCGAAGTTCAGGCGCAAGGCGCGCCGGCGCTGCGGTGCAGAGGTGTTCATGCTGTCTCCAGAATATGATTTTTGATTATTGTCGGCGTTTCAAGAAAACGATTTCATAAATCTTGAAAACGATTTCATAGTAATTTTGCTCCTCACGAGATGTCAAACGAAATTTTGAAAAATGTGAGAGGCGCCTGATGTGGCGCCACTGGCCAAAATCTATGAAAGATTTTCATGGCGTGGTAAGCTCATCCAAAACTCGCAGGTCGACCGATACCTGCGCAACCCTTCCACCATCACGCCGGCGGTCCTGCCGGCGCAGGCGATTCCATGAAAAAAGACGACAGCGGCACCAGCACACTGAACCAGGTTGCCCTTGCCGCCGGCGTCTCCCCCGCCACCGTGTCGCGCTTTCTCAATGGCACCGCCAAGGTGTCCGAGGACAAGCGCAAGACCATCGAGCGCGTGATCGAAGAGCTCAACTACAAGCCGAACCGCCTGGCCCAAAGCCTCAAGATGGGCAGCACCCGCACCATCGGCGTGCTCACCCAGTCGCTCGAAAGCGGCTATTTCAACCGGGCGATGGTGGGAATCGAGGATGCGGTCAAGGAGTCCGGCTATGCGCTGCTGATCATGAGCGGACACTGGCATGCGGACGAGGAGGCCGAACGGGTCGAGCTGCTGATCGGCCGCCGCGTGGACGGCGTGGCCATCCTCACGGGGAACATGAGCGACAACCAGATCCTGCGCTTCTCGGAGCGGGTGCCGATCGTCGCCTTCGGGCGCAAGGTGGCCGGGGAGCGCGTCCTGAGCTTCGGGCTGGACAATTACCGCGGCGCTTGCGAAGCAGTGGACTTCCTGGTCGAGCAGGGACACCGGCGCATCGCCATGATCACCGGTCCGGCCGATCACGAAGATGCGCGCGCGCGCCTGGCCGGGTACCAGGACACGCTGGCGCGCCACAAGATCGCGCTCGACCCGCAGCTGGTGGTGCCGGGAGACTTCCAGGAGTCCGGCGGCCTGCTGGCCGTGAACCAGCTGCTCGCCTCCAACCAGCGTTTCACCGCCATCTTCGCCGGCAACGACCTGACCGCCTATGGCGCGCGCCTGGCGCTGTACCGGCGCAGCATCCGGGTGCCGGACGATATCTCGATCGTCGGCTTCGATGACCTGCACAGTTCGATGTACACGACGCCGCCGCTGACCACCGTGCGCCAGCCGCTGTACGAGGTCGGAACCAATATCGGCCGCATGATGCTGGCCATGCTGGGGCATCCGCAGCCGGAGATGGACATGCCGCCGCTGGGCCTGATCGTCCGGGAGTCGGTACGGCGGATCTGACTGGCGCATGAGATGCGCGCCAATATTTCACAATTGAAGTATTGCTGAGTGCCGTGGACGGATCGGGTCTGCCGGTGCCGGCTTGCCCGGTCTGGCACGGCATGTGCCGCCGGAATTCACCCTTGCACGTTCTGGTTTGACCGACATCGGTCGGGTTCATGCATTGGGCTTCGCCCTCGAAGTCGTTTAAACCTCATCTAAACCAGCAATATTTGCTTACAATTCGCGATATTCCTCGCAATAATCAACCAAAATTTGCAGTTTCTTGATCATGCGACAAGAGACTTGTCATCTTGGCGTCGACTCGCTACAACGGTCTCAAAAATTATTCCCACACGGCAAACATAAAATTTTGCCCGTCGGTAAAATTGCTCCCTGTCAGCTTTCGACGCCAACTTTTGCGGTTGGCGTTTGCATTTCAAAGCCTATTGCAAGTTCCTCATTTCCCTAAAAATTTAACAATTCATCCTTCGATGCACTCTACCGCTTCTGCTTCGCGTTCTTCTTTCGCTCTCGCCCAAACCCAGCAATTCGCACTCCCGACCCTGTTCGCGCTGTTCGGCCTGATCATGGGCTCGTGGGCCGGCCGCATCCCGGCGCTGGCCGAGCGGGTGCAGGTGTCGCATTCGGCGCTGTCGATGGTGCTGCTGTGTGGCGGCCTGGGCGCGGTGGTGTCCTACCCGATCTCGTCTTTCCTGATGGGCCGCGTCGGCGCCCGCAAGTCGATGCTCATCTCCGGCATGGCCCTGCTCGCGGTGCTGGTGTCGATCGGCATGGCGCCGACCGTGCCGCGCCTGATGCTGGCGGTCCTGATGCTGGGCATCACCGCCAGCACCTTCGACGTCGCCATCAACTCGGCCGCCACCAAGCGTGAAAAAGAGACCGGCAAGTCGGAACTGTCGATGTTGCACGGCATCGGCTGCGCCGGCGGCCTGGCCGGCGCCACCCTCGGCAGCCTGATGGCCAGCATGAAGATCGCCCCTGGCACCCACTTCCTGATGCTGGCCGGTCCCCTGGCCGTGGTGCTCTGGTTTGCCTTCAGCATGATGCCGGTCGACGACAGCATCGAGAAGGTCGAGAAGAAATCGTTCGTGCTGCCGCGCGGTCCGCTCGCGTTGCTGGGCCTGCTCGGCTTCCTGGGCTCGATGTCCGAAGGCAGCATCGCCGACTGGAGCGGCGTGTTCCTGAAAGAGCATTTCGGCGCCTCGGACGGCCTGGCCCCGCTGGCCCTGTCGGCCTTCTCGGTCATGATGCTGCTCGCGCGCCTGGTAGGCGACAAGCTCAAGCTGCGCTTCGGCGCCCAGCGCCTGGTGACCACCGGCGCGCTGGTCTCGGCCGCCGGCCTGTTCTTTGCGGTGGTGGCGCCCAGCGCCTATGTCGCCCTGGGCGGCTTCGCGGTGGCTGGCCTGGGCCTGTCGCTGCTGTTCCCCTTCGTGTTCAGCGCGGCCGGCGCGCAAGGCCCGATGGCGCTGGCGGCGGTGGCCAGCATGGCCTATAGCGGCAGCCTGATGGGTCCACCGGTGATCGGCGCCGTCGCGCATTTCGTGGGCATGCAGGCGGCCATCGGCTACGTCGGCGGCCTGTCGGTGGTGATCGCCCTGGTGGCCAGCCGTACCAGGCTGCTCAAGTAATCCCTTCGCAGGCTTAAAGCAGGCCCGGGAGCACGCACGGGATTGAAGGTATCATCGAGGACTCGACCTGCCCGGATACCGACCATGCTCCAGACGCCTGCCTCCTTCACGCCCCTGTTCGCGCCGCGCCAGGATTCCGCCCCCCTGAGTTTCCTGTTTCACGGCGGGCGCCTGCTGGTGCGCGAAAGCGACCTGTCGCTGCCGGACGGCGCGATCCTCCAGGAGCTGGACGTCGACCGCGCCCGCCTGCAGCCGCTTGGCCTGCTTGGCGAACGCTATTGCGAGACCGGCTGGTTCGACAGCGAGCCGGGCCTGCCGCCGGGCTTTGCCTTCCGCGGCCTGCGCTCGCTATTTGCCGACATGAGCGAAGAATTGGTGGGACTGGCCGGGCGCGCCGCCCAGGTGGCCGAATGGGCGCGCACCCACCGCTATTGCGGCGCCTGCGGCAGGAGCACCGAGATCGCGGCCGGCGAACGCTGCTTCAAGTGCGTGTCGTGCGGCCACATGGCTTACCCGCGCATCTCGCCGGCGATGATGGTCCTGATCCGCAAGGGCGACAGCGTGCTGCTGGCGATGCACCTGGCTTCGCCCACCAAGCGCTTCGTGCCGCTGGCCGGTTTCCTGGAGGCGGGCGAATCGGTGGAAGAAGCGATCCACCGCGAGGTATTCGAGGAGGTGGGGCTGCGGGTGCAGAACCTGCAGTATTTCGCCAGCCAGTCCTGGCCCTTCCCGCATTCGCTGATGCTGGCCTTCACGGCCGACTACCTCGATGGCGAGATCCGCGTCGACGCCACCGAGATCGCGGAAGCGCGCTGGTTCGGGCCGAACGACGAATGGCCCGAACGCGTGCCGCACATGTCGATATCGAGCGTGCTGGTGGACGCGCACCGTCCACCGCAGCGCTAGGGCTGGACGGCGGCGCTTTCCGGCGCGGTGCGCGCAGCCTGGGCCTGCGGCTTGGCGCCGGTGCTGCGCAGCTGCACGGCGCGCTGCAGCAGGTCGAACCAGAACGGAGCGCCGAACAGCGTGGTGCCGGCCGTGATCAGCCAGCCGGCCACCTGCAGCGCGAATGCGCCGTCGAGGGTCGGCGGGAAGCTGCGCCAGCCGATCGGCAGGGCCCACATCTGGCGCAGCGCTTCGGGGTCGAGTCCGGCCGGGGCGGCCTCGATCTGGGCTGCCAGCGCCGGGTTCTGCCACAGGGTCTGGAACAGGTGGATGCTGTCGATGTTGAGCATGATCGTGAGCAGCATGGCCAGTAAAAACGAGATCAGGAGCTGGCGCCGCTTGTAGACCCCGGACAGGCGTTCCATCGCGCTGTTGAACCAGCCGGCGATGCCTTCCTGGAAGCGGGCCAGGTCGCCGCCCGACTGCCGCAGCAGCGCCAGCAGCACGCGCCGCACCTGCGCGTCCGGCAGGGCTTCGATCGCGGCCTGCAGCGGGATGGCCGGGCTGGTGCGCAGCGAATCGAGCAGGGCAATCGCGAAATGCGCGGGTTCGATGTAGGATGGCCGCACCGACAAGGGCCGCCGCGCAGTGGAGCTGCCGTGCGGGTTGACCAGCGGATGGTCGTACAGGCTCTGCGCCAGCGCTTCGCAGCGCGGGTCGTCGAGCATGCGCTTGATGGCGGCGAGCAGCATGTTGGCGCGCAGGCTGAAGGCCGCCGCCAAGGCTTCCTGCAAGGTACTGACAACCAGTGCCAGCGTGCCGTAGCAAAACGTCAGGCCGATGGCGACTTCAAGGACTGTGCTGCCGAACATAATGACCTCCGTAGGCTGGAACCACCGTCCACGCTACGCCGGCCATGGCGCTGGTACATTAACCTTGCTCAAGAAATCGGCAGCAGCCGGAACCCCGGGCGCATTTTCTATATACTTGCGGCAATTCGAATTTAGTAAGGTTCACCATGTCCGACAAAGAAGCTTTCACCGAACACGACTGGCGCCGGCTGCTCTCGAGCCTGGGCGAGAATCCGGACCGTCCGGGCCTGCACGAGACGCCGGCCCGCGTGGCGAAGGCGTGGAAACACTGGACTTCAGGGTACGACCAGGATCCGGTCGAAGTGCTCAAGGCTTTCGAGGACGGCGCCGAGGAATACAACGAGCTCATCGTCGTGCGCAATATCCCGGTGTACAGCCATTGCGAGCACCATCTGGCGCCTTTCTTCGGCAAGGCTACCGTCGGCTACCTGCCGAACGGGAAGATCGTCGGCCTGTCCAAGCTGACCCGCCTGGTGGACATTTTCTCGAAGCGCCTGCAGGTGCAGGAACGCATGACGATCCAGATCGCCAATGCGCTGATGGAAGTGCTGGAACCGAAGGCCGTCGGCGTCGTCATCAAATGCCGCCACCTGTGCATGGAAAGCCGCGGCATCCGCGCCATCGGCGAAGAAACCATCACCTCGGCCATGCTGGGCGAGCTCCAGCCGAATCTCGGCCTGCGCACCGAGTTCCTGGCCCTCGCGCGCGACTAAGTCCCTCCTGGTTCCAGGCCCGGCTTCCTGAAGGCCGGGACCGCCTTGGAACCTGTTCCGGATCCGGCCCCTCCAAGTGATTTTGGGGGAGTGCCATGGACCGTCCCGCTTTTCCCAGCGATATTTCTCGCGAGAGCTTCGAGCCCTTGCGCGGCGTGCTGGAAGCGGCGCGCCGCAAGACCCGCCCGCGCAAGCACGACCTCTACGACGTGTTCTGCGCGGTGCTCTACTTCCTCCAGACAGGCGCCGCCTGGCGCAGCATGCCGCCGGGCTTCCCGCCCTGGCGCACGGTGCACGAGTATTTCACCCAATGGACCATGCTGCGGGAAGGCGACCGCTCGCTGCTCGAAAGCGTGCTTGAGAAAGCCGGGCGCGAGGTGGAACTGGCCCAGCTGCGCAAGCTCCAGGGGCGCCGTTGAGATGGGGCAGTAGCCGGTGAGATTGTCACATTCTTGTCACAATCTGTTGCACTTATCGAAATGTGCGCGGGTATTGCTGAGCTAAGCTACTAAAATATTGTCAATATTTTATCGTTTTGGCGGCTACCATGCTCGAGCATCTCAACCTCACCCTGTTTTCCATCCTCAATGCGCAAGCCAGTTTGGACGGCTGGCAATTGCTGGGCGCCGTGTTTGCCGCCCAGTTCCTGATTTTCCTGATGCCGCTGGCGCTGGTGCTGCTGTGGACGGCCGGCGGCAGCGCCGGACGCGACGTGGCGCTGCGCGCCTTTGTCGCCGCAGTGTGCGCACTCACCCTCAACGGACTGATCGGGCATTTCTGGTACAGCCCGCGTCCGTTCGTCGCCGAGATCGGCCATACCTTCCTGCTGCACGATCCGGACAGCTCTTTCCCGAGCGACCATGCCACCAGCATGTTCTCGGTGGCCCTGGTGCTGGCCTTCAGCCGCTTTGGCCTGGCGCATCGCATCGGCCTGCTGCTCCTGCCGCTGGCGCTGGTGGTCGCCTGGTCGCGCGTCTACCTGGGCGTGCACTGGCCGAAAGACATGGCGGGCGCGCTCATGATGTCGGCTGCGATGGCCGTGCTGGTCTATACGCCGGCGCTGCGCACTGCCTGTGCGCACATGCTGCCATCGATGGAGCACCTGTACCGCCGCGTGCTGGCGGTGCCGATCGGGCGCGGCTGGCTGCGTCCTTGACACGGCGTCGGACGAGCCAACGCACGCAGGACGCGTGGATGGTTCCTGGAGAATGGCGTGGTGTTACGAGGCCGCGTCGGCCGCCTCGAACACCAGTTTCTTCTCGGCGTCCAGGTGGAACACGCCCAGCGCCTGGCCGGTAACGGCATTCGCCTCGGGGGCTTCGAGCTCGGCGCAGGCGCCGGTGTCGACCTGCCAGGTGTCCTCGCCCGCGCGCAGGGTATAGATGTTCGGGCCGCTGGCAAACAGTTCGATTTCCAGGCCCGGCAAGGCCACCTTGCCCAGGTCGATCATGCGCTGGCAGTCCGGCAGCCGGGCGGCGGTCAGCGTCAGGCTGCCTTCCTTGTTCCAGAAATAATCCTGCACCACGCGCACGGTCAGCACGTGGTCGTTGCTGTCGATCCGGTAGCTGGCCGTGTCGTTGACGCAGCCGGTAAGGAGCAACGGTGCAAGCAGGAGAAATCGAAGGCGCATGGAGGTTCCGTGGTCAAGGATGCAGGAATGCATCGCCTGACGGAGTATAGAAGCGCCCGGAGGCAGGCGCAACCGCGCAGCGGGGTTTGACCCGCCCAGCTAGAAATCGACGCCCAGGGTCAGCGAGCCGATCGTATGGCGCGGCACGTCCACCGGCGCCCGGAATTCGGCGCTGCGGCGGGTGACGCGCAGCTGTGCGAACCAGGGGCCGTGATCGCTGCCGCGGGTGGTGGGGAAATCCATCCGCAGCCCGGCGGTCAGGTCGCCCACCCAGCGCCGCGGCCGGACTTCCGGATCGTCGCGCCATGGCCGGCCCTGCAAGAATATGTTGTAGGCCATGCCGCGCACTTCCGCGCCCAGCGTGACCGTGCACTGGATCCAGCGCAGGCGGCAGGCGGTGTCCACCGGGACGGCGCGGTGGACGATGCCGGGCGGGGCCGGCGACACGGGCGGCAGGTTCTTGCCCAGCGTGACAGTCACGCCGCCGGCCGCATAGCTCATCAGGTTGCCGACGGCCAGGCGCCAGTGGCCGGCCGTGTGCAGGCGGATGTCGCCCAGCACCGCGCCGGACAGGCTGGGCCAGGCCGAGCGCCGTTCGGCCGACACCAGCACCGCCAGGGTGTTGCCGACCTGGTGGTCCCAGCCCTGCGGCCGCGGGCGGTCGAAGATGCGGTGGAACAGTTTCTGGGCCGGTTCGGCCAGCGACAGCTTGCCGGTCACGCCGGCCTGGGCATTGAAGGTCGTGATCGCCTGCGCATCCCGGTCGATGAACAGCCATGACCGCTCGACATACAGCAGACCGGCATACGGACGATCAAAAGGCTGGGGGGCGGGAACGGTGATGTCGCTGGGCGTGTACATCAACTGGCCGACGCTGTGCTGGCTGAACAGGAAGCGCGCATCGCCGCAGCCGAACCAGCGGCAGGCCGCGCCCGTTGCGCGCCGGGCTACATCGTCGCGCATGTCTTGCGTGGAGCGCGAGCTGAACTGGATGCCGTTGGTGTAATAGCGGTCGGTCTTGAACCAGCTGTCGTTGTCCCAGGTGACGAACCGCGCTTCCGGTGCGCCGGCTTCCTGCGCCGCACAAGGAAGCGCGAGCAGGCCGGCGAAGAGAGTGAGCACACTGGCCAGTGTCCGCATGGTGTACCTTTCTGAATCGAAATATCCTCCAGTCTTGACCTCCTGCCGTAGATCTTGTTGATCTGCAACAGCATCGAGTCGGATTCATTCCGGACTCCCCGGTTCGGCGATTTGCGCGATCATATTCACCATGAAAAACGACGATATCGAACTGCTGGCGACCAAGGGCGGCAAGCCGGTCAAGATGTGGACCCAGGGCGTCCCGGTCGAGGCAGAGGCAAAGGAACAGCTGCAGAAACTGGCGCAGATGCCCTTCCTGTTCCACCACGTGGCCGTCATGCCCGATGTCCACGTCGGCAAGGGCTCGACCATCGGCAGCGTGATCCCGACCCTGGGCGCCGTGATCCCGGCCGCGGTCGGCGTGGACATCGGCTGCGGCATGATGGCGGCCAAGACCACGCTGCGCGCGAACGACCTGCCGGATAATCTCGCCAAGCTGCGCAGCGCCATCGAGCAGGCGGTCCCGCATGGCATGTCGCCCAAGACCCGCAACCACAAGGGCAGCCGCGATGTCGGCTCCTGGAGCAATCCGCCGCCCGTGGTCGATGCCGGCTGGGCCAGACTCAGGGCCGAATTCGACGAGATCTGCCGCAAGTACCCGAAACTGCGCGGCACCAACAACTACAAGCACCTGGGCACCCTCGGCAGCGGCAACCATTTCGTCGAGGTCTGCCTGGACGAAGAGGGCGCCGTCTGGATCATGCTGCACTCGGGCTCGCGCGGCGTGGGCAACGCCATCGGCACCCATTTCATCGAGCTGGCGCGCCAGGACATGCGGCGCCACCAGGTCAACCTGCCCGACCAGGACCTGGCCTACCTCGAGGAAGGCACCCAGCATTACGACGACTATGTCGAGGCCGTGGGCTGGGCCCAGAAGTTTGCGCGCATCAACCGCGAAGTGATGATGGAGAACGCGATCCGCGCGGTGCGCAGCGTCATCGCCAAGCCCTTCGAGACGCACGTCGAAGCGGTGAACTGCCACCACAACTACGTGCAGAAGGAGCGCCACTTCGGCAAGGACGTGCTCCTGACGCGCAAGGGCGCGGTGTCGGCGCGCGAGGGCGAGCTGGGCATCATTCCCGGTTCGATGGGCGCGAAAAGCTTCATCGTGCGCGGCAAGGGCAACCCCGAAAGCTTCCACAGCTGCAGCCACGGCGCCGGGCGCGTGATGAGCCGCACCGAAGCCAAGCGCCGCTTTACCAGGCTTGACGCCGAACGCGCCACCGAAGGCGTGGAATGCCGCAAGGACGAGGGCGTGATCGACGAGATCCCGATGGCCTACAAGGACATCGACGACGTCATGCATGCCCAGCGCGAGCTGGTGGAAGTGGTGCACACGCTCAAGCAGGTGGTGTGCGTGAAAGGCTGATCCGTCTTGACCCGTAGGGTGGGCAAGTTTCTTGCCCACGCGTTCAAGTGCCCTTCGATCAGCCGCGCAAGATGTGCAGCAGCTCGGAAGGCACCCCGAACTCGCGCTCCGGCCCTACACGCCGCAAGGCCTCGATCGGCGCATACCCCCAGCTCACCGCCCCGAATGCGATCCCGGCCTTGCGCGCCGCCTCCGCATCGAGCGCCTGGTCTCCCACATACAAGGCCTGCGCCGGCAACACGCCCGCCTGCCGCAGCACCCTGCGCAGCCGCGCCGCCTTTCCGAACACGGACATCCCGCATTCGTAGTGCCCGAACAGGGCGCTCAGTTTCTGCCCCAGCACCAGCCGCACGTTCTGCTCCGAATTCGACGACACGATCGCCAGCCGCACTCCCGCGCGATGCAATGCCGGCAGCACCTCCTCGATGCCGTCGAACAGCGCGATGCTTGCCGCGTGCTCGCGCATCAGGGCGATGAAGCTGTTCGACGCCAGCGGCAGCTTCCAGGCCGGCATGCCGACATGGCGCATGATGGCGCGCATGTCGTGGTGGCGCAGGCTGTGCGCCTCGCCCGCCGCGATGCGCCGGAAGCCGTGCTGGTCGGCGATCTGGTTGAACACGCTGACGAAAAACGGAAAGGAATCGGCCAGCGTGCCGTCGAAGTCGAAGATGGCGAGCCGGCAGGGCAGGCAGGCGCTCAAGCGGTGCCGCCGTTGGCGCGCAGCACCTGGCCGTTGACCCAGCCGGATTCCTCGCTCACCAGGAAGGACACGATGCGCGCGATGTCGCCAGGCTCGCCCAGGCGCTCGAGCGGCGGCAGCCTGGCGAAATGGTCGACCTGCTCCTGGGTCTTCCCTTCGAAGAACAGTTCGGTGGCCACCGGCCCCGGCGCGACGGTGTTGACGCGGATCCGGCGGCCGCGCAGCTCCTTGGCGAACACGCCGCCCAGCGCTTCGACCGCGGCCTTGCTGGCGCTGTAGACCGCATAGCCCGGCAGCTTCATGGCCAGCACGGTGGTGGAGAAATTCACGATGCGCCCGCCGTCCTTCATGCGCCTGGCGGCTTCGCGCAGGGTGTTGAAGGTGCCCTGCACGTTGACGCCGAAGGTCTGCTCGAACAGCGCGTCGCTGGTGTCGGCCAGCGCCATGGTCTTGAGGATGCCCGCATTGTTGACCAGGACGTCCACCCGGCCCAGCTCGCGCTCGGCGGTGTCGAACATCGCGCGCACCTCGTCCGGTTTGGATACGTCCGCCTGCACGGCGATGGCCGTGTGCCCAGTCGCGTGCAGGGTGGCGACGACGCGCTGCGCCTCGGAGGCGTTGGCGGCGTAGTTGACGACAATCCGGTAGCCGTCCTCGGCCAGCCGCTGCGCGATGGCAGCGCCGATGCCGCGCGAGGCGCCGGTCACGATGGCGACTTGTCGGGTGTCCTGGTTCATGGCGCGCTTCCTTTGCGTGATGGTGTTGACGCCATCATGAACCATTTTGCCAAAATATTTTTGGCAGCCGCAGCAAGGCCTTCGGCGCGCCTGGGTCAGCAGTCCGCGGCCGGGTTGCCGTCGACCATGCAGGTGGTCGCGACACGGCGGCGTTCGATGTAGTCCGGCTGCGAGACCATGGCGGGTGTTGCGGCAGTGCCGCAGGCGGCCGCATTGCAGGCCACTGCGCTGATGCTGTAAATGGCCTTACCGATCGCGACACCGGGACTCGACTCGCCTTCGTTGAAGGTGGTCCGCGTGCACTCGACCTGCACCACGAAACCGCTGTCCGCATTGAACCCGTTCAGGGTCTGATTTGCGAAGCAGTCACCCCCACCGCGTATCTGGTAGAACCCCCACTCGACGGCCCCACGCGCCGCCAGGTTGGCCCGTGCCCCCATCAGTCCTTGGGTGACGGTCGCCTGCTGGGTGCCGGACAGCCGCAGCAGCGCGGTGCACACACCGGCCACGACGATCAGCAGCACCACCGCCGCGATATAGGCAAAGCCGGACTGGCGCCGGCGTAGTTTCACGGCATTCATGGCATGTTGCTCACATGGGCGCCGATTGTCAGCGGCACCGATTCGCCGCCGTCGGTGAGCTCCAGCTGCAGCTGGATGAAGCCGCTCTGCGGCGTGGCGCCCTGGTTCGGGTTGAAGGTGAATTCGCAGCGCGAGACCCGCTGCGCCACCAAGGGTTCACCAACCGGGGAAGGGCAGCTCGCCCCGTTACCGGCAGCCGAGAGCGGCCGCACGACGCGCGAAAGCCTGCCGTTGGCGACGTCGCAGACATAGCTCACGGCCTGCTCCGTACGCGCCACCACCACGAAGCGCCCGCCTTCATAGCCGAACGGGATCTGCGCCGGCGCCGTGAGGGCGATCCGGTGCGGGCCCATCCAGGCGTCGGCCGCGTCCGTGGCGCGGTTTGTCACGCCCTGGATGTAGGAGACGTTGGCCCCGCTGTACACATCGCCCGGATTCTGGTTGCCGATCACGACCAGGTCGTTCGCGGCCGGTACCCTGGTAAACCGCGTCGTCACGTCGAACTGGGCAGCGCCGGCGTCGTAGTCGAGGAAAGCGTCGCCGCTGCGGCTGCCCGACACGTCCGGGCCGGTGCGGTAGCGGCCGCCGTCGATGGTCGGCACCAGCTCCAGGCATTGTGCGTTGTGCATCCTGAGCGAATGGGGCACGGCCCTTCGTACGTCGGTGACGATGCGGCGCAGCGCCGTATCGGCCGCATCGGTCAGGCCCGCGCGCCGGCTCACATCCAGGTAACCCTGGATCGTCGGCCCCAGCTGCATTGCCAGGATGCCGCCGATGGCGCCGATCAGCACGATGACCACCACCAGCTCGACCAGCGAGAAACCCTGCTGGCGCTTCATGGCCTGGTCCTCCAGCCGGTCAGCGCCAGCCGCTCGGCGCCGTTGCCGACGGTGACGATGACGCGCAAGGCGTCGCCGGCCGGCACATTGCCGATGGCGACGTTATTCACGCGTACGTTGACGGAATAGCCGCCCAGCCCGGGAACGGCGGCGCCGTCGATATCCTTGATGCCGGTACTCGAATAGCCGTAGTTGGCATCGTCGACCGGATCGAAATCGCGTATGTCGTTGAACTGCGCCCGGGTCGTCGCCGGCTCGGCGTTGGCAACGAAGGGCTTGAGCAGTACTTCTTCCATCATGCTCTCGCCGATCGCCAGCATCTGCTGCGCGATCACCGGGTCGGCGCTGGCGCGGTTGGCTTGCGTGAAGGCGCCCACCAGGCCGGCCAGCGCCGCGCTGATGATGACGATCGCCACGATCAGCTCGATCAGGGTGACCCCGGCCATGCGCTTCCTATTCATATTGCACATAGCCAGTGGTCCCTTCGAAGCGGATACGGCGTTTAGTGACTGTGCCGAGCTGGATGAGGACCATGCCGCTCGCGGGTGTGGTGCCGGCCTCGTCAAGCGTAATAGTGCCGTTTGGCTGGAAGAATAGCGTGTGCGAGGTTGCAGTAACATCACCTGCGCTGGTGGCATAAGTCTCGCCGTTGAGCGGCGCCGTGGGTACGGGCGGAGTGAGGTTGGACGAAAGGTTCAGGGTCAGGATCACCTTATTGCTGCCGACGGTTGCCCGGATCACCCGGCGCTTGGCGGCCGCCGATTTCTGCGCGGTGCGCAGCGCGCTGACGACCTCGTCGCCGAAAGCGGCGGCCTCCATCGAATTGTCGCCCATCAGGCGCGGCACGCCGATGGCGGCCAGCACGCCGATCAGCACCATCACCACCACCAGCTCGACCATCGTAAAGCCGCCGGAACGCTTGAATGCAGCCCCGTTCAATTGAACACCTCGCGCACGTGGATGAGGCGGCGCTGTTCCGGCGGGAAGCCGCCGAAGGTCGCGCGCGCGGCGGGGTCCTTGCGCGCGGCGGCGCCGCAGCTTGCAGTCATCGGGCGCAGCCAGGGGATCGCGGCGCCCGCGCTTGCCGGGTGGTTGCCTACGCAGGCATTGTCCGCGCTGGCGGAGCCGAGGTTGGCCGCGATGTCGAACCAGCCCGGACCACCGGCGCCGACCTGCAGCGTGAAGGCCGCGGCGCCCTTGACGAGCCGGAACGGGTCGGGCGCGAAGGATTTCGTCGGCGTCATGCCCGCCACGCTCGGCGTGAACGCGAATGCCCCCGGCGGAATGACCGTGAAGTCGTCGTCGCTGTTGAGCAGCCAGCTGCGGCCGGTCCAGTATTCTGCAGTTACCGGAATCGACAAAGCCGCCTTGTGGCCGCCGAAGCGGCTGCCCAGGCGCAGGCGCCCGCTGCGGATGATCGGCCTGGCTTCCTCGGCGGCCGCCGGCAGGGCCGAGCCGATGTCCCAGGAAGCGGCCGGCGTCCTGGCATGGACATTGGCGGCGCGCAACCGGATCTGCAGCGGCGCGGCCGGGTAGGCCGCCAGGGTGTACACCGGCTTGACCCGGGCGACGCCCAGGTTGAACAGGGCCGCCGGGATCGTCTGCGTCGGCGGGGTTGCCGGAATATGCGGCGCCGCCGGCGTCAGGACCAGCACCCCGGGGGCCGGGACGACGGCGGCGCCATCCAGGTTGTTCGCCGCCAGCGCCACGGCGTTACTCAGCCCCAGGGTGGAGGCATAGTTGACGGTGACGGTGCCCCCGGCGCTCATGGCGAAGACGTCCAGCGCGAATGGCTCGCCGGAGTAGTACGCCGTGCGCGTGTCGGCCAGCGCGACCTTGAAATGGTTGGGAATGAAAGGGCCAACGTTGCCCGAGCAGCCGGGTGTCGCCAGGTCGGTGCTGCCGCCAGGAGCGAGCTGGCTGCCCAGGAAGTTGACCACGCTGGCCTTGAGGTCGATCTTGCCGACTTCCGACCACGCCGGCGTGGCTTTTGCCACCCCGTTCATAAAGCTGAAGGCCGGAGTGGTCAGGACGCCGTCCGCACCTGTCTGGCCACGGCAATCGATGTCCAGCGCGACCGTGTGGCTGGTCCCGCCGGCGTCGGTCAGCTTCTTCGTGTCGAAGTTGGGGGTAATCTCGCCCGCGGCATTCTTGGCCCTGACGGTCAGATCGAAGTTTGCGCCGGCGCGGATCGGAGCGGCCGGCTTGACCAGCTCGAACGACTTGGGCGCGACGATGAAGCGGGTGCTGCCGGCGGCCGTCATGCCCTTGCCGCTGTCGGCCGTCGCGCTCAGCTCCACCTCGCCGGCATCCGGATAGACCAGCGTGAGCTCGTCCATCCCGTTGGCGTCGAAATCGGTCTGGATGCTTGTGCTGGATCCGGTACAGGCCAGCGCCGTGCCGTTGAGCGTGATTGGCTTGGTGCCGGTCGTTGGTTTGCCGTAGGTGCAGCGGTAGGGGACGTTGTAACTCACGCTGGTAAAGGCGGTCACGCAGGCCGTCTGCGTATCGTTCGCCTTGACCGCGCGGATCTTCAGGGTCGTGCTGTCGCCGGCCAGGTGGTGGGGCACGTCGAGGATCAGCTTGGTCCCGCCCAGGAACTCCATGGCGCAGCTGGCCGTATTCTTGGCCGTGTTGGTGCAGGTATCGGCCCACAACGACGCCGGGTTGGCGCTGGAGATGGCCAGGGTCACCGATCCGGTCGGGATACGCGTCGCGCTCACCACCGCCGTCGAGGCATTGACGGGAATGGAAAACGCCGTCCCGAAGGGCCCCAGCTGGCCGCTGACGCCGGCCGTGTAGTGCGGCGCGGTGCAGGTGGCGTTGGCGCAGGCCAGGATCGTGACCTGCTCGGGCACGCAGGTGTCGCCCACGCCGTCGTGCGTGATCTGGAAATGGTGCGGGCCCTTCGGCAGGGGGCTATCGCACTTCGGTCCATTCGTGCTGTTGACCGTATAACCGCTGTTGTTGGTCACACAGTCGCACTTGTTTTTCGCGGTGCCGTTCTTGCAGAAGATGGTGCCGGTGACGCGGCCGGCGTGTTCCAGCCTGGCCTGGGTCACGCTGGCGTTGCCGGTGATGACGGAGGACGAGGCTTCCAGCACCAGGCTGCCGGTATCGACGTTGCCGGTAATGAACGTGCTGCTGCCCATGGTCACCGAGGTAGTGGCGGTGACGTCGCCCGTGATCCGGGTATTCGAGGGGAGCAAGTTGACGACCGGCGCCGTCACTGTTCCGGCCACCGTCGTCGCGTTCTCGAGCGAAACCCTGGTGCTGGCCGTAATGTTGCCCGTGATCGATACCGTCGAGCCGGTCGTGATCACCGTGCCGCTGATATCGCCCGTCACTTTCGAATTCGAACTGATGTTCACCACGCCCGTCGAGACCAGGTTGCCGGTGATGGTGACGCGGGCCGGGCCGAGCTGGATGGCGCCGGCCTTGACGTCGGCGCTCATCGTGGTCGACAGGTCGCCCGCCGTGAACGCGCCGCCGATCTCGAAGCTGCCGTCCGTCACATTCAGGTTGGCAGGTTTCATGGCCGAGATGTCCAGGTAGCCCGTCACGATCAGTTTGGCCGTCCCGCTCATCGTCAGGCCATGGTTGTAGCCGATGATGATATTGTTGTTGACCTTGACGGTATAGCCGCTGGCGATGATGACCTGGTCGTATTCAGCCAGGTAGGCCGAGGAGGGGCAGGTGTAGAGCTTGAGCGACGCCGAATAGGTGCACGAATAGATCGGATCCCCATCGAAGACATAGGTGGCGGCCTGGGCCATGCTAGTGCCCAGCATCCCCGCCAACCCGAAGACGAGCGCCGCCAGCCACCGGGTGAGGGCGCGGCAGCGCGGCAGGCTGAGGCGGGCGAACAGGATCGCGAACAGGGAAGGGAAGGACAAGGTGGCGGCCGGCGTCAAAGCATCAATGCCGAAAGTTTGCCCCAGTTACCTTTACCCGACAACGGATTTTTCGCTCAGGCAACGCTTTTCGTGCATCCAGGCCACGCCGCGACGCCTGTCCTTGCCAACATGGCAGCAGTTCAGGCTGCGATGGCCTGCTCGCCCGCTGCCGTCATCCCCACGTGGCGGTTCACCGCCGACAGCACCGCGCGGAACGAGGCCGTCAGGATATTGCTGTCGATACCGACGCCAAACAGGGTCTGGCCGCTGCCCACGCGCAGCTCGACATAGCAGGCGGCGCGCGCATCGGCGCCGCGGCCGATCGCGTGCTCGTGGTAATCCATGAGGCGGATGTCCAGGCCCAGCGCCTTGACGAAGGCGTCGATCGGGCCATTGCCGTCGCCGCGGCAGGCCTGGGTGACGCCATCGCGCGCCACGCTCAGGTCGATCTGCACGCCGTGCTGGCTGTCTTCCGTCATGCGGTGCGACACGTAGCTGAAAGGCGATTCCTGCTCCAGGTATTCCTGCGAGAACAGCGCGTGGATGCTCGAAGCGGCAATCTCGCGGCCGGTTTCGTCGGCCATGCGCTGCACCGCGCGCGAGAATTCGATCTGCAGGCGGCGCGGCAGCTCCAGGCCGTATTCCTGCGCCAGCAGGTAGGCCATGCCGCCCTTGCCGGACTGGCTGTTGACCCGGATGACGGCGTCGTAGCTGCGGCCCAGGTCGGCCGGGTCGATCGGCAGGTAGGGCACTTCCCAGATCCCGTCCTTGTCCTGCTTGGCGAAGCCCTTCTTGATCGCATCCTGGTGCGAGCCCGAGAAGGCGGTAAAGACCAGGTCGCCCGCATACGGATGGCGCGGTTGCACCGGCAGCTGGTTGCATTCCTCCACCAGCTGGCGCACGGCGTCGATGTCCGAGAAATCCAGGCCCGGGTCGACGCCCTGGGTGTACAAATTCATGGCCAGGGTCACCAGGTCGACGTTGCCGGTGCGCTCGCCGTTGCCGAACAGGCAGCCCTCGACGCGGTCGGCGCCGGCCATCACGGCCAGTTCCGCCGCCGCCACGGCCGTGCCGCGGTCGTTGTGCGGGTGCACGCTGATCACCAGCGATGCGCGCCGTTCCAGGTTGCGGCACATCCACTCGATCTGGTCGGCGTAGACATTGGGCGTGCTCGCCTCCACCGTCGAGGGCAGGTTGACGATCATCGGGCTGGAGGGGGTCGGCTGCCACACGCTGCTGACGGCATCAACGATCTGTTTCGAGAAATCGAGCTCGGTGGTGGAGAACGACTCCGGCGAATACTCCAGGCCCCACTGGGTCTGCGGGTGCGCGGCCACGAGTTCCTTGATCAGCTGCGTGCCTTTTACTGCGATCTGCACGATCTCGTCGCGTTCCATGCCGAACACCACGCGGCGGAACACCGGCGCCACCGAGTTGTAAACGTGGACGATGGCGCGTCGTGCGCCCACCGCCGACTCCACCGTGCGGCGGATCAGCTCATCGCGCGCCTGGGTCAGCACGATGATGGTCACATCAATCGGAATGCGATTCTCTTCCACCAGCATGCGCACGAAATCGAAATCGGCCTGCGAGGCGGACGGGAAGCCGACCTCGATTTCCTTGATGCCCACTTTCACCAGCATCTCGAAGAAGCGCAGCTTCTTCTCCGGGCTCATCGGCTCGATCAGCGCCTGGTTGCCGTCGCGCAGGTCGGTGCTCATCCAGATCGGCGGGCGGGTGATCGAGCGCGACGGCCACTGGCGGTCGGCGAGCGGTACGGCGGGGAAAGGACGGTATTTGGCGGCGGGGTTCTTCAGCATGATCGCTTGCTCCTTGCGGTGTTCTTCTGAGCCCGGTGAGGGCGGAAATGCGGCGGAAGGCTACCGGGCGGCCGCGATGCGCTAGGCCCGGTAACCGGTCGGTAGCTTTAGCAGCAGGCGGACGAACGCACGTGCAGCAGAGGCCAGGTTATGGCTGGTGGCGGAGAACGTCGGTGCTGGAGAAGGAATCTTGGACATCGGGTCGGACTTTCCTGGACTACATGCTGCTTGCTTGGCCGGCTTGTGGCCGGGACCTACGGCGTAATTTACGCGCGTAGTAGCAGGGCGGCCAGCGCTAGCGCGCCGGCGGCAGGTAGGGAAATCGACAGATGCAGTGGGCAGGACATGTGAATGAATGTAAGAGAGCAGGCAATGGCGTGTCAAGCAAATATTTGTGCGCTGCGGTAAACTACACAGTCGGCGCCGCCACTACACCGTAGGGTGGGCAAGGAACTTGCCCACCCTACGGGTTAACGATCCGCCAAGGAGCCGGAAATCTCCCAACGCCACGACCTGGATCAAGCCCTGTTTCTGCACCGCACGATGTTTACTGGTATACTGTGCTTTCCCTGTCGATGAAGCAGCAGCGCTTCTCGGCACCAATCCGGTCTCGTACCTGCACCCTGCGCTTCCCGCACTGCGCTACGCCACCGCCCAAGCCTCCGCTCCTTTCCAGGTTGCGCGCTTCCGTTTCCAGCCCTGGCTTCCCGGTCAGGCCAGCACCAATCGCCGCCTTCGTGACATGTCTGGCGGTGCGACCGAATGACAACGAACCCGCGCGCCGCCCGGGCCGTAACGCACGCTTTAGGAGAACCAGCATGGCAAAAGAAGAACTGATTGAAATGAACGGCCTCGTGTCCGAAATCCTGCCGGAAATGCGTTTCCGCGTCGACCTCGACAACGGCCACAAGCTGATCGCTTACACCTCGGGCCGCATGAAGAAGAACCACATCCGCATCCTGGCGGGTGACCGTGTCACGCTCGAACTGTCCCCATACGACCTGAACAAGGGCCGTATCGTGTTCCGTCACATCGAAACCCGCGGTCCTTCGACCGGCGGCGGACAGCGCCCGGCCCCACGCCGCCGCTGATCCAGCAGGCGCCGGTCCTGTTCCAAACGGGACGGACCGGCGGATTGTCCCGGCCCCTGTGCCAATAGTGCGGTTGCGTGGCATGAACAGCTTTACAATGTGTTCATAAAACGACAACCTCCGGACGATCCATGGCCCATATTCACCCTGCCGGCTGGCGCGAAATGTCCGTCACCGGTTCTGCCGCACGTGAGATCGAAACCCTCACCCTCCTCGACAAGCGGCTGTCGGATACCCCCTACGAGATCTACCACGGCGTCCACTGGACCAATGTCGAGCACGGCTTTTCGGCCTATGGCGACATCGACTTCATCATCGTCGCGCCCAACGGCAGGGTCCTGCTCATCGAGCAGATCGCCGGCTTCCTGAACGAATCGCCAGACGGGCTGGTGAAGAACTACCAAGGCAAGCCGCGCAAGATCCGCCAGCAGATCCTGCACAGCATCGAAGGCTTCTCCAAGCGCTACCAGGGCCAGCTGTCGATCGACTACCTGCTGTACTGCCCCGACTACATCGTGCGCGACCCGCAGCAGGCCGGCATCGACCCGACCCACATCATCGACGCCACCAACAAGGGCCGGCTGGGCGCGGCCATCCGCGAAATCCTGCCGATCACGGCGCGCACCGAAGAATTCGACAAGGTCGTGCGCTACCTCGGCGACACCCTGAGCCTGCGGCCCGACCCGAGCTCGATGATCGGCTGCGCCACCCAGATGGTCACGCGCCTGTCGGGCGGCCTGGCCACCTGGGCGCGCCGGCTCGAATTCTCGCCCTTCCGCCTGCGCGTGATGGGCACCGCCGGCAGCGGCAAGACCCAGCTGGCGCTGGCCGAATATACCGCCGCGCTGGACGCCGGCCTGCGACCGCTCTACGTCTGCTTCAACCGCCCGCTGGCCGACCACATCCAGCGCCTGGTACCCAGCGGCGGGCGCGTCGCCAACTTCCACGAGCTGTGCGACGCCTGGCTGCGCGCCCAGGGCCAGACCCCCGACTACGCCTCGCCCGACGTCTGGGCCGACATCGAAGCGGCCCTGGTGGCGGCCGACCTGCCCGAGACCTGGCAGTACGACGTCGTCATCATCGACGAGGGCCAGGATTTCTCGACCATGTGGCGCGACATCGTGCTGCGCATGCTGAAGGAAAACGGCCGCGGCATCTGGCTGGAAGACCCCGACCAGAACCTGTACGGCAAGGCCACGGTGCCGCTGCCGGGCTGGGTGGTGCTGCACTCGAACACGAATTACCGCAGCCCGCGCCAGATCGTGCAGATGCTGACCTCGATCGGCGCCGTCAGCCAGCCGGTGGAGGCGGGCAGCCCGTTCAAGGGCGCGGACATCGAAGAACTCACCTACCCGGAAGGCGACCTTGAAGCCATGCTGGCCGCCACCCGGCGCGCCGTTACCTCCTGCCTGGCGGCGGGCTTCGGGCGCCAGGACATCGCCATCTGCTCCTTCCGCGGGCGCGAAAAATCGGCCATCCTCAAGCTCGATAAACTGAGCGACGCCCACACCCTGCGCTCCTTCACCGGCGCCTACGATTTGTTCGGCAACCCGGTGTTCCGCGAAGGCGGGCTGCTGGCCGAATCGGTCTACCGCTTCAAGGGCCAGTCGGCGCCGGCGCTGATCTTCACCGAGATCGACTTCGAGGAGATGGACGAGCTCACGCTGCGCAAGCTGTTTGTCGGCATGACGCGCGCGCGTCTGAAGCTGGTGCTGGTGATGAGCGAGCGCGCCTCGGTGCAGTTTTTGGACCGGATGGATACGGCGGCCTTCGACGATTGATGCCCAGTTTATGCGGGAGCCATGAGGATTCGGCCATGGCGCGGGCCTGGGCGTGCTAGCATTTTGTCTATCGTATTTTGGAGACGACAGATGAAACAGCAGGCGGTGGCACGCGCAGGACGCAGGCGACTCGCATTACTGGGCGCGTCGGCATTAATGCTGCTGCTGGCGGCCTGCGGCGACCATCCGCCCAGGGACAAACCCGACGACGGCGACACCCCGCCGCCGCCGCCCGCCGCCATCACGCTCGTCGCCGGCGATGCGACGGCCTCCGGCAGCAGGGATGCCACCGGCGCCACCGCACGCTTCAACGCGCCGCACGGCATCACCATCGATTCCGCAGGCAACCTGTATGTGGCCGACCGGGGTAATTTCACGGTGCGCAAGATCACGCCTGCGGGTGTCGTCACCACGCTGGCCGGCTCCGCGGGCAACAGCGAATTCATCAACGGCGTCGGCGGCACCGCCCGCTTCACCAATCCCCTGGCGATCGCCATCGGCCCGGGCAACCTGCTGTATGTCGGCGACAACCGCCTGGTGCGCAGGATCGGTACGGCCGCACAGGTCGAGACCGTATTCGAGATCCCGCCAGGGACCAGCGCGGATGGCCGCAGCGCTCCCCTGAGCGATATCGGCGGCATCGCCGTCGACTCGAGAGGCGATCTCATCGTGACCAACGGCCACAGCACACGCCGCGTCGCACCGAATGGCGCGACCGCGATACTGGAAGGCACGCCGGTGCTGAACGTGTCCGGCACCCGCACCTTCGTGCAGCGCGGCGTGGCGGTCGACGCCAGCAACAACGTCTACGTGATGACCCTGGACCGCACCATCAGCAAGACCAACGGCTCCAATACCCTGGCGCGGCTGGCCGGTTCGCCCGACCAGCGCGGCTACGTCGATGGCACGGGCGCGGCGGCCAGGTTCGAAGATGTGATGGCCTTGACCGTCGACCCGCAGGGCAACGTGTACGCGGCGGACAACATCAACAACCTGGTGCGCAGAATCACGCCTGCCGGCGTCGTGACGACGGTTGCCGGCACGCCCAAGGCGACGACGCTCGCGACCGGCGCCTTGCCCGGCAGCCTACCGAACATCCGCGGTATCGCCACCGACGGCAAGGGCTACCTGTACGCCACCACCGGGAACGCCGTCATCAAGATCAAGCTGCCCTGAACCGGCGCGCCGGCAGCTGGAAGCTCAGTGGCCGATGGCGGCCGTCGCCACGCCCTGCGCCACGCTCGACTTGCTGGTGGTCGTGGTCAGCGCAAACAGCGGCTTGCGTTCGGATTTCTCCGTGCTCCACTCATAGGCGACGGTCTGCTTGACCCCGTCCGTTCCCGTCTCCGAGGTGTTGCGCTTGCGCTCGCTCTTGAACGGCGCCGGCGCCTTGCCCACCACTTTTTCGAACAGTTGCTGCGCAGCCGTGGCCGGCACCGTCTTCGCGTACAACGCGCACAGGTTCTTGTCGGCGTGGACCACCAGCACGAACTGCCCGTGCCGGCTCGGCATGACCCAGGCGCCGCCCTTCGCGCCCTGCAGGAACATCGCCGCCTTCTCCGCCGGCAGCTGTGGCAAGGTTTTCAGCTGCTTGCGCAGGCCGTCGAAGTCGTGCAGGTACTTGAGGCAGTGCGACGAATAGATGTCCATGAAGGCGGCGGCCTGCTGCTCGGGCGCCGCGATGGCGGTTGAAGTAAGCAAGATGGTCCCTCCGAGTGTGATGGCGGCCTGGCGAAGAAGTCGCATAAAAGGCGTGCTCCGGCTGGTTGCTGGGAGGTCCTACTATAACAATCTGGTCATCAAAAACTGGCTTGCCAAAAGGAATTGAACACAGCATGTGGGTGGCTGGCATTCCGGCATGAGCAGCTTGTGCTGTCACCGAAGCGCTGCTCCCGACTGACTGCGACTGCCTTCCTGTCGGCGCAATCATGCACACCGCATGTGCATCGCTGAGCCGATTGTTCGCTTGGACTATGTCCCTACCTCAACTATTCTGGTTTCAGCCACGCGTGAACGATGGCTGGAGCGTCGCACGACGACTCCCCGACAAGGACAACAACGGAGACAGAATGAAAGTTCAACAACGAACCATCTTGGGGTTTGCCACCCTGGCCATCGGCCTGGTCGCAACACAGGCCCACGCAGCAGTAGTCGCCCTCCCGAAATACAACGTTAGCGTCAACGAGGTCTCGGTGTCCGGCTTTTCGTCCGGCGCCCACATGGCCGCGCAGATGCACTTCGCCTATTCGAAGACGGTGAAGAAGGGAGCAGGCGTCATCGCCGGTGGCCCGGTCTACTGCTCGCAAGGCAACGCAGCGATCGCGACCGGCCCGTGCATGGCCAATACAGCATCGCGCAACCTGCCTTACCTCCTGTCGGTGGTGAACACCTGGTCGGGGAACGGCTATATCGACCCGACCAGCAACATGGCGGCGTCCAAGGTGTATCTGTTATCCGGCACCATCGATTCGACCGTCAGGCAGCCAGTCATGGACGACTTGCGCACCATGTACGGCAACTATCTCCCGGCTGCCAACATCAGCTATAAGAACAACCTGACAGCCGAGCATTCGATCCCAACCGATTTCTTCGGCAGCAGCTGTGGCGCCAACGGCTCGCCCTACGTCAACAACTGCAACTTCGATACCGCGGGCGAGATCCTGAAATGGCTCTATGGTCCCTTGAATGCGAAGAACGTCAGCAGCTTGACCGGCAGCTTCATCAACTTCGACCAGGCCGCATTCTGGGGCAATCGCAACCCGAACACCCACGGCATGGCCAGCAGCGGCTATGCCTACGTGCCTGCCGCCTGCGCCGCCGGACAGTCTTGCCGCCTGCACGTGGCCTTCCACGGTTGCCTGCAGAGTGTGGCAAGCGTTGGCACGGCCTTCTACCAGAATGCCGGCTACAACCGTTGGGCGGATACGAACAAGATCGTCGTCCTGTATCCGCAGGCGACGACGACCTTCAATAATCCAGGCGGCTGCTGGGACTGGTGGGGCCACGACGACGTGAACTTCCCGGCCAAGAGCGGCGGGCAGATGGTGGCGATTAAGACCATGATCGACAAGATCGTTGGTGGGAATACAGCGGCGCCGTTCACCTGTAGTTCCTGGTATAGCAGTAACTATTCGCATGTGTCGGCAGGGCGCGCCTACATTGGCTCGAATGGACAGGTGTATGCGGTGAATTCGAATCAGTATTTGGGTTACTACACGACGACGGCTTATACGGATGTCAGGAGGACGTCGGCGGGGTATTACGCGTACGGGACGTGTTCGTAAGCGATCACTGGGTCAATCGAGGGCCCGGCGTACCGGGCCCTCGTCATTGGTCAAGTCGAGCCAGCCAACAGTCGTCGTGATACGCAATCCAACACAATCAGAATATCTTTCCCTCTATCAACGGTCATTTGATAGCATTCCGAAATGAACGCTATCCCTGCCTACGAAGCTGCCCCTCTCCGAATCCGCCGCCGCCAGACCTTAGCCCTTGTGCTGTTGGTCGTCACCGGTGTCATCAACTACCTCGACCGCGCTACCCTCGCCGTCGCCAACGAGTACATCCGCGCCGATCTCGACCTCTCGCTTGGCCAGATGGGACTGCTGTTGTCCGCGTTCTCCTGGAGCTATGCGCTGTGCCAGCTGCCGGTAGGTGCGCTGGTCGACAAGATCGGCCCACGATGGCTGCTCGGCATAGGCTTGGTCGTGTGGTCGCTGGCACAGGCAGCAGGTGGACTCGTCTCTACCTTCGGCTGGTTCGTGATCGCGCGTATCGTGCTTGGAATCGGTGAAGCGCCGCAGTTCCCGGCGGCGGCGCGGGTCGTCAGCAACTGGTTCCCCATTCGCGCACGCGGCACGCCGACGGGTATCTATAACTCGGCATCGCCTCTGGGCGTGGCGCTTGCACCATTGCTCTTGTCGCCGCTGATTGCGGCAACCAGTTGGCATTGGGCCTTCTTCGTGACCGGCGCGATGGGCCTGGTAGCGGCAGTCGTCTGGGTTGCGCTGTACCGCGATCCGGTCCGCGAGCAGATGTCGGAAGCCGAACTGGCCTACCTCGACGCAGGACAGAAAGCGGAGCCTGCACCGGCAACCACCTTCGCATCATGGCGCGCGCTGTTCCGGCACCGTGCAACCTGGGGCATGTTGTTCGGCTTTTCCGGTTCGGTTTATCTGAACTGGGTCTACCTGACCTGGCTTCCAGGCTACCTGCGCACCGAGCGCCAGATGGACATCGCCTATGCCGGCATCGCGGCCTCGATTCCCTTTGCTTGCGGCTTTGCCGGCGCGTTGGTGGCGGGGTGGGCCTCCGACCGCGTCGCCCGGCTGTCGACCTCGCCGCTCGTCGGTCGCCGAAGGGCGGTGGTGGCGTCGATGCTGGGCATGGTCGCGTTCACGATTCCAGCGGCGCTGGTCGAGAGCAATACGGTGGCCATTGCCTGCATTTCGATCGTGATTTTCCTGGCCAATGCGGCGTCGGCCTGCTCCTGGTCGCTCGTCACAGTGGTCGCGCCGCGTAGCCGTATCGGGTCGTTGGGCGCGATTCAGAACTTCGGCGGTTTTATTGGGGGAGCGCTGGCGCCGATCCTGACTGGCTTCATCGCACAGACGTGGTCGTTTGTGCCGGCCTTGCTGACTGGCGCCGGCATTGCCTTCCTTGGTGCGATGTCGTACCAATTCCTGGTTGTTCGGTCGATACCTGAGCAGGACTGAACGGCCTACTTAGCGATCGACATCCTGGAGCGGCGCCATGACAATGCATGTAGTGCGTAAGGTAGCAGTCGCAGGACTCTGCTTCGGAGCCGTTGCCGCAATGGCAGCTGAGGCGCGCCTCCCTGCCGATGTCGTTAACTACGTGGAGCAGCGTGAAAGCTGTGATCACTTCCGTGGCGAGATCCCGGACCCGCCGGACGAACAGCGAATGAAGGAAGTCGAGCGCGAGATCCGCAAGCTCTGTACGGGCACCGACAAGAAACTCGTTAACTTGAAGCGCAAGTACGCCAGGAATCAAGCCGTAATGAAGCGTTTGAACGAGTTCGAAGAGGGTATCGAGTTGCCTCCGGCAAGCGGCCATCAATGAGGTGAAGGAGCATCACCGTCGGCGTCTTCACTGCAACCGAATCGCAGTATCGAATATCCACGTACGGCGAATCTCGATCACGTCGTATTGCCGCGCCAGCCCTGGTGGAAAGACGCCATAAGGCGCTTGGCTAGCCACCACCTTGCGTATCGCTTCATCGATCGCCGCCACGCCGCTGGATACCACGAAGGTCACCTTCTCCACGGAGCCATCGGCACGGATCGCCATTGTCACGATCGGTTGGGTGTGACGCTGTTTCGCCACGTCGCGCACCATGTCCAGGGTCATGTTCAATTCGATCTTCCTGCGCAGGTTTTCCGCGTAGAGAACCAGGTCGGCGTTCGGGTCGCCACGGCCGAACAGCCATCCCCGGCGAAGTCCGCTTGTCGTAGGCTGCGCGGCTTCCTGTTTGAGCTGGTTGGCAATCGCGCGCAGGAGCTCCTCACGCCTGGCCTCCTGTTCGGCGCGCTCGCGCTGCGCCTGGTCCTGCTTCGCCGCCTCTTGCTTGGCCGCGTCCTGCCGCGCCTGCGCGAGTTTTGCGTCCTGCTCGGCACGTTCGCGCTGTGCCTGCTCCTGCTGTGTCTGCGCCTGCCGCGCCGCCTCCTGTTTGGCCGCGTCTTGCCGCGCCTGCGCGAGCTTCGCTTCCTGCTCGGCGCGCTCACGCTGGGCCTGATCCTGGCGTGCACGTTCTTGCCGCGCAGCCTCGGCCCGGGCCAGCTCTTCCCGCGCGGCTTCCTGTTTTGCCTGTTCCTGCCGCTGCCGTGCAAGTTCCTGGCGTTCGGCCTCCACGCGCGCCGCCTCGTTCCTGGCGTTCTGCTCGGTACGCGCGGCATCCAGTTTCCGCTGCTCCTGGCGCGCCGCCTCCCGCTGCGCTTCCGCCGCCAGTTCCGCCTGGCGCAGCTGTTGCGCGGCCTGCTTTTCCTGTTCCACCTTGGCCTGCGCCAGCGCCTGTTCCCGCGCTCGCTGCTCGAGCGCCTTTTGTGCGGCGCTATCCGGTTTGACGGCAACGGGCACGGGCGCGTCGTTGCCTGGCGCCGGAACGGCGCGCGCTACCGTGTCGGCAGGCGCACGCACAGGCGGCGCATCCGCTGCAACCGGTAGTTTTATATCAGGTGGAACGATTGCTGCAGCGGCAGGCGCGATCGGAACGGGTGCAAACGAAACGCCAGGGGCTTCGCTATGCGTGATGACGGGAGGTGGAACGGTCCTGGTCACGGGCGCGCTTGCCGCAACAGGTTTGGGAGGATCGACCGGCGCCGTCGTGGCTGCGGCTGCCGGCGGAGGCGCCGCCGGTATTGGAACAGCAGGCCGCCCCGGCTCCAGCAACACCTGCAAATCATTCGCCCCGAGGCGTCGCTCTTTCCAGGGAAATTGAAGGCCTGGCAGTCCGGCGCCGGAACCACCTAAAGTCATGCTCAGCAACAGCACGTGCGCCAGCACGGAAAGCGCCACCGCGGCGCTCATTCGCCTGGGATCGGGCCGGGTGAAGAACGCAGCACTCACATTGACAACCCTTTGCCAGGCGCGGAGATCCCGCCGTGTTTGGCCTCGGCGGGCAAGCAGGAAGAATCGAAACAGCGGAGAGCGCCGGCGCCGGGATGCCGGCGCCGGCTGGCGTCGATCAGACGTCGATATTCCCCGCCCGCAGTGCATTGCTCTCGATGAAATTCCTGCGCGGCTCGACTTCATCACCCATCAGGGTGGTGAAGATCTGGTCGGCAGCAATCGCATCTTCGATCTGCACGCGCAGCAAACGGCGCACGGTCGGGTCCATCGTGGTTTCCCACAGCTGTTCCGGGTTCATCTCGCCCAGGCCCTTGTAGCGCTGCTTGCTTACGCCGCGCTCGGCTTCTTCGCGCAGCCAGATCATCGCTTCGTGGAATTCGCGCACGGCGAATTCCTTCATCTTGTCGCCTTCCCCGCGGCGCATGATGGCGCCTTCGCCCATCAGGCCCTGGAAGGTGGCGGCCGCATTGGCCAGCACCGCGTAGTCGTTGCTCAGCACGAAGTCGGCGTCGATCGAGGTCACCTGCACGTTACCGTGGCGCATGCGCTCGATGCGCAGCGAGTGCTTGTCGTTCAGTTCGTCCGAACGCACGACCACTTTCACGGCCGGATCGTTGATCGCCGCTTCCATGGCCTGGGCCGAAGCGACGGAATTTTCCAGCGTGTCCATCTGCAGCGTCACGCCGCTCATGATGGCGGTCAGCGCCGCGCGGTCGATCACGCGGGTCAGGCGCATCATGATGGCGTTGGCCAGGTTGTACTGCTTGACCAGTTCGCCCAGGGCGTCGCCGGTGATCGGGTCGGCGCCTTCGCGCGGGATCAGCGAGGCGGCGTTCAGCGCCACCGTCATCATGTAGCTGGCTTCCTCGACGTCGTCCTTCAGGTAGCGCTCGTCGCGGCCAGCCTTCACTTTGTACAGCGGCGGCTGGGCGATGTAGATGTGGCCGCGTTCCACCAGCTGCGGCATCTGGCGGTAGAACAGCGTCAGCAGCAGGGTGCGGATGTGGGCGCCGTCGACGTCCGCATCGGTCATGATGATGATGCGGTGGTAGCGCAGCTTGTCGACGTTGAATTCGTCCGGGCCGATGCTGGTGCCGAGTGTGGCGATCAGGGTCGTGATCTGCTCCGACGACAGCATCTTTTCGAAGCGCGCCTTTTCCACGTTCAGCACCTTGCCGCGCAGCGGCAAAATGGCCTGGAACTTGCGGTCGCGGCCCTGCTTGGCCGAGCCGCCTGCCGAGTCACCCTCGACGATGTACAGTTCGGCCAGCGCGGGGTCGCGTTCCTGGCAGTCGGCCAGTTTCGACGACAGGCCCAGGCCGTCCATGATGCCCTTGCGGCGGGTCAGGTCGCGCGCCTTGCGTGCCGCTTCGCGCGCACGCGCGGCTTCCACGATCTTGCCGCAGATGATTTTCGCGTCGTTCGGCTTCTCGGCCAGGAAGTCGGTCAGGGTCTTGGCGACGATTTCTTCCACCGGGCCGCGCACTTCCGACGACACCAGTTTGTCCTTGGTCTGCGACGAGAACTTCGGCTCCGGCACCTTCACCGACAGCACGCAGGTCAGGCCTTCGCGCATGTCGTCGCCCGATATTTCCACTTTCGCCTTCTTGGCGAAATCGTGTTCGTCGATGTACTTGTTGATCACGCGGGTCATCGCCGCGCGCAGGCCGGTCAGGTGGGTGCCGCCGTCGCGCTGCGGGATGTTGTTCGTGAAGCACAGCACCTGCTCGTTGTAGGCGTCGTTCCACTGCATCGACACGTCCACCGAGATGTTGGTGTTCTGGTCCGACAGGCGGTCGCCCGTGGCCTGGAACACGGTCGGGTGCAGCACGCTCTTGGTCTTGTTGATGTATTCCACGAAGCCGCGGGTGCCGCCCTCGAAAGCAAAGATTTCTTCCTTGCCGTTGCGGTGGTCGGACAGGCGGATGTTCACGCCATTGTTCAGGAACGACAGCTCGCGAATGCGCTTGCTCAGGATCTCGTAGTGGAACTCGACGTGGGTGAAGATTTCCTCGTCGGCCCAGAAGTGCACTTCGGTGCCGCGCTTGTCGGTGTCGCCGATGACTTTCATTGGCGAGACTTCGAAGCCGTCGACGACTTCGATGATGCGGTCCTGCGGGACGCCGCGCACGAATTCCATCTGGTGCACTTTGCCTTTTTGGCGCACGGTCACGCGCAGGAGCTTGGACAGCGCGTTCACGCACGACACGCCCACGCCGTGCAGGCCGCCCGAGACTTTATAGGAGTTCTGGTTGAACTTGCCGCCGGCGTGCAGTTCCGTCAGGGCGATCTCGGTCGCCGAGCGCTTCGGCTTGTGCTTGTCGTCCATCTTGACGCCGGTCGGGATGCCGCGGCCGTTGTCGGTGATCGAGATCGAGTTGTCCGCGTGGATGGTCACGTGGATTTCGGTACAGTGGCCGGCCAGCGACTCGTCGATCGAGTTGTCCAGCACCTCGAACACCAGGTGGTGCAGGCCGGTGCCGTCCGAGGTGTCGCCAATGTACATGCCCGGACGCTTGCGAACCGCTTCCAGGCCTTCCAGGATCTGGATCGAGGAGGCGCCGTATTCATCCGCCTGGGGAGCGGGGGACGTTTGTGCTTGGGTGTTCTCGGACATGGACTACTTTCTCTATCAATCTGGTGATTCAGCTGCGTGCAGCACGGCCCTTCCAGCGTCGCCGGAAGGGCGGTCAGGCTAGATCATTTCCTTAAATGCGCATCGGCATGACGACATACTTGAAGTCGCCATTCTCGGGAATCGAGATCAGCGCCGAGGAGTTCGAGTCGCCCAGGGCGATGTTCACCTGGTCGCACTTCAGGTTGTTCAGCACGTCGAGCAGGTAGGTGACGTTGAAGCCGATGTCGATGGCGTCGCCGCCGTAGTCGATCTCGAGTTCTTCGACCGCTTCTTCCTGGTCGGCGTTGGTCGAGCTGATCTTCATGACGCCCGGCTCGATGATGCAGCGCACGCCCTTGAACTTGTCGCTGGTCATAATCGCGGCGCGCTGCAGGGAACGCAGCAGTTCGTCGCGGCTGATCGTGAAGTCGTTCTTGTAGCCCTTCGGGATCACGCGGGTGTAGTCAGGGAACTTGCCTTCGACCAGCTTCGAGACCAGTTCGATGTCGGCGAAGGTCAGTTTCACCTGCGAGGCCGCGATGTCCAGGCGCACGGTTTCGTCGCTTTCTTCCAGCAGGCGCTGCAGTTCGATGATGGTCTTGCGCGGGATGATCACTTCCTGGCGCTCGAAGCTCTGCTCGGTGGCCACCTGGCAGAAGGCCAGGCGGTGGCCGTCGGTGGCGACCGCGATGATGTTCTGGCCGTCCAGCACCAGGAGCAGGCCGTTCAGGTAGTAGCGGATGTCCTGCTGGGCCATCGAGAAGTGCACCATGTTGAACAGGTGCTTGAGCGTCTTCTGCGGCAGGGTGACCGAGGCGTTGTAGCTGTCGGCGACCGACACGGTCGGGAATTCTTCCGCGGCCAGGGTTTGCAGCGCGAAGCGCGACTTGCCGCTCGACACAGCCAGGCGCTTGTTCTGCAGCGTCATCGTCACGTCGCCCGACTCCGGCAGCGCGCGCAGGATGTCCAGCAGCTTGCGCGCGGCCACGGTGGTGCCGGTCACGTCGTCGCCCGAGCCGATGTTGGCCAGCGTGGTGATCTGCACTTCGGTGTCGGTGGAGAGGAACGAGACGCTCTCGCCGTCCTTGCGAATGAGGATATTGGCCAGAATCGGCATAGTGTGCCGACGCTCGACAATACCGCTCACGATCTGCAGTGGCCGGAGAAGCGTGTCTCGGGTGGTTTTGACCAGTTGCATAGCTATCCTCTGTTTGTTTATTTAGATGTATTGCTCAAACACTATTTTGCCAATTGCCCGGAAAGAACACAAACTTCTCCGCATAGCCTGATTGGCCTGTTTCCCGTAGGGTGGGCAAGTTTCTTGCCCACGCGTTCAACAAGCGTATGCGCCACCGATATGTAGTTGGTGCGCTACCTTGATTTGAACGCGTGGGCAGAATCTGCCCACCCTACGGGAAGGCGGCTTATCAACAGCCGCCTTCCATCTTTTCATTACCCCTTCAGGGTCTGTTCCAGCACGTGCAGCTCGTGGTTGCACTCGGCATTCTTCTGGCGGTCCGCCGCGATCTTGCGCACCGCATGCAGCACGGTGGTGTGGTCCCGACCGCCGAACAGCTCGCCGATCTCCGGCAGGCTCTTCTGGGTCAGTTCCTTGGCCAGGTACATCGCGATCTGGCGCGGCCGGGCGATGTTCGCCGGGCGCCGCTTGGAATACATGTCCGCGACCTTGATGTTGAAGAAGTCCGCGACCGTCTTCTGGATGTTCTCCACCGAGATCTGGCGGTTCTGCACCGACAGCAGGTCCTTTAACGCTTCCTTCACCACGTCGATGGTGATGTCCTTGCCGTGGAAGCGCGAATACGCCAGGATCTTGCGCAGCGCGCCTTCCAGCTCGCGCACGTTCGAGCGCAGGTGTTTCGCCACGAAGAAGGCCACGTCGTCCGACAGCGTCACGTCTTCGGACTGCGCTTTTTTCAGCAGGATCGCCACGCGCATTTCCAGCTCCGGCGGCTCGATCGCCACCGTCAGGCCGGAATCGAAGCGCGAGATCAGGCGGTCGTCCATGCCGGTGATCTCCTTCGGATAGGTATCCGAAGTGATGATGATCTGCTTCTTGGCGGCGATGAGGGCCTCGAACGCATAGAAGAATTCTTCCTGCGTGCGGCTCTTCCCGCCGAAGAACTGGATATCGTCGATCAAGAGCATGTCGAGCGAATGGTAGTAGTGCTTGAAGTCGTCGAAGCCTTTTCGCTGGTAGGCGGTGACGACGTCGCGCACGTACTGCTCGGCGTGGATGTAGCGGATGCGCGCGTTCGGGTTGTCGGCCATGACCTGGTTGCCGATCGCATGGATCAGGTGGGTCTTACCCAGGCCCACGCCGCCGTAGAAGAACAGTGGGTTGTACGACACGCCCGGGTTGTTCGCCACCTGGATCGCGGCGGCGCGCGCCAGCTGGTTGGCCTTACCGGTCACGAAGCTGTCGAAGGTCAGGTCGGTGTTGATCCGGCTCTGCTCGCGCTTGGGCGAGTTGGCGATGTTGACGTTGCCCTGGCTGCTGTTGCCCATGCTCGGGGCATCGATCGAGCGCACCATGCCGCCGCCGTTGCCGCCGCCATTGCCGGTCGGGACTTCCGCCGAGCCGGGAGCGACCGGTTTGCGCGGCGGGTTGGTCTTCGGGTCGAGCACGAACTGCACCTCCACCGGCGCTTCCCAGTACTGGCAGGCGAGCTCGGTGATGCGCTTGGCGAACTGGGTCTTGACCCAGTCCAGCTTGAAGCGGTTCGGCGCGCCAATGCGCAGCTTGCCGTCCTCGTAATCGATGACGACCAGTGATTTGATCCACGCACTGTATTGCTGCGGCGTCAGCTCGAGTTCCAGTTGCGTCGAACAGGACTGCCAAAAATTTTCCATACTTCGCTTATTGATACGTAACACGCTATTTTACCTGTCTCGGCCGAAGTTATCCACAGGTTGCGCCCACTATTTTCAACCGGAGCTGCTGTTTTACGGGCAGCGCCGGCTGCGCAGCAGGGAAGAGCAAAAACTCATCAGAAACAACAGCTTCCTTGACAGTTGGACTGGAAATCGAGTCTAATTCAGGGTTCCCCGTCCGTGTACCCCATTAAACTGACATTGTCAGCGTGAACGCAGTCCGGGCGATATGAGTATTTGCTGTGGCGTGACGCTGGCTTAACAACTGCGAACTGTCATTGGCGACGAATCCTGACACGACGTCAGACCCGATTTTGCACTTTCTTTTGCTTTAAGCGAGACCACCATGAAACGTACTTACCAACCTTCCGTCGTCCGTCGCAAGCGCACGCACGGCTTCCGCGCACGTATGGCTACCCGTGGTGGCCGTGCAGTCCTGAACGCTCGCCGCGCCAAGGGCCGCAAGCGCCTGGCTGTCTAAGCCTCCTGGCTGACAGATCGACGCGGTCGACATGACAGGCGAAGGTTCGCACGACTTCGCGCGCGTTCGGCGTATCGTTAAAACGGATGAGTTTTCATCCGTTTTTCGTTTGCGGCCGGCGCAAAAATCCGCGCATTTCGTGCTGTACACCCGTCCGAACACCTTGCCGCATGCGCGGCTGGGCGTCGTGGCGGCCAAGCGTTTCGCACCGCGCGCCGTCACCCGCAATACGATCAAGCGCATCACGCGCGAACTGTTCCGCACCAGCGAACTGCAGGCCGTCGATTGCATCGTGCGCCTGGCGCGCCCGGTCAATACCAAGGCCGGGCCGGCGACGACCGGCGCCCTCAAGGCGGAGCTGCGGGTCGAACTCGCACGCCTGTTCGCTTCGCAGCGCCCGCGCCGCGCCGATACTGGCCGTGCAAGCCCGACACCATCATGAAGACGCTGCTGGTCTGGTTCCTGCGCGGCTACCAGCTGCTGCTGTCCCCGATGCTCGGGCAGAAATGCCGTTTCTACCCGACCTGCTCCAATTATGCGATCGAAGCGCTGCGCGTCCATGGCGCCGCACGCGGTTCGCTCCTGGCCGCGCGCCGCGTCTGCCGCTGCCACCCGTGGCATGAAGGCGGCGTCGACCTGGTGCCGCCGGCGCAGGACAAGCACAAGCATTCCCCACCAGCCGCTCGCGGTTGTAACCACTCCTGACTAGACCCAAATGGAACTTAATAAACGTACCGTCCTGTGGATCGTGTTCGCCATCTCCCTGATTGTTCTGTGGAACAACTGGATGGTGGCAAACGGCAAGCAGTCGCTGTTCTCGCCGGTCCCCCCGGCCGCACAGGTCGCGCAGCAGCAAGCCAAGCCGAACGACGTGCCGGCAGCCGCCGCTACGGGCGCCGCCGCCGTTCCTGGCGTACCGGGCACCCCAGGCGCGATTCCGGCCGCGCCGGTGGCGCCATCGAGCCAGCGCGTCACCATCACCACCGACGTGGTGAAGGTCGACATCGACACCCTCGGAGGCGTGATCAAGCGCCTCGAGCTGCTCAAGTTTGCCGACGACACCGACAAGACGAAGAACAAGGTCCTGTTCAACGTGGGCGGCAACAACACCTACCTGGGCCAGACCGGCCTGATCGGCACCACGGCGGCCGGCGTGCTGCCGAACCACCAGACCCCGTTCACGGTCCGCGGCGGCGCTCCGACCCGCGACGCCAACGGCAACGTGCAGCTGGTGCTCGATGCGGAGCAGGGCGGCGTGCGCCTGACCAAGACCTTCACCTTCCGCAAGGGCGACTACACTATCGGCCTGCGCCATGACGTGACCAACCTGTCCACGGCGCCGGTGCAGCCGTCGCTCTACCTGCAGCTGCAGCACGACGGCAACAAGCCGGCCAACGACTCGTGGTTCATGTCCAGCTACACCGGCCCGACCATGTACACCGAAGGCGAGAAGTACCAGAAGCTGCTGTTCGAAGACATCGAAGACGGCAGCGTGCAGCACGCGACCAAGGCCAACAACGGCTGGGTCGCGATCTCGCAGCACTTCTTCGTCTCGGCCTTCATCCCGGCCGACAAGGCGCAGCGCGACATCTTCACCAAGAAGATCGCCACCAACCTGTACGCGATCGGCACCGTCCAGCCGCTGGGCAGCGTGGCGCCGGGCGCCACCGTCTCGACCGACAGCCGCCTGTATTCGGGCCCGCAGGACGAGAAGACCCTGGAAACCATCGCCCCGGGCCTGGAACTGGTCAAGGACTACGGCGTGCTGACCATCATCGCCAAGCCGATCTTCTGGGTGATGGACCACCTGTACTCGCTGCTGGGTAACTGGGGCTGGACCATCGTCGCCCTGACGGTGCTGATCAAGCTGGCCTTCTTCCCGCTGTCGGCCGCAGGCTACCGCAGCATGGCGAAGATGCGCGTGGTGACCCCGAAGATGCAGGCGATCCGCGAGCGCTACAAGAGCGACCCGCAGAAGATGCAGCAGGCCACCATGGAGCTGTACAAGAACGAGAAGATCAACCCGCTGGGCGGCTGCCTGCCGATCCTGGTGCAGATGCCGGTGTTCTTCGCCCTGTACTGGGTGCTGCAGTCGTCGGTCGAGATGCGCGGCGCGCCGTGGATCCTGTGGATCACCGACCTGACCCAGCCCGACCCGCTGTACATCCTGCCGGTGATCTATGCGGTGTCGATGTTCATCACCACCAAGCTGAACCCGCAGCCGACCGATCCGGTGCAGGCCAAGATGATGCTGTTCATGCCGCTGGCATTCTCGGTGATCTTCTTCTTCTTCCCATCGGGACTGGTGCTGTACTGGGTGGTCAACAACATCCTGTCGATCGCGCAGCAGTGGGTGATTACCAAGAAGTTCGAGAACGCGCCGGCAGCCAAGTAAGCCGCTCGCGCTTTTCAAGAAAGCCCGCGCCCGATGCGCGGGCTTTTTTCATTCCATTACAATCGCACCCATGAAACTCGACACCTCCCCCATCGCCGCCATCGCCACCGCCCCGGGCCGCGGCGGCATCGGCGTCGTGCGCGCCTCCGGCAAGCAGCTCCATGCGCTGATCGACGCCCTGTTCCCCGGCGTGAAACTCGCTCCCCGCCACGCCACCTACATTCCGTTCGAGGCCGCCAACGGCGACGTGATCGACGAAGGGCTGGCCCTGTATTTCCCCGGCCCGCATTCGTACACCGGCGAGGACGTGCTCGAGCTGCAGGGCCACGGCGGCCCGGTGGTGCTGCAGATGCTGCTCGCGCGCGTGCTCGAAGCCGGCAGCGCGCTGGGCCTGCGCCTGGCCGAGCCGGGCGAATTCACCCGCCGCGCTTTCTTGAACGATAAGCTCGACCTGGCCCAGGCCGAGGCGGTGGCCGACCTGATCGACGCCTCCACCGAGGCCGCGGCAAAGTCGGCATCGCAATCGTTGTCGGGCGTGTTCTCGCAGGTGGTGCACAAGCTGGTCGACCAGACCACGAATCTGCGCATGCTGGTGGAGGCGACCCTCGACTTCCCGGAAGAAGAAATCGACTTCCTCGAAAAGTCGAACGCGCGCGGCCAGCTGGCCGGCATCGTCGAGTCGCTCGAAGCCGTGTTCCGCCAGGCCGCGCAAGGCGCGCTGCTGCGCGAAGGCCTGAACGTGGTGCTGGTGGGCCAGCCCAACGTCGGTAAATCTTCGCTGCTTAACGCGCTGGCCGGGTCGGACGTGGCGATCGTCACGCCGATCGCGGGCACCACGCGCGACAAGGTGACCGAGACCATCCAGATCGAGGGCATCCCGCTCAACATCATCGACACCGCCGGCATCCGCACCATCGACGACATCGACGTGGTCGAGCGCATCGGCATCGAGCGCACCTGGGGCGAAGTCGGCAAGGCCGACGTGATCCTGCACCTGCTCGACGCCAGCCGCGGCCCGAGCGCCGAGGATGAAGCCATCCTGGCGGCCTTCCCCGAAGGCGTGCCGGTGCTGCGCATCTGGAACAAGATCGACCTGTCCGGCCACCAGCCTTCGGTCGAGGTGGCGCAGGATGCGGTGCACCTCTACCTGTCGGCCAACGCGCACCTGGGCATCGACCTGCTGCGCGCCGAGCTGCTGCGCATCGCCGGCTGGCAGCAGACGGGCGAGTCGCTCTACCTGGCGCGTGAACGCCACCTGATCGCGCTGCGCGCCGCGCGCGAGCACCTCGACATGGCGAGCCAGCACGCCGCGCAGGACGACCAGTCGCTCGACCTGTTCGCCGAAGAACTGCGCCTGGCGCAGGAGCAGTTGTCGAGCATCACCGGCCAGTTCACGCCGGACGATTTGCTGGGGGTGATCTTCAGCCGCTTCTGTATCGGTAAGTAACTTGTTTTCCGAACGATTCCGGAGAGGTCCGGGAGTGCTCTCTTACATAGAGGGATGCCTGGAGAATTGCATCTGAGTAGATACATTGTCTACCGTGCTCTTCCGGTAGTTTTCGGTACACGGTTTGGTACACGTTTGCTACAATGCAACCTCATGTGTACCAAAATGGAGCTGGAAAATGCCACGTCAGGCCACCCCACTAAGCGATACAAAAATTAAAGGGTTAAAGCCAAAGGACACTAGATACCGGGTGACCGATACTAACGGACTTCTCTTAGAAGTCATGCCCAGTGGCTCGAAAGTTTGGCGGTATCGGTTTCAGTTGCATGGAGTTCGTCATCCTCCTTTGACCATTGGGAACTATCCGCAAATTGGACTGGCAGACGCGCGTCGACAGAGAGATGAGTGGGCCGTTTTTGTAGCCCGTGGCGAGTCTCCCAAGCGAGTGGTTGAGGCAGCCCGGCTAGAAAAGCAAAACACTGTTGCTGCCTTCGCACAGGAGTGGCTTGATGAGCAGGTCGCGGGCAAGTCGGAGAGCTACACCAAAACCATGCGCAGGCTTATGCAGAAGGACGTTTTCCCCTTGTTAGGTCGAATGCCTCTGTCAGACGTTAAGCCGGCCGACATCATGAACCTCTGTGATCGGATCAAGTCGCGTGGTTCGCCAAAGATGGCACTGCTGACTCGCAATGCGTTGCGACGGATGTACGACTTTGCGATAGCCCGGCAGCTTGCAGAGTCGAATCCGGCTGCAGCACTAGTAGCTAGATTCATCGCAACCGAGGACAGTCGCACTAGAGTCCTCTCGCCAAAAGAAATCGGACAAGTGATGCGCGGAGTCTATGCATCTGACATCCGGAGGCCGCTGAAGCTAGCCGTTCACCTGCTCCTAATTACGATGGTCAGAAAAACTGAACTCACAGAAGCTCGGTGGAGCGAGTTCGATATCGATACATGCACATGGGATATCCCTGCCGAACGAATGAAGAAAGATAAGCCGCATCGGGTGCATCTGTCGAGCCACGCAATTTCACTGCTGAGTGAACTCAAAAACTTGTCAGGGAGGTCTGAGTTTGTATTTCCAAGTTCAAGAGGCATGACGGATCGGCCAATCAGCAAAAGCACGTTGAACCAAGCCGTACGAGCATTGAACATGGATGTACAGCACTTCGTACTACACGACTTCCGAAGAACTGCATCGACGCACTTGCATGAACTCGGGCATCCGTCGGATGCGATTGAACGTGCACTCGCCCACAAGATCGCCGGCATTAAAGGTGTTTACAATCGTGCGGAATACACTGAGCAGCGACGCCTCATTCTGCAGGCATGGGCAGACTTCGTTGACGCGCAGATCGCAGGAGCCACCGTGATCCCGCTTTTTAAATCGGCATGATCTTTACTTCCACATGACAGATCAAAAGAAAGTACGCACGGAAAGGCGATTGCTAATGCCTCCGAAGCCAGCACTAGAACCAAACGTCCATACAGGGCGAGAAGTGCAGTCGCAGTCCGAAAACAAAAAGAAGGTGAACGTCCCCAAGCTACCAGACAGGCTGTATGTCTCACTTAGCGACGCAGCTAAGATCGCAAAAGTCCGAGAGGCGGACCTCCTCCATTTCGGAGGCCTATCTAAACTTCGCATTGTGATGATGCTTCCGGACGGGATTGAGGCATTTCCTTTTGACAGTGATACAAGCTTGAAAGGGGTACCTTCCTTCGTACCTGAAATGGTTGTTCTGAGTTCCTCGACATGCCGCCGTCTCGAATGTAACGGACAGGCTACCCAAGGCGAGTTCAGCCGTGGATACATCTTCGAGCTTCTAGGCCCACTGACCCAGATTCTTCCTAGTTACGCAAACCCTCAGTTTTCCGGGCGTTGGTGCAAGTGGAAGATTTATAAGCACGGCCAGCCATATCCCTTGGACATTGTGCCGCAGCTTTTGTTCGTAACAACGTCTGACCTCAACGACTTCCTTCGAGGAGCATCTCCCGACGAGTCCGTTGACCAAGATGCGCATCTCGCACGTAAGCAGCACTATTGGACTGACTCGTTGACGTACGTCTTACAGGCCTCCACGAAGTTTTGGGGGAATTTAAGCGAAGCAGATAAAGGGAAGTTTCCTAGGAACGAAGACGTTCAAGCCTGGCTAATGGCCGACGGACGTGACTTGTCAGCGCATCAGGCAAGAGCGGCAGCTTCGCTAATCCGGCCCAAATTTGCCGGAACAGGAAGGCCGACGAAGGAATAGCTTGTTCAACCCACCTCAACGCAAAGGGTTTCACTGTTAAAGAGTGAAACCCTTTGCGTTTTTTTCATGCGCTCTTTCCGAGAAAATTGCTTCTCCAAACAACACCGAAAGGAGCCAGATATGTCCACCCACATCCGCAGCGAGACCACGATGCTGCGTCTTCGAGATCTTGAAGTTCGTCTTGGATTGAAGCGTTCCACGATCTATGATCGGCTGAACCCTAAGTCGCCAGCCTATGATGCCTCGTTTCCAAAGCGCGTACAGATGGGGGCACGTTCGGTCGCATGGGTTGAAGAAGAGGTTGAGCAATGGATCAGGTCTAAGATCAAAGCGAGGATGATCTGACATGAATTATGACTCGAATTTCTACCCCGACTCGTTTCCTCCGTTGCTGAAGAACGTAACGCTCGATCTGCAACGAAACTGTAGTGTGCCGATTGAACTTGCTGCGCCTCTTGTACTCAGCGCAGCATCCCTTGCTTGTCAAGGCTCGGTAGACGTAGGACGCCCGAATTGCGAGCCATCCCCTTGCTCGCTCTACACTTTGCTTGTAGCCGGTTCTGGGACCAGGAAATCAACGGTTATCAAGAAGCTCTTTGCGCCGTTCTATGAAATCGAAGCTGCAGTAACTGATCAGAACGCGGTTGCTATGCCCGAATACGAAGCAGCGTGCTTGACGTGGGAATTGCGCAAAAAGGCACTTGTAAACCAAGCTGAACAGGAAGCGAAAAAAAATGAAGTATCGAGCGCGCTGCAGATGGAGCTAACGGCACATTTTGCTGCACGTCCAACGCGGCCGGCGGCCCCCAAATTTGTTTACGAAGACCCTACGTCAGAAGCGATGTTTGACGGTCTGTGGCAAAGATGGCCTTCGTCAGCAGTCGTGTCTTCTGAAGCAGCAACTTTTCTAAATGGAAGAGCATCGCACGATCTCCCTCTCTGGAACAGAATCTGGGATGGCGCAGGTATCGGTGTTGAACGTATTGGTCGCGGTGCAGTATTTAACCGCGCAGCACGCGGCAGTCTGGTTTTGGCTGTTCAGGAACGGCCATTCGAGAAATTTTGCGAGAGTCGAGGTATCGAGGCTATGAATATAGGATTCTTGGCTCGCTTTCTCATCGCCCGTCCTCCAAGCAGTCTAGGTACTAGAATTATCCAGGAAAACGATGCAGTCAACGAGTGGGCAGGTTTAACTAAATTTCACGAAAGAGTTAAGGAGATTCTTTACAAGCAATACTCTGATCGTTGTGGCGAAGGAATCGAACGTGTCACTCTGCAATTCTCCACTGAAGCAAAGCTTGCCTGGATTAAGGTGTTTAACCAAGTGGAGTCACAGATGCAGCTTGGTGGACCTCTTGCTTCATTTTCTGGATATGCGTCTAAGATATGTGAAAACGTTTCTCGTGTGGCTGCGATATTCCACTTCTTTGAAGGGCGGGAAGGGAATCAAATCCAAGAGCACGATGTCGTCAACGCGCAAAGAGTTGTTTATTGGCACACCTCTGAATTTTTGCAGTGCTTTGGCAAGGTGCAGATTCCAATTGAGCAGAATGATGCGGAGGTTCTAGAGGAATGGTTGTGTGATTCGGTTTGGACGGTCGGCCATCATTCTATCCAAAAGAACTTCATTCGCCAATACGGCCCAAATCGACTTCGTAATAAGGCAAGGCTGGACGGAGCAGTTAGAACCTTGATCGCCAAAGATGTGATAAGGATCTGCATGGATTCGAGAAGAACGAGAATTGTTGAGCTGAACCCCAACTACTTTAATATCCCCAGATGGCGCGGCGTTGATATCTAACAATTATCGCGCTATAGTTGCTATTATCGCTACTAATAGCGACAATAGCAGTAGGATTGCCAGTTCAGAGTTGGAGACAGAAGGTTTCTTCAGAAGTTCGATATCCAAGAGGCTTAAGATTGAAAAAATAAAAAAATACTGCGATCCCCTATTTTGTGTCAGTGGCAGGGATGCGCACTGGCCATCCAGCCTAAAAGCTCGGGAAATGGGGGCGGAGCCCTGTGTGTGTTATTACTCTTATACTCAGGTAGGTACCCTAAGGTACCTACCTCACTTCAGGGTTTGAAGCGCAGCTTAAGAAAGCCATGGAGAGCAAAGCGAGAGAAGAGAAGACAGAAGACCAGTCAGGCAGAATAGCCTGGCTATAAAGGAATCAACTCGCAATGCCAGGCAGAAAAGCCTGGCAGTATGCCCGTCTACTGAAGTAGAGGGAGTCTACCAAGATTCCGCCTATTTGAGATATCGTTAGCGGTCCTCTTGCCAACCGTTATCCGTCTTTACCATGAAAACCTTGCCAGTAAAGTTCCTTTCAATTACATCAGCATATTGCTCGACAGGCTCACTGCCTTCAAAGAAGCTATTCAGCAATTCTCGGGAAACATTAGGACAATTCTGTTGCATTGCATTCTGCATCGCAAGCTTAGCCGTTCGAGGTGCATCGTTTACAAGGCGATTACCGTTGAGAAGCACGGGAGCGATTTTTTGGTACTCGTAATACTGCTCTTTATTCGCGACTTCGTAATCCCCCACAGTTGAATTAGGGTTAGCTTTTAACCAAGCCTCCATGTTAGATTTCCAAGAGCTTTGTATTCCTTGCGCATGTGCTAACTGTTGCTTCAAGCTTTCGACTTCCTTTGAGTATTTCTCACTAGCGTATGCCTCAATATCGGGAGTTGGCTTCATCTTGATAGAATATGCGATATCTACCAAATGGCGACCCTCACCTCGCGGGGTGCCGTTGATCCGATCAAATTGACTAATGGAGAGGAATTCACAATTTCCGAGAGATGTTTGAACAGCCGATTTTGCGTCACTTTCAGACGGGCCGTTCGAACATCCAGAAAGCACCATGGCGCTGAAAAGAACGAAGAGCTTTAAAGGGGATTGGCTGAATTTATTCATGTTAATTTAACGAGGTAAAAAGTACGGTTCGAGATGAGATTTACTGCTTTGCGTCGATAATGTAGTCGTCTACAAGAGTAGGTAGCAATATTGACTGTTACACCATCGGAATATTAAAGCCGGTTACAAAAAGGGTCTTAAATGCCGTGGCATTAAATGCATCATAGCCTGACCATTGATGCATGGCAAGATTGTCTGCAAAAGTAGATAGAAATGAGGACTTGATCCGGTTCGGAGCCGCGATACGCGTGCGGCGTCAGGCTTTGGGGCTATCTCAAGAGACGCTTGCCGACTACGCTGGCATCGACCGTTCGCATATGGGAAAACTAGAGCGCGGGGAGAGGAACCTAACGTTTCTAAACATCCTTCGGATCGCCCGTGCAGTTCAATGTGCGCCGTCAGATCTCTTTGTGGATGTAGGGCTCTGATCATCCACTCGCAGAATTCTGTAAACCGAAGCTATCCCGATTGAACACGCGTCGGCGATTTCCTGCTTTGTCAGCCCCTTAGCATGAAGCGTTCGGACCCGAGCACTCTTTGCACGAGCTGTAGGGGCACGGCCTTTGTACTTGCCGCTCTTCTTGGCAGCTGCGATGCCAACGCGCTGTCGCTCAAGCATGTTCTCTCGCTCGAACTGAGCGATCGACGCAAAGAGGTTGAATGTTAGCCGACCGGATGGCGTGGCCGTGTCGATAGCTAGGTCCAGAATACGAATCGATGCACCTGACCGGGCTACTTTCGCTTCGATTTCGACCATATGAACCATTGAGCGAGCTGCTCGTGAAAGACTGCTGAACACAAGCACGTCGCCAGATCTCAATGCCGTCAACACTTTTGCGAACTCCACGCGGTCCTCCATTCGCACGCTGCTGATCTGTTCCTGATAGATTGTCTCGCTACAGCAACCCGCGCCCTTCAATTTAGTGATCTGATCAGCCAGGCCTGCAACTTGATCAACAGTCGATGTACGGGCATATCCGTAGACGGTCATAGTGGATCCTTTCTCACATAACTCTAAACCCACTGAGAATTATCACGAGGGTCAAGAGGCAGCTAATTTTGATAGGTTTGGTGGAGGACAAATGCCGTTATCACATGGGCCTGCCCCAGTGATCTATCCTTACCGAACAAAAAATTGGTTGAGCCACGCAAACTGAGCGGGACAGAAGTTTCCGCCTTAACATCCAGGCGACCAATCGATTTTTGGAATTGTTGGGAGCACAAGAGTGTGCCCTGTGTGGCCAAACCTTTGGTTGAAGTTCCCCGCTCAGGTAAACTGTGCCATCCCGATACGCAAAGCCGTGCTGAACACAGAGATTCAAATTACGTTGACGGTTCGAGATGTAGGCAAATAGACATCTAAGATGCTGATCAGCTCAACCGAACGCTTCCACCTTGCGACGGCAAGAATTTTGCACCCTCGAACTTCACACGGCCGACAGATCCCTCGTTAATGGAAACTGTTCAGCGAAGATTAGGTGGCTCTTGTCATTTGCATACTCTCATTAATTTTGCCGCTCTAGGCGGAGCTCGACTAGCTCCCCCTAGAGCGTTAACGAATCAACTCAATGGCTAAGTCACGGGCTTTGGATTTCGCTGCAGCGCCCGTGCCGAACCAAGCCGACTCAAGGCGATACGCTGGCCCCATCGCTCGTCGCAGGTGATCCACGTACTCAGTGACCGAGTTCAAAAGGCCGAACGCGGTGCCTCTCGCTGCCCCCAGCTCGGCTCCGCGCCCGTGTCCATTGAAGAGCGTTAAGGTCTGTTTGACTGCTCTCTCTGCTGTTGCTGTGTTGCCCGCTACGGTGAATACGGTCCTTAAATACCGAGACGCCTCGGATGTAGATACTTTCCTTTGGCAGAGCAACCGCATCTCGTAGGAGAAGCGGTCCCAAGATGAGATCGTCAAACCCAACTGAGCTTTAACTGCTTGGGGGTCGAACTTGGTTCGGTGGGGTACTCGGATACTTTTCTCGGTTCCATTAACTGCCACTGCAAGTGTGTTATTACAAACGACCCTGATGGATGTGAACTGGGCCGTTGTGGCAAGGGTGCCATCGCAAGCAGTAGCAAGAAGGACGAAGCCATTTGAACGATCTCCTCCTGGGAGATCTAAAGTGTGTCCGGTTCTAGCTAGCGCCCAAATCTTACGGCCTCCGCGGAGCACGCCGGCAGTTTCAAGCTGAAACCCCGAGAACTGGGTAAGATCGCGGTAAAACTCCAAAATTTCTCGGGGTTGAACCACTTTATACCCTCGGCCAACGACAGATAGGGCTGCTAGGCTGTCGGACCTGAAGAGTACCTTTTCCTGTTCAAAAATGCGCGTAGTCGTGTCTAAGTGACCATGGGAGTAAAGTACCGGCGCCTCCAAAATTTTCCAGTCCAGCGCAGCTTCTTTCGCCCACACTTCAATGGGTTCGTTTTCGCTGAGCTGGCGGCCTAGCCCATGCCACGGCGGTGCCCCAGTGTAGGCCATGGTTTCAACCTCGTGAGCCATCGGTGCCTCCGAAATTTGATACGCCGGACACTTCAAACCGAAAACCGCATGAGCGGCAAACGATGGGAGTTCCAGTCATCTGATCGACAGCACGGCCGACTACGCGGCCAGCAGAGCGCCCCATGGTTGCGCCAAACACAAGGGCAGTGAAAGCCCCGCCAACAGCACCAAGTAGGGCGCCAGCGGGTCCCGCTACTAGTCCAATAGTTCCCCCAACTTCCGCGCCAGACAATGCCAGCGACACGGCAGTAACTCCCCCAGCGGTCGCGCCAATCGTCGCCCCTATCTCCTCACTCTGCCCAGTACTTTCCAAGGCCGGCGACGAACAATATGGGCACTTAGCTACTTTTGTTGTCAACGAATACATATACCCTCCAAAAATGGTTTGTTGCGCATCACATCGGTGTGCGCACTAAGGTGATATACGCTTGAGAATTTGTTGAATCGAAACGTTTTCGTTGCTCGCCAGCAGCCAGCGGCGTTGTAAAATGTGAAGTTGGGGGACGTCCGTCCTCACACTACGCTTATAGAAAACCACGATGGAATACGATCAACTCCCTAGAGCTGCCTTGATCAAGTTGCTCCAAGAGCACGATGCGGCGCTTGCCGAAGCCGGTAAGGATGGGATCATCATGAACTACACAGGGCGCGCAGCTCCCTGGCAGATCATCAGGCAGGTTAAGCCAAAGCTCAGCAAGACAATTGCTAAGGCATCGGTTGGGGATGCAGAGTCACAGGCCGCAAACGAGATTTGGGACGGAGAGAACCTCTCGACCATGGTCACGATGTATAAGTATCTTGGCCAAGTTGACCTCGTCCTCACGGACCCGCCCTACAACACCGGAGAGGACTTCCGATACAACGATAAGTGGGACAAGGACCCAAACGATCCAGACCTAGGCGATCTTGTGGCCAAGGATGACGGCTCGCGGCACAGCAAGTGGCTTAAATTCATGACTCCTCGGTTGTGGATGATGAAAGAGATGCTGAAGCCGGGGGGTGTCATCGCAGTTTGCATTGACCACCGCGAACTGTACCGCCTTGGCATGTTGATGGACGAGATCTTCAAGGAAGAGAATAGGATCGGGATTATCAACTGGCAGAAGTCTTACTCACCTAAGAGCGATACCGGGGGTAAAAAAGGGGGCGTGTCGACCGCAACCGAGTATGTACTCGTGTATGCCAAGGACACCGACCGCGCCCGGACGAGTTTGCTTGATCGCACCGACGAGATGAATGCACGGTACAGCAACGAGGATGACGACGACGATGGAGATTGGGCGTCTGATAATCCGTCAGGCCCTGGTGCCGAATCCCACCGAAAGATGGTCTACGCAATTCAAAGTCCGTTTACCGGTCAATTGTTCTACCCTCCCGAAGGTGCATGCTGGCGCAGCGATAAGAAAGACATGAGAGCTTGGCTGGAGGGCTGGGGCACGCCGTACGAAGAGAAGTGGATCGACGATGGTAACGAGTTCGTTGACGAAAAAACTGAGAAGACCGTACGTGTAAAGGCACTGGTACTGAAGGGGGCGAAATTCGCCGATGGCGAACCTATCGGCCCTAAGACCACGCTTCACTCCGCCCAGAACGCGGCTGAGGAAGTGTACGCAAGAGGCAAGTGGCCGCGCCTGATCTTTACATCGAAAGGCAAGGGCGGGCCTCGCTTGAAGCGCTATCTGAAGGATATTCGCAAAGGCAAAGTAGCGATGACCTATTGGGCAGACGACGATTATGACAGCCCAGTTGTCATTGACACTCAATCTTGGGATCATGAAGAGTCGGGACATAGCCAAACTGGACTGAATGAACTGGACAGCGTAGTAGGAAAAGGGCATGGCTTCAAGACCGTGAAGCCCTTGAGGCTCATCAAGAAAATTATTCAGCTTTGGTGCCGACCGGGCGGTTTGGTTCTTGACCCATTCGCAGGGTCGGGGACAACTGCTCATGCGCTGATCGAGCTCAATGAGGAGACGGGCGCGAATCGTAGATTTGTCTTAATCGAGCAGGGCAACACAGACAAGGGCGATCACTACGCAAGGTCTCTTACGGCTGAGCGGGTGAGGCGTGTCCTCACGGGTAACTGGGCGAGCGGTAAGCGACGTCCAATGTCTGGGGGCTTTTGCTTCCATGAGCTCAAGCGCGAAAAAATTGATGCCGAAGCTGTGAAAGCTCTCGAACGAGAAGAGATGATTGATCTCTTGCTGACCAGTTATTGGGAGCGAGCGGAGAAGGCACGCAGCTACCTCAAGCGCATACCTCCCGACAAGGCTAATCGGTATCTCTTCGGTGTCAATGCTCGGAATGAAGGCTTCTTCTTGGTTTGGGACGGCGTCCATGCAAATTCCGTCCTGAACCGCACAGTGTTCAAGGAGATCGCTAATGAGGCGGCCTCAAGCGGGCTCGCTTCAAAGTTCCATGTATACGCTGCAACGGCTCCTTACACCGGTCCCGGAATCGAGTTCTACAAGATTCCAGATCGAGTTCTAGAGCATATCGGGTTCAATGCTCGGTCCGATGCGTTCAATAACGAGGCCGACAATGCTTGAGCTGAAAGTTTTTCAAACGGAAAGCGCGGCCCTCATCGCGAACCGATACGCCTTCTTCGCAAACCATCCCAATCGTCCAAGGAAGGGGGCGACGCCGCGTCCTTTTTTTCAGGCGCTTTCTGCGCTTACCGGTGCTGGTAAGACTCCCATTTTGGCTGAGGCTGTTTCTACCATGCGGGGGCACTTCTCCGCAGAGCCAATGGTGTTCTGGATTTCGCGCGCTAAGTCCGTGGTTGCCCAGACTTACGCCAATTTCTCCGGGGGCGGAAAGTACTGCGAGATTTTGGATGGGTTCCGTGTCATTGGAATCGGCTCCCTGACGCCGGCTCTAATATCGGACTCAAGCGCGCCGCTTTTGGTTCTTGCAACGGTTGGTCTCTTTAACAACAAAGATCAGTCTGAAGGTGCGCTCAACATCTACAAGCAAGACAATGATCAGTTCGGGGATCGTTCGCCCTGGGAACGATTAATCGAACGAAAGAATAATGACGGCGTCCGCAGGCCGCTCATTGTCGTATACGACGAAGGGCACAACCTATCGCCACAGCAGGCTGAAATCCTCGGAGAACTTGAGCCTGACGCATATTTACTCGCGAGCGCCACGCTAACGCTACCGGAGACGTTCAATCGCTCGGTAGTCCGCTACATCAAGCAGTGGGTAGAGGATGACGTCAACGATGCATCCGCGCTTGAGAAGCTTTTGGCCTTGGACGAGAACGGCTCCCCCGACGCGGAGCGCTTCATCACCACGACCGTCAGCAGCGAACAGGTTGTGACTGCCCAGCTAGTGAAGAAGGCGATTCAGTTTGATGGCACCACTGCGCCGATGGAATATTCGTTGGATGAGCTGCACAAAAGGCTCGTTCTGATTCAGCAAGAGATCGCTACCGAAGGCTTGGCCGTGCGGCCTAAGGCGATTTACGTCTGCAAAACCAACGTTACGTCAGACGGGGAAAAAGACGACCATACTGCTCCGTTCGAGCTCCGCAGAGCTCCGCCAATCTTGATTTGGCGCTATTTGGTCGAGAACAAGGGTGTCGATCCAAAGGACATCGCGATCTACGCCAACCTTAATTTCGCAGAAGGCACGAAGCCAAACGAAGTAAATCTGTTTTCAAAAAAAGAGACGGATTTTGATGACTTCCAAGCCGGAGACTTTAAACACATCATTTTTAACCTGTCCTTGCAAGAGGGTTGGGATGACCCTGCTTGCTACCTGGCCTATATTGACAAGAGTATGGGATCGTCCGTGCAGGTGGAGCAGGTAATTGGTAGGGTTCTTCGCCAGTACGGAGCGACCCATTACGGAAATCCGTTGCTCAACAGCGCTCACTTTTTCCTTCGCGTGGATGACCAGAGTGTTTTCTCGGATGCTATCCGTAGCATCAAAGCTAAGCTCTCAGCTGAAGGGTCACCGATTGAAATTGTTGATAACTTCAGCGTCAGCAGTGGCGGTGTAGACGAGATTTATCCTCGCGATAATATTGATGTGGCATTGCATCAGGTGTATGTGGATTCGGAGGCTGCGAGAGCCCGAACTGCTGAGCTAACGGGAGATTTCTTGACCTTCGTTGAGGGCTCGAACGACACGACCGCTGCCGCTCACACTACGTCGCACGTTATAGACTTGACGAATCCAGCCGAAGACCTGGCTCCACCGCTCTGGACCCCGGAAGGACACACAAACCCCGTTCGATTGCGATGGCTGATCAACATGGCGGTAAAGGCGCGGTCGTCACGTGCCTTGGCGCTTCTTGATCTTCAGGGAACCAAGTTTGACGTTAGAGTCCAGCTGCAGAGTATCGCAAACAAGTATGCTGACAAATTAGCTGCAGAGGTGGTTACGGCGTTCTACCAACATGCTGAACTCGTTTATGAGTCTTCGGTGCCCTTCAAGTTCGGCGTTCTGCGAGTCCCCAAGAAGGCTCCAGCGTTTACCCATTCACTGTATCCGAAATACTCGGGTTTGAATAAATTCGAACTCGCATTTGCGGCAGAGCTTGATGCATCTGGCAATACTTGGCATAGAAATCCCTCGACTGGTGGATACCATATCCCTCTGTTGAGTGAAGGAGAGTCGGCCTCTTTCTACCCTGACTTTGTCGTCTGGAAAAATGACCTCGTGTTCTGTCTCGACACGAAAGGACGCCATTTGTTAACTGATGCTGTAGCTCGAAAGCTGTTTGATGTCAGCGAGGACGGCAAAGTCAAACTACACGTTCGATTCATTACGGAAGGGAAGCAGAGCTCGTTGCAGGGTAAAGCTATTAAAGGTGGATTCACCGTCTGGAAGATGAAGTCTGGTTCACCAACGCCTGTACACGTTCCTGACTTAGCAAAGGCAGTGACGGAATGCCTCAAATAAGGGAATGCATGATAAGGGCTGCACATGGCTGAGATTACGCGTCGACGGACAGGCGAGTTCTTGCGAGAGCTCTTCGATATTTTGGCAGGTGAACCAGAGGGGCTACGCGCAAGCGTAGCGCTTCGTCGGCTGGTTGAGCGAGTCACCCTCACGCCTTATGAATCTGGAAGCTATTCATCTGGAGGGCGACGTTTCGAAAAGATTGTGCGATTTGCGACCGTCGACTGTGTCAAGGCGGGATGGCTGAAGAAGGACAAAGGCATCTGGACCGTTACGGAGGAGGGGCGCCTCGCCTACGATAACCTCGTGGATCCTGAAGCCTTCTACCAGCGTGCTTGCAAGTTGTTCGCAGAATGGAGGGCCTCACAGCCAGACTCGACTACGCCTACTGTGGTTGAGCCCAGCCATGAGGGGAACACGGTTACCGCCGAGAAGGCAGTTACCATTACCTTTGAAGAGGCTGAAGAGCATGCCTGGGAAGAGATTTCGCAGTATCTTCGAGCGATGAATCCTTACGACTTTCAAGATTTAGTGGCAGATTTACTCGCCGCCATGTCTTACCACGTGAGTTGGGTGTCGCCGCCAGGGAAAGATGGGGGAGTTGATATCCTCGCGTGGCCAGACGTTTTGGGAACGAGGCCCCCTAGAATTAAGGTTCAGGTAAAACGACAGCAGCACGCTGTTAGCGTCGAAGGGCTTCGGTCGTTCATGGCCGTCCTAGGCGATGAGGACGTTGGACTGTTTGTGTGCACTGCCGGCTTTACCAAGGATGCGGAAACTGAAGCGCGAACACAGGAAAAACGCCGAGTCACATTGATCGGATTGGATAGGTTGTTTGACCTTTGGGTTGAGCACTACGACAAATTGACCGACTCCGCACGACGAAGGTTGCCTCTAAGGCCTATACAGTTCCTTTCTCCAGGCGGTTAGATCGTTAACAACGATTTGAGCGGTAGGTACACGTTTTGGTACACGCTTGTGCGGATTCCCGACTTCAGTCCCTTAGCTACGGGGTTGGTTCCCCCTATTCTACTTTCTGTATCGAAATAAGCGCAGGGCTCACAGCCAGGGCGCCAGCAGCTCCGCCACCCAGTCCATGAACAGCCGCGTGCGGGCCGGCACGTGCCGGCGCGACGGATACAGGAAGGACAGCGGCATCGGCGCCGCGCGCCATTGCGGCAGCACCTCGACCAGGCGGCCGTCCGCCAGCAGGGGACGCAGGCCGGCTTCCGGCGCCTGGATCATTCCGAGCCCGGCCAGGCAGGCGGCCCGGTAGGCGGCCGTGCTGTTGACGGTGAGGGCGCCGGGCATGGGAATGCGCCGGGTCTCTTCGCCATCCAGCCATTCCCAGCAAGGCGCGCTGCCGGATAAGCTGCTGTCGTAGTGCACCAGCCGGTGCCCGGGCAGGTCGTCGAGGCTTTGCGGCAGGCCGTGCTGCGCGAGGTAGGCGGGGCTGGCGCAATTCACCAGCCGGAAGCTGCCGAGGGGACGCGCCACCAGGTTGGAATCCACGAGGGTGCCGACCCGCAGCACGCAGTCATAGCCGTCGCGCACCACGTCCACGCGGCGGTCGGCGCTGCCCAGGTCGATCAGCAGCTGCGGGTGGCGCGCCATGAATTCGCCCAGGCGCGGCAGCACCAGGTCGGTGGCCAGCCCGACCGACATGTCCACCCGCAGGCGCCCGCTCACGCTGGCGCCGCCCGAGCGGAACATGCCGCGCAGGGATTCGACCTGTTCCAGCACCTCGCGGCTGCGGCCGAAAAACGCCTCGCCCTCCTGCGTCATCTGCACCCGGCGCGTGGTCCGCTGCAGCAGGCGGGTGCCCAATTCTTGTTCCAGCTCGCTCACCGCAGCCGAGACGGTGGCGTTGGGCATGCCGAGCTGGCGCGCGGCGCCGCTGAAGCTGCCCAGTTCGGCCACCTTGAGGAAAACGGCGATGGCGTCGATATCGTTCATGGATTATTAGTCTTTTCTGCAAAGTTCAGGCAGGAATGGCTAGTTTATTTCAGTCGGGATGAAAAATATACTGGGTTTTCTCATTCGTTATTCAGGAGCCCAGCATGACCAACCGTATCGCCCTCATCACCGGCGCCAGCCGCGGCCTCGGTCGCAACATCGCCACCCACCTGGCCGCGCGCGGCACGGACGCCATCCTCACTTACCAGCACAATGCCGCGGCGGCGAATGAAGCCGTGCAAGAACTTCATGCCCTGGGCCGCCGCGCGGTCGCCCTGCCGCTCGACGTGGCCGACAGCCGCGCCTTTCCCGCATTTGCCGCCCAAGTACGCGAGACCCTGGCCGGCGCCTGGCAGCGCGGCCAGTTCGACATCCTGGTCAACAATGCCGGCAGTGGCCTGCATGCGCCCTACCTCGACACCACCGAGGAGCAGTTCGACAGCATGATCGCGATCCACCTGAAATCGGCCTTCTTCCTGACCCAGGCGCTGCTGCCCCTGCTTGCCGATGGCGGCCGCATCCTGAATGTCTCGAGCGGCCTGGCGCGCTTTTCGATCGCCGGCGCCGCGGCCTATGCCCTGGCCAAGGGCGGGGTCGAGGTGCTGACCCGCTACCAGGCGCGCGAGCTGGCGCCGCGCGGCATCGCGGTCAACGTGCTGGCGCCCGGCGCCATCGAGACCGATTTCAATGGCGGCATGGTGCGCGACAATGCCCAGCTCAATGCGTTTGTCACCAGCCAGACGGCGCTGGGGCGCGTCGGCCTGCCGGACGATATCGGCGCGGCGGCGGCGGCCCTGCTCGACGAAGGCAACGGCTGGATGACGGGGCAGCGCATCGAGGTCTCGGGCGGCATGTGGCTGTGAGGCGGTTAGGGGCGTGGCCGCTTATCGTCCCGGGCCCTCCGGCACAGTCGTGCTAGGCTGACGCTTCATCCATCACGGGATTGCCACGATGCGCCTGCCACAGTTTTCCTTATCTTCCCTGGCCAGGTTCTGCGGCCTGATGCTGCTGGCCGGCCTGCTGTCGTCCTGCGCCAGCCTGTCCGGCCCGCGCCAGGTCGAGATCCCGCTGCACAAGCTGCAGGCAGGCCTGGAGCGCCGCTTCCCGGTGAATAACCGGCTGATGCAGATCTTCGACATCCGCCTGTCGCGTCCGCTGCTCTCGCTGCAGCCGGAAGCCGACCGGGTGGCGCTGGCGCTGGAAGCGGCGGTGTCGCCGCCCTTCGCCAGCAACGCCTGGAGCGGCAGCGTGTCGTTCTCGGGGCGCCTGTACGTCGATCCGGGCCGCTCCGCCATCATGATGGCCGAGCCGCGCGTGGACCGGCTGGTGCTGGGCGCCAACCCGGAGGCGGAGCGCCAGCTCACGCGCGTGGCCAACACCCTGATCGACACGGTGGTGCGCGACCTGCCCGTGTACAGCTTCGACATGCAGGACCTGCGCTATGCCGGCGTGCAGTTCATCCCGACCCGCATCCAAACCACACGCAGTGGTCTGTTGGTGACGCTGGAGCCGGCGAAGTAGCGGATTCGCCACGCCCACCTTTGTGCATCTACAAGCCGATTAGCAATGCGATATTATTTTCGCGTACTGCGACGCGAGGCGTTGGAGAAATGTTGCACCCATGCCGCATCGGCTGGCGCCCACCATCCCACGATTGCAGAGCCAACCCGTTCGGCGCACACTGATACGGCTTGGACTGCCGCGGCGCGTGTGCCCCGCAGTCCGGGGTTGAGGTTTCTCATTGGCATGATGTTCCGCTGAAGTAATCTGGGTTGAACTTCAGTCTGTTGCAGGGGGTGGATCGTGGAAACGACACAGGAAAGTTTTCCGGACAACGGGCTGGCGACCGAGCCAGTGCTTGCCTCGGTAGCGACGGCCATGCCGGCAAGACTGAGCTTGCCTGCCAAGGGATCGTGCTGGTATTGCGAGAAACCGCTCGACAGCGTACGCCGCTTCTGCGGTAAATCCTGCGCCGATGCGTTCGACGAAGAAGCCGAGTTCACCCGCTGAACGAAGCCGGGCGGGCTAGTGCCCGGCCCCGGGGCGCAGCACCTGCAGCGCCCCCTCGAAATCGAAGGCGGCCATCGCCGCCTGCAACTGCCCCATGCGCGCCTCGCCCAGCCGGGCGGCGAGATCCGCCTGGTATTCCCCGATAAAGTCCTGCGCGGTGCTGTCCCCAAGGTCGAGCAGCGCGCAAAGGCGCGCCATGTCCGGGTCGTCTGCCTGCACCGCATCCGCTTCAGGTACCTCCTGCGCAGGGCAGGGCAGCAGCGCATCGAGTTGCGCCATCACGCGCGTCAGTTCCCGCTCCAGGCAGGCAAGCAGCCGTGGATCTGCGCCGGCGCCCGCGCGCAGTGCGTGTTCGACGTCCGCGGCCAACTGGCGCAATGGGCGCGCCTCGATCATCGCCGCCGCACCCTTGAGCGTATGGGCGATGCGCTGCGCGAGCGGCAGGTCGCCGCCGGCAAGCGCCGCACGCAGGCGCGCCGCAATGCCGCGGTAGTCGATATGGAAGCGGGTCAGCACGCGCTCGTACATCCCCTGGTCGCCCATCAGGCGTTCGAGCCCGGCGCGGTAGTCCAGCGCCGGGGCGGCAGCGCGCGCCGGATCGGGAAATCCGGGGGCGCTGCTGTCGCCGGAAGGGGAAGCGTCGCTCACCGTGTGGTGAACGACCAGTCCCGCGTCACCGGGGCGCCATTCACCGTGCCGCTGAAGCTGGCCTCGTAGGTGGTATTGGCCTTGAGCGGCGCCAGCGGCACGATCGCCGCCGCGGTGCGCTCGCCCGACGGGTAGACCACCTGCACCTGCAGGTTGGCGCCGCCGCGCGGACGCAGCGTGAAGGCCTGCATCGCTACGCGCGCATCGATATTGGCGTGCACGCTGACCGGGTAGCCGACTTCATTGAGGTTGGCGACCGGATCGGGCTCCTCGCTGTCGCTCATGAAATTCGGCGTGACGGCGGTCTGGCCGCTGAACGGCCAGGTGACCAGGGCGTTGGCGCCGATGCCGGGACCGAAGCCGCCGCGGGTGGCGAAATCGGCGGTGAAATAACTGTAGCGGGTCGACGAGGTGCCCGCGCCGGTGCCGATCTCGCGGAACTTCGGCTCGAACATCACGAAGCGGTGGTAGATCGCGGTGATCAGTTCTTCGGCCATGAAGAAGCCGTTGCCGTTGGTGGTGCCCGAGATGACTTCGCCGTAGGCGTAGCCGTTTTGCGGAATGGTGTAGCCGGCCGCGTTCAGGCGGTCGCGCAGCGTGGCGCCGGTGAAGCCCGGCCGGCCAGCGACCTGGTCGTGGCTCATCACGTTATTGGTGCGCAGGTATTCGGAGTGGCCCAGCGCCGCATTGTTGATTTGCGCATTCACCGTCACGACCGGCACGCCGGCCTGGGTGCGGCGGTAGTTGATCCAGTTGCGGCCATCGACGGCGATGTCGTTGGTCTGCACCGGGGCTGCGGGATCGAGCGCGAGGCCGCCGCTGCCGCCGCCCGTGCCCGTGGCGCTGGCAGGAGGCGTGTTGGCGGATGGCGTGACGCTGGCAGGGCCGGTGCTGTCGCCGCCTCCGCCTCCGCAAGCGGCCAGGCCCGCAGCCATGACTGCGGCCGCCAGCGTGGCGACGGAAGAACGCCACTGGGGCATATAGCTCATCTTGCAACTCCTGTCAATACGGTGAAAGCAAGCGACATTCTAGAGTAAAAAACCGGGCCCTGCCCGTGCGCGTTGTTGTGCGACGCCAGCTTATTTCGCTGCCTGTAGAATGTGACATCCAACCCCTTGCCGAGCAGTCAATTGAAGCCATCCAACCAGCAGCGCCTTGCGCGTGCCAAGTTCGCCCTGCCCAGTTTCGTGACGCTGCTCTCGATTGCCTGCGGCTTCGGCAGCATCGTCATCTCGGTGGACAACGCGCACGTGGGCGCCCCCGACGATTACCGCTTGGCGGCGATCCTCTTGGTGCTGGCCGGCGTGTTCGATGCACTCGATGGCTTTGTCGCGCGCGCCACCAATACCCAGTCCAGCTTCGGCATGCAGCTCGACTCGATCGCCGACGTCATGAACTTCGGCTGCGCCCCGGGCCTGCTGCTGTATTGCTACGGCTTTGCGCAGATGAACATGGCGCATCCGACCCTGGTGCGCATGGGCGGCCTGGCCTGCTTCATCTTCGTGACCTGCGGCGCGCTGCGCCTGGCGCGCTTCAACATCAGCGCCGGCCGCACCGACCCGCGCTATTTCGTCGGCATGCCGATCACCGCGGGTGCGGCCTGCGTGGCTTCGGTGGTGGTGGCCTGGCCCGATCCGCTGACCACCATGGGCCAGTGCTTCGCGCTGATGGCGCTGATGGTCGGCGTCGGCACCCTGATGGTGTCGACCATCCGCTTCCCGAGCTCGAAGCACCCGCGCGGCAAGGTCATGCTGGTGCTGCTGGCCGTGTGCCTGGTGTTGCTGGCGCTGCTGCAGACGCGCTTCTTCGTGCTCTTCTTCCTGCTGTATATCTGCGCGACGCTGCTGCTCAATATCGCGTGGCGCACCGGCTGGCGCGGCGTGGCGCCGCCGAAGGTGTACGAAGACTAAGAACGGGCGGGACCTTACGCGAACCGGTCCAGCATCGCCGCCAGGTGCGCGGCGCTGGCCCGGGCTTCTTCGACATCGGCCGCATTGCCCGTCTGCGTCTGGATCGCCCCCGCCAGCAGCTGCACGAAGGAGCGGTCGAGCGCCTTGCGCGCCGCCGCCATCTGCTGGGCCACGGCATCCACGTCCGAGGGGTCGGCCGCCAGGGCAATGAGCTTCTGCACCCCGCGCAGCTGGCCCTCGATGCGCGCCAGCCGGTTGAGCAGATCCTTCTTCTGCTGCCCGGTCAGGGCGCTGCCTTCGACGATCTTGAGCTGGCCCTCGGCCATGCTCAAGCCACTTCGTGCCCGCGTGCGGCGCGCAGGATGCGGAACCAGTCGTCGCGCTCGAGGGTGAAGGTGGTGCCCAGCACCGCTTCGCGGATCGCTTCGATGCGGCCGGTGCCCGTGAGCGGGACCGGGCGGCTCGGCAGCGCCATGATCCAGGCGAACAGCACGCTGGCGAAGGGCCAGCCCATGCGCGCCGAGACCTCGTCGATCACCTTGCGCACCTCGGCCGCGTTGGCGTCGTCCGAGGTGAACAGGCGCCCGCCGCCCAGCGGCGACCAGATCATCGGAGCGATGCGCAGGTCCTGCAGGCCGTCGAAGGTCTCGTCGAACATCGGCGTGGTGGCCATCGGCGAGAACTCGACCTGGTTGGTGGCGAGCGGCACGCGCCGGTTCAGGCATTCGAACTGGTGGCGCGTGAAGTTCGACACGCCGAAGTGCTTGACCTTGCCGGCTTCCTGCAGGCGCACGAAGGCTTCGGCGACTTCGTCGAAGTCCATCAGCGGATCGGGGCGGTGGATCAGGAGCAGGTCGAGGTAGTCGGTGCCCAGCTGGCGCAGCGACTCCTCGGCCGAGGCGATGATGTGGCTGGCCGTGGTGTCGTAGTGCTGGATGCCGTGCTCCGGGCGCTTGGACGACACCAGCTTGATGCCGCACTTGCTCACCAGTTCGATGCGCTCGCGCAGCGAAGGCTGGGCGCGCAGGACGTCGCCGAAGGTGGTCTCGACGCCGTAGTCGCCATAGATGTCGGCGTGGTCGAAGGTGGTCACGCCCAGCGCCAGGCACTGTTCGATGAAGGCAAGGTGGGCGTCGTGCGTCATGCTCCATTCGTTCATGCGCCACATGCCGGCCACGATGCGCGACAGTTCGGGGCCGCCTTCACGCGTGCTGATGCGCGGGCATTGCAGGTCGGCGGAGTGTTGCTGGGTCATGGTCAGTCCTGTAGGTTCGATGGGTCGATTATAGCGGTGCGGGGACAAACAAAAAGCCCGCCCGGCTTGCGCGCGGACGGGCTTTCGAACAAGCGGCACCGGATTACTGCATCCAGAGGCGCATCGAATCCCAGGCGCGGCCGAAGATGCTCGCTTCCGCCACTTCTTCCAGCGCCACCACCGGCAGCGCGACCAGCGGCTTGCCGTCGACGGTCATCTTCAGGGTACCCACCTGGCCGTTACGCGGCAGCGGCGCCATCAGCGGGTCCTTGCGTTCCAGGACCGGCTTCATTCTCGCGGCCACGCCCTTCGGCACGGTGATCAGCACGTCGCGGTTGAAGCCGATCTTCACGGTCGACTGCGAACCCTTCCACACCGGCGGGGTCGCCACGGCCTGGCCCTTGGCGTAGAGCTTGATGGTGTCGAAATTCTGGAAGCCCCAGTTCAGCAGCTTCTGGCTTTCCTGGGTGCGCACCGCGTCCGAGGTGGTGCCCAGCACCACCGAGATCAGGCGGCGCTGGCCCGAATTGCCGTTCGGGCGGCGCGCCGAAGCGATCATGCTGTAGCCCGAGGTGTCGGTGTGGCCGGTCTTCATGCCGTCCACGGTCGGGTCCAGCCACAGCAGGCGGTTGCGGTTCTGCTGGGTGATCTTGTTGTAGGTGAACTGCTTGATCGAGTCGATCTTGTAGAACTGCGGGAAGTCGCGGATCACGCTCGCGGCCATCACCGACAAATCGTAGGCGGTCGAGTAGTTGTTCGCGTCCGGCAGGCCGTGCGGGTTGGCCCAGCGGGTGTTCTTCATGCCCAGGCGCTCGGATTCGCGGTTCATCAGGGTGACGAAGGTGCCTTCGTCGCCGGCCACGGCTTCGGCCAGCGCCACGGCGGCGTCGTTACCCGACTGGATCATCAGGCCGTGCAGCAGGTCGTTGACCGACACCGGGGTAGCCGGGTCGATGAACATCTTCGAGCTGCTGGCATCGACTTTCCAGGCGCGGGTCGAGACGTTCACCATCGTGTCCAGCGTGAGCTTCTTGTCGCGCAGCGCGGCGAAGGTGACATAGGCGGTCATGACCTTGGTCAGCGACGCCGGTTCGATGCGGGCGTTCTGGTCCTGCGCCGCGATGACCTGGCCGCTCGTTGCATCGAGCAGCAGCCACGATTTGGCTGCGATGGACGGGGCCGGGACGGTCTGCGCGCTGGCCGAAGCCATCAACAGGCTGGCGGCCAGGGCCGCGAACAGTTTTTTCATGGGATCGTTTCGTTAATAAAAAGATGGTAACGCGCGCTAAAGCGCAGGCAATTGATAGTATTGCCTTGGAAGAAGACGCTAATTATTGCACAGGGAACGCGTCAAATGTCACGCCGCCACATTTCTACGACAAGATTTTTAATGTGGCCGAGCTTGCGGTGGAAGAAGTGGTCGGCCCCGGGAATGACCGTCACCGGGATGTCGAGCGGGCGCGCCCAGTCGAAGACTTCCTGCAGCGTGATCGTATCGTCCAGTTCGCCGTGGATCAGGATGGTGTCGGCGGGGACGGGCGGCATCGGCCATTTGCCGGCCGCGGTGCCGACCAGCACCATGCGCTCGGCGGGGCGGCCCTCGGCGATCAGGCGCTGCTGGAACTGGGCCTGCACGAAGGTGCCGAACGAGAAGCCGCTCAGCGCCACCGGCAGGCCGGGGTATTGCGCGACCATGTGCTGGTACATGATGTCCATGTCGTCGACTTCGCCGCGGCCGTCGTCATGCACGCCTTCGGATTCGCCCACGCCGCGGAAATTGAAGCGCGCGGTGGCATAGCCCAGGGTGATGAAGGTGCGCGCCAGGGTCTGGGCCACCTTGTTTTCCATGGTGCCGCCATACAGCGGGTGCGGGTGCGCGACCAGCGCGATGCCGCGCGGCGCCGCTTCCGGCAGGTCGAGGATGCACTGCATCTTGCCGGCGTGGCCGTCGAGGGTGAATTTATGCGAATACTTGTTCATTACGTGTTGTCGAGTGCTTGGATAATCAGATTTTCAGGCGTTCCACGACCTTGCCGCCCACCAGGTGGGTCTCGATGATGTCGTCGATGTCGGTCGTGTCCACGTAGGTGTACCAGGTGCCTTCCGGGTAGATCACCAGCACGGGACCTTCCTCGCAGCGGTCAAGGCAGCCGGCCTGGTTCACGCGGATGCGTCCGGTGTCCTTCAGCCCCAGTTCCTTGATGCGTTTCTTGGCATGCTTCTGGGCCTTCTCGGCGCCGCACTTGCCGCAGCTTTCACGGGCATCTTTGCCCTCGCGCTCATTCATGCAGAAAAAAATGTGGTGCTTATAATACGGTTGCTCGTCGTTCATGTCAGTTCCTTCCATGGAAAGCCGGGCCAGGCGCCAGGCGTAATGATACGGCAATCGGCTTGGGCGTCAGCCTGGAGGATGCGCGCGCGGCTCTTGCCGGTTGAGCTTATGGGAAGGCAGCAGCAGGAACCACAGCGCAAAGAAGGGCCACAGCAGGGCCAGGAACTGGGCCGCGCCATTGAAGTTCAGGAACTTGCCCTGCACCCAGCCCTGCAGGGTGGAGACGAAATACGGGTTCACCGGAATCGTGTTCACGACGATCAGGCTCAGCACCAGGGTCACCACCGCCAGCCGGCGCTGCGCCACCTGGGGCGCGAACACCAGGCCCGAGAGCATGATCAGGCCGATGATGAAGCCACCCTCGGCGCCGGGCGTGACCCACACGAAGGCATTGTCGGGCCGGAACAGCAGGGAGCTCGACAGGGTCTTGAACAGCAGCGCGGTGGCCAGGAACACCACCATCAGCAGGAAGCGCGGCGCGCTGCGGCGCACCAGGCACATCAGGGTGAGCACGGCGCCGGTCATGCCGCAGGCCGTGATGATGGTCTCGGACAGCCAGTACTGCTCGACCGTCATGGTCACGCCCGGGCGCAGCATGGCGACCAGGTCGATGTCGGCATCGAACCATTTCGACAGCCAGTTCGACACCAGCGGCAGCACCTGGCCATGCCCGAACAGGTAGCTTTGCGGGTAGAGCTGGGCCAGCGGCCATAGGGCCACCAGCACCAGGCCCTGGCTCGCATACGACGCGAACCAGCGGCGGCGCAGCTGGAACAGGCGGCTCTGGTCGAGCAGGCTGCGCGCCCACCAGGCGCCCAGGATCGCGCCTACCATGCAGCCGCCCGCATTGGTGACGAGGTCGAGGTTCGAGGGCACGCGGCTGGGCAGGAAGTTCTGCACCACTTCCATCGAGCCCGAAACCAGGATGCCGGCCAGGCTGGCCAGCAGCACCGCCCACAGGCCGCGGATGCGCGGGTAGACCGACAGCACCAGCAGCACGCCGAAGGGGATGTAGCCGATGATGTTGACCGAGACATCGAAGCCGGTCCAGTAGCGCGGCCGCACCAGGTTCAGGAAGGTCAGCAGCGGCACGCCGCTGTTGCGCCAGCCGGTGAACGGGTACCAGCTGGCGTAGATGATCAGGAGCAGGTAGGCCAGCAGCGCCGCGCGTGCGATCGGCGAGCCGCGCCCTTCGCGCGGGCGTTCGCGTAGATCGGTGGCGGCGTCCGGCCTGCTCATCGCTTGGAAGGTTCGACCCGGGTCTCGACTGTCTTCAGCCAGGCCAGGATGTCCGCCGCCACCGCATCGGTGCTGGCGGCGAGGGCGCGCGCGCCGCCCGGTGCGTCGGCGCTCGGCGCCGGGGTGCTGCGGCTGAAGCTGCGCTGGTCGACCAGTCGGTGGTCGTTGAACAGCGAGGCGCGCAGCACCAGCTGGCCTTCGCTCTGGCTCACGCCGGAAAAGCCGTGCACGAAGTCGTCCACTTCCACGCGCAGGATCGGCACGTTGGTGGTGGCGTCGGTGGCCGACAGCACCTTCAGGCCCGATTGCGCCAGGCGCGTCTTGAAGCGCTGGGTCACCATCTGCAGTGGATTGCTGCTCCAGCGGCTGTTGGCATAGGTACGGGCCTGCAGCGCATCGGCGTAATTCAGGCGGTAGTACATGCGCTCGTTCTCCAGCGCGGCCGGGCCGGTGGCGTCCATCACGACCAGGGCCGGCATGTTGGCCGGCGCCGCGCCTGGGGCTTGCTGGTTGATCGACGCGGGGCCGAAGTCGTAGGTGGTGCTTTCCTCGGTCTTGCTGGTGCTGGCGCAGCCTGCCAGCAGGACGGCAGCGGCGGCGAGGGCAGTCAAGGAGCGGAGCGAAGTTGCGGTCACGGTGGTCCTCATTTGGTCGGGGGCACGAAGCCGGGTTCGCCGGGGCCCGGCTGGGCGCTCGGGGCGCCGAACAGGATGCTTTGCGGGCGGTCGGACAGCGAGGTCGCGGTGCGCTTGACGGCCCGCAGGGCGCCGCGCGCCTCGTCGGTCATTTGTACGACGTGCGGCAGGGTCTCGAGTTCGAGTTCGCTGGTCGCACCCTGCAGCGAGCCGATCGCGCCGTTCAGGCGTTCGATCGGGCCGTCCTTGGCCTGCAGGCTGACGGCCAGCTGGGTGTAGCTGTCGGCCGTCTTGTCGACGCTGGCGGCGGCCGAGTCGAACGAGGTCAAGCTGCGGTCCAGTTTCGCGGTCAGCGCCGGCAAGCGGTCGAAGGTCGGCTCGAGCTTTTGCGGAATCGCGGCATAGGCGTCGGCCGCCTTGCCGATGCTGTCGAACGCGCCGATGATGGTTTGCTGGTTTTCCGGCGTGACCATCTTGCTCAGGCTGTCGGTGATCTGCTCGGTTTTTTCCAGGATCGCCAGGCCGCGTTTTTCCAGCTGGTCGAGCAGGCCGGGTCGCAGCGGGATGCGCACGGCCTGGTCTTCGCGCTGCGCCAGGCGCGGCGAGCCGGTGCGGTCGTCGTCGAGCTGGATGAAGGCGATGCCGGTCACGCCCTGGTAGCCCAGCGTCGCGAAGGTGGTGGTGGTGATCGGCGAGTCCTTTTCGATGGCCAGGCGGATCAGGATCTGGCCGGTCACGCGCGGATCGAACACGATCTCTTCGACGCGGCCGACCTCCAGGCCCCGGTAGCGCACCGTGGCCTGCGGGTTCAGGCCCGGGATCGACTGGGTCGTCACGATCTCGTAGGGCAGCAGTTCGGTGCGGTCGCGGTTGAACCACATGCCGGCGAGGATCGCGGCAACCAGCAGGGCGATCGTGAAGACGCCCGTCATCAGGGCATACGACCTGTTTTCCATATTCAGTCCTCCGATTCGTTCTGGGCCTGGCGCTCTTCGAGCACTTCCAGGGCCCGCTGGCCGCGTGGGCCCAGGAAAAAGTGTTTGATGAACGGATGCTCGACCCGCAGCACGTCGCACGAGGGGCCCACGGCCAGCACATGCTTCTCGGCCAGCACCGCGATACGCGACGACAGGGCGAACAGCGTGTCCAGGTCGTGGGTGACCATGACGACCGTGAGCTTGAGTTCGCGGTGCAGGGTCTGGATCAGCGCGACGAACGCGTCCGACAGGTCGGGATCCAGGCCCGCGGTGGGCTCGTCCAGGAACAGCAGCTGGGGTTCGAGCGCCAGCGCGCGCGCCAGGGCGGCCCGCTTGACCATCCCGCCCGACAGGTCGGACGGCATCTTGTTGGCGTGCTCCGGGCCCAGGCCCACCATGTCCATCTTGAGCAGCACGGCGTCGCGGATCACGTCCTCGGGCAGCGCGCGCAGCTCGCGCATCGGCAGGGCGATGTTGTCGAACACCGTCAGCGCCGAATACAGCGCGCCCTGCTGGAACAGCATACCCCAATGGTTGCGCATGTGCTGCAGCTGTTCCGGCTCGGCCGCGCTGATGTCCTCGCCGAACACCTTCACGCAGCCGGCCGAGGGCTGCTCCAGTCCCAGCATCTGGCGCAGCAGCACGGTCTTGCCGGTGCCGGAACCGCCGACGATGGTCAGGATTTCGCCGGCATAGATGTCCAGGTTCAGGTCCTGGTGCACCACCGTGCGGCCGAAGCGTGTCCACAGGTTGCGGATCTCGACCACCGGCGGGCCGACGTCTTCCTCTGGCCGCTTGTTCAGGCGCTGCGGCTGGCGCTGGTTTTTATCGTCGGCCATCAGAACCCCACGCCGTTGAAGACGATCGCGAACACCGCGTCGGCCAGGATCACGAGGGTGATCGCGGTGACCACCGCCGTGGTGGTGCCGCGGCCCAGGCTTTCGGTATTCGGTTCGATGCGCAGGCCGAAGTGGCAGGAGATCAGCGCGATCAGCATGCCGAACACGCAGCCCTTGAGCAGGCCGATCGTGTAGTTCACCACCGGCACCGCGTCCGGCAGCTTCTGCAGGAAGTAGCGGAACGACATGCCCAGCTCGATCTTGGCCGAGACCATGCCGCCGATCAGGGCCATGGCGTCGGTCCACACCACCAGCAGCGGCATCGAGATGGCCAGTGCCAGCACTTTCGGCATGATCAGGCGGTAGCCATGCGAGATGCCCATGACCAGCATCGCGTCGAGTTCCTCGGTCACGCGCATCACGCCCAGTTGCGCGGTGATCGACGATCCCGAGCGGCCGGCCACCAGGATCGCCGCCAGCAGCGGCCCCAGCTCGCGGATCACGCTCATGCCCAGGATGTCGACCAGGTAGATGTCGCCGCCAAAGGCGCGCAGCTGCTGGGCCGACAGGAAGGACAGCACGACGCCGATCAGGAAGCCGACCAGCGCCGTGATGCCCAGCGCCTGGAACCCGGAATGGTAGATATTGGCCGAGATTTCGCGCCAGGGCCCGGTGGACGGGCGGCGGATGAAACGGCCGATGTCCTGGGTCAGCTGGCCGATCAGGGTGACGAAGGCCTTCACGTGTTCGAAAAAGGACAGGATGCCCGCGCCCAGCACGATCAGCCAGTTCAGCGGGCTGACGCGATGGCGCGCCAGCTTGATGGCGCCGGCCTTCTCGATGCGGTTGAACAGTTCTTCCTGGCGCGGATCGAGCGTGAGCTGTCCGGGGCGGTGCTTGCCCCAGGCATTCCAGAACATCTGGGCGCCGATGTGATCCAGGCGATCGATGTTCGACAAGTCCCAGGCGATGCTGTCCTTGTGCTTGAGCGCGGCCAGTGTGCGCGTGATGCCCTTCAGGACACCGCGCCGCGACAGCGTATGGACTTGCCATACCCCGCTCGCCACGACAGATTGGGCCGCGCTTTGCTCGGAATGCTGGATGGTTAATATTGGCGCATTTTCAATCTGCATTGCGCCAGTGTAAAAGAGAATCGTTATCGTTGCTACACGTTAGCAAGCGCTTCACGCTGCGAGGTGGCGGACCTGTCGTGCCGGGGCTGCCGGGACGCCTTGCACGGCCACCGGCTTGTGTGCGTGGGTATCGACTTTGCCGGCGTAATCGCTCGCCACCAGGGCTGCGGCATCAGGGCGCGGCATGCCGCGCAGCTCCAGCCATTCCTGCACCAGCTTGGCCAGTTTCTCGAGCGCGATGCGGTGGGTGGCATCCGTCTTCGTGTAGATCCAGTCCGAGAAAGCCATGAAGTTCTCGAAGGGGCTGTCCGCCAGCAGCACGCGCGTGGTGTGGGCAAAGCGTCCCGAATTGGCCACCAGGTCCCAGTAGCGGGCAAAACGCACCAGGCGCTGCATGGTGGCGAAGTCGATCCGGTCGGTGGCCAGCACGGTATAGGGCGGGTAGGGATCGTAGACCATGCCGAAAGGCCCGGTGTGGCGGATGATGGGCGTGCCGCGCAGGCGCTTGAGGATGCCGAACTGGATCTCCTGCGCCCCCAGGCCCACCAGCTGGTCGAATCCGCGCGCGAAGCTGGCCACGTCCTCGCCCGGCAGGCCGGCGATCAGGTCCACGTGCAGGTGGGTCTGCGAGTGCTCGCACAGCCAGCGGATGTTGTCGGCCGCCTTGGCATTGTCCTGCCGGCGGCTCACCAAGGCCTGCACCTCGGGGTTGAAGCTCTGGATGCCGATCTCGAACTGCAGCGCACCGGGCGGGAATTTCGCGATCGATTCCTTCAGCGCGTCCGGCAGGTGGTCGGGCACCAGCTCGAAGTGGGCATACACCGGGTCGTTCGGCGCGGCCTCGAGCTTATCGAGGAAGAACTGCATGATGCGCAGGCTGGTCTTGACGTTCAGGTTGAAGGTGCGGTCGACGAACTTGAACAGGCGCGCGCCGCGCGCATGCAGCGACTCCATCTGCTCCAGGAAGGCGTCGAGCGGGAACGGCCAGGCGGTCTTGTCGAGCGAGGACAGGCAGAACTCGCACTTGAACGGGCAGCCGCGCGAAGCTTCCACGTACAAGGTGCGGTGGGCGATGTCATCTTCGCTATATAAATCGTAGGGCAGGGCGATCTGGTCCATCGGCGGCTGCACGCCCGCATGTACCCTCATCAGGGGCTTGGGGCCGTCGAGGATCTCGCCGCACAGCTTGGGAAAGGTGACGTCGCCCCAGCCGGTCACCACATAATCGGCCAGTTTCACGATTTCCTGCTCGCCGGTCTCGTGCGATACCTCGGGGCCGCCCAGGACCACCACGACCCCGGGCGCCACGCGCTTGAGCATGGCCACGACGCGTGTGGTTTCTTCCACGTTCCAGATATAGACGCCGAAACCGACGATGCGCGGCTGCTGCGCCAGCAGGCGCTCGACCAGGTCGGCGGTCTTGGCGCCGATCACGAATTCGTGGATCGAGGTCTGGGCAGCGAGCGCCCCCATGTTGGCCAGCAGGTAGCGCAGCCCGAGGGAAGCGTGGGTGTAGCGCGCGTTGAGCGTGGAAAGCAGGATCGTCATCCGGCGCATTGTACCGAAAGCGCCGGCAGGTTCATGGGGCGTGGACGTAGCGTCGCATAAAAGCAAAAAACCGCCGCGGCTTGCGCCGGGCGGTTTTTTGTCGCAACAAGCAGTCGATTACTTGGTGGTGCGGGTGCCGACCACTTCGATGGTCACGCGACGGTTCTTGGCGCGGCCTTCGGCGGTTGCGTTGTCAGCCACCGGCTGGGTTTCGCCCTTGCCTTCGGTGTACAGGCGCGCTGGGTCCAGGCCTTTCGAGACCATGTAGGCCTTGACTGCATCGGCGCGGCGCATCGACAGCTTGTCGTTATAGGCGTTGGTGCCGACCGAGTCGGTGTGGCCGACGGCGATCATGACTTCGGTGTTCATGCCCTGCAGCTTGGTCATGAACTCGTCCAGAGCGGCTTTGCCTTCTGGCTTGACGATGGCCTTGTCGAAGTCGAACAGCGCTTCAGCGGCGATCGAGACTTTTTCCGAGGTTGGGACTGGCTCGGCTGCCGGCGCCACTGGAGCGGCGACTGGTGCTGGTGCTTCGACGATCGGAGCTGCTGCCGGAGCGACGTAAGCGACCTTGGCTGGACGGCCGAACTTGTAGACCAGGCTCACCGACGCCATGTCGACGTCGCCGTTGTTGTAGACGGCGTCGGTCACGCGGTAACGCTCGACTTCAGCGCGCAGTGCCAGGGCTTCGCTCAGCTTGAACTCGGCGCCGACGCCGATCTTGGCGTGACGACGGCCTTCGTTTGGCGGGTTAGGGTTGCTGACCGCGTTCAGGAAGTTGCCGCTGTAGCTGGTGCGTGCTTTAGCGTACTGGACGCCGGCGCGGGCCAGCAGCGACAGGCGCTCGGTCAGTGGCAGGGTGCCGACCAGATCCAGGTTCACGCCACGGAAGTCGGTTTCGCTGCGCAGGGTACGGCCGGCGGTGCTGCCAGCGTCGAACGAGAAATCGCCCAGATCGAAGTAGCCCAGTTCAACGCCGATGTAGCGGTTGAACTTCTTGCCGACGAAGAGCTTGTAGCCGGTGTCGCGGTTGTCCGCGTTGAACGAAGTCAGCGGCAGGCCGGCGGCCGACATGCGGTTTGCCAGGTCGTTGTTATAGATGTCGGCGCGGGTACGGCCGACGCCTGCACCCATGTACCAGGCGGTGTTCGCCCAGTCAGGGTTCACGGTTGCCTGGGTTTGCATCGGTGCCTGAGGCGCCATGTCCTGGGCCGAAGCGGTGCTCATCATGGTTGCGCAGGCCAGTGCGATCAGTGCGGCGAGTTTGCTCGAGTTTTTCATTGTTCTATCTTCAGTAGGTAAATAAGTTATATGGTGGTCTGTTCGTTGCTCAAGGCGACAGCAGCAGCCAACCGTTTCCAACACCATCCGCAGCCGAGGCAGATATCGATCATCAGGGGCGCGGAACCCAGCATGATAATCGAAAAGCCAATGTTGCTTGTTCGGCCAAGAGGTTCTGGTTCAGGCGACCTCAGGAAGAATTATTACCTTTCGGCATGTGGCGTACTGTTCGCTACCGCTCATAACGAGAAATATTCTCAAATTCGCAACACATGATTTTTGGGCGATGCGCGCACGCGAGATATTCGAGAGACCGGTCGAATTTTTCGGAGCCACTTGTGGCTCGCGCAGCGTTTTGTTATGATCTCGCCTCCGACGCAGAAGCAGCCTTGATGGCAGCGACAGCGGAGGAAACGAAGGGGTTGACGAGTTGCACGAAACACCGCATACTCTCGCTTCTCTGCTGCTGACGAACACAACGCTTCGTCGAATACAGCAAGGCAGTACCGAATACCGTTCTTTAACAATCAACAGTCGATAAGTGTGGGCGTTTGATGAAGGTGCCAGTGACTTCGGTCATTGAATACTTAAATTTTCAAATGTTCACAAAAAAGAAATACGTTGCTCAGCAATGAGTAACGGTCAGTATTTTGAGTGAGCGACCCCTTAGCAATAAGGGTGACAGAAATGTCAGCAACAGAGATTAAACTGAAGAGTTTGATCCTGGCTCAGATTGAACGCTGGCGGCATGCTTTACACATGCAAGTCGAAC
>NZ_JBYTST010000017.1:0-93500 GCF_058111565.1 Telluria sp. AZSoR62
AAGAAGGCCTGCGTTTCGCCATCCGCGAAGGCGGCCGTACCGTCGGCGCCGGCGTGGTTGCCAAGATCCTGGCCTAATAAGCCACGGAAAGAGGGGAGCGGGCAACCGTTCCTCTCGAACAGCATTGTCAGGCTGCGAACGCATACTGTATAATGCTGGATTCAGCGAGAAGTTTTCGTAGGGGTGTAGCTCAATTGGCAGAGCGTCGGTCTCCAAAACCGAAGGTCGCGGGTTCGATTCCCTCCGCCCCTGCCACCGATTCTGGTGCCAGGCACCGAAAGTAAAAAAAGTATGTCGAACCAATCCGTGCAAACTGTCAGCACCTCGAATGACAAGTTCAAGGTCGCACTGGCGGTGGTTGCCACGATTGCAGGCGTTGTCGGGTTCTTTTACCTGAAAGGCCAGAACAAACCAGCCTTGGTCGCCGCAGGCGCCCTCTTGGCTGGTTTAGTTTTTGCCGTCCTGCTTTTGTGGACTTCCACCACCGGCCGTGATTTCCTGAGCTTCGCCAAGGAGTCGGTGCGTGAAACCAAGAAGGTCGTTTGGCCGACCCGTCGGGAAGCCACCCAGATCACCGGCATCGTCTTTGCCTTCGTGGTCGTGACGGCTATTTTCCTGTGGGGCACGGATAAGGTTCTCGAATTCCTGTTGTACGACGTCGTCCTGGGGTGGAAAAACTAATGAGCGATAACGTTGACAACGTGCCGGGTGAAGTCCCGGCCGACGGCATTCCACAAGACGCTGCAGCACCGGTGAGTGTCCCGGTCAGCAACAAGCGCTGGTATGTCGTCCATGTCTATTCCGGTATGGAAAAGAGCGTCATGCGCGCCCTGACCGAGCGCATCGAGCGCGCCGGCATGCAAGAACAGTTCGGCCAGATCCTGGTCCCGACCGAAGAAGTCGTCGAAATGCGCAACGGCACCAAGGCCGTTTCCGAGCGCCGCTTCTTCCCTGGCTATGTGCTGGTCGAGATGGAAATGACCGACGAAACCTGGCACCTGGTGAAGAACACCAGCAAAGTGACCGGTTTCATCGGCGGCAAGAGCAACAAGCCGACCCCTATCCCGGCGCGCGAGATCGACAAGATCATGCAGCAGGTCCAGGAAGGCGTCGAGAAGCCGCGGCCGAAAGTGCTGTACGAAGTGGGCGAGCAGGTCCGTATCAAGGAAGGCCCGTTCACCGACTTCAACGGCAACGTCGAGGAAGTGAATTACGAAAAATCGAAGGTGCGTGTGTCTGTCACCATCTTCGGCCGCGCAACTCCGGTGGAACTGGAGTTCGGGCAGGTAGAAAAGGTTTAAACGCACTAATCGGAGCGTCGCAGCAGCAAGGCGGAATCCGGTAAGAGGAGCCCCGCCAGAGTAGTAGTGGTGGGGCGCTACTACTCAAAGCCAATTTAGGAGCACTCCATGGCCAAGAAGATTATTGGTTTTATCAAGCTGCAAGTTGCAGCTGGTAAAGCAAACCCATCCCCACCGATCGGCCCAGCACTGGGTCAGCGCGGCCTGAACATCATGGAATTCTGCAAGGCGTTCAACGCCCAGACCCAGGGTTTCGAGCCGGGCATGCCGATTCCAGTCGTGATCACCGCGTTCGCCGACAAGTCCTTCACCTTCGTGATGAAGACCCCACCGGCAACCTACCTGATCAAGAAAGCCGCTGGCATCACCAAGGGTTCGCCGAAGCCACATACCGACAAGGTTGGCACGCTGACCCGTGCCCAGGCTGAAGAAATCGCAAAAACCAAGCAGCCGGACCTGACCGCCGCCGACATGGACGCAGCAGTGCGTATCATCGCTGGCTCGGCACGTTCGATGGGCATCACGGTGGAGGGTGTGTAATGGCTAAGATGTCCAAGCGCGTCAAAGAAATGAAAGCTAAAGTAGACCGCAACAAGGTCTACGCGTTCGACAACGCTCTGTCGATCGTCAAGGAATTCGCCACTGCCAAGTTCAACGAGTCGATCGACGTCTCGGTGCAGCTGGGCGTGGACCCGAAGAAGTCGGACCAAGTGGTCCGCGGTTCGGTCGTCCTGCCAGCAGGCACCGGCAAGACCGTGCGCGTCGCTGTCTTCGCATCGGGCGAAAAAGCCGAAGCTGCCAAAGCTGCCGGCGCCGACATCGTCGGTATGGAAGACCTGGCTGAGATGGTCAAAGCCGGCAACATGCCATTCGACATCGTCATCGCTTCGCCAGACACCATGCGTATCGTCGGTACCCTGGGCCAGATCCTGGGTCCACGCGGCCTGATGCCTAACCCGAAGGTCGGCACCGTCACCCCTGACGTCGCTACCGCGGTGAAGAACGCCAAAGCCGGTCAGGTCCAGTACCGTACCGACAAGGCAGGTATCGTCCACGCTACCATCGGCCGCAAGTCGTTCTCGGACGACCAGCTCAAGTCGAACCTGGTTGCGCTGATCGAAGCCCTGAACAAGGCCAAGCCAGCCACCTCGAAGGGCGTGTACCTGCGCAAGGTTGCCCTGTCGTCGACCATGGGCGCCGGCGTCCGTGTCGATCACGCTTCGATCGCTGCTTAAGCAATAAGAATTCAGTCTTCGCCAGACATGGCGGAGCGCATCTTTGGGCTGGCGGGGCGGAAACGCTTCGCCAGGCAATCAAAGACCGTTGGGCCGAATGCAGCAGTCAGGCAGGAGGTTAATAGGCCACCCAACGCAGATGGTGTACCCGAACAAGTTTTGTAGTCCACGCTGCGTGAATCTATCCGCGTCAGATTGGCTTCTTAACTTCGGACGCCGTGTTCGAACCGATGTGGACGCTTTTGTCCCCATCATTTAAGGAGATTGACCGTGGGTCTTAATCTGAATGACAAAAAGGTCGTCGTCGAAGAAGTTTCCGCGAAAGTAGCAACCGCGCAAACGATCGTCGTGGCTGAGTACCGTGGCATCCAGGTTGCTCACTTGACCAAGCTCCGTGCAACCGCACGTGCCCAGGGCGTGTACCTGCGTGTTCTGAAGAACACGCTGGCTCGTCGCTCTGTCGAAGGCACGCAGTTTGCCTCGCTGGCTGATTCCATGACCGGTCCGCTGATCTATTCGATCTCGGACGACGCCGTTGCAGCAGCGAAAATCATCAATGATTTCGCTAAAACCAACGACAAGCTGGTCGTGAAAGCCGGTAACTACGCAGGTAAGCAGCTCGATGTAGCTGGCGTTACCGCGTTGGCAAGCATTCCTTCGCGTGAAGTCCTCATCTCGCAGCTGTTGGGCGTGATGCTGGCTCCAGTGTCGGGCTTTGCACGTGGTCTGGCTGCCCTGGCAGCGAAAAAAGGCGAAGGTTCGGAAGCTGCTCCTGCAGCCGAAGAAACCGCTGCTGCTTAATAGCGCGGCCTTTTTTTTCAAGTACCAACCTGAACTACACACACAACATATTTGGAGTTTCAAATGGCAATTAGCAAAGACGATATCCTGAACGCAGTGAGCGAAATGTCCGTCATGGACCTGAACGACCTGGTCAAGGCATTCGAAGAGAAGTTTGGCGTGTCGGCAGCTGCAATGGCAGCTCCTGCAGCCGGCGGCGGCGCTGCCGCAGCAGCTGCTGAAGAGCAGACCGAATTCAACGTCGTGCTGACCGAAATCGGCGCGAACAAGGTCGGCGTCATCAAAGCCGTCCGTGAAATCACCGGTCTGGGCCTGAAAGAAGCCAAGGACGTGGTCGACGGTGCACCAAAGACCGTGAAAGAAGCCATGCCTAAGGCCGACGCAGAAGCCGCCAAGAAGAAGCTGGAAGAAGCTGGCGCCAAGGCTGAGCTGAAGTAATCATGTGCATTGGGCACTTCGGTGCCCAACGCGGGAGTCAAAGCTTGCGAAACCTGCCGAAAGGGAGGTGGTGCGGCTTTGGCTCTTTTGTCGTCCCTGCGGCAAACGTGTGCAATACCTGTCGTACGGCAACAAATGCGGCAGACGGAAATATCGTAACACAGCAGTAGCTCGTCCTTTTTCACCTGGCGGGAAAGCAGAGGCTTCAGGCCTTGCGTGTGGCGCTTCAACCACTGGCAATTCCTGAATTCTCATCCTTTCTGTCACTCACGGAGTGTCCATGCACTACTCATTTACTGAGAAGAAGCGCATTCGCAAGTCGTTCGCGAAGCGCGCCAACGTTCACAACGTTCCCTACCTTCTGGCTACCCAGCTTGAATCCTACGAGAATTTCCTGCAGGCCGACGCCACCCCGTCCGTCCGCAAGAACGAAGGCCTGCAGTCCGCCTTCAGCTCCATCTTCCCTATCGTGTCGCACAATGGTTTTGCGCGCCTCGAGTTCCTCTCTTATGTGCTGGGCGACCCTGCGTTTGACGTGAAAGAATGCCAGCAGCGCGGCCTGACTTTCGCCTCGCCGCTGCGCGCCAAGGTGCGTCTGGTGATCCTGGACAAGGAATCGCCGACCAAGCCGGTCGTGAAGGAAATGAAGGAGCAGGAAGTCTACATGGGCGAACTGCCGCTGATGACCACGAACGGTTCGTTCGTGATCAACGGCACGGAACGCGTCATCGTCTCGCAGCTGCACCGCTCGCCAGGCGTGTTCTTCGAACACGACCGCGGCAAGACCCACTCTTCGGGCAAGCTGCTGTTCTCGGCACGCATCATTCCTTACCGCGGCTCGTGGCTGGACTTCGAGTTCGACCCGAAGGACATCCTGTTCTTCCGCGTCGACCGCCGCCGCAAGATGCCGGTCACGATCCTGCTGAAGGCCATCGGCATGACGCCGGAGCAGATCCTGGCGAACTTCTTCGTCTTCGACAATTTCGTTCTCCGCAATGAAGGCGGCGAGCTGGAGTTCGTGTCCGAACGCCTGCGCGGCGAAGTCGCGCGCTTCGACATCGTCGATCCGAAGTCGGGCAAGACCATCGTCACCAAGGACAAGCGCATCAATGCCAAGCATGTGCGCGACATCGAAGCGGCCGGCATCAAGAGCATCTCGGTCCCTGAAGACTACCTGCTCGGCCGCGTGCTGGCCAAGAACATCGTCGACCAGGACACCGGCGAAGTCATCGCCGTGGCCAACGACGAGCTGACCGAAGAGCTGCTGGGCAAGCTGCGCGACGCGTCCGTCACCGACATCCAGACGCTCTACACGAACGACCTGGACCAGGGCGGCTACATCTCGCAGACCCTGCGCACCGACGACACCGCCGACCAGACCGCCGCGCGCGTGGCGATCTACCGCATGATGCGTCCTGGCGAACCGCCAACCGAAGAGTCGGTCGAAGCCCTGTTCAACGGCCTGTTCTACAGCCCTGAGCGCTACGACCTGTCGGCTGTCGGCCGCATGAAGTTCAACCGCCGTATCGGCCGTGACGAACTGACCGGCGCCATGACGATGTCGAACGAAGACATCCTGGCCGTGATCAAGATCCTCGTCGAACTGCGCAATGGCCGCGGCGAAGTCGATGACATCGATCACCTGGGTAACCGCCGCGTGCGTTGCGTCGGCGAACTGGCCGAAAACCAGTTCCGCGCCGGCCTGGTGCGCGTCGAGCGCGCCGTCAAGGAACGCCTCGGCCAGGCCGAAGCGGACAACCTGATGCCGCACGACCTGATCAACAGCAAGCCGATCTCGGCCGCGATTCGTGAGTTCTTCGGCTCGTCCCAGCTGTCGCAGTTCATGGACCAGACCAACCCGCTGTCGGAAGTCACCCACAAGCGCCGCGTTTCGGCTCTTGGACCGGGCGGCCTGACCCGCGAACGTGCAGGCTTCGAGGTGCGCGACGTGCACCCGACCCACTACGGCCGCGTGTGCCCGATCGAAACGCCTGAAGGCCCGAACATCGGCCTGATCAACTCGCTGGCACTGTACGCTCGCCTGAACGAATACGGCTTCCTGGAAACCCCGTACCGCAAGGTCGACGGCTCCAAAGTCACCGACAAGATCGAATACCTGTCGGCGATCGAAGAAGGCCGCTACATCATTGCGCAGGCAAACGCCGCGATCAATGAAGAAGGCCAGCTGATCGACGAACTGGTCTCGGCCCGCGAAGCCGGCGAAACCATCCTGGTCTCGCCGGAGCGCATCCAGTACATGGACGTCGCTCCAGGCCAGATCGTGTCGGTCGCAGCATCCTTGATTCCGTTCCTGGAACACGATGACGCGAACCGTGCACTGATGGGCGCCAACATGCAGCGCCAGGCCGTGCCTTGCCTGCGTCCGGAAAAAGCCTTTGTCGGTACCGGCATCGAGCGCACCGTGGCAGTCGACTCGGGTACCACCGTGCAGGCCCTGCGTGGCGGCGTGGTCGACTACATCGATGCGGGCCGTGTGGTGATTCGCGTGAACGACGACGAGGCGCAAGCCGGCGAAGTCGGCGTGGACATCTACAACCTGATCAAGTACACCCGTTCGAACCAGAACACCAACATCAACCAGCGTCCGATCGTGCAGGTTGGCGACCGCGTTGCCCGTGGCGACGTGATCGCCGACGGCGCATCGACCGACCTGGGCGAACTGGCCCTGGGCCAGAACATGCTGGTGGCGTTCATGCCGTGGAACGGCCTGAACTTCGAGGATTCGATCCTGATCTCGGAAAACGTCGTCAAGGACGACCGTTACACCTCGATCCACATCGAAGAGCTGTCGGTTGTCGCCCGCGACACCAAGCTCGGCGCGGAAGAAATCACCCGCGACATCTCGAACCTGGCGGAGAACCAGCTGGCGCGCCTGGATGAATCGGGCATCGTCTACATCGGCGCCGAAGTGCAGGCTGGCGACGTGCTGGTCGGTAAGGTCACCCCGAAAGGCGAGACCCAGCTGACCCCGGAAGAAAAGCTGCTGCGCGCGATCTTCGGCGAAAAAGCGTCGGACGTGAAAGACACCTCGCTGCGCGTGCCATCGGGCATGATCGGCACCGTGATCGACGTCCAGGTCTTCACCCGTGAAGGCATCCAGCGCGACAAGCGCGCCCAGCAGATCATCGACGATGAACTCAAGCGCTATCGCCTGGACCTGAACGACCAGATGCGTATCGTCGAAGGCGATGCCTTCCAGCGTCTCGAGCGCATGCTGACCGGCAAGATCGTCAACGGCGGTCCGAAGAAGCTGGCCAAGGGCGCCGCGATCACCCAGGAATACCTGGCCGATCTCGACAAGTTCCACTGGTTCGACATCCGCCCTGCGGACGACGACACCGCGAACGCGCTGGAAGCGATCAAGGAATCGATCAACGAGAAGCGCCACCAGTTCGACCTGGCCTTCGAAGAGAAGCGCAAGAAGCTCACGCAAGGCGACGAGCTGCAGCCTGGCGTGCAGAAGATGGTCAAGGTCTACCTGGCCGTCAAGCGCCGCCTGCAGTCGGGCGACAAGATGGCAGGCCGCCACGGTAACAAGGGTGTGGTCTCGCGTATCGTGCCGGTGGAAGACATGCCGTTCATGGCGGACGGTACGCCTGCGGACGTCGTGCTGAACCCGCTGGGCGTTCCGTCGCGTATGAACGTCGGCCAGATCCTGGAAACCCACCTCGGTTGGGCGGCCAAGGGCCTGGGCCTGCGTATCGGCGACATGCTGCGGGCTCAAGCCAAGGCCGAAGAACTGCGCGGCTTCCTGGGCCAGATCTACAACGAGACCGGCCGCAAGGAAGACCTGGACAGCTTCAGCGATGAAGAAATCCTGACCCTGGCGAAGAACCTCAAGAACGGCGTGCCGTTCGCGACTCCGGTCTTCGACGGCGCGCACGAGACGGAAATCCGCCGCATGCTGGACCTGGCCTTCCCGGACGAGATCGCGACCCAGCTGGGCATGACCCCGTCGAAGAACCAGGTCACGATGTTCGATGGCCGCACCGGCGAAGCATTCGAGCGCAAGGTCACCGTCGGCTTCATGCACATGCTGAAGCTGCACCACCTGGTGGACGACAAGATGCACGCGCGTTCGACCGGTCCATACTCGCTCGTCACGCAGCAGCCACTGGGCGGTAAAGCCCAGTTCGGCGGCCAGCGCTTCGGTGAGATGGAGGTGTGGGCACTGGAAGCCTACGGCGCGTCCTACGTGCTGCAGGAAATGCTGACCGTGAAGTCCGATGACGTGAACGGCCGCACCAAGGTGTACGAGAACCTGGTCAAGGGCGACCACGTGATCGACGCCGGCATGCCGGAATCGTTCAACGTGCTGGTGAAGGAAATCCGTTCGCTGGGTATCGACATCGATCTCGAGCGCAACTAAGCAAGGCCAGCATGGCCGCCGGCCTTCGGGCTCGGTCTGCTGTCCTTGAAACGTCGCCCCGGCGCAGGCTGGGGCGCAAGCCCGGCGAAAAGCTGGCAAACTTGGATCCCCGCCTGCGCGGGGATGACGCTTTCAAGGGGAGCAGCTCAGCAAGCACTGGCGAAAATCAGTGAGAAGCCGGCGGAAGTTGTACCAAGTACAGAATTCAATCACCTGGAGTGATACATGAAAGCACTGCTCGATCTATTCAAGCAAGTTCAAACGAACGAAAGTTTCGACGCCATCAAGATCGGCCTGGCGTCGCCTGAAAAAATCCGTTCGTGGTCCTTCGGCGAAGTCAAGAAGCCGGAAACCATCAACTACCGTACCTTCAAGCCAGAGCGCGACGGCCTGTTCTGCGCCAAGATCTTTGGCCCGATCAAGGACTACGAGTGCCTGTGCGGCAAGTACAAGCGCCTGAAGCACCGCGGCGTGATCTGCGAGAAGTGCGGCGTCGAAGTCACGCTGGCCAAGGTGCGCCGCGAGCGCATGGGCCACATCGAACTGGCTTCGCCAACCGCGCACATCTGGTTCCTGAAGTCGCTGCCGTCGCGCCTGGGCATGGTCCTGGACATGACGCTGCGGGACATCGAACGCGTGCTGTACTTCGAAGCATATGTCGTGACCGATCCAGGCATGACCCCGCTGAAGAAGTCGCAGATCATGTCGGAAGACGACTACGCCGCCAAGTACGAAGAGTACGGCGACGACTTCACCGCATTCATGGGCGCCGAAGGCATCCGTGAGCTGCTGCGCTCGATCGACATCCACCGCGATGCCGAAGCCCTGCGCGTGGAGCTGAAGGAATCGAAATCCGAAGCCAAGATCAAGAAATACGCCAAGCGCCTGAAAGTGCTCGAGGCCTTCCAGCGTTCGGGCATCAAGCCCGACTGGATGATCATGGAAGTGCTCCCGGTCCTGCCGCCGGAGCTGCGTCCGCTCGTGCCTCTGGACGGCGGCCGTTTCGCGACCTCCGACCTGAACGACCTGTACCGCCGCGTCATCAACCGTAATAACCGCCTGAAGCGCCTGATGGAACTGCGCGCACCGGAGATCATTACGCGTAACGAGAAGCGCATGCTGCAGGAAGCAGTGGACTCGCTGCTGGACAACGGCCGTCGCGGCAAAGCGATGACCGGCGCCAACAAGCGTCCGCTGAAGTCGCTGGCCGAGATGATCAAGGGTAAGGGCGGCCGTTTCCGTCAGAACCTGCTGGGCAAGCGCGTCGACTACTCGGGCCGTTCGGTCATCGTGGTCGGCCCACAGCTGAAACTGCACCAGTGCGGCCTGCCGAAGCTGATGGCCCTGGAACTGTTCAAGCCATTCATCTTCAACAAGCTCGAACTGATGGGTCTGGCTACGACCATCAAGGCGGCCAAGAAGCTCGTCGAGATCCAGGAACCGGTGGTCTGGGACATCCTTGAAGAAGTCATCAAGGAACACCCGGTCATGCTGAACCGTGCACCGACCCTGCACCGTCTCGGTATCCAGGCGTTCGAGCCGGTCCTGATCGAAGGCAAGGCCATCCAGCTGCACCCACTCGTTTGCGCGGCCTTCAACGCCGACTTCGACGGTGACCAGATGGCTGTCCACGTCCCGCTGTCGATCGAAGCGCAGATGGAAGCGCGCACGCTGATGCTGGCGTCGAACAACATCCTGTTCCCGTCGAACGGCGAACCGTCGATCGTGCCGTCCCAGGATATCGTGCTGGGCCTGTACTACGCGAGCCGCGAGGCGATCAACGCCAAGGGCGAAGGCATGATGTTCCCGGACGTGTCGGAAGTCATCCGCGCGTACGACAACAAGGAAGTGGAACTGGCGACCCGCATCACCGTGCGTATCGTCGAGTACCCACGCGTTGCCGGCACCGAGGAATTCGAGCGCACCGTCACGCGCTACGAGACCACCGTCGGCCGTGCGATCCTGTCCGAGATCCTCCCTAAAGGCCTGCCGTTCAGCGTGCTGAACCGCTCGCTGAAGAAGAAGGAAATCTCGAAGCTGATCAACACGTCGTTCCGCAAGTGCGGCCTGCGTGCGACCGTCGTGTTTGCCGACAAGCTGATGCAGTCGGGCTTCCGCCTGGCGACGCGCGCCGGTATCTCGATCGCCGTCGACGACATGAAGATCCCGGACGTGAAGAAAGGCATGATCGCGACCGCCGAAGCGGAAGTGAAGCAGATCGAGCAGCAGTACAGCTCGGGCCTGGTCACCGCCGGCGAGCGTTACAACAAGGTCGTCGACATCTGGGGCAAGACGTCGGACGAAGTCGGCAAGGCGATGATGGACCAGCTGAAAGTCGAGCCGGTCACCAAGCGCGACGGTACCGAAGGCACCCAGGAATCGTTCAACGCGATTTACATGATGGCCGACTCGGGCGCCCGCGGTTCGGCAGCGCAGATTCGCCAGCTGGCCGGTATGCGAGGCCTGATGGCCAAGCCGGACGGTTCGATTATCGAAACGCCGATTACCGCGAACTTCCGCGAAGGCCTGAACGTGTTGCAGTACTTCATCTCGACGCACGGCGCCCGTAAGGGTCTGGCCGACACCGCGCTGAAGACGGCAAACTCGGGTTACCTGACCCGCCGCCTGGTCGACGTGACCCAGGATCTGGTGGTCATCGAGGACGATTGCGGCACCACCAACGGCACCTTCATGAAGGCGATGGTCGAAGGCGGTGAAGTCATCGAAGCGCTGCGCGACCGTATCCTCGGCCGCGTGACGGGCCACGATGTCGTCAATCCTGAGACCCAGGAAACCGTGTACGAAGCCGGCACCCTGCTGGACGAAGACATGGTCGAAGAGATCGAGCGTCTGGGCATCGACGAAGTCAAGGTCCGCACCCCGCTGAACTGCGACACCCGCTACGGCCTGTGCGCATCCTGCTACGGCCGCGACCTGGGCCGCGGCTCGATGGTCAACAGCGGCGAAGCAGTCGGCGTCGTGGCGGCACAGTCGATCGGTGAGCCGGGTACCCAGCTGACCATGCGTACCTTCCACATCGGTGGTGCGGCATCGCGTGCCGCAGTGGCGTCGTCGGTCGAAGCCAAGTCGAACGGTACGGTCCGCTTCACGGCGACCATGCGTTACGTCACCAACGGCAAGGGCGCGCAAATCGTCATTACCCGTTCGGGCGAAGTGCTGATCACCGACGACCACGGCCGTGAGCGCGAGCGTCACAAGGTGCCGTACGGCGCGACCCTGATCGTCAAGGACGGCCAGGCAGTCAAGGCCGGCACCGCCCTGGCAACCTGGGATCCGCTGACCCGTCCGATCATCACCGAGTACGCAGGTACCATCAAGTTCGAGAACGTGGAAGAGGGCGTCACCGTCGCTCGCCAGGTCGACGAAGTGACCGGCCTGTCGACCCTGGTCGCGATCGATCCGAAGCGCCGTGGTTCCGCAGGCAAGGTTGTGCGTCCGCAGGTCAAGCTGCTGAACGAAGAAGGCCAGGAAGTGAAGATCGCCGGCACCGAGCACGCCGTGACGATCGGTTTCCAGGTTGGCGCGCTGATCATGGTGAAGGACGGCCAGGCCGTCTCGGTGGGTGAAGTGCTGGCACGTATCCCGACCGAATCGCAGAAGACCCGCGACATTACCGGTGGTCTGCCACGCGTTGCCGAGCTGTTCGAAGCACGTTCGCCGAAAGACGCGGGCATGCTGGCCGAAGTCACCGGTACCGTCGCCTTCGGTAAGGAAACCAAGGGCAAGCAGCGTCTGGAAATCACGGACATGGACGGCAACAAGCACGAGTTCCTGATCACCAAGGACAAGCAAGTGCTGGTCCACGATGGCCAGGTCGTGAACAAGGGCGAGATGATCGTCGATGGTCCGGCCGATCCGCAGGACATCCTGCGCCTGCTGGGTATCGAAGCGCTGGCACGTTACATCGTCGACGAAGTGCAGGACGTCTACCGTCTGCAAGGCGTGAAGATCAACGACAAGCACATCGAAGTGATCGTGCGCCAGATGCTGCGCCGCGTGGCCATCGTCGAAGCCGGCGACACCGACTACATCGTCGGCGAGCAGGTGGAGCGTTCGGAACTGCTGGAAGAGAACGACCGCATGGAAGCCGCAGGGAAACTGCAAGCGACCTACGAGAACGTCCTGCTGGGTATTACCAAGGCATCGCTGTCGACCGATTCGTTCATCTCGGCCGCATCGTTCCAGGAAACCACCCGCGTGCTGACCGAAGCTGCGATCATGGGCAAGCGCGACGGCCTGCGCGGCTTGAAGGAAAACGTCATTGTCGGCCGCCTGATCCCTGGCGGTACCGGCCTGGCATTCCACCGCGCCAAGAAAGAGAAGGAAGTGTGGGAGGCGGAAGAGCGCCAGGCACTGCTGCAGCAGGAGAAGGCCAACATGGCTGCCGAACTGCAGGCGATGGAAGACCAGCAGAATGCGGCGGCTCCGGCTGAGCAGCATCATGGCGAGGACGAGTGATCGTTTAGCTGAGCTGACATGAAAACGGCACCCTGAGGGGTGCCGTTTTTTTTGCCGCCTCTTTCCTTGTCGAATATTTTTACATCCGAGCCCCGGTTTCCAAGGTGCTTGTCTGTCGGATCTGGTTTGAGCTCTATAAGTTATTGATTCGCATAACAGAGTTGCAGAAAGGAAAACTTTGGCATAGAAATTGCTTCTTGTAAATTCCTCTCCGTACTAGAACTAGATGCCCGAATGAAGACTATGCCTTACAAATATCTGTCCAAAATTGCTGCAACCGCGGTGCTCTGCCTCGCTGCGAGCCCGAGTTTTGCGTCGGTCGTCTGGGATTTCAGTCCTGCTGTTGCCCAAGACAACGCGTCAGGTGACCGCTGGACCAATATCCTGGATATCCAGCATTTCGCCGAGCAGGTGTCGTTTGATAAAACGACGCGCATCAACGGGATGGACATCTACGGCAGCGATTTCTTTGGTGCCGTGGGCGACGCCGCGCGGATCACGATCTGGAGCGACGCCGGCATCCCAGGTACTGTCCTCGCCAGCTTCGACTCGGCGATCTCCATTGTCGATACCGAGGGCGTCCAGGGCGGCCAGAACCGCCTGCACGCGGATTTCAGCGGCTTCGACATGCTCGCCAATACCAAGTATTGGATCGGCATGACGACGACGACGGCCAACTGGACCCAGTCCGGCATGTACGCTATGCCTGGTGGCAACGGCACGATGGCGCAGTTCTTCAACATGGAGTACCAGGGCCAGGCCGACCTCGGTGACATGGCATTCCGCCTGCACGGTAGCGCTGCAGACGTACCGGAGCCTGCATCAGTGGCCCTGTTCGGCCTGGCCCTGCTGGGCATGGGCGCGGTGCGCCGCCGCAAGTCGTAACGCGCGATTGTTTCTCCAGCTTTCACCGCTGCAGTAAATCGCTGCCGCTGTTGGCTGCTCATGAAGACGGCATCCCGACGGAGGCCGTCTTTTTTGTTGGGAGTGGCTACGGAAGCATCTTCCGCTCAACCCGGTTACGCCTGGATCCCGCACGGAATCCCGTCGTTGAAAGTGCATCAGCGACTAGCAGACGCTACCCCCAATGCTTTTTCCATCGCGAAGATCAAAGCCAAAGCTGCATTCGTATTCCCCTTCCTTGCTCCGACTGCACGTCAAATTGCCTTTGTCGCGGAATCGGACACGCGTGCCGCCCCCTTCCGTGCATGCATCATGTTTATCGGGACCGATCGCGTCGAACAATTCCCGGGCAGCCGAGCCTTCCATTGAAATGGCAATCTTTTTATCCCTGACGGTCGGCGCTCTCGGATCGCCCAGCCCGCCTCCATAAATACGGTAGGTTGCCGCTGCTTTCTTGTAAGGACCGGGCCCGCTGTCTTCGGCGCTAGCGTTCACAGCAAAGGACAGTGCGATCAACAAAAAAGTTAGTTTGAACATGCTTCGCCTTAAAAACGCACTTCGACATGAAAATGGTCGTTGTGACCGGCCAGGGAGCGGACGCCAGGAATGGATATATCGTTGAAACGCACTGCCTTGACCATAGGCTGTTGAAGGAAGAGCCCAATGAGCCGCGCAGTTGCCCCTTGATCGTACTGGCCGTCCAGTCGATTGCACGGCGCTTCTCTCCCATCCCTGCGGATTGCACGTACGTCAACTTCCAGCCCGCTTCGATGGGAACGGTGCGGCTGAAATCGCTCGCCATCTGCCAGGCTGATGTTCCCAACGCCAAATTTGCGGCTGTCGACCTGACACCACTCGCAAGCGACCGCCTGGATGACAGTCATCATTCGTGGATGCGCGAATTGACCCCGTCCGTTACCAGGCGTGCCGTACACGTAGTAGCCCCCGCCTTCAAATCCTTGTGGAAGCACGAAGAAGCCGCGTGCATCCTGCGTTGATCTTTCCCTCATCGTGTCCCTAGGTCAACCCCTGCATGAGCAGTCGAAGAAGCCATTCTTAGGGAATTTGAGGATGCAATATTGATGCTGGCTAAAGCCATCAGTCGCCGTAAGTCGACCAAGGGGCAGTACAGTGTTTGATCGACGACTGCCCCCAGTCAACTCAGACGGACACCTTCCGCACCCACACCGTCAGGTCCGACACCACATATTCATACTTGCGGCGGTGCTCCCGAATCATGAACGGCATATCTTCCCGGTGCACCAGCTCGAACTCCTCGCCAAGCACTTCCTGCAAGCCATCCGCTGACCACTGCGGCCCATCCTCGCCCTCGGTGCCGCCCAGCCACGCGCCTTTCCCCGTGAACTGCTCCATCCAAGAAAACGGCGACGCAAAGACCACGATGCCGCCTTCCTTTACCAGCCCGCGCAGTCCACCCAGGCGTCCGAGGAAAGCCTTGGGACTCGGCAGGCGGCACAGCAGGTTCGACGCGAGCACCGCATCGAAGCCCGCATACTCGCTCGGCAGTGAGCAGGCGTCGGCGCGGCGGAAAGCGACGCGCGCCAGATCCACCCCCGCAGGCGCGACCGCCACCGCCGTCTCGTGGATATCGCCTTCTATCATGATCTTGTAGGGCAGCGAATCACCACGGCGCAAGGCTTCTGCAGCATCGATGAACTGTTCGGAAATGTCGACGCCGGTGACGTGGTCATACGACCGCGCCAGCGCGAAGCTCGCCGCGCCCACCGCGCACCCCACGTCCAGCACGCGCTCGAATCCGCAGCCGTGGCGGCGCGCCAGCGTCACGAGTTGATTCGCGCAGCGCTGCGGGAAATTCCCGACCATGTCGGCCAGCGAGGCCGGCGCCGACTTGTCCGGCGCGCCGTAGTGGAACAGCAGGTACTGCGACAGCACCGACTTGTTCTGGTACTTCGCCGAGCCGCCGCCGAGCAGGCGCACCGCGCTATCGGTGTCGCCGTTATCCGGCGCCACCACGTGAAAGCCCGTGTGCTGGAAAAAATGCGGCCGGAAGTGGAAGCGGGCAAACACCGAGGCTTCGGCGCCGGTGCTGATGAACGAGCCGCCCAGGATCATCTTGTGCTCGCCGTCGAAGCAGGGGGTGCTGAAGTCGTCGTAGAGCGCGTGCACCTTGAAGCCGTCGAGTGGATGGAAGTCGTCCTCGCACCAGTCCCACAGGTTGCCGGCGATGTCGTGCACGCCGAAGGGGCCCGCCGCTGACCAGCCCACCGCTGTTTCGGAGGCGAAGGCCAGGTTCAGGTTGGCGCCGTGCGACTCGGCATACTGCACCGAGCCGCAGCGCATCGCCGCATCGTCGTTGACGCCAGCACGCCCGGAGGCGGCAGGGCCGCGACGCAGGTAGACGTGTTCGGCTTCCGTCGGCAAGCGGTAGCTCCGGCCGTCCTGCGCCGATTTCCAGGCGAGGTAAGCCTGCGCTTCGTGGAAGTTCGCGCACACCGGCCAGTCGAGGGGCAGGTCGATTTCCTCGAACAGGGTGCGCAGCCGGTACTCGTGCAGGCCGGCCGGGCCGGCGGGCAGCCAGAAGGTCGGCCATCTGGTATTGCGGAAGGAGCGCCACTTCCAGCCGGTGTCGCTCCAGAACCGCTGGTCCTGGTAGCCGCCGGCGCGCACGAAGTCGAGGAACTGCCCGTTCGCCACCATGTACTTCGACACCGATAACGCGCCCACCTGGGCCTGGCGGCTGCCGTATTCGTTATCCCAGCCGAAGCTCGGCCAGCCTGCCGGCTTGCCCAGTTCCACCTGGGCGGCCGGCACCGGGAGCATGGTATCGAGTCCGGTAGACATGGACATGGTCGGCGGGAGCGCCGGCCAGGCCGCGGGACGCTGCAGCAGCGCGAGCGGCATCTCGCGCATCAGCACCGACGAAGTTTCAAGGTGGATGCGCTCGTGTTCCATCGCCATGAACAGCGCCCACAGCGGATCGTTCGGCGTGATCGGCGCGTGGCCCTCGGCCAGGCCGGGGTGGGTCGCAATCAGGTCGGCTACGAGCGCGAAGACCTGGCGCCGGTAGTCGCTCACTTCCTGCACGCCGGGCCAGCTCATCTCGTTCTTGGACATGTCGTCCCAGGACATCTCGTCGACGCCGACCTCGAACACGCGCTCGAAATAGGCATTGATCGGATGTTCGAGCAAGCCTGCCACGCGCAGCTTGTTGGCGAACAGGCTGGGCGTGTGGCCGTAATGAAAGATCATCGGGTGGCGCAGCCCGTGGTAGGGCGGGCGCATGAAGGCGTCCTCGCCGCGCAGGCCGCTGAACAGCACCTCGTTGAGCAGCCATCCGTTGGCAAAGTAGTCGAACACCGATGCGCGGGTGCAGGTCGCAAGATCGGGCAGGGGCAGGGAGACCACGCGCCCGGCCTGCAGGTGCGCCGCCGCTTCTGCCGCGTGCGGCGACAGGCCGGTCCACCACCAGTCGGGCCGCGCACCGGCCAAGGGGTCTGCGGCGCAAGCGTGCGCGGGGCGATGCATTTCCAGTCCAGGCATGGGTTTCCTTTCTTGCTGCATTGAGGCTCGCTGGTAGAGGGCGAGGAGGTGGCCAGGCTCGTCGTAGGCGGTGCGGTCGCCGGCGCGCAGGGACTGGCGCATGAGACGCACCATCGCTTCCAGATGACTGGGTGCGAACGAGTGGGCAGGACGTCCTGTGATTTCGGCGAGGCGGCCGGCGATCACGGCCGGGTCGCTCACCACGGGGCAGATGCGATAGCGGTAGTTGCCGCCGATGCGTTCCGGCGGCAGGTCCATGAAGCGGTCCGCACGCTGGCGAAACACGCTCAGCGGCAAGCGGTAGGCATTGGCGCCCAGGATCGGCAGGTCGTCCGGCAAGGCGGCGCCGTCCATGCGCTGCTGGATCTCGGTGGCCAGCGGCAGCAGGCTGTCCAGCCGGTACTGCGCCACCGACTGGTTGCCGATGCGGGCCAGGTTGGCGATCAATTCGCCCAGCGAGGCGTGGCCATTGACGGCAGTGCGCTTGGGCAGGCCGGCCCAGACGCCGTCCGCGCCCTGCAGCAGCGCTTCGATCACGGACGCGTTCTCGAAGCCGGCGCCAGCGTGCACGTGCACCAGCAGCTGCATGGGCGGCGGCAGGATGTCGCGGGCGATGGCGACATAGGCGCCGACCTGGAAGGGGAAGAAGGTGCCGCGCGCATCCTCGATGCTCACGCCCTCGATCGGCAGCCGGGCCAGCAGCCGCAGCACCGACACGACGCGCGGCAGGTTCTCGGCAAAGGCGTCGCAGCCGTCGGCGATGTTCACGATGATGCGTGGCGCCTGGCCGCCGTCGCCCGTGACGTGCGCATGGATCCAGTCGACGCTGGCGGGCAGGCCATCGAGCAGCGCGGCCATGTCGTACTCGCCGGCCATGCCTTCGTCGCTCAGGCCGATCTCGAGCAGGGTGTTGGGCACGCCGTAGTCGCGCAGCTTGCGTAGCGAGGGCGAAGGCTGGAAGATGCCATCGGCATCCGGGATGCCGATGCCGGTGAGGGCGAAGCATCCGCTTCTGTCGATCCCGTGGTCGCGCAGGTGCAGCATGAAGTCGTCGTCGACTTCCGGCTCGTCCGGCAGCGAATAATTCAGGGTACCGAGGACGATACGACGAAAGCCGAATTCCCTCAAGCGGGGCAGCAGGTCGAGCCGGTCCGCCAAGGTCTGGCCGATCCGCGCGCCCACGGCGTTCTCGCGCAGCGACAGGTCGATCATGACGGGTGACAGAGTGCGCAACCGGTCCAGCTTTGCCTGCGCCGCGTCCATGTGCTTGCGGGCGCGTCCCAGTTGATCGTCAAACGAAAGCATGTCCACTTCCACAGGTCTATGACTGAGGCACGGGCCATTGCCGGCCCGGCAGGATCGACGCTGCAGTTATTGTGAACAAGCAACAATCGCTCGGCCCTCATACTAACCGACAATCTGTGGCCGACATAGCGTGTATGCTGCGCGGGTAACATATCCGACATGTGTCCCTGTGTTGCGTACTTAACTCATCCGTACGCCGAGCCGGTGTGATGACTGTTATGATCCACTGCTGAGTTATCGTTCTTTTCACACTTTTTACCAATCGAGCAATATGCCCTGGCCCTTTGACGCGACCCCGCATGCGACCGGCGCCACAACCGGTATGTCGGACATGGAACGCCAGATGCGCGCCTTCCCATGGGAGACCACCGCCGTCGGCCCGGTCGCCAGCTGGCCGCACAGCCTGAAACACGCGGTACGCACCGTGCTCGACCTGCGCATGCCGGCCTATCTCGCCTGGGGCGACGACTACGTCCAGTTCTTCAACGATGCCTTCGTGCCCATCCTTGGTGCCAAGCTCGACGGGGCCCTGGGCGATGACAGCCGGAACACGTGGAGCGAAGCCTGGCCGACGCTGCAGCCGATGTGGGAGCAGGTGCGCCGGGGCGCCACCTTCGCCGACGACGAATTCCAGATCATGCTGAACCGTCATGGCTTTGCCGAGAGCTGTTACTTCAGCCACTCGTACAGCCCGATCTATGGCGACACCGGCGGTATCGAAGGGGTGCTGGTGACCGCCATCGAAACCACCAAGGCCGTGATGGGCGAGCGCCGCCAGGCCTACCAGCTGATGCTGGCCGATACCCTGCGCCGCGAGACCGAGTTCGCCCCGATGCTCAAGGCGACCATCCGGCTGACGAGCGAATACTTCACCGGCTCGAAAGTGGCGTATGTCGAGCTCGAGGAAGAAAAACGCAGCTTCGCGGTCAAGGAAGAATGGATGGACGGTGTCGAGACCGGCGGCGCGCATGGCACGCTGCCGCTGGACATGCTCTCGCCGGGCCTGCTCGAGCAGCTGCGCGCCGGCGCCACCATCTGCATCAACGATCTCAGGTCCGATCCCGGCTGCGTCGCCGTCGCCGACCCTTGCCTGAGCCTGGGCATCCATTCGCTCATCGTCATTCCACTCAAGGACGGCAACCGCCTGCACGGCGCCGGCTTCCTGTACAAGGACCACGCCTACCGCTGGACCGAGGACGAGCGCACGCTGGCCGAAGACCTGGCGCGCCGCACCTGGGAAGCGCTGCGCCGCATCCGCGCCGAGGAAGCGCTGCGCGAAGAGACGCGCATGCTCGAGCTGCTCAACCGCGCCGGCAATGCGCTCGCGTCCACGCTGGATGTCGACACGCTGCTGCAGGCGATCACCGACGCCGCCACCGAACTGACCGGCGCCGAATTCGGTGCCTTCTTCTACAACGGCAAGGACGACAACGGCGACGCTTACCTGCTCTATACGCTCAGCGGCGCGCCGCGCGAAGCCTTCGAGCGGTTCGGCCATCCGCGTCCAACCGCGATCTTCGCGCCGACCTTCCACGGCACGGCGCCGATCCGCAGCGACGACATCACCAAGGACCCGCGCTATGGCAGCATGGGCCCGCACCACGGCATGCCCAAAGGCCACCTGCCGGTGCGCAGCTACCTGGCGGCCTCGGTGTATTCGCGCTCGGGCGAGGTGCTGGGCGGGCTGTTCTTCGGCCACTCGCGCACGCACATGTTCGACGAGCGCACCGAGCAGCTGATCACCGGCTTCGTGTCGCAGGCCGCGGTGGCGATCGACAATGCGCGCCTGTACGAGCTGGCCCAGCGCGCCGCGAAGGAACGCGAGGGATTGCTGGCCAGCGAGCGCGCCGCGCGCGCCGAGGCCGAGCGCCACAGCAAGATGAAGGATGAATTCCTGGCCATGCTGGCGCACGAGCTGCGCAACCCGCTGGCGCCGATCACCAACGCGGCGCAGCTGCTCAAGATGCCGAGCGTGGACGAGAACCTGCGCCTCAAGGCCGGCAACATCATCTCGCGCCAGGTGCGCCACATGACCGAGCTGGTGGACGATTTGCTGGATGTGTCGCGCGTCACGCGCGGCCTGGTCAAGCTGGATACCGAACCGCTCGAACTGGACGCGGTGCTGCGCGCCGCCGTCGAGCAGGCGCGCCCGCACATCGAGGCGCGCCAGCACCTGCTCATGGTGGAAGCGCCATCGCGGCCGGTGGTGGTGGCGGGCGACCGCACGCGCCTGGTGCAGGTGCTGGTCAACCTGCTCAACAACGCGGCCAAGTACACGCCGCCGCAGGGCCGCATTACGCTGCGCCTCGAAGCCGGGCTGGATGCGGCGCGCATGATCGTGATCGACAATGGCAGCGGCATGGACGCCAAGCTGCTGCCGCACGTGTTCGACCTGTTCACCCAGGCCGAGCGCACGCCGGACCGCTCGCAGGGCGGCCTCGGCATCGGCCTGGCGCTGGTCAAGTCCATCATCCAGATGCACGGCGGCCAGGTGGAAGCGCATAGCGATGGCCTGAACCTGGGCACCTCGGTGTCGGTGCTGCTGCCGCTGGTCGATGCGGCGGGCGTCCCAAGCCCAACGCAGCTGCATGCGGCGGCGCGCAGCGTGGCGCCCTGCACCCTGACCATCGTCGACGACAACGCCGATGCGGCCCAGTCGCTGGCGGTGCTGCTGCGCGCGCAGGGGCATAGCGTGAACGTGTTCGAGGACGGCGTGCGCACGCTGGCCTCGAGCGAGATCGCCCACACGCATGCCTTCATCCTCGACATCGGCCTGCCCGACATGACCGGCTACGAGCTGGCGCGCCGCCTGCGCCGCGAGCATCCGCAGGCGGTGTTCATCGCGCTCACCGGCTATGGGCAGGAGCGCGACCGCGACCTCTCGAAAGCGGCCGGCTTCGACTATCACCTGGTCAAGCCGGTGGAATTCCGCGCGCTGGTAGACATCCTGGCGCGGTTGCCGCAGTGCGCGCAGGGGCAGGAAACCGGACAGCGCAAGCCGGAGCCGGACGTGGCCGAACTGGCCTGATGCCTGCTGGCGCGTGAGCCTTGCGCGGCCCTGGTGCTGTCGGAAGACTTTACACCCGGGCCGCGCGCCGGGATGCCCTCCGCGCTAAGGCATTGAAATTATGCAATTATTTTATTCTGGCATTATTTTTGCTTCTTATGGGCATCATTGTTCCCAACCGGAAGCACGCCATGTCCATCAAACGCCTGATCACCGCCGCCTGCACCAGCCTGCTCCTCGCCTCGGCCGCCAGTGCCGCGCCGGTGCTGCAATATGCCAGCACGGTCAAGGACTTCAGCTCGCAGTACAGCGCGGGCAGCTGGAGCGCCGCGCAGGTGCTGGGCGCGCCGAATACCTTCCTGTATGGCGACTACGCGACCGCATGGGCGCCGCGTAGCCAGAACGGCACGATGGAATTCATTTCGGTCGGCTTCACCACCGCCGTGTATGCCACCGGCGCGACCATCCGCGAAACCTCGGGCAACGGCTTCGTCACCCAGGTCGACGTGATCGACACCCTGGGCAAGCTGCACACGGTATGGTCCGGCGCCGATATTAGCGTCGCCAACGTCCCCTTCGATTTCAGCATGTCGTGGGCCACGACCTCGTTCCTGGTCTCGGGCCTGAAGGTGTATGTCAACAGCAACCACACCGCCGACTGGGAAGAGATCGATGCGATCCGCCTGGCCGGCGACAGCATTGCGCCGCCGGCGCCGATTCCGGAACCGGCGACCCTGGCGCTGATGGGCGCCGGCTTCGGCCTGCTGGGCCTGGCGCGCCGCCGCCGCAACGTTTAAGCGACGGCCGCGCTGGCGCGGCAAGCATCTGCTTCACCCAACCAGCCGGGCATGTCCCGGCTGGCTGCATTGCGGGCCCCGTCAGCACATCCAGCCGGACGCCCCCGTCCCGGGCGATGGCATACACTTGTTCCGGTTCTCGTTCACTAACCGATTCCCAAGGAGCTAGTCATGAAGATTCGCTGGATCTGTGCCGTCCTGTTGGGCGCAAGCTGCGCCGCCGCCAATGCCGCCGATATGAAGGCCCCCCTGAAGATGGCAACCGAGAAGGGCGAGGGCGCCAGCGTGGGCACCGTCACCATCAGCGAGACGAAGCATGGTCTGGTCTTTACGCCTGCCTTGACCGGGTTGCCCGCCGGCCTGCACGGCTTCCACGTGCACGAAAACGGCAACTGCGGCCCGAACCAGAAGGATGGCAAGACGGTCGCGGCAGGCGCCGCGGGCGGCCACCTCGATCCCGCCAAGACCGGCAAGCACGGGCTGCCATGGGGCGAGGGTCACCTGGGCGATTTGCCGGCGCTGGCGGTCGATGAGAAAGGGGCGGCGTCCAATCCGGTGCTGGCCCCGCGGCTGAAGATGGCGGACGTCAAGGGCAAGGCCCTGATGGTGCATGCGGGCGGGGATAACCATGCCGACCATCCGGCGCCGCTCGGCGGTGGTGGTGCCCGGATGGCGTGCGGGATCATCCAGTAATCGGGCTGCATGAAACAATATTTCATGCGAGATTGCTGCATGAAATAAAATTTCATCCATCGAACGACCCCCGATAGCGAAGGGCGAAAAAAAACCCGGCACTGCCGGGTTTTTCACGTTCCGTAGAACGGCTTACTTGGCTGCCGTGCGCGCCTTGCCGAACGGATCGCCCGCCTTCCACTGCGGCGCCTTCGGCGCATCCGCGACCATGCGGCCCAGGTTCAGCGTGAACTGCGCCTGCTGCACCATGCCGGCCAGGTCCCAGTTCGGATCGTATTCATCCGACACCTGGTGGTAGCGCGCGCGGTAGGCCTTCTGCTTGGCGTCGCTCGCTTCCACATCCTTTACCCAGCCGTGGCCCGCGCCCACCGAGAACGCCGGCACGCCGGCCTTGGCGAAGCTGAAGTGGTCGCTGCGGAAGTAGCCGCCGGCCAGGTCCGGCTTGGCCGCGGCGATCTGCAGGCCCATGCTCTTGGCGGTGGCGGCGGCCATCGCGCCCAGGTCGGTGCGTTCGCTGCCCGGGGTGCTGACGTCCTTGACCAGGCCCACGAAGTTCAGGCTGTCCAGGTTCAGGTTGGCGACGGTCTTTTCGATCGGCCACAGCGGCTTGGCGGCATAGGCGGCGCTGCCCAGCAGGCCCTGTTCTTCGGCCGCGACCCACAGGAACATCTGGCTGCGCTTGGCCGGATTGCGCACGGCTTGCTCCGCCATCGCCAGCAGGGCGGCGGTGCCCGATGCGTTGTCGACGGCGCCGTTGAAGATGGTGTCGCCTTCGCTACCCTGCTTGCCCATGTGGTCCCAGTGCGCGCTGTACACCACGACTTCGTCCTTGAGCTTCGGGTCGGTGCCCGGCACGATGCCGGCCACGTTGAATTCGTTCAGCGTGCGCACTTCGGCGCGCGCCTCGCCCTTGACGCGGGCGTTCAGCACCACCGGCTTGAAGGCCTTGTCCTCGGCCGCGAAGCGCAGCTTGTCGAGGTCCTGGCCGCTTGCTGCGAACAGCTTGCGCGCGGTGGCGTCGGTCATCCAGCCCTGCAGGCCGGTGCCCAGCTTGCCCTCGGCCAGCTGGAAGCGCTCGGCGGCGGCCCAGCTGTTCTGCACCACGCTCCAGCCGTACGAGGCCGATGCGTCGGTGTGGATCAGCAGCACGCCGGCGGCGCCCTGGCGCGCGGCTTCTTCCAGCTTGTAGGTCCAGCGGCCGTAATAGGTCAGGCCGGCGCCGTTGAAGCGCTTTGGCTCGGCGGCCGTCGGCGCCGGGTCGTTCACCATCATGACGATGACCTTGCCCTTGACGTCCATGCCCTTGAAATCGTCCCAGCCTTCTTCCGGCGCGTTGATGCCGTAGCCGACGAACACCATCTCGGCGTCGAGGGTGTGGTCGGCCTTGGCGTCGCCCGGGCCCCAGACCCAGTCTGCGCCGAACTGCAGCGGCAGCGCCTGGCCGCCGGCCATGATGGCGAGGTTGCTCTTCTGCGGCAGCGAGCGCACGCCCGCGATCTTCACCGGCTGGCGGAAGCTGCCGTTGTTGGCCGGCTGCAGGCCCGCGGCGGCGGCTTGCGTTTCCAGATAGGTGACGGTCAGTTCGCCGCCGCGCTGCCCGGTACCGCGGCCTTCGACGGCGTCGGACGACAGGAAGGCCAGGTGGGCGCGCAGCGGCGCTTCCTTGACGGTCGCGGCTTGCGCGGACTTGGGCGACTTGGCTGCAGCGGTGGCGGCGGCCGGATAGGCCAGGGCCAGGCTGCCCGCGAGGGCGGTGAGGACAACGGAGGAGACGATCTTGTGCATGGAATCCTGCTGCGTAAATTAATCGAATGGACATGACGCCAGGGGTGCCCGGCGTGCATCGGCCATTGTATGCCAACTGCTCAGTAAAACCGCAGCACGTCCGAGGAGATTGTCATGCCCGTTCCCGGCATGCGCGGCGGGGCGCCGGGCGGCAGCAGGTGGGCCGGCAGCCCGGGCATGCGCTCCTCGACCACGATCGCCAGCAGGTCCTCGCCCTTGGCCTCGAAGGTGAAGCGCAGCAGCTGGTCTTCCATCCCGTACAGCGACATCGACCAGCCGCCTTCGCTGGTGCTCAAGACCCGCCCGTTCATGACCGAGCGCAGCGGCTTGGTGCCGGCCGCCCACAGCTCGATGTGCGGCGCCCGGTTCTTCGAGCGCAGAGTGAATTCGACCTGGCGGGTGCTCGGCTTCGCGTTGGTCCAGGCCAGGGCTGGGTTCTTGAGCAAAAAGGCTTCGGGGAAGGCGATGCGGTCGTCGCGCGGCGCGACCGCATACCATTGGCGCGGGCTGTGCCAGCCGAAGACGTCCACATGGATCGCAGGCTGGGCCAGGTCCGGAAACAAACCCTTCGACCAGGCGTCCAGCGGCTGGGGCGGCAGCAGCCAGTAGGCGCGCCAGCTGTTCATGTCCTTGAAATACAACAGCCGGTCCGGCTCGACGGCTGGACGTTCCGGCGGCGCGACCGCACCGGAGACGGAAACGGGCAGCACCGCGCAGCCGGCGAACACCAGGGCCAGCGCCGGCCCGGCCACGCGCCCGACCGGCAACAGGAGCAACATGCTCGCAAAGCACAGCATCAGGATGGCGATCACCAGGGCCGGCACATACAGTCCCTGCGGGGCGAGGGCGGTCCAGGCGTCTGCCAGCGAGGGCGGAAACAGCAGCAATGCCGGCAGCAGTCCCGCGACGACGATCCCCAGGCGGCCCCACACGCCGCGGGCAGCCTGCAGCGCCGTGAAGGCGCCGAGCGCCGCCGCCAGCGGCCACGCCAGCAGGTAGGCCGAGGCAGGCGCCACCAGCAGCACGGCGACCAGGGCCAGTGCAATCCACGTCATCGCCCCGAGGAAGACCGCCACGCCGCCGGCCAGCCAGCGCAGCAGGTAGAGGGCGCCGACGAACAGGCAGCCGTACATGAGGGCAAACACCAGCGCCGGCTCATGGCTGGCGGCCCGCGTCAGCGCGGCCACTTCGTCGCGCCGCTCCCACAGGCCCATGCGCGCCGCCAGCAGGACCAGCGCGATGCCGAAAAAGCCCTGTACCAGCGGCGCGACGGTGGTGTCGGATTGGGCCAGTGCGCGCCGGTAGCCGCGCACCAGCAGCGTGCAGCTCAGGACCGCAAGTACCCAAGACAGGAGCGCCGAATGGCGTACGCTGCCAAGGATCGGCAGGTCGAAATAGCTGTGCGCACCACGGGCGCCGCGCGCCAGCGGTGCGTCGCCGAAGTGGCGCGCCAGGCGCAGCATCGTGTCGCCCAGCGTGGCCAGCATGGCCGGGTCCAGGCGCTGCGGCGTATCGAGCACGCGCTCGCCATCGAAGCGCAGGCTGGTGTTGGCCATCAGCAGGACAGGGGCGTCGAGGCTGGCCAGGGGGCCGATGCGCAGCGTGTCGGGCAGCAGCTTGACCAATCCTGCCACCAGCGACGTGCCCCCCATGCCCGGTGCGGCGCCGGCGAGACCGCGCAGAACCTCGCTGCCGGCGCCCGCAGCGTCATACAGCACCAGCGGCCCGCCGCTGCCGGCCGCGTCGAAGCGCAGCGCCAGGCCCACCTGCTGCGCCCATGGATGCGCCGTGAAACCCTGGGCGCCGAGCGCCCCGACGTTCTCGCCATCGGCAAACAGCAGCACGATGTCGTTGGCCGGCGCCCGGCCGGCGCGCAGCACGCGCGCGGTTTCCAGCAGCGCCGCCACCTGCGCGCCGGAACGCGCCGCGCCCAGCGTGGTCTTGCCGGTGTCGTAGTGGGCCGCGAGCAGCAGTGCGGGGCGCCGCATGCTCTCTGGAGCGCTGCCCGGGATGCGCACCAGGATGTTGTGCACCACGCCCACGGTCACATGCCTGCCGCCCCAGTACTGGATGACCGACTTCTGCACGGTGGTTTTCTGGACCAGCGGCGCCAGCCCCATGCCGCGCAGCTGGCCCAGGATGTAATCGCGCGCCCTGGCATTGGCCTGGGTGGCGATCGGACGCGGTTCGCTTGCCAACACCGCCACATGGCGCAGCATGCGATCGAGCTGGGGCGGGCCGGCAGGCAGGGACGGGGGCTTGGCAGGGGCGATGGCCAGCCAGGCCAGCGCGGCAAGGGTCAGGCAGGCGGCCGCCAGCGCGGCCAGGCCGAGGGCGCGCGGCGGCGTCCTCGAGGATCCAGCGGTAAGCATCTTCTCTCTCCATTTTTTGGTGTTGTTGTCGGTGCTGCGGGTGTGTCGGCGGGCGGCCTCCTGAGAAAAAAGCGAAACTGCAGGCGAAAAAAAGCCCGCCAGGCTGGGAGCTGGGGCGGGCGAAGAGGGGAAAACGCGGTACGGCTTACTCGAGGGTCCAGACGTAGGCGATCTGCGCCCAGCCGGCTTCGGCGACGCCGCCGTTCATGGCCGGCTTGAACTGGCACAGGCTCAGGGCATTGACCGCGGCGCGGTCCAGGTCACGCGAGCCGCTCGACTTCTGCACCCGCGAACCCTGCACCCGGCCGTCGGTGCCCACCATCAGCGCCAGCGTCACGGTGCCGGTCTCGCCGTTGCGGGCCGCATTGACCGGGTATTCCGGCTTGGCGCAGCCATTGGCGTCGGCCAGCACGGCGCTGCGCATCTCGCCCGGATTGCTCTTGGTGGTCGGCGGCGCGGGCGGGGCCTCGTTCTGCGCAGGCAGGGCCGGTTCCGGCTCTGGCGCGGGCTCGGTGCTGGCCTGGATCGGGTCTTCCATCGGCGGCGGGGTCGTCTCGACCTCCTGCTTCGGCACGACGATGTCCGGCTTGGTGACCTTCTGCTGCGGTTGCGGCGGTTCCGGCGGCGGCGGCGGCGGGACTTCCGGCTGCATCCAGACGATCTTGTCGTCGATCAGCGCGGGCAGGCTGATGGTCTTGGTGTTCATCATGTTGACCATGCCCACGGCCACCAGGGCGTGCAGGCCGGCCACCAGGGCGAACTTGCCGGCCTTGCCGCCCGGAGCATCATTGATTTGCGAGAAGTGCATGGCGATCTCCTTTTTTTGTCGTTCGGCGAGGGGGGCGCAGAACTTTTTACTTCAGGAAAGATATGCATCAGACAGCTAATGGAATCAATATATGCTAGGGCCTAGCAAGATGTAAAGCGATTTCGTAGTAAATTTGATTCCATGTGTAAGTGTTCGAGTGCCAGATCAGGAGGAGCAGTGGACACTCGCGTCGTGACGCGTTGTATGAAATAATCCTCCTATCACCCGCACCCTTTCCGTCAGTTGGCACACATAGGTGCCAGAACTTGGTAAGCGAATGTAAGCGGGCCTCAAGACAGGAGCAAAAGTGGTGTCCGAACAGAAAAAACCGATACGTGTGATGCTGGCCGACGACCATCCCATCGTCATGACCGGCTTTGCCATGTCGCTGGAAGCGGCCGGCATGCAGGTGGTGGGCCAGGCCAAGACCCCGAGCGAGGCGGTGGCGCTGTATGCGTCGCAGCAGCCCGACGTGGTCATCCTCGACATGCGTTTCGGGACGGAGCTCACCGGCCTCGATGCCGCGCAGAGCATCCTGAAGGACGACCCGCGCGCCAAGATCATCTTCCTGAGCCAGTTCGACCAGGACAGCCTGATCAAGGAAACCTACCGCATGGGCGCGCACGCTTTCGTCACCAAGGATTGCGACCCGTCAGACCTGGTCACCGCGGTGCGCCACGCCCACGACGGCAAGCTGTACTTCCTGCCGCAGATCGCCTCGCGCCTGGCCAGCATGGCCGTGCGCGGCGACGTCACGCCGCAGTCGCAGCTGGACGAACGCGGGCTCGAGATCTTCAAGCTGATGGCCGAGGGCATGACCAATGCCGAAATCGCCGAGAAGCTCGATTTGTCGACCAAGACCATCAGCAATATCAGCCAGTCGATCAAGGAAAAGCTGGGCGTGCACCGCCAGGCCAACATCACCCTGCTGGCCGTGAAGCACGGCCTGATCGAACCGTAACGCCCATGCTGCTCCCGACGCTCCTGCGCACGGCCTGCGCCGCGCTCGCGCTGCTGGCCGGCGCCGCGCAGGCTGCCCCGCAGGACGTGGCCAAGGACGCCGAGGTCACGGGCTTCCGCTTCCAGATCGTCACCGGCGACGACAGCGAAGTCACGCGCCGCATCGCCGAAGACCTGTACAAGCGCCTGGTGCCCACCTTCGCTGCCTTCCGCACCGAACTGGGACAGCGCCGCCGCATGCTCTACGTGGCCATCGGCCCGGTCGCCTTGCGCGACGCGGTGGCGCGCCGCTGCGACTGCGTGGTCATCTCGGCTTTCACGTCGAGCCAGGTCTGGCGCGCGGTGACCAAGTCCGCCCCGGGCCGCGCCGCCTCCATGACCGCCGTGTATGCCGAACCGGCGCCGGCCGACCAGCTGCGCCTGGCCGCGCTGCTGTACGGGCGCCCGGTGCGCGTGGGCGCCATCCTCGGGCGCGACACCGCTTTCCTGCGCCCGACGCTGGAGAGCGAAGTCGACGTGCAGCCGCTGGCGCTGGGCGACGACATCAACCACACGCTCAACCGCATGACGCGCTCCGAAGTGCTGCTGGCGCTGCCCGACGGCGACGTCTACAACCCGGAGAACGTGCGCAACATCCTGCTCTCGACCTACCGCCGCAAGCAGGGCGTGATCGGCTTCTCGGCCGACATGGTCAAGGTCGGCGCGCTGGCCACGACCTATTCCGAGATCGAGGACATCAACACCCAGGTGGCCGAGATCGCGGCCAGTTTCGTCGCCACCGGCGAACTGGCCCCGCCCCAGTTCCCGCGCTACTTCCGCACTTTGGTCAATGAAGGCGTGGCGCGCTCGCTCGACGTGCGCGTGACCGACAGCGCGCGCAAGTTTGCCCGCGCGCCGCTGCGTTCCGGTGCGCCGCTGCGCGCGCCCGCGGTCGCGCCCTCGGTGACCCCGCCGATCCTGCCCCCGGCGGCGCCTGCGCTGGCCGTGCCCCTGGTCCCGGTGGCGCCCAAGCCATGACGATGCGCTTCTGGCGCGGCTGGAGCATCGGCCGGCGCATGACCTTCATCACCATGCTGCCGGTGGCCTGCCTGTTCACGTCCTTCGTCTGGTACTCGTGGTATTCGCACCGCTCGCAGGTGGCCGAGGAGCTGTCCGAGCGCGGCCGCATCCTGGCGCGGGCGCTGGCCGAGACCAGCGAATACAACGTCATCTCGGGCAACCTGTCCGACCTGCGCCTGACCATCAACGGCCTGGTGCAGTCCGACAGCAGCCTGTATCGCATCGAAGTGGTGGGCGTGGACGGCACCCATGCCGTGCGCGTCGATTCCGAGTCGGCCATCGACGCCCAGCCGCATTACTACGAGGCGCCGATCAAGAAGCAGGTGGTGTGGATCAACCTGTTCACCGACAACGGCACGCCCCACGTCTCGGCATCGAGCCTGCTGCGTCCCCCGACCCTCACCACCGAGGTGGTCGGCTGGGTGCGGGTGACGATGTCGCCTTCGAACATGATGGCCAAGCAGACCCGCCGCTTCCAGTTCGAGCTGGGCATCGCCGCGCTGGCGCTGGCCGCCAGCGGCATCCTGGCCTGGGTACTGGCGCGCTCGCTGACCGTGCCGCTGCGCGAAGCCATCGGGGCCCTGAGCCGCATCCGCAACGGCGACTTCCGCGTGCACCTGCCGGTCACCACCGGCGGCGAGGTCGGCGAACTGCAGGCCTCGATCGGCGAGATGGCGCTGGCGCTGGACGAATCCAAGCGCGACCTGGAGAACAAGGTGGCCGAGCGCACCCGCGACCTGCTCGCCTCGCGCAACGAGGCGCTGCGCGCCGACGCCGACAAGCGCAAGCTCATTCAAAAGGTGAACTCGATCATCGAGGACGAGCGCAAGAGCATCGCGGTCGAGATCCACGACGAACTCAATGCCTCCCTGATCGCCGCGCGCCTGGAAGCCCAGGCCATCGGCGCCCTGGCGGCCAAGGCCGTGCCGTGCCCGGAGATCGACGAGATCGGGCGCAAGTCGCAGGCCATCACCAAGCTCGCGCTCGACCTGTACGCCAACGGCCGCCGCCTGGTGCGGCGCCTGCGCCCCGAGGTGCTCGACATGCTGGGCCTGCACGGCGCGGTCGAAGAGATGGTGCGCCACTACGACAGCGGCTCGGGCTGCGGTTTCGAATTCTACGGCGAGGGCGACTTCTCGCGCCTGCCCAACGAGCTGGCCATCTCGGCCTACCGCATCGTGCAGGAAGCCCTGTCGAACATCATGAAGCATGCCCAGGCCACCTCGGCCCAGGTGCGCCTGGTGCTCGACGAAGGCGCCCAGACCCTGCGCATCGTCGTGGCCGATGACGGCAACGGCTTCGATCCGGCCAGCGCCTCGGAAGGCATCGGCATCATCGGCATGCGCGAGCGCGTCTACGCGGTGCACGGCGTGATGGACGTGCGTTCCAGCCCGGGCGGCGGGACCGTGCTGGCCATCACGTTGCCGCTCACCGCGCCGGTCGCCGTGCCGACCATCCAGTAATCAACCCAACATCAAGCAAACCATGTCCAACGAACTGCTGACCCCCTACGAACAGGGCAACCTGAACCAGACCACGACGCTGGCCGACTGCATCGCCTGGTACGAAGAGCTCGCGCGCCGCTATCCCGGCGTGCTGCACTTTGCCCAGGTAGGCGTATCCGATGCCGGCGTGCCGATCCACGCGGGCGTGGTGACGAGCGACGGCGTGTTCGACCGCGAGGAACTCAAGCGCGCCGGCCGTCCGGTCTTCTTCAACAACAACGGCATCCATCCGGGCGAGCCGGAAGGCGTGGACAGCTGCATGGCGCTGGTGCGCGACTTCTGCACCCAGCCCGAGCGCCTGGCTGCGCTGAACGACACGGTGTTCCTGTTCGTCCCGATGTACAACGTGGACGGCAGCCTGAATCGCGCCGACACCTCGCGCGTGAACCAGGACGGCCCCGAGCAGTTCGGCTTCCGCGGCAACAGCCGCCACCTCGACCTGAACCGCGATTTCGTCAAGTGCGACACCCTGACCGCGCGCGTGTTCAACCAGCTGTTCACCGCCTGGGACCCGGACGTGATGGTCGACACCCACACTTCGAACGGCGCCGACTACAGCTACACGATGACCCTGATCCACACGCAAGCGGACAAGCTGGGCGACGGGCTGGGCGGCTTCCTGCGTTCGACCATGCTGCCGGCCATGTACGCCGGCATGGAGCAGCGCGGCTGGCCGACCTGTCCTTACGTGAACCCGGTCAAGGACTGTCCGGACCACGGCATCGCCGAATTCCTCGAGACCGCGCGCTTCTCGACCGGCTACGCGGCCCTGCACCACACGATCGGCTTCATGCCCGAAACGCACATGCTCAAGCCGTTCAAGGACCGCTACGAGTCGATGCGCGCGCTGGTCGAGACCGCGCTGGAGTTCACCGTCAAGCACGCCGGCCAGATCCAGGCCCTGCGCCGCGCCGCCAGGCAGGCTGGCCGCACGCGCGCCGAGTGGCCGATCCACTGGGCGATGGACGAGGCCAATCCGTCCTCGTTCCGCTTCAAGGGCTATGAAGCCAAGTACACGCCGAGCGTACTGGGCAACTACACGCGCCTGTCCTACGACCGCAGCAAGCCGTGGGAGCGCGACATCGCCTACTACAACAGCTTCCCGGCCGATATCACGGTTCCTGCGCCGCGCGCCTACATCGTGCCGCAGCAGTGGCGGGAAGCGATCGAGCGCCTGGAGTGGAACGGCGTGCGCCTGGAACGGGTGGAGGCCGACCGGATGGAAGAAGTCGACTACTACCACATCGTTTCCGTCGCTTCGCGCCCGCATGCCTACGAAGGCCACATGTTCCACGACGACGTGGTGCTGGAAAAGCGCCGCGGGCGGGTAGCACTGCGCGCCGGCGACGTCATCGTGCCGCTCGACCAGGACAATGCGCGCTATGCCGTGGAAACCCTCGAACCGCAAGGCCACGACAGCTTCTTCCGCTGGGGCTTCTTCAACAGCGTGCTGGAGAAAAAAGAAGTGTATTCGGATTACGTGTTCGAAGACCACGCGGCGGAACTGCTGAACGACGAGCCGGCGCTCGCAAGCAAGTTCGACGCGTGGAAGCGCGAGAATGCGGCGCTGCTGGGGAACCAGGAGGCGGTGCTGGACTTTATCTTTGCAAACTGCGAGCGCTATCGGGAGCCGGAGTGGAGACGGTATCCGGTGTTCATGGTGGTCTGAGCCTGCATCGAACGCCGATGCAGCGGTACCTCGTAGGGTGGGCAGGTTTCCTGCCCACCCTACGGGATGGCGGCTACTTCGCCTGCGCAATCCACCGATCCACCTTCGCCTCCAGCACCGCCAGCGGCAGCGTGCCTTCCTCCAGCACGACCCGGTGGAACTCCGGCAGGCTGAACTTGCTGCCCAGCGCATCCTGCGCGCGCTTGCGCAGTTCCATGATCTTCAGCGAGCCGATCTTGTAGCCCAGCGCCTGGCCCGGCCACACCATGTAGCGCTCGATCTGCGCACGCGCCTCGGCCTCCGAATAGCCCAGCGTGTCCTGGAAGTACTGGATCGCCCTGGCCCGGCTCCAGCCCTTGGCGTGCAGTCCGGTGTCCACCACCAGGCGCGCCGCGCGCAGCATCTCGTCGTTCAGGTGGCCGAAATAGTCTTCCGGCTTGTCGAACAGGCCCATCTCCTTGCCCAGGGTCTCGGCATACAGCGCCCAGCCTTCGGTAAAGGCATTGTTGCCGCCGAACTTGCGGAAGTTCGGCAGGCCCAGTTCCTGCACCAGCGCGATGTGGAAGTGGTGGCCCGGCTGGCCTTCGTGCAGGTAGAGCGTGACCATGCCGGTGCTGCCGTACTGTTTCGGGTCGTTCACCACCGACCAGAATACGCCCGGACGCGAACCGTCCACTGCCGGCGGGGTGTAGTGGTCCGAGGCGGTTGCGCGCGACAGTTCCGGCTCCAGCCGCAGGTCGAGCGGCGATTTGGGCATCAGGGTAAATAGCGCGGGCAGCTTGGTGCGCACTTTCGCATCGAGCTCGCGGAACACCTCGATCACCTGCTGGTCCGACGTGAAAGGCTTGAACTTCGGCTGCTCCGACACCCAGCGCGGCAGGCCAGCGGCCGGACCGGTATAGCCCATCTTCGGTCCGGTCACGCCGTACTCGCCCTGGATGCGCGCCACTTCCTTCAGGCCGATCTCGTGGATCTGGTCGGGTGTGAGGCTGGTCGTGGTCATGGCCGCGGCGCGCGCCGCATACCAGGCCGCGCCTTGCGGCAGCGCGTTCCAGCCGGCGGTGGTGCGGGTCTTCGGCAAGTAGTCCTTCTCGATGAAGATGGCCAGGCGCTTGAGGGCCGGATTGAGCTTGTTGGCGATCGCCTTGCGGTAGGCGATCGTCAAGCTGCGCTTGTCGGCGCTGGAAAACTTGGCCGGCATGTTCTTGATCGGCATGTAGAAGATGCTCTCTTCCGGCTTGCTTGCGACCAGCTGCTTGAACTGCGGCAGGGCGGACTGCATCGGCTCGCGCGGCTGCACCACGCCGCGCCGGATCCCTTCGCGCATGTTGACGATCGACTGGTCGATGTGCGCCACCAGCTGGTTCAGGCGGCTCAGGTAGGCGCGGTAGTCGCGCGCCGAGGTGAGCGGTTGCGCGCCCTGGCCGCCGGCGTAGTTCGCCAGGATCACCGGCATGCTGACCATCTGGTCGATCGGGATCAGGTGCTCCGGGAAAGCGGCCAGGCGCAGCGCGGTGTCGAGCTCGAACTTGAGGATGTCGTGGCTGGTCTGGTCGCGGCTGCCGAGGCGCTCGCGCGGGATGGCGTTCAGGCGCTTCAGATAGCTGCGGTACAGCGCGAACTGCTGCTGGCGAATCTTTGGCGAGATCGACAGGCCCAGTTGGTCGTTGAAGCGGCTGTCGCCGTTTTCGGTGGCCCATACCGGCTCGAAGCGCGCCAGCGACTCGTAGTATTCGTCGGCCAGCGCGTTGATCTGGCGGCTCTCGGCAGTAGCCGCGGCCGAGGCAGGCTTCGGCGGCGTGGTGGGCGCGGCCAGCGCCGGCGAGCAGGCGAGCAGCGCGGCCGCAGCCACGGCGCCCAGTTGATACAGTGCTTTCATCGTGGTTCTTCCCAAATCAGTAGCTGGCCAGCGGCGTGAGGGCGCCGTTCTTGAAGGTGTAGACGGTGACGGCGGTCTTCTTCAGGTTGCCCTTCGGGTCGTAGCCATAGGTGCCGACCACGCCCTGGTAGCTGATCGTGTGCATCGCCGCGCCGACCTTGGCGGCGTCCGTCGAATTCGCGCTCTTCATGGCTTGCGCGATGAACTTGGTCTGGTCGTAGAACGAGGGCGCGTACACGTCCGGCTCGCGCTTGAAGCGGGCCTTGTAGCTGTTGATGAAGGCCGGGCCGCCCGGCTGCCTGGCGACGATGGCGCCGGCCTGCGCGCAGCGCACGTTCTCGCCCACCGCCGCGCCGCCGAGCTTGGCCATCTCGGGGCTGCACAGGGTGTCGCCGCCCAGCAGCGGCACGTTCAGGCCGAGCTGCTTCATCTGGCGCACCATCGGGGCGGCCTGGGGCGCATAGCCGCCGAAGAACACCGCGTCCACGCGCTTGGCCTTGAGGGCGGTCAGGATGGCGGCGAAGTCGCTGGCCTTGTCGGTGGTGTATTCGTGGCCGGCGACCTTCATGCCATTGGCCTGCGCCTGGCGCTTGAATTCCATCGCGATGCCCTGGCCGAAGGCGGTGCGGTCGTCGATGACGCCCACGTTCTTGACCTTCAGTTCCTTGGCCGCATAGGCCGCGACCGAGCCGCCGACCTGGGTGTCGCTGGCGACGATGCGGAACACGGTCGGGTAGCCGGCCGCGGTGATCTTGGGATTGGTGCCGACGGTCGACATCAGGATGCCGCTGTCGTTGTAGACGCGCGAGGCGGGAATGGCCACGCCCGAGTTGTAGGGGCCGAGCACGAACTTGACGCCGGCGTCGGCGAATTTCTGCGCCACGGTCACGCCCTGTTTCGGGTCGCCGCCGTCGTCCTCGGACTGCAGCTCGAAGCGCAGCTGCTTGCCGCCGACCTGGAGTTTTTGTGCGTTGAGTTCTTCGACGGCCAGGCGCACGCCGTTTTCGTTGTCCTTGCCGGCAAAGGCATTCGAGCCCGAGAGCGGGCCGCTGACGCCGATTTTCACGAGCTGTTCGGCGGCATTGGCCGAACCGGCATGGGCGGCGAGCAGCGCGGCAAGCGCCAGCGGCGCCATGTTCATCTTGATGGGCATTGCTTGGTCTCCGTTATATGCGAACGGACGCCATGATCGCACATCCAGGGCTGTTTTTACCGGGCGCGTGAGGTCAAGCAGGCAGCCCGTGCGAGATCAGTTCCAGCGGCAGCGCCGTGGTGTACTTGATCTGCTCCATCGAGAACGCGGACGACACCCCGCTCAGGCGCGCCGCCTTGATCAGCTTCTTGTAGAAGCGGTCGTAGCCGGCGATGTCGGTGGTGACGACCTTGAGCAGGTAGTCGACGTCGCCGCTCATGCGGTGGAATTCGAGCACCTCCGGCAGCGCGATCACGGCCGCCGCGAAGCGCGCCAGCCATTTTTCGTCGTGTTCGCTCGTACGCACGCTGACGAACACCGTCACCGGGAGGCCGACCTTGTTGCGGTTGACGATGCTGACGCGGCTTTCGATATACCCGTCCTCCTCGAGGCGCTTGACGCGCTTCCAGCATGGGGTGCTGGACAGGCCGACCTTTTCGCTGAGGCCGGAAATCGAGAGGGTAGCGTCTGCCTGCAAAGCGGCAAGAATGGCGCAATCAAACTTGTCGAGTGAATTCATTTTCCAAATAAAGGTATATGGAGAATAGATATGCCAAACGTACGGGATATGTCAGAGAAATTGGTATACCTTTATCGGGTCAATTCCGTAACATATTCACTAACAATACCACGATCCATAGCAATTAATTACCTTTTTGTAATTTTTTAATGAATAGCGAACTCTACCTCGACGCCAACGCCACATCGCCGGTCCTGCCGGCCGCCGCGGCGGCCGCCAACGCTGCCATGGGGGCCTGTTTCGGCAACCCGAGCAGCAGCCATGCGGCCGGCCTGCGCGCCAAGGCCCTGCTCGATGCGACGCGGGCAGCGGCGCGCCGCGTGCTGGGCGCGGCCCGGGGCAGGGTGATGTTTACCAGCGGCGCCACCGAGGGCATCCAGACCGTCGTGCTCTCCGCGCTGTGCGCGGTGCGCGAGCGCCGCCTGCGCGGAGAGCCCTGCGGCGACCTGCTCGTGTACGGGGCCACCGAGCACAAGGCGGTGCCGGAATCGCTGGCGCACTGGAACCGCCTGCTGGGCACCAATCTGGAGCTGCGTGCATTGCCGGTCGATGCCGGCGGACGCCACCGCCTGGATGTGCTGCGCGAACTGGCGCCGCGCGCCGCGTTCGTGTGCACCATGGCAGCCAACAACGAGACCGGGATCGTGTCCGATCTCGACGGCATCGCCGCGGTCCTGGACGACACCGCCAGTCCTGCGCTGTGGATGGTCGACTGCGTGCAGGCCCTGGGCAAGCTGCCGCTGGCGCTTGGCGCCACCCGCATCGACTACGCGCCGTTCTCGGGCCACAAGCTGTATGCGCCCAAGGGCGTCGGCCTGCTCTACGTGCGCGAAGGCGCGCCCTATACGCCCCTGATGTGCGGCGGCGGCCAGGAAGCCGGCCAGCGCTCCGGCACCGAGAACATGGCCGGCATCGCCGCTTTCGGCGCGGTGCTCGCCGCGCTGGAAGAGGGCGGCACCTTCCGCACCCATGCCGAGCTGATTGCATGCCGCGACCGCCTGGCCGGTGCGCTGCGCGAGGCCTTCCCGGGCCTGGTCTTCAATGCCCCGCTCGCGCACGCGCTGCCGACCACCCTGAATTTCTCGGTACCTGGCCGCAGCAGCAAGGAGCTGCTCGACCTGTTCGATGCGGCCGGCGTGCGCGTCAGCGCGGGTTCGGCCTGCTCGGCGGCCAGGGCCGCGCCCAGCTACGTGCTCGACGCCATGGGCGTGCCGCTCGAGCGCAGCGCGTCGGCGGTGCGCATGTCCTTCGGTCCGCTGGTGGACGACGCCTTTATTGAGGAAGCCTGCGCCCGCATCCTGCGCTGCGGCCAGGCGCTGGCCGCGTGCAAGCCCCCGGCCGGGCTGGAACAGCTTGAACTGGGCGGCGCGAGCGGCTGGCTGCTTTACGACGAGGAAGGGCGCGAATGCATCGCCATCGATCCCCCGGCGGCGCTGGCGCCGCGCATTGCGGCCGACCTGCGCGCCCGCGGCTGCCGCTTGACGGCTTGTTTCGATACCAGCCATGGTGCCGGCGGCGCCGACGCGCTGTGCGCCTTGATAGGCCTGGCCCCGCAAGCGGCGCCCGACTCCATCGCGCTCGGCCGCGACCTGCTGCTCAAGGCCGGTGACGCCTTCCTGCTGGGCAGGCCGGAAGGCGATACGCTCCCGTCCCACGCGGTGCGCTTCGTCTTCGGCGCCTTGCCGCCTGGTGCTATGGTCGCCGACCTGGCCCTGTGCTGCCACCGCATCGGCGAGCCGGCGGTGTCGCGTCCCGGCGCCGCAGCGCTGCCGGAGGACGGCATGCACCTCGATGCGGCTGCCGCACAGGCCTACCTGGACGCCCATCCGGACGCGCTGCTGGTCGATGTGCGCGAGCTGCCCGAGCATGCGGCCGGCGCCGCCCACCTGGGCGGCCGGGCGGCGCGGCACGTCCCGCTGTCGCGGCTGGCCGGACAGGCCGCAGCCTGGCTGCAGGGCGAGCCGCGCCCGCTGGTCTTCATGTGCCGCAGCGGTAACCGCAGCGCCCGGGCGGCGCGCCTGTTGCGCCAGCTCGGCCATGCCCAGGCCTGGCACGTGGCCGGCGGCCTGGCGCTCGCCGGCTGAGCCGACGAACCCGCAACAGGGCGGCGCATCTGCCCCCTGTGTACGTCACCGCACAGTGCCCGCCCCGGGCATCTTCTAGCATGACGGAGGCCGTGCGCGCCCCGCCATGTTGGTCTGCTGTAACGCTCCACTGAACCGCCCCGGGCGCCCGGCGCGCCAGCAGTCGACAGCGCACGCCTCATTGCCGAGGACCCTGTTGAACCTGGAGAAGAACCCGATGGCCGAATTCGCGTCCGCGCAACAAGCTGGTACCGTGCGCGCCGACGACGATGTGCCGATGACTGCCGCGCAGCTGGCCATGCACGGACGCGCGCTCGCGTCGCGCCACCGCCTGGCCGGCGGCAACGGCGCGTCCGGCCTGCGCATCCTGCTGGCCGGGCAGGGCGCCGCCTTCGAGACTGCCTGCGCAGCGCTCGACCATGCGCGCCAGGCCGGCAGCGAACTGCCGGCCGCGGCCACCGCCATCCTCGACCATGCTCCCCTGATCGACACCCAGCTGCGGCTGGCGCGCGGCCAGCTCATGCACGACGACGGCGTGCTGCCCTGCCTGGCGCAGCCTGCCGCCGCCCGCCTGCAGGTGCTGGCGCAGGAAGCCGTACTGCGCAGCGGCGGCCGCGTCGAGCGCGAGAGCCTGGCCGGCTTTCTCGCCGCCTACCAGGAACACAGCCCGCTGCTGCTGGCCGAGCTGCGCCTGCTGCCGGCCGCCCTGCGCCTGGCGCTGCTGGGCAGCCTGCGCGACATCGCCGTGCGCAGCGAGCGAGCCTGCCGCGAGCGCGTGCTGGCCGAAAGCTGGGCCACGCGCATGGTCGACACTGCCGCACAGCGCTCGGGCGACCTGATCCTGCTGGTGGCCGACATGGCGCGCGCCGTGCAGCCGATGGGCAGCAGTTTCGTCGCCGAACTCGCGCGTCGGCTGCAGGGCCAGGGCGGCGCGCTGGCGCAGGCGCTTGCGTGGATCGACGCCCGCCTGCTCGATGACGGCTCCAGCATCGCGCAGCAGGTGCAGGACGAACGCAGCGCGATGGCGGTCGACGGCATCCAGGCCACCCGCTGCCTGGCGAGCCTGCGCCTGCTCGGCGGGATCGACTGGCGCGCGCTGCAGGAGCAGCTCGGCGCGGTGGAAAGCACGCTGCGCGCCGACCCCGATGGCAGTTACCCGCGCATGGACGGCCCGACACGTGACCTGTACCGCCGCAGTATCGAAGACCTGGCGCGCCGCACCGGGCGGCTCGAAACCGAGGTCGCGAGCGAAGCGCTGGCGCTGGCAGGCAGGCACCGTGCGCCGGCCGAGGGCGGGCTGGATGCGCGCCACCGCCATATCGGCTACTACCTGTGCGGCCCTGGCCTGGCCGCGCTGGAGACCGGCTTGCAGCCGCGCCCCGGCCTGGCAGCAGGCTTGCGGCGGCGCGCCCGCCACATGCCGCTGGCGCTGCGCATCGGCGCCACCTGCGTCCTGACGCTGCTGTTTGCCTTGACCGCCGTGGTCTGCGCGCGCCAGGGCGGCGCAGGAATGGTCTTGCAGGCCGCCGTCGGGCTGCTGGCCTTCGTCGGCGCCAGCCAGCTGGCCGATGCGCTGGTCGACATGATGGCCCTCTGGCTGTCGCGGCCTGGCGCTACCGCACGCATGGATTTCAGCAGCGGCATCCCGCCCGAGGCCCAGGCCCTGGTGGCGGTCTCCGCGCGCCTGAAGAGCGCCGCGCAGGTCGATGCGTTGTGCCGCGACCTCGAAGTGCGCTACCTGGCCAACCGCGACCCGCGCCTGCGTTTCTGCCTGCTGGCCGACCTGCACGATGCGGCGGCCGAAACCCTGCCCGGCGACGCGGAACTGGTGGCGCGGGCGGTCGGCGCCATCGAGGCGCTCAACCGCAAGCACGCGCAGCGCCACACGTTCACCACGCTGGACGAGGACGGCCAGCCGGCGACCAGCACGCAGCGCATCGAACCCTTCCTGCTGCTGCAGCGCCCGCGCACCTGGAACAGCGGCGAGCAGGCCTGGATCGGGCGCGCGCGCCGCCGCGGCCAGCTGGCCGACCTGAATGCCTGCCTGGCCGGCACGGGACGCGAACGCTTTGCCTGCAGCGCCGGCAACACGGCCGGGCTGGCGGAAGTGCGCTATGTGATCACCCTCGATGCCGCCATCGACCTGCCGCGCGATGCGGGCAGGGCGCTGGTCGGCGCCATGGCCCATCCGCTGAACCAGCCGGCGCTGGCGCCCGACGGCAGCCGCATCGCGCAAGGCCACGGCATGTTGCGCCCGGCCATCGGCGGCGCCCTGCCGGGCCGGCAGGCCTGTCGCTACCAGCGGCTGTGGACCGGCGGGCGCGGCACCTGGGCCGCGGCGCTGGCCGGGCACGAATCCGACACCCAGGGCATGTTCGGCTGGGCTGCCATCTATGACGTCGACACCTACGAGCGGGTGCTGCGCGAGCGCCTGCCAGACGACGCGCTGCTCAAGCCGGGCGCGGTCGACGAAGGCTGCCTGCATGCGGCCCTCGATTGCGGCGTGCGCCTGGAAGAAGCCTTCCCCGACAACTATGGCGAGCACGCTGTCCGCCGCCACCGCACGGTGCGCGCGGCCTGGCAGTCGGCCGGCTGGGTGCGCCGTGTCGTCGCTTACGCGGACGGCAGGCGCGAAGCCAATCCGATGACGCCTGAGCACCGCTGGCAGCTGTTCGACGCGCTGCGCGACAGCCTGGTGGCCCCGGCGCTGGTGCTGCTGCTGGTGCTGTGCTGGACCGCGCTGGCCGCGCCCGCGTTCTGGATCGGCGCCGTGCTGTCGGTGTTCTTCCTGCCCGCGCTGGCCGGCAGCCTGGCGGCGCTGGCCGACCGGCCGCACGATGCGCCCTGGCGCCAGCACCTGGACGCCTGGGCGCGCGGCGCGCGCGTGGCGCTGGTGCGGGTGGCGCTGGCGGCCAGCTTCCTGCCGCATGCGGCCTGGTGCCAGCTCGACGCCATTGCGCGCGCGGTGTGGCGCCGCCACGTCTCGCGCCGGCACCAGCTCGAGTGGCGCCTGCCGGCGCTGTCGCGCCCGGCCCGCGAGATCGTCAACAACTGGATCACGATGTGGGTTGCCCCGGTGCTGGCGGTGGCCGTCGCGCTGCTGCTGACCTTTGCCAATCCGTATTCGCTGTTTCCCGCGGCCCCCGTGCTGCTGGTATGGTTCCTGTCGCCGGCGCTGGCCTGGTGGACCAGCCTGTCGGTGCGCCAGCGCCCGCCGCGCCTGCCCGCCGCGCGCCACGCGTTCGTCCAGCGCCTGGTGCGCCGCAGCTGGAGCTTCTTCGAAGACCACGCCGGCCCCGCCAACAACTGGCTGCCGCCGGAGAGCGTGCAGGAGCATCCGCATCCGCTGGTGGACGGCCGCACCACCCCGGAAGGCATCGCCCTCGGCCTGCTGTCCACGCTGGCGGCCCGCGATTTCGGCTACCTGCCGGCCGGCGCGCTGCTCGAACGGCTGGATGGTTCGCTGGCGTCGATGGCCTTGCTCGAACGCTGGAAAGGCCATTATCTTGCCGCCTACGACAATGCCACCCTCGCCCCCTGCGAACCGGCCTTCGTGTCGACGCCCGGCAGCGGCTGGCTGGCGCTGAGCCTGCGCACGCTGGCCGTGGGACTGGACGAGTTGCCGGATGCGCCAGTCTGCGGGCCGCAGGCGCTGGACGGGATCCGCGCCGCCCTGCACGTGGTGGACGAGCTGGCGGCCGGGACGTCGCCCGAGGTACGCAACAAGCTGGCCGCGGTCTGGGCCGCGCTCGACCCCAAGCGCTGCCGCGCCGCCGACACCTTGCCCGGCCTGAGCGAATGCCTGCGCCATACCGTCGACGCGGCAGATGCGCTCGATGCCGCGTTGCGCGAGTCGACCGGCGACGGCCTGCGCGATTGGTCCGCGCGCCTGGCGGCCCAGTGCCACGCCGTACAGGACGACCTGCTCGCGCTGGCGCCCTGGATGCGTGCGGCGCAGGAATACGTGTTCGACGCCAGCCTCACCAGCATCCCGACCTTGCGCGAACTGGCCGCCATCGACCCGCAAGCGTCCACCCAGCCGGGCCTGGCGCGGCTGGTGCGCGAAGGGCGCGACCGTGCGGCCGCGCTGCTGGCGCAAGCCGCGCGCCTGGCCGCGCAGGCGCGCACCCTGGGTGCGATGGATTTCGCGGCGCTGCTCGACCCCGCCACCGGCTTGCTGTCGGCCCGCTGCCACGTCCGCGACAACCGGCTCGACACCGACAGCTGCGACCTGCTGGCCTCCGAAGCCTGCATGGCCAGTTTCATCGCGGTGGCCCAGGGCCAGCTGCCGCAGCAGCACTGGTGGAGCCTGGGGCGGCCGGTGCGCGTGGCCGGCGCCGAACAGTTGCTGCTGTCGCGCTCGGGCAGCTTGTCGGATGCGCTCGCGCCTTTTCTCCTGATGCCGTCCTGGCGCGAGTCGCTGCTTGACTACGCCGGCCGCGCAGCGGTGCGCGCCCAGGTCGCGCACGGCCGCCAGCTGGGCATGGTGTGGGGATATTCGGAGTCGGCCTGCAATGCGGTCGACGCCGCGCTGCGCTTCCAGTTCCGCCGGTTCGGCGTGCCGGCGGCAGCACTGCAACGGGGTGGGGCCGAACCCGTCGCCGCCCCGTATGCGGCCATGCTGGCGCTGCCGGTGGCGCACGGCGCGGCGCTTTCCAACCTCGAGCGCATGGCGCACGAGGGATTGGGCGGCGACTATGGTTTCGTCGACGCGGTCGACTGCACGCCGGGCCGCCTGCCGCATGGCGAGCAGCGCCACGTGGTGCGTACGGTGGCCGCGCGCCACCAGGGCATGGGCCTGCTCGCGCTGCTGCAGCTGCTGCAGGACGCGCCGATGCAGCGCCGGTTCGCGGCCGATCCGGAACTGCGCGCGGCGCTGCCGCTGCTGCAGGAGCCGGTGCCGGCCTGCGGCGCGACGCGCGCCGCACCTTACGAAGGCAGGACACCGGGCGCCGCTCCGGCCAGCGGCCGCACTGTCGACGGCAGCGCCCTGCCGGAGCTGCAATTGCTGTCCAATGGCCGCTACCACGTGATGGTGACGGGCGATGGCGACGGCTACAGCAGCTGGGGCGGCGTTCCGCTCACGCGCTGGCAGCCCGACCCGCTGGGCGGGCGTGGGGCCCTGGCCTGCGTGCTGCGCGATACCGTTTCCGGCGAAGCCTGGTCGGCCACGCTGGCGCCGGTCGCCGGTGCGCCGGAACGCTATGAAGCCGTGTTTGCCGAAGGGCGCGCCGCCTTCCGCCGCGAGGAGCGCGGGCTGGCCATCCTGAGCGACGTGGTGGTGGCCCCGAGCGAGGACGTCGAATTACGGCGTATCCGCATCCGTAATACGCTCGCAACTCCGCGTACGCTGGAAATCACGAGCCATGTCGCGCTGGCGCTTGCTGCAGCGTCTGTGGATGCGGTGCACGACGACCCCAGCCCGCCGGTGCGGATCGACGAGGCATCGCAGGCGCTGCTGTGCTCCCTGGGACTGGGCGCACCGGCCGTGCTGCACATGATGGCGGTGCGCGGACAAGCCAGTGTGCCGGCCTACAGCAGCAGCTGCCTCGACCCGCTCGCCGCGCTGCCGCCGCTGGAAGCCGCGCCGCCGGCGCCTGCGCTGGCCATCCGCCGTACGCTCACGCTGGCGCCCGGACAGGAAGCAACGGTCGACCTGGTGCTGGGCGCCGCCGCTACGCCCGCTGCGGCACGCGAGCTGGCACTGCGCCACCTCGACGCGCAGGCGGTGGCGGGAGCCATCGATGCGGCATGGACCCACGGCCAGGCCTTCCTGCGCCGCGCCGGCCTCGGCGAAGCCCAGGCCCAGCTCTACAATCGCCTGGCCGCCTGCCTGCTCGATCCGGCGCCCGGCCTGCGTGCCGATGCCGGCGTCATCGAGCGCAATGTGCGCAGCCGCGCCGACCTGGCTGTCTACGGCGTGGACGCCGGCCGCCCGCTGCTGGTGCTGCAGCCCGGCCTGAACGGCGCCCTCGTGCGCGAGACCCTGCTGGCGCACGCCTACTGGGATGCGCGCGGCCTGGAGGTCGACATGCTGGTCTTGTGCGAAAACCGCGCGCTGCGCGACGAGGTGGCGGACCTGGCGCCCGGCGGCCAGGAGGGCGTCCACGTCTACCTGATCGATGAGGTGCCGCAGGAAGACCGTATCCTCCTGCGCGCGGCCGCGCACGTACTGCTGCTGGGCGAGCGCGGCGCCCTGGCCGACCAGCTGCGCCTCGCGGCGCCGGCCATGCCGGCCCTGCCGCCGCCCTTCGCGGTGCGCGAAGCGCCTTCGCAGTGGACTGCCGAGGCGGCGCCTGCCTTCGGCGAGCCGCTCCAGTACGGCGACGGCGGCGGCGGTTTTTCGCAGGATGGGCGCGAATACCTCATCCGCAGCAAACAGGCCTTGCCGGTAGCCTTGGACAATTCCCTTTCCAATGCCGGCTTCGGCTCGGAAGTGGCGGCGGACGGCAGGGCCGGCACCTGGTGCGGCCGCCGCAGCCTGCGCCTGACGGCAGAGGAGGGCGAAGCCTTCTACCTGCGCGACGAGGACAGTGGCGCGGCATGGTCGCCAGCGCCGTGGCCGATGCCTTCCGGAGAGCCTTATCTCACGCGTCACGGCTTCGGCTACACGCAGTTCGAGCACCGGGCGCACGGTATCGCATCCCAGCTGCGCAGTTTCGTGGCGGCCGGCGAGCCGCTCAAGTATTCGGTGCTCACGCTGCGCAACGCCTCGAGCGCGCCGCGCCGCCTGTCGGTGACCGGCTACGTGCAATGGCTGATGGACGATGCCGCACTGCCACCCGGCCTGCAGGTCGTCACCGGCATCGACGTCGCCAGCGGGGCGCTGTTCGCCCGTAACGCCTTTGGCGGGGGCTTTGGCGAGAAGGTCGGCTTCTTCCATGTCGAGGCAGGGCAGGTGGCCCATACCGCCGACCGGCGCGAATTCGTCGGGCGCCACCGCAGCCTGGCGCAGCCGGCCGCGCTCGAGCGCAGCACCCTGGCCGGCACGCTCGGCGCCGCGCTCGATCCCTGCGCCGCATTGCAGGTGATGGTGGAGCTGCAGCCGGGCGCGCACACCGAACTGGTCTTCCTGCTGGGTGTGGCCGGTCCCGACATCCTGGCGGCCAGCCGCGTCGTGCAGCAGCATGGCGGTGCCAAGGGAGCAGCGTTGGCGCTGCGCCGGCTGCACGGCTTCTGGGACGAGCTGCTCGGCAGCGTGCGCGTGGAGACGCCCGACCCGGCCTTCGACCTGTTCGCCAACGGCTGGCTGCCATACGGCGCGCTGGCCCGGACCATGGGCGGCACGCCGGCGCAGCAACTGCAAGGCGCCATGGCCGTAGTGCATGGCAGCCCGGCCACGCTGCGCGATGCTTTGCTGCGGGCGGCGCGCGAGGACATCGGCAGTACCGGCGAATCGGTGGAAGACTTCCTGTGGCTGCCGTATGCGCTGCACCGCTATGTCGGGGCGACTGGCGACTACGGCGTGCTGCGCGAGCCGGCCGGGGGCGACCCCTCGAGCGGCACCCGCCTGGCGCGCGACGACCTGTACCAAGTGTGCGTGCATGGCCTGCGCGGTTGCCTGCGCTTCGGCGAGCGCGGCTTGCCTTTGCAGGGCGCCCGCATGCACGAGGACGACCCGGACTATGCCGGCCGGCCGGAAAGCGTGCGGCTGGCCTTCCTGCTCGCCACCGTGCTGCAGCGCTTTGCCGAAGTGGCCGACCGCCGCGCCGATTTCGGCTTCGCCACCACCTGCCGCGGCGCCGCGCTGGCCTTGAAGGCGCAGGCCGAAGAACATGGTTGGGATGGCGCCGCTTTTGCCGGCGAAGGCGAGGACCCGGCAGCCACGCAAGCCTGGGCTGCCATCGCCGGCGCCGACCCGGCCCGCGTCAAGCCCGCACTGGGCGCTGTCGCCGACGCCGCCCCGCAGGACGGCTGCACGGCCGCCTGGGTCGGATTGGCGCTGGCCGGCGAAGGGGCCGCGACGCGCGCCTGGGACCTGGCGCGCGCATCCAATCCGGTCGCTCCAGGCACCGGTGCATCCGTGCGCTACGCTGCCGCGCCTTGCTTCATGATGGATGCCGCCTGCGCCGGCTGGACCTACCTGCTGCTGACCGACGGGCTGCTCGGCCTTGGCCGCGCGGTCGACCGCCTGGTGCTGGCGCCGCTATTGCCCTCCAGCTGGGACAGCCTGCGCATCCGCTACCGCACCGGCCGGACCGATTACCTGGTCACGGTGCGGCGCGCAAGCGCAGGCGAGCAATTGGTGCTCGACGGCCAGCCGCAGGAGGGGAACATCCTGGAGCTTGTCGACGACGGGCGCGAGCACCAGGTCGAGCTGTATGTGGAGCGCAAGCCGGCCGATGCCATGGCCGGCCACCAGGACAACCAGCCAGGATCGAGAACATGACCACGAGACTCGCCACCGCGGCCTGCGCCGCCCTGTTGTGCTGCGTGCCGGCCGGTGCGCAGGACTGGAGCGACAATGCCGTGAGCTACCGCTATGGCACCCGCTTTGCCGAGCCCTTCAACCCGGACCACATCAAGAAGCACGTGCTGGCCTTTACCCACGCCAGCGGCTACAAGTACGGCAGCAACTACCTGAATCTCGACCTGCTCAAATCCGACAGCACCGATCCGCGTTCGCTGGGCAGCGGCAGCGGCGCGCGCGAGGCCTACCTGCTGTATCGCCACACGCTCGACATCGGCGCGTTGCGCGGCTCTGAAATTCGCTTCGGCAGAATCAAGGGCCTGGGCCTGACGGCCGGCTTCGACGTCAACCACAAGGATGATGTGGGCTACAACTCGCGCAAGCGCATGCTGGTGCTGGGGCCGACACTGATGTGGGACGTGCCGGGCTTCCTGAACACCAGCATCCTGTGGCTACGCGAAAGCAATGCGCCCAGTGGCCCGTTCCCGCCGATTGCCAACGTGCGCGGCCGCTACACCTACGACACCCATCCGATGTTCGGCGCCAGCTGGGGTATCCCGGTAGCCGAAGGCTGGTCTTTCGAGGGCTTCTTGAACTTCATCGCCGCCAAGGGGCTGGACGAAACCGGCGCACCGACCAGCGCCGAGACCAACCTCGACCTGGCGCTCATGCTCGACATCGGTCCGCGCCTGGGCTACGCGAAGAAGAAGATCCGGGTCGGCGTGGGCTACCAGTTCTGGAACAACAAGTTCGGCAACGCGCGCCGTACGACTGGCGGGGCAGGGCAGCGCGCCAGCACGCCGATGCTGCAGGCGGACGTTCACTTCTGACCGCCAGCACCGATCCGCAGACCACCTGCGCCGTGTCGGCAAAGGCCCTGACTGTTCTGCTGGCGACAGCACGGATTGACTTATCGGGAAATGCCGATATAATGGGTTCATGGACTTGCTCGATATCTTCAAAGCTCTTTCGAACCGGACCCGTCTCGACATCCTGAGACGGTTGAAGGACCCCGTGCGCCACTTCCCCCCGCAAGACGAAGGAGATGTGCACACGGTGGGCGTGTGCGTGAGCAGTATCCAGGAGGGCGTGGGATTGTCGCAGTCGACGGTCTCGGACTACCTGGCAACCCTGCAACGGGCCGGCCTGGTCGAGGTCCAGCGCATCGGCCAGTGGACCTATTACAAGCGCAACGAGAAAGCCATCAGTGCCTTGGCCGAACTGATCGGGAAAGACCTGTAAGTTTTTTTTGCCACATAATATCGAAAAATCTCGATATCCCTTTTTAACGAAGTGAGGATCCCATGAAAGCAATCGTACTCAAGCATTTTGGCGGCCCGGAGGCATTCGAACTGATCGAGCTTCCCAAGCCCGTCCCCGGTGCGGGCCAGGTCCTGGTCCGCGTCCACGCCACCTCCATCAACCCGCTGGATTTCCAGGTCAGGCGCGGGGATTACCGGGACCTGGTGCCGCTGCCGGCCATTACCGGACACGATGTCTCAGGCGTGATCGAAGCCGTCGGGGCAGGGGTGACGGCCTTTGTCCCGGGTGACGAGGTCTGGTACACGCCCCAGATCTTCGATGGTCCGGGAAGCTATGCCGAGTACCACGTGGCGTCCGAGCATATCGTCGGGAAGAAGCCCGCGTCCCTGAGCCATCTCGAAGCCGCCAGCCTGAGCCTGGTGGGAGGAACGGCATGGGAAGCCCTGGTCGTACGCGCGGGGCTGCGCGTCGGCGAAACCATCCTGGTGCATGGCGGCGCCGGCGGGGTAGGGCATGTGGCGATCCAGCTGGCCAAGGCCATCGGCGCGAGGGTGATCACGACCGCACGCGAAGACAATGCCGGGTTTGTGCGCGGCATGGGCGCCGATGTCGTCATCGACTACGAGAAGCACGATTACGTCGAAGCCGTCCTGCGCGAAACGGGAGGCCAGGGTGTCGATGTCGTGTTCGATACGATCGGTGGCGATACCCTGTCGCGCTCGGCGGACTTGCTGGCCCAGCTCGGCCGGCTCGTCTCGATCGTCGATATCGCGCAGCCGCAAAACCTGATCCAGGCCTGGGGCAAGAATGCGAGCTACCACTTCGTCTTCACCCGGCAGAACCGGGGCAAGCTCGACGAACTGAGCGCCCTGGTCGAGCGCGGCCAGCTCAGGCCCCATGTCGGCGCCATCTATTCGCTGGCCGACATTCCTCTTGCCCATGCGCGCCTGGAAAGCCGCGACAAGGGCTTGCGCGGAAAAATCGCCATCGCCGTAGTGCCGGATGCGAACGCGCCAGCGCAATCGTGAACCAGGCCCGGGAGGACATCATGGTCGACGACAGTGCAGGGACTCCCGACCAGACCGGCCTGGCACAGGCCCCGGCCAGCTTCGCGCGGGCAGTTGAAGTGCCTCAACTTTATAGATAAATTTGCAATAACGAAGACGGATCGGCGCAAGGTGGACTTCCATGCAATTGCAAAAATTGCATTATGAAAAATATCACCTTGCCCCTCTCCCTCCGTGCGCTGCTGCTGGCCCTGTGCTGCAGCAGCGCTGTCGCGGCCCCTGCCGAGCATAAGGAATTCGAAGCCACCCTGCACGCGCCCTTCCAGGCCGACGCAGGCGCGCGCCGGACCTTCAGCCTGTCCTTCCATTATCCCGGCCTGGAACGCGCGGGGACGGTGGACTGGTCGCTGGAACTGGTCAACCCCGAGGGCCGTGTCGCCCAGCGCTGGCGCGGCAGCCGCAGCCTCGCTGGCGCCGCGGTCCCCGCATCGGTCACCTGGAATGGACGCATCGGCGCCAAGCCTGCCCCCGCCGGCCTGTACCGGGTGCGCCTGCGCGCCGGCCTGCGCGGCGACCACGAAGCGTTCGTGGAACAGGAATGGCAGATCGCCGTCGGCAGCGCACCCGCGCCGCGCATGCCGGGCTTTATGCCCTTGCCCGGCGCCCGAGGCCAGGATCGTTCCGCCGCGATGGCCCCGGCAACTGGCGACATGCCTTATACCGTCTACCTGGCCAACCTGCACAGCCAGAGCAATCACAGCGACGGCGGCGCTGCCCTTGCTGACTGCAAGGGTGCGCAAGACCCGCTCAGCGCAACATACGGGCCGGAAGCAGCCTTTGCCTATGCCCGCGGGCGCGGCCTGGACGTGCTGGCGGTATCGGAGCACAACCACATGTACGACGGCTCGGATGGCACCGCACCCGAGGCCGACCCCGCCGCCGCCAGGGCGCTCTACCAGGCCGGCCTGGCCAGCGCTGCGGCCTTCACCGCCTCCAAGCCCGGCTTCCTCGCGCTCTACGGCATGGAGTGGGGCGTCATCAACCATGGGGGCCACGTCAACATCTTCAACAGCGACGAGCTGCTGGGCTGGGAAAAGAACGCCAGGGGCGAGCTGCTGGCCGACACGCCTACGCCGCGTAACGACTACGCCGCGCTGTACACCCTGATGCGCCAGCGCGGCTGGATCGGCCAGTTCAACCATCCCGCACAGCAGGGCCAGTTCGTGGTGAACGGCGTGCCGCTTGCCTACACGCCGGACGGCGACGAAGCGATGGCCTTGTGCGAGGTGATGAACAGCACCGCCTTCTCCACCAACGAGTCCGAAACCGAGACACGGCGCAGCAATTTCGAGCAGGCCTGCAACCGGCTGCTGGAAGCCGGCTACCACGTCGCCTTCAGCACCAACCAGGACAACCACTGCGCCAATTGGGGCGCGTCCTATACCAACCGCACCGGCGTGCTGCTGCCGACCGGGACCGCCTTGACGCGCGAGAGCTTCATGGCAGCGCTCAAGGCGCGGCGCGTGTTCGCGACCATGGACAAGAGCGCGCAGCTGGTCTTTACCGCCAACGGCAAGCTGATGGGCGAGCGCTTCACCAACCGCGGTCCGCTGACGCTGAAAACGCACTTTGCGTCCAGCTCCGGCAAGAAGGTGGCCGCGGTGGCGATCATGGAGGGCGTGCCGATGCGCGGCGGATTGGTGACACAGTTGTCGTCCACGGCCGTCACGACCTTCACCCCGGCCCCGGGCCAGCATTTCTACTATGCGAAGCTGACGCAGGAAGACGGCAACGTCCTGTGGTCCGCGCCCGTGTGGGTCAACCAGGAATAGCCGAGCATCGCCGGGTGGGCGGAATCCACCTACCCGGCGGCCCCGTCAATACGTCCTCCTCACGCTTTCGCCCCCCTGGCGAAGATGCTATCCTGCTCGCGCCCCTCAGCCCTGCCTGGGCTGCCTGAACACCCTTCTGCGAGAGACCATGAAGACAAGCACCCTGCTGCGCGCCGCGGCCTGCGCCTTCCTCGGCCAGTGGAGCGCCTATGCGTTCGCACTCGATCCGCTCAGCTACGCCAAATACGACCAGGTCAAGACCACCGCCCTGCACCTGGACCTGAAGGCCGACTTCGCGCGCAAGACCCTGGCAGGCTACGCCGACCTGACCCTGGACTGGCTCGACAAATCGGCTACCACGCTCGACCTCGACACCCGCGAGCTGGCAATCTCGAAGATCGAGGCGCAGGATGCGAAAGGCACGTGGAAGCCGGTCAAGTACACGCTCGACAAGCTCGAGGCCGACAAGGGCCAGGCCCTGCACGTGGCCCTGCCGGGCCAGCCCACGAAAATCCGCATCCACTACAAGACCGCGCCGACTGCCGCCGCACTGCAATGGCTCACGCCAAAGCAGACCATGTCGGGCAAGTACCCTTTCATGTTCAGCCAGTCGCAGCCGATCAACGCACGCTCCTTCGTGCCGATCCAGGACACGCCGGCGGTGCGTTTCACCTACACCGCCCGCATCGAGGCACCGAGCGGCATGCGCGTGGTGATGAGCGCCGATAACGACCCGAAGGCCACCGGCAAGGGCGGCTGGAAGTTCACGATGCCGCAGCCGATTCCATCCTACCTGCTGGCGATCGGCATCGGCGAGCTCGAAGCGCGCACGCTGGGCGGGCGCACCGGCGTCTACGCCGAGCCGCAGCGCATCAAGGCCGCCGAATACGAATTGGCCGATACCGAAAAAATGGTGGAAGCGGCCGAGTCGCTCTACGGCCCGTATCGGTGGGGGCGTTACGACATGCTGGTGCTGCCGCCGTCCTTCCCGATCGGCGGCATGGAAAACCCGCGCCTGACCTTCCTGACCCCGACCATGATCGCGGGCGACCGCAGCCTGGTCGACCTGATCGCGCACGAGCTGGCGCACAGCTGGTCCGGCAACCTGGTGACCAACGCCTCGTGGAAGCACTGGTGGCTCAACGAGGGTTTCACGACTTACGTGACCACCCGCATCCTCGAGAAGATGTATGGCGAGGAAGTGGCGACCATGAACCTGCAGCTCGAGCAGGAAGAAGCGATCGAGTCGCTCAAGACCATTCCGGCCGCGAAGCAGGCGCTGCTCACGCGCCATCCGGACACCTCGAACGAGCATTACACCGACGAAGGCCTGGCCTATCCGAAGGGCGCCTGGTTCCTGCGCACCCTGGAAGAGCGCGCCGGCCGCGCCGCCTTCGATCCCTTCCTGCGCAGCTGGTTCGACCAGCACGCCTTCCAGAGCGTGACCACCGAGCAGTTCGTGCAGTTCCTGCGCGCGAACCTGCTGGCCAAGAACCCGAAGATCATGAGCGACGCGGAGCTCGACGAATGGCTGTACGGTCCGGGCATCCCGGCCAGCGCCAAGCATGCCGTCTCGGCACGCCTGGCCAAGCTGAACGACACCACCGCGCGCTGGCTCAAGGGCGGCTTGACGACCGCGCAGCTCGATACGAAAAACTGGACCGCCGCCGAGTGGATGAAGTTCCTGAACGATATCGACAACAAGGCCAGCGCCGCCCAACTGCAGGAACTGGACAAGGCCTTCGGCCTGGCCAAGACGGGCAACAACGAAGTCGCCTTCCGCTTCTACCGCGCCTCGGTGCATGCCGGCTACCGCGGCGTGCGCCCGAACCTGGAAGCCTTCCTATTGAAGGTGGGCCGCCAGAAGTTCGTGGTGCCGCTCTACGGCGCGCTGCGCGCCAAGCCTGACGACCGCGCCTGGGCCGAGCGCATCTACAAGGCGGCGCGCGAGCGCTATCACCCGGAGACGCAGGGCAGCGTCGACAAGCAGATGAACAAACAATAAGGACCGACCAGCGTGATTTCCATGAACCGCATTGCAGCCGCGATCCTGATCGCGTTTTCCGCCTGTGCCACCGCCGTCGCGCAAACGGGCGCCGCACCGGCAGCCGAGCAAGCCGCCGCCTACAACCTCGAAGCCGACGTCACCCGCGTCATGAAAACCTTCCAGGTGCCGGGCATCGCGATTGCCGTCGTCAAGGACGGCAAGGTCGTCGTCGCGCAAGGCTTCGGCGTGCGCAAACTCGGCGAGCCGGCCAAGGTCGACGGCAAGACCATCTTCGAGATCGCCTCCAACTCCAAGGCCTTCACGGCCGCCGCGCTGGGCATGCTGGTCGACCAGGGCAAGCTGGAGTGGGACGACCCGGTGATCAAGCACCTGCCGGACTTCCGCATGTACGACGCCTACGTCACCGCCGAGATGACGGTGCGCGACCTGCTGACCCACCGCAGCGGCCTGGGACTGGGGGCGGGTGACCTGATGTGGTGGCCGACCACCACCTTCACCACCGACGAGATCATCCACAACCTTCGCTACATCAAGCCGGCCACGAGCTTTCGCAACAGCTACGCCTACGACAACCTGCTCTACATCGTGGCCGGCAAGATCATCGCCGCCAAGTCGGGCAAGACCTGGGGCGAGACCATGCACGAGTGGATCCTGAAACCCGCGGGCATGGCGGGCACCACCACCAGCCTGGCCGAGAACGCGAAGTTCGCCAACGTCTCGGCCCCGCACAGCAAGATCAACGGCAAGATCGCCGCGGTCAAGCCGATGCCGGTCGATAACGCGGTCGGCGCCGTCGGCATCAACACCAGCGCCGAAGACATCGCGCGCTGGATGAACGTGCTGCTCGATCACGGCCGCGTGGGCAAGGGTGCGGACGGCAAGGATGTGCGCCTGTTCTCCGAGAAGCAGGCGCGCGAGATGTGGACGCCGCAGACCCCGATGAAGATCAGCCAGCCGCGCCCTCCGCTAGCCGCCACCCGGCCGAACTTCTACGCCTACGGCCTGGGCTTCCAGCTGCGCGACTACCAGGGCAAGATGGTGGCGCTGCACGGCGGCGCACTGCAGGGCTTCTATTCGCGCGTGCTGCTGGTGCCGGAATCGAAGCTGGGCATCGCGATCTTCACCAATGCCGAAAGCGGCTCCTCGCTGTCGGCCCTGCAGTACCGCCTGCTGGACCAGTACCTGAACGTGGCGCCGACCGACTGGATCGGCCGCGTGGCGGACGTCGAGCGCGAGACGATGGAGAAGGAAGCGGCGCGCCTGAAGAAGGAAACCGCGACCCGTGCGGCCGCGTCGAAACCGTCGCTGGCGCTGGCCGCCTACGAAGGCGACTACCAGGACCCGTGGTATGGCCTGGCGAGCATCAAGCGGGTGGGAACGAAGCAGGTGCTGTCGTTTGCGAAGACGCCTGATTTGACGGGGGAACTGGAGCACTTCCAGCACGACACCTTCATCGTGCGCTGGAAGGAGCGCAACTTCAATGCGGACGCCTACGTGACCTTCTCGCTGGACCACGACGGCAGCATCGAACGGATGCGGATGAAGCCGGTGTCGACGGAGACGGACTTCAGCTATGACTTCCAGGACCTGCTGTTCACGCCTGTGAAGAAAGAGAAGAAGGGCTGATCCACGGCCTGTTGAACTTGGGTTCCCGCGAAGGCGGGAACCCAATGATTGCGTGAGCCGACCTTAGCTTACTTCCCGCCCCACACCTTCATCATATCCTCCGACCCCTGCGTGCGCACCCCGTTATCCGACAGGATCGCATCGGTCGCATCCAGCGTCGCCTTGCGCGGCAGGATCATGGTCTCGCCGTAGCGCTGGTCGAACTTGAACACCACGTGCTCGTCCTTCAGGTCGCGCAGGGTCGCCACCAGGTGCGCCAGGCTGCGGATCTTGACGCCGTTGACCGTATCGACCACCGAACCGAAACGGTTGCTGTAGCCGCTCACCAGCTTGTGCGGGAAGAAGGGACTGCTGATCACCACCAGCTCTTCGCGCGCCGCATCCGGCGAATCGCCGCGCTGGGTCACCAGGGGGCTGTCGTTGAAGCTGTAGGCATTCATCGCCGGTGCACTCGAGACCAGGAAGGACAGGAATTCGCTGGTGGCGCGCGTAAACACCGCCGGGCCGTACACGAAATAGGACGGGTAGCCGCCGTTCAGGTCCGGGATCAGGAGCGGGCGCGGGCCGCTGGCCGGCACATCCACCCGCATGGTCTTACCGCCGCGCACGATGGTCATCGGCACCTTGCCGTTTTTCGCCACCTGCTGGATGCGGTACTGGAAGCGCACGCGCAGGTTCGAGCCCAGCTTGACCATGCCCTGGTTGTCGATCGGGTGCTCGCCGATGTGGGTGACGATGTCCCATTCCTTCAGAGGCCAGCTCGCATCGGTTTTATACGGACGATGCACCACCGCGCCTTCGACCGACTTGTCGAGTTTCAGGTACTGGCGCAGCGCCGGGTTTTCCAGCGTCTGGATGCTGTCGTGCAGCAGCGGCTTGCCGTCGTAGCGGCCGTCGGCCACGTCTTTCAGGAACAGCTCGATCTCTTCGTTCGGGATCACATAACCGATGTTCTGCGCGCCGGCCGCCATCGAGAAGGCCAGGCCGATCATCTTGTCGCCGGCGATCACGGGGCCGCCGCTGTTGCCCGGGTTGATCGGCGCATCGATCTGGATGCGCAGGCCCGAGCTGAACGAGCCGTAGCCGACGAATTCCACGCGCGAGACGATGCCGCGGGTGGTGGACAGCGAATTGCCGCCGACCGGATAGCCGTAGGCGAATACCGCTTCGCGCACGTCCGGCAGCACGGCTGCGCGCGGCACCGCCGGGCGCTTGTCGAAGAAGGAGGCGTCGTCCAGCTCCAGCACCGCCAGGTCCAGGCCGCGTGCGAGGGCAATGACCTTGGCCGAGACCTTGTCGCCCGACTGGCTGGCCTGCACCTCGACCTGGCTGGCATAGCCGACCACGTGGGCATTGGTCAGGATGCGCTTGCCCTCGATGATGACGCCCGAGCCGGTCACGTCGACCGGGGACTGCTTGGCCCAGGGCTTGTATGGGTCGGGACGGCGCACGGTGGCGAAGATCTTGACCACCGAATTCTCGACGGACGGCAGGGCCGGTGCGGTGGTGGCGGACGGGGTCGCGGTCGCAGGCGACGGCGGGGTCGCAGGCGTCGGGGCGGGCGGTGGGGTGGTGTCCTGGGCGTGGACGAGGCCTGCCATGGCGAATGCCACGGCGGCGGCGAGGCGGACGATCTTCATAAATTCCTTCGGTGGCTCAATCGGGTCGGACTGGATGGATACAAGCCGCCAGAATATACACGCTCGCCGCCGAAGGAAACACACGAATCTTCACAGCCGGGGGAGGGCGAACCCGCCCCGGCCGGGAAGGTGGCGCGGCTTACTGCTTGACGAACTTGAGCGTCATGCGGTCGCTTTCGCCGATCGCCATGTACTTCTCGCGGTCCTTGTCCTTGTTGGCCAGCACCGGCGGCAGGGTCCAGACGCCTTTTTCGTGGTCGGCCGTGTCCTTCGGATTGGCGTTGACTTCGGATTTGCCGGCCAGCTTGAAGCCCGCGCTTTCCACGGTCTTGATCACCCAGGCTTCGTGCACATAGCCGCTCGATGCCTTGGCATCCTGCGTCATCTTGGCCGGGAGGCGGTGGTCGACGATGCCCAGCACACCGCCCGGTTTCAGGACCTTGTGGATTTCCTTGAAGGTGGTTTTCAGGCCTTCTTCACCCGTGCCCACCCAATTGTGCAGGTTGCGGAAGGTCACCACCATGTCGACGCTGTTTGGCGCCGCGATCGCGTAGGTCGCAGGCGGTTCGAACACGGCCGGGACGACCTTGTCGAAGACGGCCGGGTTCGAATCGAGCTTCTTGCGGAAGGCCATGCCGCCGCGGCTTTCCGGAACGATGGCCGGGCCGGCGCCGATGAGCTTGCCCTTGTCGCGCAGGTAGGCAGCCAGGATCTCGGTGTACCAGCCGCCGCCCGGCGCCAGCTCCACCACCGTCATGTTCGGCTTGATGCCGAAGAAGGTGAGGGTTTCGTAGGGATGGCGGGCGCTGTCGCGCGCCTTGTTGGCGGCGCTGCGGTGTTCGCCCGCGATGGCCGCTTTCAGTGCGTCGTCCGCGTGGGCCGCGCCGGCCATGCCGGTGGCCAGCATCGCGGCCAGGATCAGTCGTTTCATCGGTTCGGGGTCTCCAGGAGTTGTTGTGCGCGGCCGGTCGGGACGCCGCCGCCGCGCTGATGATCCGGCAGCTCGGACCGGCAGTCAAGCGTTCCCTGTATATGCATATCCGGCCCGCGGGCTTGTCCCGTTGTTGTCCGGAAATTGTCCGCAGCGGACACAGCGGACGGTCGTCCGGACACCGGGCCGGACAGTCGCCCGCATCCAAAATCATGCACTTAGCAAAGGCTTTGATATGGCACAACAATTGCCTATTCAAATCCTCATCTTGCTGCTAATGTTGCCAAGTTTTTCGTCGCAATCATTGCCTGGCCAGGAAACTTGCCAGCGCCGTACATACAAGAGCGGACCGTGAAGCCGGCGGGACCGCTGTCCAGAAACAGGTAGATTTCAGGAGACACGATGGAACGCCGTACTTTTCTAAACTTCAGCAGCCTGGCCATGGCCACCTCCCTGGTCCCGTTCAGCCGCGCGATCGCCGCTGAAGAGCTATTGACCAGCATGCCGACCGCCGCCAAGAAGGCGCTTGCCGACGTTGCGCTCAACGCCGCCACCAAGGCCGGCGCCAGCTACGCGGACGTGCGCATCGGCCGCTACCTGAACCAGTTCATCACCACCCGCGACCTGAACGTCGAGAACGTGGCCAACACGGAGTCGGCCGGCATCGGCGTGCGCGTGATCGCCAATGGTGCCTACGGCTTCGCCGCCACCTCCGACATGAGCAGCGACGGCATCGCCAACGCCGCGCGCCAGGCAGTGGCGATCGCCAAGGCCAATGCCAAGCTGCAGTCCGAACCGGTGCGTCTCGCGCCAGTCAAGGGCGTGGGCGAAGTGTCGTGGGCCACGCCGATCAAGAAGGACTGGCGCACCGTGCCGATCAAGGAAAAGGCCGACCTGCTCATCGCCGCCAACAAGGCCGGCATGGACGGCGGCGCGGCCTTCATGAATTCGATGCTGTTCCAGGTGAACCAGCAAAAGTACTTCGCTTCCACCGACGGTTCCTACATCGAGCAGGACGTGCACCGCCTGTGGGCGCCGTTCCAGGCCACCGCGGTCGACAAAGCCACCGGCAAATTCCGTTCGCGTTCGGGCCTGGGCGCGCCGGTCGGCATGGGCTACGAATACCTGGACGCACGCCCCGAGCACAAGATCAAGGCTGCCGGCGGCGTCGCCACGCTGTACACCGGTTCGTACGACCTGATCGAGGACGCCAGGGCCGCCGGCCGCGACGCCAAGATGAAGCTGACCGCCAAGTCGGTCACGCCGGGCAAGTACGACCTGATGCTCTCGCCGGAACACCTGTGGCTGACCATCCACGAGAACGTCGGCCACCCGACGGAACTGGACCGCGTGCTCGGCTACGAAGCCAACTACGCCGGCACCAGCTTCGCCACGCTCGACAAGTGGGAGACCAAGAAATTCAAGTACGGTAACCCGATGGTCAACCTGTATGCGGACAAGGTCACCCCGGGCTCGCTGGGCGCCGTCGGCTACGACGACGAAGGCGTCAAGACCAAGAAGTGGGACATCATCAAGGACGGCATCCTGGTCAACTACCAGGCCACCCGCGACCAGGCCCACATCATCGGCGAAAAGGAATCGCACGGCTGCTCGTACGCCGACAGCTGGAACTCGGTGCAGTTCCAGCGCATGCCGAACGTCTCGCTCGCCCCCGGCAAGAAGAAGCTGACCCCGGACGAGATGGTCAAGGACATCAAGAAGGGCATCTACATCGTCGGCGACGGCTCGTTCTCGATCGACCAGCAGCGCTACAACTTCCAGTTCGGCGGCCAGCTGTTCTACGAAATCAAGGACGGCAAGATCGGCCCGATGCTGGAAGACGTCGCCTACCAGGCCAATACCCAGGAATTCTGGACCGCCTGCAGCGCGATCTGCGACGAGCGCGACTGGCGCATGGGAGGCTCCTTCTTCGACGGCAAGGGCCAGCCGCCGCAGATCAGCATCGTCTCGCACGGCTCGAGCACGACGCGCTTCAACGGCATCAACGTGATCAACACCGCACGTAAAATCGGCTAAGGCGAGGACCCCATGAGCATCCTGAACCAGGACCAAACCAAGCGCATCTCGGACCGCGTGCTGTCGCTCTCCAAGGCCGACGAATGCATCGTCAGCGTCGAGGGCAGCCGCATCGGCAACATCCGCTTCGCGCGCAATGCCGTTTCCACCGCCGGCCTGTCCGACGACACCCAGCTGCAGGTGCAGGTCGCCTTCGGCAAGCGCCAGGGCACCGCCACCATCAACGAGTTCGACGACAAATCGCTCGAGCGCGCCGTGCGCCGCGCCGAAGACCTGGCGCGCCTGGCGCCGGAGAATCCGGAATTCATGCCGGCGCTGGCCAAGACCGCCTACAAGACTTCCGATACCTTCGTGCAGCGTACCGCCGACATCGACCCGGAGTACCGCGCCCAGGCTGCCGCCTATGCGATGGAAGCCTGCCGCAAGAAGGGCCTGGTCGCCGCCGGCTTCTTCACCGACCGCTCCACCTTCGAGAGCATCGCCAACTCGAACGGCGTGTTCGGCCACCAGGCCGCCACCTCGCTCGACTTCACCTGCACCGTGCGCACCGCGGACGGGCGCGGTTCGGGCTGGGTCAAGCGCTCGGCGCGCGACGTCAACAGATTCGATCCGCGCGAAGCGGCCGACGTGGCCATCGAAAAAGCGCTGCGTTCGGTGGACGCGCGCGCGCTGGAACCGGGCCGCTATACGGTGGTGATGGAGCCGGCCGCCACCAGCGACTTGATCAGCGCCATGCTGGGCGGCTTCAACGCCCGCCTGGCCGACGAAGGCCGCAGCTTCCTGTCCAAGCAGGGCGGCGCCAACCGCCTGGGCGACAAGCTGTTCGACCAGCAGGTGAATATCTGGACCGACCCATGGGACAAGGACGTGCCGGTGCTGCCGTGGGACAACGGCATGCTGCCGCGCGAGCGCATGCAGCTGGTCAAGGATGGCCGCATCAATGCGCTGAACTATTCGCGCTTCTGGGGCCAGAAGAAGAACCAGCGCGCGATCGGCAGCGCCGGCAACATCATCATGGCCGGCACCGACAAGACCACGGCCGACCTGATCGCCAGCACCAAGAAGGGCGTGCTGGTGACCCGCACCTGGTACATCCGCATGGTGGACCCGCAGTCGGTGCTGCTGACCGGCCTGACCCGCGACGGCACCTTCTACATCGAGAACGGCAAGATCAAGTACCCGATCAAGAACTTCCGCTTCAACGAGAGCCCGGTGACGATGCTGAACAATATCGAGGAAATCGGCAAGCCGGTCGTGATCGGCGGCGACGAGGCGAACTACTCGATGCTGATCCCGTCGATGAAGATCCGCGATTTCAACTTTACGTCGCTGTCGGACGCTGTCTAAGCAACCGTAGGGTGGGCGGCTTGCCGCCCACGCGGTAATCGGTAGCAGCAAGATCATCCGGCGCGATGATGAAGCCCTTAACTATCGCCGCATGGGCAGGAAACCTGCCCACCCTACGAATTACCATGGAATCTTAAATGGAACGCCGCAAATTCCTCCACATCGGCGCCGGCACTGCCGGCGCCATGCTCATTCCGGTCTTTGGCAACGCCATCGCCGCCGATGAGCTCATGAACCCGATGGCGGCCAGCGCCAAGAAGATCCTGGCCGACACCGCCCTGAACGCCGCCACCAAGGCCGGCGCGTCCTACTGCGACGTGCGCATCGGGCGCTACCTGAACCAGTTCATCATCACGCGCGACCGGAACGTCGAGAACATCAGCAACACCGAATCGAGCGGCGTCGGCGTGCGCGTGATCGCCAACGGCGCCTACGGTTTTGCCTCGACCAACGACATGAGCCCGGACGGCATCGCCAACGCGGCGCGCCAGGCCGTGGCGATCGCCAAGGCCAATGCCAAGCTGCAGTCCGAACCCGTGCGCCTGGCGCCGGTCAAGGGCGTGGGCGAGGTGGCCTGGGCCACGCCGGTCAAGAAGGACTGGCGCAGTATCCCGGTCAAGCAGAAGGCCGACATGCTGATCGCCGCCAACAAGGCCGGCATGGACGCGGGCGCGAGCTTCATGACCGCCTCGCTATTCCAGATCAACCAGCAGAAGTACTTCGCCAGCACCGACGGCTCCTACATCGACCAGGACATCCACCGCCTGTGGGCCCCGATCAACGCGACTGCCGTCGACAAGGCCAGCGGCAAGTTCCGCTCGCGTGCGGGCCTGAGCTCGCCCGTGTCGATGGGCTACGAGTATTTCGACGCGAAAGCCGGCGACAAGGTGCAGGCCGCCGGCGGCGTCACCACGCTGTACACGAACTCCTACGACATCGTCGAGGATGCACGCCTGGCCGGCAAGCAGGCGCGCGAGAAGCTGACCGCCAAGTCGGTCGAGCCGGGCAAGTACGACCTGGTGCTGAGCCCCGAACACCTGTTCCTGACCATCCACGAGAACGTCGGCCACCCGACGGAACTGGACCGCGTGCTCGGCTACGAAGCCAACTACGCCGGCACCAGCTTCGTGGGCCTCGACAAGTGGGAATCGAAGAAATTCAAGTACGGTTCCGAGCGCGTGAACTTCGTTGCCGACCGCACCACCCCGGGTTCGCTGGGCCTGATCGGCTACGACGACGAAGGCGTGCGCGCCAAGAAGTGGGACATCATCCGCAACGGCATCCTGGTGAACTACCAGGCCACGCGCGACCAGGCCCACATCATCGGCGAGAAGGAATCGCACGGCTGCTCGTACGCCGACAGCTGGAGCACGATCCAGTTCCAGCGCATGCCGAACGTGTCGCTCGAACCGGGCAAGGCGCGCCTGACCCCGGACGAAATGGTCAAGGACGTCAAGAAGGGCATCTACATCCTGGGCCGCGGCTCCTACTCGATCGACCAGCAGCGCTACAACTCCCAGTTCGGCGGCACGCTGTTCTACGAGATCAAGAACGGCAAGATCACCGGCCAGCTGGAAGACGTGGCTTACCAGACCAATACCCAGGAATTCTGGAACGCCTGCTCGGCCATCTGCGACGAGCGCGACTGGCGCATGGGCGGCTCGTTCTTCGACGGCAAAGGCCAGCCGAGCCAGGTGAGCGCAGTCTCGCACGGCTCGAGCACCGCCCGCTTCAATGGCATCAACGTCATCAACACCGCACGCAAGATCGGTTGAGGAGGAGACAACACATGAAACAGCTGAACCAGGAACAAGCAAAACGCATCACCGACCGCGTGATCGGTTTCTCGAAGGCCGACGAGTGCAACGTGTCGATCCAGGGCAACCGCACCGGCAACATCCGCTTCGCGCGCAACGGCGTATCGACCGCCGGCCTGACCGAAGACATGCAGCTGGCCGTGCGCGTCGCCTTCGGCAAGCGCGTGGGCACCGCCGTGATCAACGAGTTCGACGACAAGTCGCTGGAAAAGGCCGTGCGCCGCGCCGAGGAACTGGCGCGCCTGGCGCCGGAGAATCCGGAGTTCGTCCCGGCCGTGAGCAAGCAGGACTACCTCACCACCAAGACCTTCATGGCCTCGACCGCCGGCATCGACCCGGACTACCGCGCCGAAGTGGCCGCCGCCGCGATTGGCGCTGCGCGCGCCAAGAAGCTGGTGACCGCCGGCTTCTTCACCGACAATAGCAGCTTTGCCTGCATCGCCAACTCCAAGGGCGTGTTCGGCTTCCAGGAATTCACCGACCTGTCCTTCACCTGCACCGCGCGCACCGAAGACGGCCGCGGTTCGGGCTGGGTGACCCGCTCGGCAGTCGATGCGCGCCGCTTCAATGCGCGCGAAGCGGCCGACATCGCGATCGACAAGGCATTGCGCTCGGTCGACGCCAAGGCGCTGGAGCCGGGCCGCTACACCGTGATCCTGGAACCGGCGGCGACGTCTGAAATCCTCGGCAACATGTTCAGCTCCCTGGGCGCGCGCGCGGCCGACGAAGGCCGCAGCTTCCTGGCCAAGAAGGGCGGCGGCAACCGCCTGGGCGAGAAGCTGTTCGACGAGCAGGTCAATATCTGGGCCGACCCGTGGAACCCGGACGTGCCGGTGGCGCCATGGGACAACCAGACCATGATCGCCCGCAAGCGCACCGACATCGTCAAGAACGGCCGCATCGCCTCGCTCGGCTATTCGCCCTACTGGGCGCAGAAGACCGGCAACCCGGCCACGGCCAGCCACGGCAACATGATCATGGCCGGCGGCACCAAGTCGCTGGAAGAGCTCATTGCCGGTACCAAGAAGGGCATCGTGGTTACCCGCACCTGGTACATCCGCATGGTCGATCCGCAGTCGCTGCTCATCACGGGCCTGACCCGCGACGGCACCTTCTACGTCGAGAACGGCAAGATCAAGCACCCGGTAAAGAACTTCCGCTTCAACGAGAGCCCGGTCACCATCCTCAACAACATCGACGAATTGGGCAAGCCGGAAATCATCGGTGGCGACGAGGCCCCGTTCCAGATGGTGCTGCCGCCGATGAAGGTCCGCGACTTCAACTTCACTTCGCTGTCCGACGCGGTCTGATTTTTATGGCAACGTACGACTTCTACTTCACGCGCCTGATGTATGAGTCGGGCGACTGGGACGTGGATATTCGTACGCCCAGCAACGTGCTGAACTCCTTAGTGGAGTACACCACCTTGCGGGTGGATCCGGCGGAGCGCATGGTCGCGCTGTCGGATCCGAAGATGCTGCAGGCGCCGTTCTGCTATTTCGCAGGGCACAAGCTGGTGCAGTTCACGCCCGCCGAGCGGCGCAACCTCGAGCGCTACGTGCGCGGCGGCGGCTTTATCTTCGTCGATGACTGCAACCATGACATCGACGGCCTGTTCGCCAAGTCCTTCGAGGCCGAGATGACCAAGATCTTCGGGGCCTCGGCTTTGAGGAAGATCCCGAATACGCATCCGCTGTATTCGTGCTTCTTCAAGTTCGACGGCCCGCCCACCACCTCGGGCGAACTCAATGGCTGGGGCGACGACCTGGTGCACGAATACCTGAAGGCCATCGAATTCGGCGGGCGCGTGCGCCTGCTGTATTCGAACAAGGACTACGGATGCGAGTGGGACTACGACTTCCGCAACAAGCGGTTCCTCGCGGTCGACAACACCCGCTTCGCGGTCAACATCATTCAATACGCGTTGGGAGCATAAGCAGTGGCGCAACGACATGCAGTAGAGTGGAACGAGGCGGAAATCGCCAGCTTGACGGCGGCAGTCGGCGCGCTGAAGGAAAGCATGGCGCGCGTGATCATCGGCCAGGAAAACGTGGTCGATTTGCTCGTGACCTGCCTGCTGGCCGGCGGCCACGCGCTGGTCGAAGGCGTGCCGGGCCTGGGCAAGACGCTGCTGGTGAAATCGCTGGCCGAAGCCACCGACATGCAATTCCGCCGCGTGCAGTTCACCCCCGACCTGATGCCGTCCGATATCGTCGGCACCGAGATCCTGGAAGAAGACACCACGACGCGCCAGCGCGTGTTCCGCTTCCAGCAGGGCCCCGTGTTCACCCAGGTGCTGCTGGCCGACGAGATCAACCGCGCCCCGCCCAAGACCCAGTCGGCCCTGCTGGAAGCGATGCAGGAGCGCGCGGTGACCTTTGCCGGCACCACGCACAAGCTGCCGCGGCCCTTCTTCGTGCTGGCCACGCAGAACCCGATCGAGCAGGCCGGCACCTATCCGCTGCCGGAAGCCCAGCTCGACCGATTCCTGCTGCGCATCGACGTCGCCTACCCGACCGAAGACGAAGAAGTCATGATGGTCTCGCGCACCACCCACGCTGGCCTGGATGACGCCGAGCCGGCCATGACGGTGGAAACCCTGCTGCGCCTGCAGCAGCTGGTGCGCGACATCGAGATCGGCGAGCACTTGCTGCGCTACGCGACCCGCCTGGTGCGCGCGACCCGCCCGTCCGAGACTACCGTATCGGCGGTCAAGCAGCACGTCGGCTGGGGCGCCGGTCCGCGCGCCGGCCAGGCGCTGGTGCTGGCCTCCAAGGCGCGCGCCCTGATGCAGGGCCGCCTGGCGGTCACGCGCGACGATATCCAGGCCATGCTGCTGCCGGTGCTGGCGCACCGCGTGCTGCGCAACTTCGAGGCGGAAGCCGACGGCGTGGCCATTGCCGACATCCTGCACGCGCTGCGTAACGAGATCCGGGTCGACTGATCTTGTCGCTGGCGAAGACCGCGCTGATCGCGCACACGCAGAACCTCGACCTCGTGATCCGCCATGTGCTGGCGGGGCTCGGCCACGGCATCCATGCCGGGCGCGAGCGCGGGGCCGGCGTCGAATTCTCGGAATACCGGGCCTATGCGCCCGGGGACGAGTGGCGCCGGGTCGACTGGAAGCTGCTGGCGCGCGCCGACCGCTACTATGTGCGCGAGGCCGAACGCGACAGCCACGTGGCCGTGTGGCTGGTGCTGGACGCGAGCGCCTCGATGCTCGAGCCCAGCCGCAGTGTGGAAGGCGTCGACAAGCTGGCCTATGCACGCACCCTGCTCGGCTGCGTGGCGGCCATCGCCCAGCGCCAGGGCGATGCCTTCGGCCTGGTGATCCTCAATGAAGGCAAGGTGCAGTTCACGCCCGCCCTGCGCGGCCCGCGCCACCTGCAGCGCGTGCTGCTGCAGCTGAGCCGCGTGCAGGCCGCCGGCGACCTGCCCGATGCCGATACCCTGCGCGCCAGCCTGCATTTCGCCCAATCGCCCAGCGTGATCTTCGCGGCCAGCGACCTGCTCGACTGGCCTTCGCCACTGTCCCAAGCCTTGCTGCGCCTGCGTGGCATGCGCCACGACGTGCGCGTGCTCTGCCTGCAGACCCAGGCCGAAGTGGACGCCAGTTTTTCGGCCACGCCCGCCTACCGCGACCCCGAGCAGGGCAGCGGCGTATTCCGCTTCGGCGCCGACCTGCAGGAAGGCTACCGCCGCAACCGCGACGAGTACTTCACCCAGGTCACGGCGCAATGCCGCAAGAGCGACATTCCGCTGGTGGCGGCGCGCATCGAACAGCCGCCGGGCGAGGTGCTGCGCCTTTGGCTGCGCCGGCCCGGGAGCCGTCCATGAACGCCCTGTGGTGGTTCGCCTTGCCCATCCTGCTGCTGCCGATCTGGTGGCACCGGCGCAAGCGCGAGCAGCACAAGGCCGAGCCACTCGCGACCGCGCGCTTCCTGCCGCGCGCCGAGCCGCGCCAGACCCGCGCATGGCGCTGGAACGACCTGTTCCTGCTGCTGGTGCGCTGCCTGCTGCTGGCCTGCGCCATTGCCTGGCTGGCCGACCCGGTCCTGCCCTGGCGCGGCGACACCGTCATCGTGGCGGCGGACACCGACCAGGCATGGGTCGAGCGCCAGGTGGGACAGGCCGGGCTGCAGGAGGCGGACCGCGTCAGCCTGCCCGCCGCGCAAGCCATCGGCTGGCTGCGCACCCACGAGCGCGAATGGCGGCCCGATGCGCGCCTGCTGGTGCTGGGCGACATCCCGATGCCGGCTTTGACTCCCGAATTCAGGCGCAGGATCGACCTGCGCACCTTGGCGCGGCCGGCGCCGGCCGGCGCGCGCCATGTGTACATCGCCAGCGAGCGCCCGGAGCAGTGGCGCCGCGTCTTCGCCGCCGCCGGCGCGACCGTCGACGCGGCGCCGGGCGCCAAGACCGGCTTGATCGTCTGGGACCGGGCCGAGGCGCCGCCGCCCTCGCTGCGCGCGCCGCTCTGGCTCGTGGCCAATGCCGCCGCTTTCCCCGCATTGCGCACCGCCCCGCAGGTCGACGGCATGCGCTACGCGGACAGCCCTCAGGGGCGCCTCTGGCATTCCGCCGCCTGGCCGCCGGCCACGGCCGACGCCGCGCGCGTGCTGCTCGACAACTGGCAGCGCCTGCATGCGGGCCCGCCTGCCTACACCATGCCTTCGCGCGTGTTCGCGGCAACGCCCGCAGCGCCGGTGTTGGCGGCGAGCGGCGCCTTGCGCGACATCCTGATGGCCGCATTGGTGGCCTTGTTCGTACTCGAAAGGGTCTTGACGCATGCAAGAAGGCGCTGAGATTGTCCGGCGCGTCTGGCGCGCCGCCCAGCTGCGCCGGCTGCCGCTGTGGATCGCCGGGGCGCTGCCATGGCTGTTCATCCGCTCGGCGCCGGGCCTGATCGCCTGGATCGCGTGGTGCTCCTGGGACTGGGCCATCCTGCGCCGCCAGGTCGGCTATGCCTGGACCGGCTGGCTGGACGGCGCCGTGCCGGAAATGGAAGACAGCAGCGCGCTGCTCGAGCATGCGGCCACACCGGTCGCCCAGCTCCAGCGCCGCCGCCTGCTCGACCGGCTCGATGCCAGCCTGACCAGCCGACAGTTGCGCCGTATCGTCCGCGGCCGCGTGAAGGCGGGCTGGCCCTGGCTGCTGGCGAGTCTGGCGCTGGCCGCCGCCGTCTGGTTCTCCGGCGCCGCGCCGCAGGCTCCCGTTGCCCCATCCGGCAAGCTTCCGGCAGCGGTCTCCGCTCCTGCGGTCGGCCAGCTGGTGGTGCGCACCGCGCCCCCGGCCTACACCGGCGTGAAAGCCATCGAATCGGCCCCGCGCGACCTGCAGGTGCCCGAGCAGACCGTGATCACCTGGTGCCTGAAGGACGACGCCACCCCGCAAGAGACGGTCGAGCTCAGCAACGGCCAGGTGCTCAAGCCCGGCAAAGACTGTGCGCGCTGGACCGCGACGGAATCGGTGTTCTGGCGCTGGCGCGGCAAGCGCTTCACGGTCAAGGTCACGCCGGATGCGCCGCCGGAGATCGCGATCACCGCGCCGACCCAGATGGTGCAGGAATTACTCGATACGGCCACCAGCGCCGCAATGGGCGTGAAGGTCAGCGACGACTACCAGGTACGGCGCGCCACCCTGCACATGACGCTGGCGCGCGGCAGCGGCGAGAACATCCGCTTTACCGACCGCGAGATGCCTTTGCCGGCTTCGCCCGACCCGAAGCAGCGCAACTGGTCGAAGGCCTGGTCGCTGGCGGAACTGGGCATGGAGCCCGGCGACGAGCTGTATTTCTTCGTGCGCGCCGCCGACAATGCGGGCCGCCCGCACACGGTGCAGTCGCCCACCTACACGCTGCGCCTGCCGGCCCCGCCGGAAGCCGCGGAAGAAGAAAGCGCCGCCATGCCGATGCTGGTCAAGCCGCAGAGCCTGCGCAGCCAGCGCCAGATCATCATCGATACCGAGCAGCTCATCGCCGACATGCGCACGACGAAAATGAGCAAGGATGCGGTGCTCGAGCGCAGCCAGAAGATCGCCGCCGACCAGGGCGCGCTGCGCCGCCGCTACGGCCAGTTCCTGGGCGAGGAGTCGTCGCTGTTCGCCGATGGCGACGAGGAGGACGACCATGGAGCGGAGGAGGGCGGTAACCAGGACATCCTGCACCAGTATGGCCACGCCCACGACGAGGCGGAGAACGCCACGCTCTACGACGAAGACACCAAGAAAGTGCTGCGCCGCGCGCTGATGGCGATGTGGGATGCCGAAAAGGCGCTGCGCGCAATCACGCCCAAGGTGGCCTTGGCGCCCGAGCACAAGGCGCTGGAAGCGATCAAGGAATTGCAGCAGGCCGAGCGCATCTACCTGCACAAGACCGCCTTCGTGCCGCCGCCGATCAAGGAAGAAAAGCGCATGACCGGCGAGATGGATGGCACCGCCAGCTACCGGCGCGAACAGGGCGGGGCGGAGCAGCGCGTGCCGGAAGACGTGCAATTGCTGGTAAGCGCGCTGTCGGGCAGCGGCCCGCTGCCGGCGCTGTGGACCCGCGCCGCCCACGACTGGGTGCGCACCCGCATCGTGGAGGACGACCAGCGCCTGTCGGCCCAGGGCGCCATCCAGGACGTGGCCGATGGCTGCCTTGCCTGCCGTCCGGTGCTGCGTGCCTGGCTGCGCCAGGCCGCAGGCCAGGGACAAGTGCTGCTGCAGGCCCGCCCGACGGTGAAGACGCCTTTCGTGCGCGCCTGGCGTGAAGGAGCAACACCATGAACTTCACGATGAGCACCAATCTCATGCTGGCGCTGGTGGGCGCGGCAGGCCTTGCAAGTGCGGGACTGTATGCATGGCGCCGCCAGTGGCTGGACCTGCTGCTGGTGCTGGTGGCGGCGGCAAGCCTTGGCCTGTTCGCCGCCGGCATCCGCCTGCCGGGCGATGCGGGCAGGACGCTCACGCTCGATCCGGATGCCCCGGCCCCGATGCTGGACGGCGTGCGTGCGCTAGCCGTCAAGGGCGACGGCCTGCGCGCCGCGCAGTGGAACGATTTGCCGGCGCTGCCGCTGCAGTGGCAGCGCCCCGAGGGCGGCACGCTGCGCCTCGTATATCCGCGCCAGCTCGCGCTCGGCCGCACGTTCACATTGCGCGTGCAGCGCGAGGACCAGCGCGAGGCGCGCCTGCAGCTGCTGGCCGAGAACGGGCAGGTCATTGCGGAAGCACGAGGCACGGGCGAACTGGCCGTGAACTGGCTGCCGCCGCTGGCCGAGCGTGTCGTGCTCAAGGCGCGCCTGCTGGACGCTGCCGGGAAAACCGTCGCCGAAGGCCCGGTGCCGCTGACGATCACGGAGCCGGCCATCCTGCAGGTGCAGGGCCGCTTCGGCGCGCCGTCCTTCGACCTGCGCACCCTCAACGAACTGCTGGCCGGCAGCGGCGCGCTGCTCGACTGGCAGGTGGTGCTGGGACGCGCGATCACCCGCACCGAGCTGCCGGCGCAAGAGATGAAGGCGCCGAACCTCCTGGTGATCGACGCCGCCTGGTTCGAGCGCCTTGGCGCCGGCGAACGCTCCGCCTTGCTCGGACGCGTGGCAGGCGGCTTGCCCCTGCTGGTATTGGGCGCGAATGCCAACGATCCCGGCGTCTGGTCGCGCACGCTGGGCTTGCCGCTGCAGGCGCAAGCTGCGGGCAAGAAGATCGACGCGCCATTCGAATTGCCGGTAGCACCGCTCAATCCCGGGGCGCGCCAGGCCGGCCCGTGGACTGGCTCCGATAACCTGGTCTGGACCCGGTCCTGGCAGAAGGGTCGCATCGCCTGGCTCGGCGCCAGCGACTGGCATCGCCACGCGATCGCCGAGCCGCAGGCGCTGGCGCTGTGGTGGCAGGGCGTGCTCGACCGCGTAGGCGTCGAGGATCCGCGCGAGATCGAATGGCTGGAGCCGGAAGAGCTGCCGCTGCCGGGACAACGCATGGAACTATGCGCGCGCGGCGTGAAAGGCGACGTGGTCTTCCCGGACCTGAAACTCACGCGCACCTGGGCGCCGCGCACGGACGCCGCCTGCGTGGCCGTGTGGCCGGAGAAATCGGGCTGGCTGGAAGTGCAGGATGCGAAAGCCGGCGCGCACGCGGTGTATGTCTACGCCCCGAACGACTGGCCTCACTGGCAAGCGGCGCAACGTCGCGATGCGACTGCGCGCTACGCCGCCCGTACGCCGGGCAAGGCTTTGGCGGGGGCTGCGCGCGCCGTCCCGGCCTGGCCGTTCGCGCTGGTGTTTGCGCTGGCGATGCTGCTGCTGTGGTGGCGCGAGCGCCGCTGAATCCGGTGTCGGCGGGTCGGCAGTGTCGTATTGCTAGATGCAGGTCTCGGGGCGCGCATTGCCGCCCAGGCTGATCCGCGGTACCGGCCTGGCGGCCGACGCCTGTTCGTAGACGAGGAAGCAGTCGGCCGCCCGGGCGCTGCCGGCGAGGTCTTTCGGCACCAGCAGCATGGCGCCAGGGCTGGACCGCTGGGCAAGGACCACGAAGCCTTCGCCCAGTCCCGCCGCCTCGGCAGTTGCCTGGCTCGCTGCCGGATAACCGTGCACCAGGGGCACCGTGCTGTCCTGGAAGGTCTGCGCCGCCTGGCCGTTGATCAGGAACTTTGCATGCGACATGGTCGCCACGGTGGACAGCGAGGCCCGCGCCTGCTGGAGCGCGGCGTGGCGCGCGTCGCCCGCCAGCTCGGTCATCCTGGGCAGTGCGGCGGCAGCCATGGCGCCCACGATGGCGATGACGGCAGTCGTTTCGATCAGCGTAAAGCCGGCTGTGCGATGGAGTAGGCTGGGGATGGGCATCATTTTCATAATAAAATTACAACTATGATGACCGATGCTAATCCGAAAAACTGCCGGGTGGCGCTCGCTTGCCACGCCGCTGGGGCAGGCAAAAAAAATGGCCGGCAAAGCCGGCCATCGACTACGTCAGGCGTGTACCGGCATCAGAACGCGTAATCCACCTTCGCGTACATCGAGCGGCCGTTGATACCGAACGGGCAGGTCTCCCAGCAGTAGGTAAAGCCCAGCTGCGGGAACGGCGCCGCCTTGACCGGATCCCACTTGGTCGGATAGGTGTCGAACAGGTTGTTGATGCCGGCCGACAGGCTCAGCTTCTTGTTGAAGCTGTAGCGCGCGGTCAGGTCGACGATCCACTTCGCTTCCCAGGTCTGGATGAAGCCCGGGGTGAAGCCCTGGCCTTCGACTTCGCCGAAGTAGTTGGCGCGCACGGTCGCGTTCCATGGGCCGGTCGTGTAGTCGGCTGCCACCACGTGGTGCTGGCGCGGCTGGCCTTTCTCGATCAGCGTGACTTGCGTGTCGTCGAACAGCTGGGTGCCGGTCAGCACCGCCGATTGCGATTTACGGTCCTTCACCTCGGTGCGGTTGAAGCCGAGCTGCCCGGACAGCACCAGGGTCGAACCGGTCCAGCGCGAGGTGTGCTGGGCCACCAGGTCGAAGCCGGTGGTCGAGGTGTCGATCGCATTGGTGAAGAACTGGGCCTGGCCCACGCGCAGCGGATCGAGGATGGCCTTGATCGGGCAGGCCGCAGCGGTCAGGCAGGCGCCCGACTCGGGTGCGATATTGCTCGAGAAGACAATGCGGTCGTCGATGTTGGTGCGGTACAGGTCGGCCGTCACCGAGAAGCTCGGGGTCGGGCGCAGGATCATGCCGATGCTGGCGCTTTTCGAGGTTTCTTCCTGCAGCGGCGCGATGCCGAAGGCGCGGGTCACGGCGCTGTTCTCGCGCGCGGTCAGGGTTTCGGTCAGCACGCCGGCCGAGTTCAGGTTGGTCGACACCGAGCTGTAGAACTTCTGCTGCACGCCCGGCGCGCGGAAGCCGGTCGAGGCGCTGGCGCGCACGCCGACGGTACGCGACGGGTCGTAGCGGAAGCTCAGCTTGCCGATGGTGGTGTTGCCGAAGTCCGAATAGCGTTCGTGGCGCAGGGCGCCGCCCAGCGACATCGTGTCGCCGAACTTGCGCTCGAGGTCGACGTAGTAGGCGGTGTTGTGGCGGCCGTCGTCCACTTCGGTGCCCGGGGTGTAGCCCGGGAAGCCCTGGATGCCGGAAGCCGCGATGCCGCCCGACTGGTCGCGGATGACGATGGCCGGGTTGTTGGTGCGGCCGTACTGGTAGGACACCGGGTCGCCCGCGACGATCTGGTAGTTATCGCGGCGCCATTCGAAACCGGTGCCGATGTAGAGCGGCGCGCCGGCGAAATCGACCGAACCCTTGAAGTCCAGGTTCAGGGTGGTCTGGTCGAATTTCAGCTTGCCGGTGTCGGCTTCGAGCGGCGAGCTGCCGGTCTCGTAGAAATAGCTGACGTTGATCGAGTTGCGCTCGTGGAAACCGAGTTCGCTGCGGCCGTGGTTCACGCTCAGGTCCACGGCCCAGTCGCCCGCCAGGTCGTGCTTGAAGCCGACGCCGAGCGAGGCATCCTTGACGGTGGTGATGATGTTCGGCAGGAAGCCGTTCGGGTACACCGACGGCACGTTGCGCGCGTCGCCCGCCGAGCGGTAGAAGCCCGACGAGTCGCCGGTGCGCTTGGAGGCGCCGCCGAACACATACAGCTCGCCGCCGCCGACCGGCAGACCGGCGTTGAGCCACAGGTAGGCGTCCTTGGCCAGCGAGTCGCCGATGCGCTGGGTCACGCGCGGCGGGTTCACGCGCAGGGTGTCGACGCCGGCGCGGTTGGTCTCGTTGCGGCGGCGGCCTTCGACCGACAGGTTCAGGTAGCCACCGTCGGCGCCGAGGGCGATGCCCTTGTGCGCGCTGGCGGTATAGGTGTCGCCATCGCCTTCCTTGGTGGTGCCGGCACTGGCGGAGAACAGGGTATCGGTGGCGCCCTTCTTGAGGACGATGTTGATCACGCCGGCGATCGCGTCCGAGCCGTATTGGGCGGCGGCGCCGTCGCGCAGCACCTCGATCGACTGGATGGCGGACAGGGGAATCGCGTTGATGTCGGTGCCGGCGGAGCCGCGGCCGATGGTCTGCTGCACGTTGACCAGGGCCTGCTGGTGGCGGCGCTTGCCGTTCACCAGCACCAGCAGCTGGTCAGGGCCAAGGCCGCGCAGCGTCGCCGGGCGGATGATGTCGGTGCCGTCGCTGATGAAGGTGGTCGTGAAGTTGAACGACGGGTCGAGATCCTGCAGCACCTTGCCCAGCTCGAGCGAGCCGGCCGACTGCAGGTCCTTGGCGCTGATCAGGCCCACCGGCACGGCGGTGTCCAGTGCGGTCTTGGCCTGGGTGCGCGAACCCAGCACCACCACCGTCGACACTTCCTTTTCGGTCGTCGCCGCTTCCTGTGCGAACGCCGTTGCCATCGCCGATACCAGTGCGGTCGCCAGCAATACCCGTTTCTTCGGTTGATTCACCATCTTGTTCCCTTTGTAGAGTTAAATCACGCCATCACGAAAACCATGTCTCCTATAGCTACTGCGTCTTGATTCTCTACAAATATTTCTGTAAGTACAAGTGTCAACTGTGCAATACGCAACACTTTTCGCGATTTATCGGATTTATGGAGGACGAATGGAACGCAACGGGCGCTTGTGCTAGAACGATTGGCGGCGGTGCGCCGCAATGGCAGGCGCGGACGCCGGCCCCGGCAAGAGGGAAGGGGAGTGAACGAAACGCCTAGAGCAGCCCGAGCAGCGCCGCCTTGACGACGACGGCGGTCTTGTTGGCCGCGCCCAGCTTGGCCATCGCATTCGCAACGTGGAAGTTGACGGTCCGTTCGGACAGCCCGAGGATCTGCGCCGCCTCGTTCGAGGTTTTCCCGTCGCCATCCAGCGCAGCACTTCGGCTTCGCGTGCGGTAAGGGCTGCCGGCGCCGCCACCGGACGGTGCAGCCGTACCATCGCCTCGTGCGTGGCATGGGCCAGCCACGACATGCTGCCTTCGCTGGTGTGCAGCTCGGCGTCCGAGAGCGCGTCGTGCGAGCGCGCCAGGGTCAGCATGCCGGCCGCGCCGTCGGCGGTGCGCGAGCCCTGGGCCCAGCCCACCCGCAGCTGGTGGCCGCGTGCCTCTTCCCACAGTGGCCGCGCCCCGGCGAACAGCGCTTCGCTCCAGCGCAAGGGCAGCAGGGACACGGCGCCATGGGCCACGGTGGGATCGACTGCCAGGTAGCCTTCGCTCGCATAGCGTGCCTGCCAGTCGCTTGGATAGTTGTTGACCATGACGGTGCGCGGGGTCGACAGCGGCAGCGGCATGCGCAGCCCATAGGCGCAGTAATCCGCCTTGGCTACGAGCTGCTTGGGCCGCGCAAGCAGCCGCTGCTCGCAGAGCGCCTGATGAAAGCGAACGCCGGCAAGTACAGCCTGTCCGACAACGTGCAGGACAGCTATGGCGAAGTGCTGCTGGCGACCGGACACCCGGCCAAAGCCAAGGCGCAGTTCATGAAGGCGATCGCGCTGGCCAAAGCGCAGCGCAAGGGCGACAAGGTGGTGGCGGGCTATCGCGCCAACCTGGCCAAGGCCGACCAGGCCCTGGGCATGCAGTAAGGACGGGCCGGCCGCGCCTCAAGCGTGGTCCTGCATCCACTCCTTCAGGCCGTCCACCCACTGCCTGGCGGGCAGGTTCAGTCGCCGCTTGAGTTCCGCGGCGCGCTCGTAGAGCAGCGAGAAGTCGAGCTGGGGCGCGTCCTTGAAGGCGAGGACGACGATGTTCGCGTCGTGCACCTCGGGCAGCCAGACCACCGCGTCGAACACCTGCTGCATGGTGGCCAGGCTGGTGTCGTAGCGGTTGACGTCCCCGAACACGTTGGCGGTCATGATCCCATCGCGCGTCAAGCAGTCGTGGCAGCCCTGGTAGAACGCGAGCGAGTCGAGCACCGGGCCGCGGGCTTCCTGGTCGTACAGATCCACCTGCAGCACGTCGGCCTGGCCATGGTTCGCCGGGTCGAGCACGAAATCGAGGGCGTTCGTCTCGCGCACGTCCAGGCGCGCATCGTTCTCCGGCAGCCCGAACAGGGCGCGGCAGATGGCAATCACGTTCGGATTGAGCTCGGCTGCCGTCACGCGCGCGTCGGGAAAGCGGGTGTAGCTGAACTTGGTCAGCGCCGCGCTGCCCAGTCCCAGCTGCACGATGTGGCGGGGCGCGTCCTTGAACAGCGTCCACATCATCATCAGCTGCACGTATTCCAGCTCGATCGCATCGGGCTTGGCCAGCCGCATGGCGCCCTGCACCCAGGAAGTGCCGAGATGCAGGAAGCGCACGCCGTCGAACTCGTCGATGGTGGCGGGCGGGTGGCCGGGCTGGGCGAAGCGGGGATCGATGCGGGCGTACGAAGGTGGCATGGCGGTGGCGCTGCAGTGAAAGCCGATCTTACCAGAGGCGTTCAGGCCACGCCGTTGCACCCGTAGGTGCGGAAACCCGGCCGCTCGGCCAGGCGGTCGTAGTAGGCCGCCACCTTGCGCAAGTCCGGCTTGTCCATCGGCGTCATCATCCAGCGGTTCACCGACAGGCCCAGCACGACGTCGGCCAGCGTGAAGCTGGCGCCCGTGGCATAGGCGCCGGTCGCGCCCAGCTGCGCATCGAGGATGGCAATGTGCCGGTTCCAGGCGGCGATGCTGGCCTGGACTTGCGCCGGGTCCTGGTAGGCGGGACTGTGCCGCACCAGCGCCATGAAGGCGTAGCGCCAGGCCGTGTTCAGGTCGGTCGCCTGCCAGTCCATCCACTGCTCGACGCGGGCGCGGCCCTGGGCGTCATGCGGCAGCAGGGCGCCGTCCCCGTACTGGGTGCAGAGGTAGCGGCAGATCGTGTTCGATTCCCACAGCACGAAGCCGTCATCGACCAGCACCGGCACCAGCGCATTCGGATTGAGCGCCGCATGGCCGGGATGCCAGTCTTCGCGCTCGAACGCCAGGCCGAGTTCCGCACAGGTCCACAGCACCTTGCGCACGTTGATCGAGCTGTCCTTGCCGACGATGTTGAGCATGTTACGAGCCTTTCATGGTGACTGGGGGCAGGATCAGGGTGACAGCCAGGCCGCCGCCCTCGCGGTTGGCCAGCGTGATGCGCCCGCCGTGCGCTTCGGCGATCTCGCGCGCCAGCGCCAGCCCCAGGCCGGTGCCGCTGCGCTTGGTCGAATAGAAGGGCACCAGCGCATTGGTCAGCACGGCCTCGCTCATGCCGGCGCCGCGATCGAGCACGTCGATGCGCAGCGCATCCTGTACCCGGCGCACCTGCAGTTCGACGTCTTCCGGCGGCGAGCCCGATTCGTGGGCGTTCTTGAGCAGGTTGAGCAGGGCCTGCTCCATTTGGGCGGCGTCGATCCAGGCCGGCTCCTGGGGCAGCTCACCGCTGAGCCTGAATTGCACCTGGTCCGCCAGGCGGTCGACGAAGACATCCCAGCTGCGCGCTTCCAGGCGTGGCGTGGGCAGCTTGGCAAAGCGTGCATAGCCGAGGATGAAGGTTTCCAGGTGGCGGGTGCGCTCGCCGATGGTCTGCAGGATCTGCGGCAGCCGCTCGGTCTGGCCGCGCCGCACCAGTTCCGCGCCCGAATGGGCGAGCGAGGTGAGCGGCGCCAGCGAATTGTTCAGTTCATGGCTGATCACGCGGATGACCTTTTTCCAGGTCTGCACTTCCTGCCGGCGCAGTTCGGTGGTCAGGTGGCGCAGCAGCAGCAGCTCGTGGCGCCGGCCATTGAGGGTGAAGCTGCTGCGCGCCAGGTGGTAGACCTCTTCGTCCTCGCCCTCGCCGGCGGTGAACAGGCCGTCGCCGCCGCGCGCCAGCGCTTCCTTCAGTGCCGGGGCGGCCGTGTCGAGCACGTCGCCCAGCTGGTGGCCTTCGAGCTTGCGCCCCTCGGACAGGAGCTTGCGCGCGGCCAGGTTGGCGTAGACGATGGTGCCGGCGTTCGCCGCGAAGTCGGTTACCAGCAGCATGGCCACCGGCGTGTTCTGCACCATGGTATCGAGCAGCAGTTCGCGCTGCACCAGGCCCAGGCGCTGCTCGCGCAGCACGTGGCCGAGTTCATTGTGGGCGGCGATCAGGTCGGCCAGCTCGTCGTTCTGCGGCCAGTGCAGGCTGAAGGAAAAATCGCCGTCGCGGTAGCTCGCCACCGTGCCCTCCAGGGCGCGGAACAGCGACAGGATCGGCTGGATCTGGGAGCGGATGGTAATGATGGCGATCGGGACGATCGCCAGCAGGCAGCCGAAGAAGACCAGGACCGGGTGATCGGGGAAGAAGTGCTCGAGCCCGAGCGCAATGAGGATGCCGAGCGCCAGCAGGGTGCCGACCAGCGCCGACCAGCGCGTAACCAGCGAAAGCCGGAAGCCCTTGCCCTTCATGCGGGCCTGGCGATCCCGAGCCGCTCCATGCGCCGGTACAGGGCCTGGCGCGACAGCCCCAGTTCGCTGGACGCCTGCGCCACCACGCCGCCGGCGCGTGCCAGCGCCTGGACGATGGCCTCGCGGTCGGGCTCCGCATCCTGGCTGGCTGCCGCCGATACCGGCAAGCCCAGATCAAGCGCCTTGATGACATCGCCTTGCGCCAGCAGGCTGGCGCGCGCCATCACGTTCTTCAGTTCACGCACGTTACCCGGCCAGGCATGGGCCAGCAGCGCGGACTCGGCCAGCGGGTGCAGCGTCTTCCCGCGCAGGAAGGACAGTGCCAGCGGCAGGATGTCGCCGGGGCGCGCAGCTAACGGCGGCAGGCGTAGCTCGATCACGTTCAGGCGATAGAACAGGTCTTCGCGGAAGGTCCCGGCGCGGATCATCGCACCCAGGTCGGCATTGGTGGCGCTGATCACGCGCACCTTGACCTGGCGCTCGCGGTTCGAGCCGAGCCGTTCGAAGCGCCCGGTTTCCAGCACGCGCAGCAGTTTCATCTGCCCGGCCAGCGGCAGGTTGCCGATCTCGTCCAGGAACAGGGTGCCGCCATCGGCCGCCTCGAACTTGCCTTCGCGGGCCTTGGAGGCGCCGGTGTACGCCCCGGCGTCGGCGCCGAACAGCTCCGCCTCGATCAGTTCCGAAGGCAGGGCGCCGCAGTTGAGCACCACGAAGGGACCGTCGGCCACCGGCGAATTGGCCTGGATGATCTCGGCGATGCGCTCCTTGCCGGTGCCGTTCGGGCCGGTGATCAGCACGGGGATGTCCGAGCGCGCGACCTGGCAGGCCAGGTGCAGCACGCGCTCGGTGGCCGGGTCTTGCCAGACCAGCCCGCGCAAGTCGAAGCCTTGTTCCAGCTCGCGCTTGGCGCGGCGCTCGCGCTGCAGGCGCGTGTTCAGCGCGCGGTTGGCCTGGCCCAGTTCGATCAGGTTGGTCACCGTGGTGATCAGCCGCTCGTCGTTCCAGGGCTTGGACAGGTAGTCGGCCGCGCCGGCCTTGATCAGCTCCACCGCCGCATCCAGATGGGTCCAGGCGGTAAGCAGGATCACCGGCAGGTCCGGGTGGCGCTTGCGGATCTCGCGGAACAGCGCCACCCCTTCCTCGCCCGACGTGGTCTCAAGCGTGAAGTTCATGTCCTGGATCACCAGGTCCACGGCTTCGCGCCCGAGGATGTCCAGTCCTTCCTCCGGCGAACTCGCGCGCAGGGCGGCGATGTCGTGGAGCGAGAACAGGACCTCGAGCGCGATCGCGACCGCGGCGTTGTCGTCAATGATCAGTACAGTGGGCATGGGCGCAAGGATACCATTGGCTGAAAGTCCTCAAGCACTTCGGGTAGCGGTGGCCGGCGAAATGCTTGCCGCCCGCCATGCCGGACCGTAGGCTGCCAGGATGCCCAGCGCCCAGAACACGACCGCGCCGCCGACCAGGTAGTGCACCGGCAGGCGCGCCATTTCGAGCCGGGTCACCAGGAGGTGGTTCAGGCTCAGGCCCAGCAGCACGCCGCCGAACACGCCGGCGCTGGTGATCATGAAATTCTCGGTAATGAAATAGCGCAGGATGTCGAGCTTGCGCGCACCCAGGGCGCGGCGCACGCCGATCTGCTTGCGGCGCTGGGTGACCCACAGGCTGGCCATGCCGACGATGCCCGAGCAGGTAATCAGGAGCAGCAGCACGCTCACCGTGATCAGCATCCACGACAGCGCGACGTCGGCGCGGTAGCGGTCCTTGCGGTCTTCTTCGGTGGTCTTGGTCTGCAGGATCATCGGGGTGGCGGACGACTTGCGCAGCGCTTCTTCCGCTTCCTTGATCACGCGGTCGCGCTGGCCCGGCTCGGTGCGGATGGCGTACAGCGCGCCGGGATTGCCGTACAGGCGCGCCGGCACGTGCACCGAGAAATCGCCGGTCTCGCCCACTTCGGTGTGCGCGGTCTGCAGGCGCTCGACCACGCCGACGACCTGGCTGCCCTGGGCGTCCTCGCCGGTGCCGAAGTACAGGGTCTTGCCGACCGCCGGCTGGCCCGGCCACAGCTTCTCGGCCAGCGGCTTGGTGATAATCAGGGTCGGCGGCACCTCGCGGTTTTCGTTCTCGTTGACCTCCTTGTAGTCCTGCGGCAGGAAGTCGCGGCCTTCGACCAGCTTCAGGCCGAAGGTCTTGACCAGCGAGTCGCCCGAGATGTACATGCCGGCAGGGGCGCTTTGGCGTTCCTGGCGCTTGTCGATGGCGATGCTGCTGGTGCTGCCGTCGCGCGACATCGGCATCTGGGTCACGTTGGCGACCGAGACCACGCCCGGCACCGCACGCAGCACGTCCGCTTCGCGCTTCATCGTGGCCAGTTGCTGCTCGGGGCCGTCCTTGTTCAGGTTGCGCACCGTGAAGTAGAAGGTCGCCGCTTCGTCCGAGAGGCCGGACGGACGGGCGGCCATCTCGCGCCGCTCGTTCACGATGTGCAGCGCGTTGGCCAGGATGGCCAGGCTCAGGGCGACCTGCAGGGCGACCAGGATCGGGCCGGTTTTGTTGCGCATCAGCGCAGACAGGATGGGACGGATTTCCATGATGATTGCTCTCTTATTGGGATTTCAGCTGGATCGCCGGCGTGACCTGGCAGGCGCGCCAGGTCGGCAGCAGGCCTGCGACGAGGGCGGCGGCCACGGACATGATGAAGGTCAGGACCAGCATCTGCCAGTCCATGCGCGCGATCGTGGCCATCCCCTTGCTCTGCATGCCGATCAGGGCCAGGGCGCCGAAGGCCAGCACCAGTCCCAGAACGCCGCCGGCCAGGCCGACCACCCCGGTCTCGATCAGGAACTGGCGGAAGATGTCGCGGCGCGAGGCGCCCAGTGCGCGGCGGATGCCGACTTCGGCGGCGCGCACCGAGAACTTCGCCAGCAGCAGGCCGATGGTGTTCACCAGGCACAGCACCAGGAAGCCGAAGGCCAGCCAGGCCGACAGCTTGCTGTCGTTGCCGACCACTTTCAGCTCTTCCATCCATTCCATCACGTTGTACAGCTTGTTCGGCGCATTGCGCTTCAGGCGCCCCAGCTTGCGCTGTTCGCTGGCGTAGTTGTCGAGGAAGGATTGCAGCTCGGCGCGGTCGCCTGCACTGCGGGTCTCGAACCAGAACTGGATCCAGGTGCATTCCGAGGTGAGCAGGTTGGCAAAGCCGGGGTCGCGGTTGGCGCTGCAGTTCATGCTGCCGCTGTGGCCCTGCTCGCGGCGAATCGCGGTGGCGAAGGGAATGAAGAATTCCTCGCCCTTGCCGAAGCGGCTGCCGCCGATCAGCTTGTAGTAGCGCGGCAGCGGCGACCAGGTGTCGATCACGCCGGTCACGGTGAAGGGGAAGCCTTTCATCATGAGCTGCTTGCCGACCGGGTTGGCTTCGCCGAACAGTTTTTCGGCCGTTTCGCGGCCCAGCACCACGACGTCGGCGCCGCGCGCATCATCCTGCGCGGTCCATGGCTGGCCATGCAGGAAAGGCACCTTGAACATGGCGAAGAAGTCCAGCGTCGGCGCCAGGCCGCGCGCATTGAAGGCGGGGATGTCGCTGCGCGGCGGCTCGACCGGCAGCTCGACGCCGTACATGGCGGTGCGGCGCTCGCCCTGGCCGCTCTTGAGCAGGTTGGCGGCGTCCGGATAGCTCATCTGCATGTCGTTGGGGCCATCGCTCGGCACCCAGCCCTCCAGCGGGCCGTTGTCGAGCTGCGGCACGAACAGGCGGTCGCTCTTCTCGGGAATCGGGTCGCCCGACATCATGTGCAGGATGGTCAGCGTCGAGACGCTGGCGGCCACGCCGATGGCCAGGGTCAGCACCATCAGGGCGGTCAGGGCCGGGTTGCGGCGCAGGCTGCGCAGGCCAAGCTTGAAGTAGTAGGAGAACATGGCGCTTTCCTTATGCCGAGACCGGGGCCTTGTCGACCAGGGTCGGGCCCTTGCGCACCAGGTCCGAGACCTGGCCGTCGATGATGTGCACGTTGCGGTGGGTGCGCACGGCCAGTTCCGGATCGTGGGTGACCATCAGGATGGTAGTGCCGGCCGTGTTGATCTCTTCCAGCAGTTCCATGACGCCGCGCGCCATCTGCGTGTCGAGGTTGCCGGTCGGCTCGTCGGCCAGCAGCAGCTTGGGCGAACCTGCCAGCGCGCGCGCGATCGCCACGCGCTGCTGCTGGCCGCCGGAGAGCTCGGCCGGGTAGTGCTTCATGCGCGAGGCCAGGCCCACTTTCGCCAGCGCGTCCTCGATGCGTTCCTTGCGCTCGGCCTTGTTGAAGCCCCGGTAGCGCAGCGGCACGTCGACGTTGTCGAACAAATTCAGGTCGGGGATCAGGTTGAAGCCCTGGAAGATGAAGCCCAGCTTCTCGTTGCGCAGGCGCGAGCGTGCGGTGTCGTCCAGCCCCTTCACGTTGACGCCGTCGAGGATGTACTCGCCCGAGCTGAATTCTTCGAGCAGGCCGGCGATGTTCAGGAAGCTGGTCTTGCCCGAGCCGGAAGGGCCGGTGACGGTGACGAACTCGCCCTGCTTGACGTCGATCTCGAAGCCGCGCAGCGCGTGGGTTTCGATCATGTGGGTGCGGTACACCTTGCTCAGGTTGGTCATGCGCAGCATGGGTTTCTCCTTTGTTTGTCTTGTTAAGCGTTCAGCGGTTGATCGAGACGCGGGTGGCGTTGTTGAATGTGTCGGTGCCGGAAATGACGACCTTGTCGCCGGGCTTCAGGCCCGACAGGATCTCGACGGCGGAAATGCTGGTGGCGCCCAGTTGCACCGGGGTGCGCACGGCCACGCCGTCTTCCACCCGGTAGGCGACACGCCCGCCTTCGCTCTCGACAAAAGGGCCGCGCGGCAGCATCACCACGTTCGGGCGTTCTTCGATCAGGAGGCGGGCGGTCACGCGCTGGCTCTGGCGCAGGCCCTTGGGCTGCTCGCCGTCGAAGCGCACCCGCGCCAGCACCTGGTTCTTCACGACTTCGGGCGACAGGGCGGAGAGCTTGCCGGTGGCTTTGCCGCCCGGCAGGGTGATCTCGGCGTTCAGCCCTAAGCCGATGTCGGTCATGTACGACTCCGGCACTTCCAGTTCGACTTCGAGCTTGGACAGGTCGACCAGGGTCATCAGGGGCGCATTGGCGGCGACCACCATGCGGTTCTGGACGTTGAGGGTGCCGATGAAGCCGTCCACCGGCGCGCGCACGGTCAGCTCGTCGACGCGGCGCTGGGCGTTGGCCATCGACAGGCGCTGGCGTTCCAGCTCGTTGACCTTGGTCTGCAGGGCCAGCTGCACGTCGTCGCTTTCCAGGCCGGCGGCCTGGGTCGCGTGGCGGGCGCGGATCTCGGCCGAGTTCAGCGCGTCCTTGGCTTTCTGGTAGTCGATCTTGGCGATGATGCCGACCTGCGCCACGCTCTCGTAGCGCTCCAGCGTGCGCTGGGCCGACAGGCGGTCGATCTCGGCGGTGTCGGCTTCACGCTTGGCCAGCAGTTTCTGCTTGCGCGCCAGGATCTGCTGGCGCGCCACTTCGGCCTTCAATTGCTCGTAGCTCGACACTTCGCGCTTGAGCTCATCGGACAGGTCGGGCGACTCCAGCACGGCCAGCACGTCGCCGCGTTTCACGGTGTCGCCGGCGGCGACCTTCAGGTTGACGGTGGCGGGGGAGGTCGAATACAGGGTCGGGCTGACGGCGGCGACCACGCGGCCGTTGACGGAAGCGTCGCGCACCAGGGTGCCGCGGGTGACTTCGGCAATGCGCAGGCGGCTTTCGCTGACCGAATGCTCGCTGCTGCTCCAGGTGCCGAGGACGGCGGCCGTGACGGCGACGATGGCGACGGCGCCGCCCACCCACAGGGCGCGGCGCTTGAGCTTGTGGACCGGTGCTGCCGTGAGGACGGCGTCTTGTTCTGATGTATCGCGGATCATGGTGTTTCCAATAACGACGGGTTTGCGGTCGTTAGTGCAGGATCCGTGCCAGCAGTTGAATAATCGCTAAGTCATTGATTGAAAAGGAAACGGACACGCCGGACAAGGTTGTCCGGCGTGTCCGCATGGGGGTGTCCGTACGTACGCGGACACGGCGGTAAGCACGGCCCTACGGGCCGCGTGCCAGCTTACTTCTGCGGCTTCTGCTTCTGCCCGTAAGTGCCCATCACCTCGCCCTTGGACAGGACATGCCCCTGCATCGCCTGCAGCAGCGTGTCGCGGTCCGCCCCGAACGGCACCTCGAGCATCGTATCGAGCGCGTACACCTGGAAGTAATAGCGGTGCGGCTTGTCGCCCACCGGGGGCTTCGGCCCGAAATAGCCCATCGAGCCGCGCGTGTTCCGCCCCTGCAGCACGCCCTCCGGATCGGTCAGGCGCGGCTGCTCCTGCAGGCCTTCGGGCAGGCTGGTGACATTCGCCGGGATATTCCAGGCCAGCCAGTGCACGAAGGGGGCGACCGGCTTCGAATCAGGGTCTTCCATCACGATGGCGTAGGACTTCGCATTCGGCACCGCCGCCCACGACAGGGCAGGCGAGACGCCGTCGGCGTATTCGCTGTACTTCTGGTCCATCGCGCCGCCGGCCTTGAAGTTCGGGGAGCTGACCGACAGCGTGCCCTTGGCGGCGGTTTCCGCGCGCTTGTTCGCCAGCGGCACGCCATTGCCCTTGTTGGCCTGCTCGCGCATCGGACCGGCTGGCGCCGTCGCAGCCAGGTTGCCCGGCTTGCCGGCATTGTGGGCGATGCGGTAGATGACGCCGTTGGCGTCGTCCGCCATCAGGAGCGCGCCGTCCTTGGCGAAGGCCAGGCCGACCGGGCGGGCGATATGGGTCTTGCCGCCATCGGTCAGGAAGCCGGTGACGAAAGGCTCGACCGACCTGGGTTGGCCGTTGGCGAAGCGCACGCGCACGATCTCGTAGCCCGAGGGCTGGGCGCGGTTCCACGAGCCGCGCATGGTGACGAACGCGTCGCCGGCGTAGTCGGGCGGGAAGCCGCCGGTGGCGCCGAACACCATCTGCATCGGCGCCGCGTGGGCGGTATAGCCCAGCACCATCGGCGTGCTGCGCGCTTTCCACTGTTCCTTGCTGATCTCGCCCACCGGGGTGGTTTGCGGGTGGATGTCGCCCTTGGCGAAAACGTGCGGCCAGCCGTACATCTTGCCCAGCTCGATCTTGTTGACTTCTTCCTGCTGCTGGTCGTCGCCGAGGAAGTCGATGCCGTGGTCGAAGCCCCACAGTTCGCCCGTCTGCGGATGCCAGCCGAAGCCGATCGTGTTGCGCAGGCTTGACGCGAAAATGCTGCGCTGCTGGCCGTCCGGCGAGATGCGCAGCATGGTCGCGTTCTCGGGATTGCTTTCGTTGCAGGTATTGCAGGTGCTGCCCACGCTCAGGTAGAGCATGCCGTCGGGGCCGAAGGCCATGGTGCGGTTCGGGTGCTGGCCCGCATCGGGCAGGTCGCCGATGAGCAGTTTCAGGTCGCCCAGGCGGCCGTCCGGCTTCATGTCGGCCACGAATAGTTCCTTGACCGTGACGAGGTAGAACTTGTTGTCCTTGATCGCGATGCCGTGGGCGCCGGCGCGGTTGGCCACCTCGATGGGGGCGCCGTCGGCCTTGCCGTCGCCGTCCGCATCGCGCAGCATCAGGACGTCGCCCTGGTCGCGCCGGCTCACGTAGATGTCGCCGCTGGGCGCCACCGCGATGATGCGGGCGTTCTTCAGGCCGGTGGCGAAGGGCGTGACGACGAAGCCCTGCGGCGCCTTGATGCCGCGCATGCGCTCGGGCGTGGCTTCCACTTTCGCGGGTTTGAAGGTGTTGGCGGGGTTGGACGCCCGGGTGCCGTCGCCCTGCTGAGCGTAGGCGGCGCCGATGGCCAGGGTGAGCAAGCTTGCGGTCAGAACGCGTTTCATGGAAGCCATCCTTTTTGTTGGTCGTTGTGGGAGTACTTGCGGTGGTCCATGCTGCCATGTGTTGTCACATCGGTATGTTGGAGAACGTACGCAGTTGATTCCCGACGCGTGACAAAGCTTGCATTTTCCGTATGGACGGGCTGTTAAGATCCTGGGTCGCCTCCGCCAATCCTCCTGCACATGCCACCCAAGTTTGCTTCCCTCTTCGGCTCCCTGTTGAGCTTGCTGCCCGATAATTTCCAGCTGTCAACCGGGCGTGAGCCACCCTCGCATTTTTTTACCCCTGAAGAAATCGGGCGTTTGCACCAGGTCGGGCACGACGCGCGCACCGCGCTCGACGACCAGACCTGGCAAGACCTGCTGCTCGAAGCCTGCGAAGACAAGCTGGCGCAGGGCAGCAGCATCTTCGGGCGCCAGATGCTGCACCGGCGCCTGCGCGCCGGCATCGGCGATGACGAATGCGCGGCATTGGATGAGCGACTGCGCAACCTGCTGGCCGATCCGGCGCGCATCGATGCCTTGACCGCGGCCATGCTGCCGCTGCGCCACGCCGACACCGAACTGGCCGGCCTGCTGTTCGGCGGCGAAGCGCCCCGAGCGCCGGCCTGGGCGCGCATGGTATGGACCCTGCCGCTGCTCCTGCTGGGATCCCTGGCCTTGCTGGCGACGCAGCCGCTTGGCTGGATGGCGACGATCGCCGCGCTGGCGCCCTTGATGGCGCTGCAGATCACCTACCACCGCCGCATCGAGCTGTGGATGGCAACCCTGAACAGCATCAACGCGCTGCTGGCAGCCAGCCACAAACTGGCGCAGTTGGGTGGCCCGCTGCTGGCGCCTTTTGTGGACGCGCGAGTCCCGGCCGAGCGCCTGCATACGCGGGTCGGACGCCCGCTCCTGTTGCGCATGACGCCGGGCGGCGAGGGCTACCTCAACTGGTTCGGCGCCTACAACGTGCGCCGCTACTGGAAGACCGTGCGCGCCGTGTACGGAGCGCGCGACTTCCTGCGCACCGCCTATTTGCGCACGGCCGAACTGGAAGCGGACCTGTCCCTTGCGCGCCACCTGCGCGGCCTGGACCACTGGTGCTGGGCCGAGCGCACGCCCGCGCGCACGCTGGAACTGCAGCATGGCGTGCACCCGCTGATGGAACAGCCGACCGCGCTGTCGCTGACGCTGGACGGACGGGGCGCCTTCGTCTCGGGCCAGAACGCCTCGGGCAAGAGCACCTTCCTGCGCATGGTGGGCCTGAACCTGGTGGTGGCGCGCGCCTTCGGCTTCTGCTACGCACGAGCCGCGCGCCTGCCGGCAGTGCCGGTGCGGGCCAGCATGCAGAACGAGGATTCGCTGCTCGGGGGCGAGAGTCTATATATGTCGGAACTGCGGCGCGCACGCGAGCTCCTGGAGGCGAGCGGCGCGCCGGCCGGCATCTGCCTGGTCGACGAGGTCTTCCGCGGCACCAATCACCTGGAATCGGTATCGGCTGCTTGCGCGGTGCTGGAAACCCTGTGCGCGCGCGACCTGGTGCTGGTCTCCTCGCACAACCTGGTGCTGGCGCGGCTGCTGCATGGCCGGCTTGCGCCGCTGCGCATCGATACGTCCAGCGGGCGCCCGGTGGTGGAGCCGGGCGTGCTGCGCAACCCGAACGGCATCGCGCTGCTGGCCACCCAGGGCTTCGGCGCCCAGATCGAGGACAGGGCGGCCGAGGTGGCGCGCTGGCTGACTGGGCACCTGGTCGAGCCGGAGCCGGACGGTGTGCACCACGCAAGTCACCTGAGAATCGCTACGCAATCGTAGGGTGGGCAGATTCTGCCCACGCGTTCAAACCACGGTAATGCAGCCTGTGCGGCTGTTCAATCTGTAACTATCACCGCGTGGGCAAGGAACTTGCCCACCCTACGGGCCCTTGGCAGCGCCAAGGCGACTGGCATTGCGCCAGAGCCCTTAATACCGCTTGAGCGGCTTGCCGCGCGCGATCACCTCGCGGCAGTCGCCGCGCATGGTCGCGTCGTCGTAGTCGGTCCAGCCATAGCTGTCGACATAGCGCTTGTGGCGCTTGAATGCCGGGCTCACGAAACTCCATTCGAGCCGCTCGCCGGGATAGCGCACGTCGGCCATGTCCAGCACCGTATGAAACATGTTCTCGGTCGAGAGCCGTTCCTTGCGGTGGCGCTGCAGCTGCTCGACCTTGGCCGGGAAGCGCTCGGCATAGCTGCCTGAATACCAGACAAAGGCCGGGATATGGAATTCGTACTGCGTGTTGTGGCCGTGGAAGGCGATCTTGCACGACTTGTCGTAGAGCGTCTGGCCATGGTCGGCCACGTACAGCAGCGAAGCCGGCAGGTTCGATTCCTTGAGTATCCCAATCACGTTCGACAGGAACCAGTCGGTGTAGAGGATCGCGCTGTCGTAACTGTTGTTGATCTGCGGCTCGAGGCGGGTGTCGGTGACGTCCGGCTTGGCGATGGCCGTGAGCGAAGGGTGCCAGCGGTCGAATTCCTTGGGATAGCGGTGGGCGTAGTTCCAGTGGCTGCCCAGCGTATGCAGCACCACCAGCACCTTCTGCGCCGGGTCGGCGATGGCGCGCCGCAGCGGCGCGAGCAGCACGTCGTCGTGGTTCGAGGCGCCCGAAAAGCCCCCCAGGTTCAGGAACTGGACGTCGTCCGCTTCCTTGGCGAACACCGACACGGGGGTGTCGAACTTGCCGAACGAGACCTGGTTGGAGATCCAGAAGGTCTTGAAGCCGGCTTCCCGGAAGGCCGACAGCATGGATTTTTCGGAGAAGCCGTCTTTCAGGCTTTGCATCGCGGGTTTGCGCGAAATGATCACCGGGACCGACAGCCGGGTGGCCGATACCGGGGTGATCACGTCCTGCAGCATGACGAGGTTGCTTTCCTTGGCCAGCAGCGGATTGGTGTCGCGTGCGTAGCCGTTCAGGCGCCAGCGGTCGTAGCGCGAGGATTCGCCCAGCACCAGCACGACCACCTGCGGCGCCTGCGCATCGCCCGCCTGGTGCGCGCCGAAGCGGAAGGCGGCGCTGCGCCGGTTCAGTTCCGCCAGGTAGATGCGCTCTTTATAGAAGTCGATGCCGCGCGCGCTCAAACCGAAAGGCCAGGAGCGCGCGAAGATGCCGAGATCGAAGGGCAGCCTGGCCCAGTGCGGCAGCGCCGGCGGCCGCGCCGACGAGGCGGACGTGGCGCCGGCCGAGGCCTTCGCCGCCTGGGCGACGCCATACTTGTGGCCATAGGCCAGCACCGCCGCGCAGCTGCCCAGCGCCGCCAGCACCACCCAGCGCGAGCGGTCGGTCCAGTCGAAGTCGCGGGTACGGCAGGCCACCATCCAGGTCGAGCCGAACCACAGCAGCACGGTCATGACGACGACGCCCAGCAGCCAGGCTTTCCCGCCCAGGAATTCCAGCGCCTCGCTGGGGCTGGTCTCCGCGATGACGCCCAGGTGATGGGTCGAGATGCCTTGGCCGTAATACGTCAGCAGGTAGAGCTCGGTGGGCAGGGCGAGGAAGGCCGGCAGCAGCGCCCAGTGGAACCAGGCCGGACGCTTGCACAGGGCCCAGGCCGCGATCCAGGCGAACAGGCCGGCGCCCAGCAGCTGCCACGGGTCGGCTAAAGGCGCGCCCAGCAGTTGCCCGGCGAAGGGCACGGCCGACAGCACCGTATAGCTCAGCAGCAGGTAGAGGTTGGCGGGGCGCAGCAGGGCGGGCGGCAAGCGGTGCAACAGGCGGGACATCGGTTGGGCAGGCAGGGGAAAGCGGCTATTATGCTCACTTTGGCGGCAGCCGTCTTTATCGGCAGAAACGCCGCCCGGCGCTGGCTACGGCTGAGCCGGGTGGCAGTTACTTGTAGCAAGCTTGCCACATCCTTCACGGTAAACCGCCCCCAGGGCCCGCTGCCGGGCTCGCCGGCCACCAAAGCGGTTGACCCCTGGTCATATCAAGCCTATACTCGCGAGTTCTCGTTTTTATTCTGCACATCGTATACGCATTCGCAGCCGCTCCTTCGGTGAGTGGCTTTCGTCGCCTGTGCTGTGCAAGCGAACGGGACTAGGTTTCAGTCCCCGGACCAGTGGTCCGGGTTATCAACTGTAGTACTTTGTTGGATTAGGAACGATGCCAACCATCAATCAACTGATTCGCAAGCCGCGCGTTGCCGCGGTTGTGAAGAGCAAGTCGCCGGCACTGGAAAACTGCCCGCAAAAGCGCGGTGTCTGCACCCGTGTATACACCACGACCCCAAAGAAGCCGAACTCGGCTCTGCGTAAAGTCGCCAAAGTTCGCCTGACCAACGGTTTCGAAGTCATTTCGTACATCGGCGGTGAAGGCCACAACCTGCAAGAGCACAGCGTTGTCCTGCTGCGCGGCGGTCGTGTCAAGGACTTGCCGGGTGTGCGTTACCACATGGTTCGCGGTGCACTGGATACCCAGGGCGTCAAGGACCGTAAGCAGGCGCGTTCGAAGTACGGCGCCAAGCGTGCCAAGGCTGCGAAGAAGTAATTTCTGCTCTCGGTCATACCGGGGTCACATTTAAAAGTTAAGTTGAGCCGGCCGGAAGGCCGAGTAAGTGAGTGGTCATGATGGCCCTCGCGAGTGCCCACAAAGCACTCAACTGAAGATAAAGGAATTGAAATGCCACGTCGTCGTGAAGTACCCAAGCGCGAGATCCTGCCAGATCCAAAATTCGGCAATACCGATGTCGCCAAATTCGTCAACGTTCTGATGCTGTCCGGCAAGAAGTCGGTCGCTGAAAACATCATCTACGGTGCATTCGAATACATCCAGACCAAATCGGGCAAGGACCCGCTGGAAGTGTTCGTGACCGCGATCAACAATGCCAAGCCACTGGTGGAAGTCAAGTCCCGCCGCGTCGGCGGCGCCAACTACCAGGTGCCAGTTGAAGTTCGTCCGGTCCGCCGTATGGCGCTGTCCATGCGTTGGTTGCGCGAAGCCGCAAACAAGCGCAGCGAAAAATCCATGCCACAACGCCTCGGCGGTGAGCTGATGGAAGCGGCTGAAATGCGCGGTGGCGCCATGAAGCGTCGCGATGAAGTGCACCGCATGGCCGAAGCGAACAAGGCGTTCTCGCACTTCCGCTTCTAAGCAATTGGCCAGACTCCCCTGGGGGCGCGGCCGCAGTATCTGTTGTTCAGGCCGGGCACATTTTGACTCCAAGATGCCGCCCGGTTTTGTCCATTCAAAGATTTAGGAAAAATTATGGCACGCAAGACCCCCATTGAGCGCTACCGCAACATCGGTATTTCCGCTCACATCGATGCTGGTAAAACCACCACCACCGAACGCGTCCTGTTCTACACCGGCGTGAACCACAAGATCGGCGAAGTGCACGACGGCGCCGCTACCATGGACTGGATGGAGCAGGAGCAGGAACGCGGCATTACCATTACCTCGGCAGCGACGACCTGCTTCTGGAAGGGTATGGCCAACAATTTCGAGCCGCACCACATCAACATCATCGACACCCCGGGCCACGTCGACTTCACCATTGAAGTCGAACGCTCGATGCGCGTGCTCGACGGCGCCTGCATGGTTTACTGCGCAGTCGGCGGCGTGCAGCCACAGTCGGAAACCGTGTGGCGCCAGGCTAACAAGTACAAAGTCCCACGTCTGGCTTTCGTCAACAAGATGGACCGTACCGGTGCGAACTTCTTCAAGGTCTATGACCAGATGCGCGCTCGCCTGAAGGCCAACCCGATCCCTCTGCAGATCCCGATCGGCGCGGAAGAGAACTTCCTGGGCGTGGTCGACCTGGTCAAGATGAAAGCCATCTTCTGGGACGACGCGTCGCAGGGCATGAAGTTCGACTACCGTGACATCCCGGCCGAGCTGGTCGATCAAGCCAACGAATGGCGCGAGAAGCTGGTCGAAACCGCCGCTGAAGCGTCGGAAGAGCTGATGAACAAGTACCTGGACGAAGGCGACCTCTCGGAAGAAGAGATCAAGGCCGCCCTGCGCCAGCGCACCATCGCGTCGGAAATCGTCCCGATGATGTGCGGCACCGCGTTCAAGAACAAGGGCGTGCAAGCCATGCTGGACGGCGTGATCGAATACCTGCCGTCGCCAATCGACATCCCGCCAGTCGGCGGTACCGACGAGGACGACCAGCCGGTCACCCGCCGCGCAGCCGACGACGAGAAGTTCTCGGCGCTGGCATTCAAGATCATGACCGACCCGTTCGTCGGCCAGCTGATCTTCTTCCGCGTCTACTCGGGCATGATCAAGTCGGGCGACACCGTCTACAACCCAATCAAGGGCAAGAAAGAACGCCTGGGTCGTATCCTGCAGATGCACGCCAACCAGCGCGAAGAGATCAAGGAAGTCCACGCAGGCGACATCGCCGCAGCGGTCGGCCTGAAAGAAGCGACCACGGGCGAAACCCTGTGCGATCCTTCGTCGGTCATCACCCTGGAAAAGATGGTCTTCCCTGAGCCGGTCATCCAGCAGGCTGTCGAGCCGAAGACCAAGGCTGACCAGGAAAAAATGGGCCTGGCGCTGAACCGCCTGGCACAGGAAGATCCGTCGTTCCGCGTGCGTACCGATGAAGAATCGGGCCAGACCATCATCGGTGGTATGGGCGAGCTGCACCTGGAAATTATCGTCGACCGCATGAAGCGCGAATTCAGCGTCGAAGCGACCGTCGGCAAGCCACAGGTTGCCTACCGCGAAACCATCCGCAAGACGGTCACCGACGTCGAAGGCAAGTTCGTCAAGCAGTCGGGCGGTCGCGGCCAGTACGGCCACGCAGTCCTGACCATCGAACCGCAAGAGCCGGGCAAGGGCTTCGAGTTCGTCGACGCCATCAAGGGCGGCGTGATTCCTCGCGAATACATCCCTGCAGTCGAAAAGGGTGTCCGCGAAACCCTGACCACCGGCGTGCTGGCTGGTTACCCGGTCGTTGACGTCAAAGTCACCGTGACCTTCGGTTCGTACCACGACGTCGACTCGAACGAGAACGCGTTCCGTATGGCAGGTTCGATGGCATTCAAGGACGGCTGCCGTAAAGCATCGCCAGTCATCCTCGAGCCAATGATGGCCGTGGAAGTGGAAACGCCGGAAGACTACGCTGGTTCGGTGATGGGCGACCTGTCGTCGCGTCGCGGTATGGTCCAGGGCATGGACGAAATCCCGGGCGGCGGCGGCAAGATCATCAAGGCCGAAGTCCCGCTGTCGGAAATGTTCGGTTACTCGACCTCGCTGCGTTCGGCGACCCAGGGTCGTGCGACCTACACGATGGAATTCAAGCACTATTCGGAAGCTCCGAAGCACGTGATTGACGCCATCGTCACCGCCAAGTCCAAGTAATACCGCGGGGGCAGGACGCGTGTCCTGCCCCGTTAAAAATAAAGTAAAACAGTTCATTTAAAGGAAGATCGAAAAATGGCAAAAGGTAAATTCGAACGGACCAAGCCGCACGTCAACGTCGGCACCATCGGTCACGTCGACCACGGCAAGACCACCCTGACCGCAGCAATCGCTACCGTCCTGTCGAAGAAATTCGGCGGCGAAGCAAAAGCCTACGACCAGATCGATGCAGCGCCAGAAGAAAAAGCACGCGGCATCACCATCAACACCGCACACGTCGAGTACGAAACCGCGAACCGTCACTACGCGCACGTCGACTGCCCAGGCCACGCCGACTACATCAAGAACAT